>NZ_JBVKAI010000012.1:14246-239392 GCF_055639495.1 Streptomyces sp. NPDC039424
GGTCCTCGTCCTCCTCGCGTTCGACGCTCGGGTCGCAGTTGGGCGTGCAGCTCTGCGGACACGAGCTTTGCGGGCACGCGGGAAGGTCCTCGTCCTCGTCCGGAGACTGGGTCTCGCCGCCCTTGTCCGGCTCGCCCTCGGCAGCGTGGCCCTCCGTGGTCCGTCCCGCCGCGAGCTTGGGCAGCCACACCGTTTCATGGATCGTCGTGCGGATCTCCCGCAGCGCAACACCGCGCACGATGTCGGCCAGCGTGGTGTCGAGCACGTTCCCGACGGGCCACTGTCGCGCCATCACACACGGATACGTCTCACCGTCAGGGGCGACGCAAAGCCGCCCGGACCAGCAGTGGCCACACAACTCCGACATCTGCGGTGGCTGCGACCTGAGGTCCTCGCCGCGCCCGAAGGCACGCACGGAGGACGATCGGACGTGCCGCACGCCGAGGTCAGCAAGGAAACGTTTCGTGCTTTCGATGTCCGACGGCGTCTGATCAATTTGGATCACCGCGGCACGGGTATCGATCTCATTATCAACGAGGCGTTTGAGATTACCAATGGTTCGAGCGTGGCTCGTCCTGTTCCTGGTTACAGCCGCATGCACCTCGGGCCTGTCGGAATACACCGACGTGGCGAAGTAAATGTTAGCACTGCGGGCGAACTGCACTGTCTTCTCGTCGAGATGGGTGAGGTTAGTGAATACCTCGACGAACTCGAACCCGATCTCCTTGGACGCCTCAAGCAAGCGCTGAAATTCTGGGTGGAGCGTGGGCTCGCCGCCGATGAACTGCATCTTACGACAGCCCAGGGAATACGCTTGAGTCATGACCGACAGGTAGTCGTCCGCCGTCAGCCGATCACTGTCGCCGGTCTGCGGGCCAGACTCCGTATAACAGTGAACGCACTGCAGATTGCAGCGGTTCGTCAACTCCAGCCACAAGAAATCCAAACCCGCACCGACCGGCTTGCGTTCACTCTGAGTGGGTGCCTGAGAAGGCATTTCAGTCTTCATGACGCCTCGCCGTCCCTAAATGCTTCGCCACGTCGGCACCAGTTTTGCATCCGCGCATCAAAAGGGCTGGAAGGACACGGCCCTGCTCTCGTACAGCTACGGCCAGGTGGCGTGTAGCGCTGAGTGACGCTCGGGGCTGCGCTCATTGCGAGGGTCAGCGGTGCAGCGGTTTAGCGGCAGCGATGGCTCCGTTTCAGGGTCGGCTCATCGGACTTCTGTCGCCTGGCGGCTCGTCAGGGTGGCCGCAGTAAATACCGGATTTACTGCGGTGGGCCCTCTAGGGTGATCATCGCGACCTGCGGCGGGGCATTCCGGCCGCGCAGGTGAGGTGTACGCATTTACTGCGGCAGCGCCTGGAGGGCGGGGCGGGCGTGACGATCGAACCAGTGACCGATAACGGGGTTGGGGGCGCGTTGCGAGTTCCGCGTGCCCGCGTGGTGCCCCTTTCCACCCCTCCGGCGACTTATACGACCGCGGTCGAGCGGTACCTCACCGGCGCGGGCATCGCGAAGTCCTCCGCGCGATCTACCGGACCTCGCTGACGACGTGGGGGTGGATGTTCGCCGGTGAGCGCACGCCGACCGGGCCCGCCCGACGCGGCGCGAAGCCGCCTATATACCCCATCGCCGCGATTGACGACCCGGTGCTGCCGGAGGTGCTGGCCGAGCTGGCGGCGGCCCGGGCGGACGAGATGGACGCCGACACCGTCAACCGCGAGCTGTCGATCGGGCGCAAGGCGATCGGCTGGTGGCAGCGGCAGGGCTGGATCGCCTGCGACCCGACGATCGGCATCGAGCGGCGCCCGGCGCCACCGGACCGCACGAAGGCTCTCGCGGAGAACCAGATCGCCGCCCTTTGGCGCCTGGACGCCGCGCTGCGGGAGAAGACGCTCTGGAAGATGCTCTACGAATCGGCGGCCCGGGCAGAGGAGATCTTGTGCCTGAACGTCGAGGATCTGCACCCGGGCGACAAGCGCGGCCGGACCCTGGCCTAGGGCGGGGCGACCGAGTGGATCCACTGGCAGTCCGGCGCCGCCCAGCTGCTACCCCGCCTGATCGCCAGCCGCAGCCGCGGCCCGCTGTTCCTCACCGGCCGCAAGGCCCCCACCGGAACGGCGACCCTGGACGTGTGCCCGGAGACCGGCCGGGCCCGGCTCTCCTACCGTCGGGCAGAGGAGATCTTCGAGGAGAACACCCGGTTGCTGGCCAACCCCCTCGCCTCACCCGAGAACATCGAGGACCTGGACGGCTGGACCCTGCACCGGCTCCGCCACAGTGCACTCACCCACGACGCCGAGGGCGGCACCTCCACCCCGATGCTGCTGGCCCGCTCCCGTCACGCCTCCGTCCGCTCCCTGGAGCGATACGCCCGCCCCGGCGTCGACGCGGTCGCCAGACACGTCGCCGAACGCGACCCCGCCGCACGCCGGCATCGATGAACCTGCAGAACCTACCGGCGGGTTACTTGCCCCCTGGTGTCCGAGCTGGGACTACCGGGCCCAGTACACGTGCACGTACCGCTTCAGCAGGTCGGCCCCGATCCCCCGCCCGCGGGCGTCTTCGCGGACCGCGAGGACGCCCAGCAGCGCCCCAACGATGTTCCCCTTGCGGTCCTGGGCGACCAGCGGCAGCGACATCGCGGCCGCCGCCGGCTGCAGGTCGCCAGCCGCCGCTGCCCGGACGAGCCCGCTCACCGCCGTCCTCAGCGCGTACACGAAACAGCTCCATCGAGGTCACTCTCGCCCCCTGAACAAGAAAAAGGGGTGCTCCACTCAGTGGTTGGAGCACCCGTGCCGGAACCGCAGTTCGAGGTGCGGTCGGCCTCTCGCAGACTTCAGGCTGCGCGGCGTGCGGGGTTGGTGTTGGCGCGCTGGGCGGTGGGTGCGTTGCTAGCGACCTTGATCCATGTACGGCAGATCGCGATCACGGCGTCGTAGCCGACCACGAGGGTGGTCAGGCCGAGGGCCATGGCGGTGTCGCTATGGGGCAGGTGGTGGCTGAAGTACAGGCTGGATGTTGTGGCGATCGCCGGGAGAGCGAGGCTGCCGGCCGGGCGGCGTGTGTTCTTCAGCTTGGCGAGCCAGCGGTCGCGTACGTCCCTAGGCGGGATGACCTTGAACCAGTTGTTGCTCTGGGGCGCGTTGCCGTTCACGGCGTCGCGGGCGACAAGGCTGAGGGGATTGTCGTTGGTCACCATTGTTTCCTTGAAGGGGCGGCCGGCTCGCGCCGGCCGCAGGGATGGGTTACGGGGGTGTTGGGCGGGTCTAGATGTCTTCCTCGTCGCCGAAGTCGAACTCGAAGTCGTCGTAGGGCGCGAGTGGGTCGAGGGGGTCGATGTCGTCGGCTTCGTTCTTGAGGATGCGGCTGATGCGGTGGGCGTCCCAGCGGTTGCGGGCGACGACGAAGTCGCCGAAGGCGATTTCGCCGGTGACGGCCTTGTACAGGTGCCTGCTGGCATCCCAGGGCTCTTTGAGGATCTTGCCGTTGTCGAGGAACCGAACGATCATGCCGTGGCCGACGGCGACCGGGATGATGGCGGAGTTCAGGACCGGCTCGCGCAGGTGCACCGCGCCCGGCACGGCGCCTCCCAGCACGGCCTGGGCGATCGCGGAGCTGGTGTCGACAGGGAAGAGCGGGTCCCTGTAGTGGCGACGGATACGGGAGGCCTCGTCCATCATCGAGTGCGGCAGGACCACGCAGTTCGGGTCGGGTTCCGCCACCGTCGGCTCCCCGGTCATGGCAAGCCAGCCGTCATCGAGGGACAGCCGGTAGGAGCCGGAGCAGTCGGACAGCAGCGCGGTCTTGGGGGTGACGAGCGCCGCGTAGAGGGGCCTGTCGGGCAGGTACGTGGTGATGGCGATGGACGTGGCGGTGGCGTCGCTCGCGGACAGCCAGCGGCGCAGGGAGCCGGTGAAGGCGACGGAGACGGCGGGCTGTTCGGCCTTCACCAGGGCGCGGAATTCCTCCTCGCGCTCGGCGGGGGTGCCGTCGTCACCGAGCACCGTGGGGGGCCGGCCGGACTCGTTGGCGAGGCTGGTCAGGGTGTCGCGTACGGCGTGGACGAGGCGGCGTTCGTGGGTGCGGGCCTGGTCTTCCCAGTAGGCGTCCTGGGTGAGGATGCCGGGTGGGATGTAGCGCTGTCCGAGGAGGGCGAGGACCTTGGCGTCACGTTCCTCCTGGGAGAGTTCGGCTTCCATGTCCTGGCCGTAGATCTTCTCGTGGCCGAAGGCGTCCATCATGCGCAGGGCGGTGTCGCATGCGTGGGCGGTTATGCCGCCGGTGGTGAGCGGCTCCTTCAGGCCGGGGCCGAGGGTGGCGGGAAGCTCGTGTAGCACAGGGAACTCCTTGCGTATGGGGGCTTGCGTGAAGGTGCGTGCACGGGGCGCACGCGGTCGCATGCGCTACGTGACAGCCATCATGACACGACCTTCGTGTAGTTCAGTCGGAGGATGGCACGTACGACTACATGACGCTCTCGACACGCCCGAACTAACGGAGTGTCAAACACCACACCGAGAGATGTACAACCGGCGACAAAGAACTCATGTGCGGCGCAACACATATGTCGTAGCCACTCCAAGGAACCTTGTAGTGTCGTAGTCTGAGCGGCGTTCAGTCAGCGAGAGTGCTGTCCGGCGGCAACCGGTCAGCACGTCGAACCGGGAATGGCATGCCCCGATCCCTGGCACGAACGGGGCATCCAGTCCCCGACGAAGGGAACACGCGTGTCGAGCGAGCGCAGGAAAGCAACCGACGAACAAGACCGCACGGTCGTCGTCTCTGTCCGCTTCCCCGGCCATCTACTGGAGCGCATCCAGGCCATGGCAGCCGTGCTGTCGACCACGGCCAACGCCGTCATCCGCGAAGGCATGGAAACCTACGTGCGAGAACGGGCCGCCAGCGACGAATTTAAACTCGCCAGCGAACAGTACGTCGCCCAGGCCCAGGCCCGGGTGGCCACCGTCCTCGCCGACCCCCCAGACAGCCGAGTATCGCGCGATTGACGCATTCAGACGGATCACCAGGCGATTTGTGCACACCGTGCTCACTATTTGATCCATACCGGTCCCATCGAGCCGGGGTCCGTCGCACGGACCTCGGCTCCGCTGTGAACCGGGCCGCCGGCCCCAAGTGCATCGGACCCGTCGTACGCCAGTCCACCGCAGGCGGCCTGCCTATGCGATGTCGGCCGCTGATACGCCGGCACGGCCCATGCCGAGACTGCCGCCGACTACTGCCGCGCGGCATCAGCGGTGCCCGCCGCGCACTGCATCCTGCACACGGCTGTCGCTGCTGCGGTTATGGCCGGAGCGGTTCGGCAATGCCCTGGGGGCCGGGTTGGGCCGCTGCGGGCGCTCGCTGGCGCCAGGGGCGTGCGAGGTGGTGGCGAGGATGATGGCGATGTGGGTGGCGAAGTCCTGCCCGGGCAGGGGGATTTCACGGTCAGGGTGCCGGGCGTAGCCGGCTGTGACGGCGGCGGGGACGTAGTCCAGGACGGCGGTGACGGTCTCGCTGCGGGGGCGGTCGCCCGGCGGTGTCAGCCGGTTGAGCAGGCGCAGGACGGTGGGGGTGCTGCGGTCCAGGCGGAGGCTGTCGGCTGGTGCCGTCGCGCCGGGCAGGGTGACCGTCTCGGGGTCTGTCTCGGTGTCGATGCTGGTCTGCTCCCGCCAGAAGTCGGCCGCGTACGTCTCACCGAGGGCGCGGTGGTGAAGGTAGAGGCAGTAGGAGGCGGCGTCGTCTCCCGCGCCGGCCGCGTACTGCCACCAGAAGCGGGCTCCTTCTTCCGCGTCCGCGAGCTGCAGGACGCATCCCAGCACCCAGGCGCCCCGCGGGGCGGGCAGTTGGTCGGTGACGAAGTCCTCCAGCGAGGCCGTGGAGTGGGTCACGGCTGCCTCGCACAGGGTGTTCAAATTCGTCATGGCAGTGTCGTCGGCGGTTTCTGGGCCGTCGTCCCACAGTGCGAAACCGTCCGGTGTCAGGGCCGGGTAGGCGCAGTCCTCGTAGGGGACGGTGTCCGGGGGGACAGCGGGCTGCCGCTGCAGCCGGGCTCGGGACAGGAGCTGGTCAATGGTGGTCATGAGCTGATCACTCCCTGGTGTCGTCACGTCGGCGGTAGATGTCGTCCAGGGCGGCGCGGGCGTGCCGGTCGATGGCGCGGGTAATGGCCGGGGACAGGCCCAGGACATCCGGGATGACGTCCTCGTCGATACCGCAGAGGTATCGCAGGACGGTGACGTCCTGCTGGTTGCCGGGCAGGCGGCCGATCGCGTCGAACAGCATCACCAGCTCACCGGCGTCGGCGAGCCGTTCGGCCAGGTCGCCGCTCTCGTTCTGCGACTGCGTCGACAGGGCCGCGGCCCGCAGGTCGACATGGCCCTCGGGGTGCCGGCACGCGCGGGCCATCACCCGCGAGCGCAGCAGCCGCCACGCGTAACGGCGCACGTCCGCGCTGGCGGCGGCCTCGTCCCAGTACAGCCACAGGATGTCGAAGGTCTCCGACACGACCCACTTGGCGCGGTGGTCGGTGAGCAGGAACGCACGGGCATAGGCGGTGTAGTGGCCACTCAACGACTCAGTGAAGCCCTCGTGGGCCACCGGCTGCAGCTCCCGCTCGAGCGCCACGTCCTCGACGGAGCGGCGGATCCAGTCCGGCTCCTTGCAGGCCTCCTGGGCGGCCGCCGCCCACAGCCGGCGCATCGGCCACGGCGGGATGTCCAGGGCTTTTATCACGCTGAAGGTGATCTCCCAGCCAGGGTAGTAGCCGTTGCCGCGCAGCAGTTCGGAGATACGAGTCTTGGAATACCCCGAGCGTGCCACGAGCTCGTCCAGCGTCAGACCGCTGGCGCGCAGCCGCGCGCGGACCGACTCCAGCCAGGCCCGGTGCGCGGCACCCACGTCCGCAGAGATCGGCTCGGGCTTGCGGCCCCGCCGACTGACAGGCTCCCCGTCAGATCGTTCCGGCACCGCGGAGGACGTCATCGCGGTGCCTCCTTCCGCCGCACGCGCGGCGTCGCGACCACCCGGCGCGAACCGGCCGGACCCTGAAGGGGTAAACCGGGCCGCACGACAAGATCAGGCCCTGCCGTACCGGGCGGCACAAACCCCGTGACGGGCACCGGGAGGTGCCCGGGCACGGCCCGCGCCGTGCCGGATGGGAAGACCGCCGCCACCGCAGCGGCGGTCGACACCTGCGAACTGGACATCGCACCTAGTTCCCTGGAATGGGCGTCTGGAAGGAACCCCTCGCCAGGCGGTGCTGAAGCGCCTCACGAGGAGCAGGACGCCAGCATGGTCCGTCCAGCCCTCGCCACGCCAAGTGATCATGGAGTTACGGAACAATAGGAGTCAGAGAGGCGGGAGTTACCCGACACAGCCAGTCAGGCGCGCACACATTGCGGCGCTTTTCAACCCGTATGAGTGGGAAAAGCCACTTACCGTTGCAGCAGCCCGCCCGATCCCCACCATGGAACACCGACGCCCCGGCGTCGAACCTTCCCGTCTGGAAGGCTGTGCGGGCCCTCGTGCTGAAGAACCACCCAAGGAGGGACGCACACCCCTCTCCCGCCCGGCATCCCTGTGCCGGGCGGGAACCCAGACACTGCCTCGCACTCCCCGCCGTCGGCCACGTTGCCGTCCTCATGTAGCGGGCGAGGTTCAGCTCCTGTCCGTACTTTTCCTGTGCGTTCGGGTACTGCTGCCGCGGACTCAGTCCACATGCGGTGAGGCTGCACCGGCCTCCGCGTACAGGCCCCGGATGTCGTCGGCAAGGCCGGGTTGGTCATCCAGGTCAACATCCCGGGCGTTGCCGATGAGGCCAAACAGGTCGTGCACCAGCCGGTCGTACGACACGGGCAACAGGAGCCCGTGGGGCGGGCGGGCATCCTCACCGAGAACGGTGGGCTGCGGGCGGGCCCGGTACTCGGCCAACGCGCTCTGATGGGTGCGGTAGGTGGCCACCGCTTCGTGCAGCCGATCCGGCCACGGCATGCGGACCGGCGGCGGTGCGGGCCGGCCCTCGAAGACAGTGCCCGCATTGACGAGCTGGTGCGCCTTGCGGGCGGCCTCGGAGGCGTCGGCACGCTGCTGCAGGTCGTGCACCGCGTCCAGGCGCAGCGCCAGGGAGATGATCGGGCCGGCGTGTGTGGTGGCCCAGATGTACTCGGCGCGGCGGGCGCGGCGGGCGCGGGCGACCTCTACGCGCTCGGCCTGGGTCCTTTCCTCGGCGTCGGGGGCCATGTCGTCGATGTCGTCGCGTAGTTGGAGATACCGGCGTTCGGCGGCCTGCCGGCTCTTGAGTTCCTGGGCATCGGCGATGCGCCGCCAGGTGACGTTGAGCGCGCGAGCCGCGCCGATGAGGCGCCGCTCGTCCAGGAGAAGCTTGTCGCGCAAGGCGCGGACGACGAGGAGCGCCGCAAGCACGCTGGTCTCGTCGATGTCCGGATCCCGGTAGCGGACACGCTGGATCAGCTCATCGTATTTGGCGGCCACATCAGTCAGGTCGCGGTCCTCGGGCCTGAACTCGCGGCTGGCGGCCAGGGCCAGTTCACCAGCCCATTCGTCCGGGTCTCGTTCGCGCTGGGTGTGTAAATGCAGCCAGGCCGCAGCGCGATTGGTTTCTTCGGGCCGACTGCAAAGTGTCGTCTTAATGACGACGCTTTTTGTCGTCCGGCGGACGACATTTTCTTGAGAAGGCATACGTGTATCCATGTATGAAGTCCAGCAGGGATTAGCGAGGCTCTTCTGGGTGGGGCACAGTGTCCTGGCCGCGGGTCACCGAACGGCGCCGACGGAAGAGGCGTGCGGCGGCCGCAGTCGCCGCACCGGTGGCCAGCACGAGGACTCCGGCAAGGTACTGGGGCCACACTTCATGCAAAGCACTCTGCATCATGGCAGGTCAACGCGCATGCTGTGGTTCCACACGCGCGGGTCTCCTCTCCGGAAGAAGGGCCTTCGGGCGGCATGGTGCCGACGAAAGCTGTGGTTGGGCCGCTGAGCCGCGACCCGCAGCACACGCCGCCTGCACGCCCGCGCACGGCAGGGGCGCACAGACAGCCATGTCCCTTGCCATTCAAAGAGTTCCCGTCTCGGACCGGATACCTGATTCAGAAAAGCGCCACCCTTCGCCACCCCTGAAATAAAGAGCGCCGCCATTCGTCACCCCGGAAGCAGGAATTCCGGGATCAACGATTCCCGCAGTCTGAAAAACGAAGGCACTGTGCACACATGCACACCCGAACTCAGCCGGGAACGCCAACGCCTGGCGGTACCGGGCCCTCCCAGCGCGCGGACCTCCGGCGACTGGCTTACCCAGGCCAAGGCTCACCGCGACCTTGGTGATACCACCCCTCGCGGGCGGGCATCCCGCACCCCCTGGTCGGCGAGCTGATCAGCACCCCCAAAAGAAGATCAACGCCGGGAACGAAACAGCTTGTCCCGGCCCAGCCCCTCCGCTACGGCGTCACGGCGGCCTGACGGCGCCAACGGTTCCAGGGCGGTGGGATGCGCACACCGTCGGGTCCTTGGAGAACGTCGAGCAGGGAAGCCTGGAAGGAGTCGCCGGCGCCGATGGTGTCGACGTTCTGCGCGAACAGCATGATGCGCAGCGGCGTCTCCAGGACGTGCGCGCCGACGCGTACCGGCGTCCGGGACCGGATGCGATGCGGCTTTGGTGGCTGGTGGCGGGCGACGGCGAGGTCGGATGTGGTCGAACACGACCTGGTGGTCGCGGGCGGCGCGGGTGCGCCAGTCCAGGACCTGTTCGCGGGTCAGGTCCTCGAGGACCAGGTCCCGGTCGACATCGGCCTCCGGCTGCGGTGAGGGCGGGGCGGGTGCCAGGCGCGGGGCGGGCAGCACGACCCAAGCCGGCGGCGTGGCCGGCTCATCAAGGGCGGGGTGCTCGACCGGGGCTTCGGCGCGGGCCTTGGCGGCCGCTGCCCGCCGGGCCCGGACCTGCTCCCACTCGTCTTCGCGGGCCCACGCCCGGGCGGTCACCGTCTCGTGCAGCTGCCGGTCGATTGCCGTACGGCGCTCCGCCTCGGAGGCGTAGGGCAACGCAGCCCGGAGGCCGTACACACACGGACCTGCATCACCAGGTCCCGGTCCTCAAGACGCTCCAGCACCCGCTCGCCCGCCGACGCCGTGCAGCCCAGCAGCCGGGCCAGCGTTGCGGCCGCCCGACCGCGCCGGGTGCCCACCGTGCCGCCGCACTGCCGCACCCGACCGTTCTCCCTCGCCTCCAGCACCACCAGCAGCAGCGCCAGCCGGTCCGTCGCAGCCGCCCGGCCCGTACGCGACCCGAGCAGCCCGGCCGGGGTTACCCGCCCGTCCCGGTGCACCCAGCCCGGCGCCATCACAGCCTCCAGCAGCCGCAGCAGCGTCGCGAGCTCCTTCTTCGTCAGCGCCAGCGGATGCCCAGCCACACCGTGCGCGGCCCACATCGGCAGAACCTTGCACTTCAGCCCCACGTCCTGGCCGACCGCGACGTCACCGACCGCGCCACCGTCCTGCGTACCGCGATCAGGTACCTCGGTTCCGGCAGCTTCGGCCACGTCGTACTGCTGCTGCAACCCACCCACGCCTCCGCGTGCCCGCTCTCGCCCTCGATGACGACGGTGAACCGAAAGCCCAGGGCCGTCGGATCGGTGCTGTTCGTCGCGTCGCTCATGCTGTGCTCCTGTCGATGGTCCACGCTGGGCACGATCATGATCGAGAAGTGCATTGTTCTGCACAGAACGCTGGACGGGCACGCCGCCTGCGAGCAGTCTCAGATGACTGACTCTGCGGTGGCGAGCTGGAGCAGGGTTGCCACTGATTGGCGGTCGCATGATCTGCCGGCAAGCATCAGCCGGGGCCCGATGCTTGCCGCTTTGACACGGTCGCGGGCCGCCCGGCCCGTTTGTCGCGCAAAAGCGGTGCGCAGCGGCCCCGCAGACAGGAGGAGCAGGGTTCCACTGCGGGGTCTGCGGGGCCGGTGCATCACTCACGTACCCTGCGGTGCGCCCGATACGCCCGATCCCTCCCAACCGCCCTGGCAGGAAGCCTTCCTACGTGGGTGGGGCCCGGCCGTACCCGGCCGGGCCCCACCCACCTCTCGCGCGTAACGCGGTCCTCGCGCCGAGTGTGTCCGTCGTCTACCAGCGGTACCAGCGACCCTTGCGGCCGCCGCTGTCCGCCGTACGGACGATGAAACCGAGCAGCCACACGACGAGCACGATCACTGCGATCCACCACAGTGCCTTCAGGGCGAAACCCGCGCCGAAGAGGATCAGAGCCAGCAGAAGAACTAGAAGCAGGGGAACCATCGTTATCAACCTCCTGACCGTCGGATGCCCTTACATCAGTCCTACAAGCACACAAAATATGAGTTACTTCCATGGAATGAGGGGCATATGCGCGGCGCACGCCGTGGACGGTTCCCCCTTTCTCGCACCTCACGCACCGCGGATACGCAGCATGTATCACTCAAAGCGATGCCATGGCCCTGGATTTGCCGGGGCCGTTACCGGCCTCGGGGAACAACGGAACAGCCACTAGCGCTAAGCACTTGATCTTGGTCGTCTAGCACAGTGGTCCCAGGGCTCGCGGTTGTTCGCCCGAAGATCACGTGAGTCGTCCGGCCCGTGGCTACCGTCCGCCGGGTGCCAGTGGAAATTCTGACTGATGAGCAGGCCGAAGCGTACGGGCGGTTCGTGGAGGAGCCGACGCGGCCGGAGCTTGAGCGGTTCTTCTACCTCGATGACGTCGACCGGGAGCTGATCCGGAAGCGGCGCGGAGATCACAACCGGCTGGGGTTCGCGCTCCAAATGTGCACCGTCCGCTACCTGGGGCTGTTTCAGGAGGATCCGCTGGACGTGCCGTGGTCGGTGATCGAGCACCTGGCGGAGCACCTGGGCGTGGAGGACGTCTCGTGTGTGAAGCGGTACACCGAGCGGCACATGACGGCGTACGAGCACGCGTGGGAGATCCGGGACGCCTACGGCTACCACCAGTTCGAGGACCACGAGTGGGGCCGGAAGTTCCGCGCGTTCCTGCACGGCCGTGCGTGGACGCACGCAGAGGGGCCGGTCGCGCTGTTCAACCAGGCGGTGGGGTGGCTGCGCCGGAGCCGGGTGCTGCTGCCGGGCGTGAGTGTGCTGGCCCGGCAGGTGGCGGAGGTCCGGGCGGTCGCGGAGAAGCGGCTGTACGCCACGGTGGCCAAGGCCGCGCGGCGGGCGGACGCGTCGCTGCCCGGCGACCTGGTCGCGCTGCTTGAGGTGCCGGAGGGGCGGCGGGTCTCGGCACTGGAGCGGCTGCGCCGGCCGCCGACGCGGACCACGGGCACGGGCATGGCGAAGGCCCTGGAGCGGGTCGATGAGATCTCCTCCTTCCATCTGGGCCGGGTGAGGATCGGCAAGGTCCCGCCGAACCGGCTGGCGGCGATGGCCCGCACGGGGTTCGGCAGCAAGGCGCCGAACCTGGAGCGCACCCCGGAGCCGAAGCGCACGGCGCTGCTGACGTCGGTGGTGCGGCACCTGGAGGCGTCCGCGATCGACGACGCGCTGGATCTGTTCGCGCTGCTGATGCAGGTGAAGCTGATGAGCGCGGCGAAGCGGGCTACAGACAAGGACTGGCTGGCGGCGAAGCCGCGGCTGGCGAAGGCGTCCCGTACGGTCACGGCGGTGTACCGGCTGTGGAGCGAGCAGCTGAGCCTGGTCACCGAGCACGGCGCCGACCTGGACGCGGCGGCGCTGTGGCGCGCGCTGGAGACGGAGGTTGGTCCGCGCGAGGAGGTGGAGGCCGCCGCCGCGCTGCTGGACGAACTGCTGCCGCCCGGCGACGACGAGGCGGAAGCCGAGATGCGGCGCCTGCTGGCCACCCGCTACAACACCGTCCGCCCGTTCCTGTCCCTGCTCGGGGAGTCGCCCGCGCTCGGGGCGGCCTCCGGCGGGGCGCGGGTGCTGGCGGCGGTGAAGCGGCTGCCCGCGCTAGCCCGGCGGAAGGTCAAGGTCAAGCCGCTGCTGCCGCGCGAGATCGACAGCAAGCTCGTGCCGCCGGCGTGGAAGCGGGCTGTGTTCTCCAACCCCGACCTGCCCGAAGGGGCTGTGGACCGCGACGCGTACGTGGTGTGCGTGCTGGAGCAGCTCTACCGGGCGCTGAACCGGCGGGACGTGTTCGCGTCGCCGTCGAACCGCTGGTCCGACCCGCGAGCGCGGCTGCTGGACGGCCAGCAGTGGGAGGCAGTCGCCGAGGATGTCCTGCACGGCCTGAGCCTGGATGAGCCGGTCACCGAACACCTCGCCGGGCGGGTACGGGCGCTGGACGCCGCGTGGCAACTGATGGCCGAACGGCTGGAGGAGGCCGGGCAGGACGCCAAGCTCAGCTTCGAGGTGCAGCCCAACGGGCGGCTGAAGCTGAACGTGGACCGGCTCGGCGCGGTCGGTGAGCCGAAGTCGCTGCGCTGGCTGCGCCAGACCACCGCGGCGATGCTCCCGAAGATCGACCTGCCGGACCTGCTGTTCGAGGTCGACTCCTGGACCGGGTTCCTGGACGCCTTCGTGCACCTCGGCGACGGCCGCACCCGCATGGAGAGCCTGAAGACCTCCCTGGTGGCGCTGCTGGTCGCGGAGGCCTGCAACATCGGCTACACCCCCGTCATCGACCCGAACGACGAGGCACTCACCCGGGCCCGGCTCGTGCACGTCGACCAGTACTACCTGCGGGCGGACACCATCGCCGCGGCCAACGCGCACCTGATCGAGGCTCAGGGACGCGTGCCGATCGTCGCGCACTGGGGCGAGGGCCTGCTCGCCTCCGTCGACGGACTGCGGTTCGTGGTGCCCAAGCGCACCATCAACGCCGGCCCGTCGCCGAAGTACTACCACTTCAAACGCGGCATCACCTGGCTGAACGCCGTGAACGACCAGGTCGCGGGCATCGGGCAGATGGTGGTGCCCGGCACCCCGCGCGACTCCCTGCACATCCTGGACACCCTGCTGAACCTGGACGCCGGGGTGAAGCCGGAGATGGTCGCCACCGACAACGCCTCGTACTCCGACATGGTGTTCGGCCTGTTCTCCATGCTCGGCTACAACTTCTCCCCGCGCTTCCGTGACCTGGCCGACCAGCGGTTTTGGCGCGCGGAGATGCCCGGCGTCACCACCGGCGGCTACGGTCCACTGGAGGCCCTCGCGCGCAACCGGGTGAACCTGAACAAGGTGATCACGCACTGGCCGGACATGCTGCGGGTGGCCGGCTCCCTGGTGACCGGGCAGGTCCGCGCCTACGACCTGCTGCGGATGTTCGGCCGCGAGGGCCGCCCCACCCCGCTGGGTCAGGCGTTCGCCGAGTACGGGCGGATCGCCAAGACCCTGCGTCTGCTGCGTGTGGTCGACCCGGTCGACGACACCTACCGACGGCAGATGAACCGGCAGCTCACCGTCCAGGAGTCCCGCCACAAGCTCGCCCGCGACATCTGCCACGGCAAACGCGGGCAGATCATGCAGGCGTACCGCGAGGGACAGGAAGACCAACTCGGCGCGCTCGGCCTGGTCCTCAACGCCGCCGTGCTGTGGACGACCCGTTACTTGGACGCCGCGGTCGCTGAGCTGTGGGCCCTGCCGGCCGACACGCGTGAGCACGACGTCCTCGTCGAGGACGTGGCCCGGCTTTCCCCGCTGCGTCACGCGAACCTCAACTTCCTGGGGCGCTACAGCTTCCGCTCAACCGTCCCGGACGGCGGGGCCTTACGGCCCCTGCGTGCCCCGGACACAGATACAGAGGACGACGTATAGGGGTAGCAACGTATGCCCATGGTCGAAGAGGGCGCGACAGGGTCGCAGAACGCACCAACGATGGCACGGTTTCTGTGGGTTTACTCCAGGAGAAAGAATCAGATACGGCCCCTGCCGCAGGCAGGGGAGACGAGAAGAGGGGGGATCGTGATGGGCAGCGTAAGCGGTTCGGGCGAAGAATGGATGGACTTGGCGGACGCCATCGCTCTGTTGCGGGATCAGATCGCCGAGGCCCAGGATCGGATCGCCGCCCCTGCGGGCGGCGGCCATCGGGGGGTGCTGTTCACGCTAGGGGAGATCACGCTGGACCTCGGCCTGGAGCTGACCGGCACCAAGGGGGTCAACGGCGGACTGCGGTGGAGCGTGATCAGCCTGGGCGGCAAGAAGGAGAGCGGCCGGAAGGCCACTCACGCGGTGACCGTGAAGCTGCAGCCGCACCTGCCCGGCGGCGGCGACCTTGACGTCAGCGACGAGGAGTAACCCGGTCCACGACCAGTACCACGCAGGGCATGAAGCAAGAACGGGGGGACTGTTGTGGAGTTCGACCGCCGGGTGCAGATCCGGATACGCAAACCAGGCACAGACAAGCAGGGCTTCGGCTCGGGCTACCTGATCGCGCCGCGGCTGGTGCTGACCGCCTCCCACGTTGTGGACGGCATGAACCACGCCGACCCTCACGCGCTCAGGGTGAGCCGCCCCGATGCCAGCGGACAGGAGTTTCCCGCAGCCGTGCGCTGGCGGCGCTTGGATGAGACGGTGGACGCCGCGCTGATCGAAATCCGCGACAGCCACGGCTGGCAGACGCCGGAGTCCCTCAGCGATCTGCTCACCCGTCCGCCGCAGAGGTACGGCCTGCTCATCGGCACCCGACCGCACCCGGTCACCCTCACCGGTTTCCCCCGTATGCAGAAAGACCCCGACGACGGTCGGCGCCTGGACGAACAGCTCACCGGCCGCATCACTCCAGGCACCGGATCCCTCGCCGGTCGCTACGAGATCTCCAGCACCGACCCCACTCTCCCTGTCGACATACCTCCAGGCACATCGGGGAGCCGCTGGTCGGGCATCTCCGGTGCTGCCGTCCTCACCGACGACGGCTTCGGCGGGGACATGCTGTGCGGCGTCGTGCGCCGCGACCGCCAGGCCGAAGGCGGCACCCGCCTGACCGCCACCCCCGCAGCCCATCTCCTCGCCGACCCCGGTTTTCGCGACCTCATCACCGAGCACACCGGCTGGGAACCCGTCCTCGAACCCATCGAACCTACTGCGCTGCTTACCTCCTCCGCCGCCGCCCGTGCCTTCCGCTCTCCCGCCGCGCTGCTGCGCGCGGACGCCGAGGCCGTCGCCTTCCACGGCCGTGATGCCGAACTCGCCGACCTGCGCAGCTGGTGCGAGCACGAACCGGACACTTTCGCGATCTCGGTCATGACTGGGCCAGGTGGACAGGGCAAGACCCGCCTCGCCCGCCGCCTCGCCGACATCCTCGGCTGGGAGGGCTGGGTCACCGGACAACTGCGATCCGACCTCACCGACGACCCTTTCTTCGACGGCACCCCACCCGACTTCACCACCCTGGGCACCGCCCTGCCCCTGCTCTTGGTCGTCGACTATGCCGAGACCCGTCCCCGCCTGCTGCGCCGCCTCATCACCCACGTGCACCGCTCTCGCCACCGCGTACGGCTCCTGCTGCTCGCGCGCTCAGATGGCGAATGGCGCACCGGTTCCTTTCAGGCCGTCCCCGACGTGCGGGACCTACTCGAAGAAGCCCCGGTCATCCCTCTCGGCCCGCTCATACCCGCCGGCAAACCCGCTCATGACCGGCAAAGCGCCTTCAAGCAGGCCGCTGACGACCTCGCCTGCCTGCTGCCCAAGGTCCCCACCCTGCCCACACATGACTGGAAGTCCCTTGCTGGCACGATCCGGCCCCCCTCCGACCTGAACCACCCTCGCTACGACAACGTCCTCACTCTGCAGATGACCGCCCTGGTCACCCTCCTCCAGCACGGACCCCGGCCCGCCGACACGCCCCCCGGCACTCCGCCGGAGCGCACCCTCCTCAAACATGAGGAACGCTTCTGGGAGGCCAGCGCAAAGACCCCCGCCTACAAACTCGACCTGCCCGTTCCCACCCTGGGTGCTGCGGTCGCGACGGCAGCCTTGTGCGGGGCCAGCACCCCGGACGAGGCCCGACAGGTCATCACCGCTCTGCCCGGCCTGCCCGACCACCAGCAGGCATCCGCCACAGCCTGGCTGGCCTCCCTGTACCCGGGTGGCCCGGACCGCTACTGGGGATCCCTGCAACCCGACCGCGTAGCCGAATACCACGCCTCCCGCATCCTCGAAGAACACAGCCGCCTGCTGCCCGCCCTCCTCGCCGCAGGCACCCCCGCCCAGCAGGCCCAGACCATCACCGTCCTGGCCCGCGCCGTCATCGCCCACTACAACGCCGAACGCACCACCGACAGCGAACACGTCCTGCGCACCCTGGACACGGCCCTGATCAACGCTCCCCTCGACTACGAGGCCGTCCATACCGCCTCGGCCGCACTGCCCTACCCATCCCGCATCATCTCCCCCCTCGCTCTGGGACTCACCGAAACCCTTGCCTGGGCTGACCGGCAACTGGCGCAAGCCTCCCCCGCCTACGAACCCAACTTCGCCAGCTCGCTGTCCAACCACGGCATCCGGCTGGCGGAGGCGGGGCGCCGCAGCGAGGCACTCACCACCGCCGAGGAGGCAGTGGAGATCTACCAACGGCTCGCGGCCGACGATCCCGCTGTCTACGAACCCGCCCTCGCCGGCTCGCTGTCCAACTACGGAGGCTGGCTGGCGGAGGCGGGGCGCCGGGGCGATGCGCTCACCGCGACCGAAGAGGCGGTGAAGATCCGGCGCAGGCTCGCGGCCGACGATCCCGCTGTCTACGAACCCGCCCTCGCCACCTCACTGTCCAACCACGGCAGCCGGCTGGCGGAGGTGGGGCGCCGCAGCGAGGCCCTCACCGCGACTGAGGAGGCCGTAGAGATCCACCGTCGGCTCGCGGCCGACAACCCCGCCGTCTACGAACCCGACCTGGCTCTCTCACTGTCCAACCTCGGCGCTGATCTGGCGGAGGCGGGGCGCCGCAGCGAGGCCCTCACCGCGACTGAGGAAGCCGTAGAGATCCACCGTCGGCTCGCGGCCGACAACCCAGCCGCCTACGAACCCGAACTCGCCGGCTCACTGTCCCGCCTCGGCAGACGGCTGGTGGAGGCCGGGCGCCGCAGCGAGGCCCCCACGGCGACCGAAGAGGCAGTAAAGATCCACCGTCGGCTCGCGGCCGACAACCCAGCCGCCTACGAACCCGAACTCGCACGCTCGCTGACCAATTTCGGCGCTGATCTGGCGGAGGTGGGGCGCCGCAGCGAGGCACTCACCGCGACTGAGGAGGCCGTGGAGGTCCACCGTCGGCTTGCGGCCGACAACCCAGCCGCCTACGAACCCGAACTCGCCACCTCACTGACCAACCACGGGGTCCACCTGGCCGAGGCGGGGCGCCGCAGCGAGGCCCTCACCACGACCGAAGAGGCGGTGAAGATCCGGCGCAGGCTTGCGGCCGACAACCCCGCCGTCTACGAACCCGAACTCGCCGGCTCACTGTCCAACCTCGGCGCTGATCTGTCCAGGGTGGGGCGCCGCAGCGAGGCCCTCACCGCCGCCGAGGAGGCCGTGGAGATCCTGCGCAGGCTCGCGGCCGACAAGTCCGCCGTCTACGAACCCGACCTCGCACGCTCGCTGTCCAACCTTGGGGTCCACCTGGCCGATGCGGGGCACCGAAGCGAGGCCCTCACCACTAAACAGGAGGCGGCGGAGATCCTGCGCAGGCTTGCGGCTGACAATCCAGCCGTCTACGAACCCGACCTGGCTCTCTCACTGTCCAACCTCGGCGCTGATCTGTCCGAGGCGGGGCACCGCAGCGAGGCCCTCACCACGACCGAAGAGGAGGTGAAGATCCTGCGCAGGCTTGCTGCCGACAACCCCGCCGTCTACGAACCCGACCTCGCCCGCTCGCTGTCCAACCTTGGCGTCTGGCTCGCGGAAGCTGGGCGTCAGAACGGCGCCGCCGCCGCGATCGAGGAGGCCTTCACTGCGATCGAGGAGGCGGTGGAGATCTACCACCGGCTTGCTGCCGACAACCCCGCCGTCTACGAACCCGACCTCGCCCGCTCGCTGTCCAACCTCGGCGTCTGGCTCGCGGAAGCTGGGCGTCAGGACGAGGCCTTCGCCGCTGCCGAGAAGGCGGTGAATATCCTGCGCAGGCTTGCGGCCGATAATCCAGCCGTCTACGAACCCGACCTGGCTCTCTCACTGTCCAACCTCGGCGCTGATCTGGCGGAGGCGGGGTGCCGCAGCGAGGCACTCACCGCGACTGAGGAGGCCGTGGAGATCCACCGTCGGCTTGCGGCCGACAACCCAGCCGCCTACGAACCCGAACTCGCACGCTCGCTGTCCAACCTCGGCAGACGGCTGGGGGAGGCCGGGCGCCGCAGCGAGGCACTCACCGCGACTGAGGAGGCTGCGGAGCTATACGACCGGCAAATTGACACGCCGCCCTCCGTGCTTCCGCAACTTGACGCCGTACTGGGCCTGCTGGCGGATCGACTTGAGGAACTCGGGCGTGAGCAAAAGGTTGGGAAGTTCCGCCGCTGGTTCAGGAAGAAGCCGCTCCGACCCGATTCTCATAATTGACTCATCTGTGAGAGTTCTGCGAGAGCCCCCGGAGTGATCACGTTTCCGCAGGTCGCCACTCGCAAAAGCCCTCTCGAAACCGGCGCGTTGTGCGAGGCAGTTCTGAGAGACTGCCGCCATGGATTTGACGCCCGATCAGGCCGCATTGGCGGTAGAACGTCACGACTGCCCGAACTGTGACGCGCCCGCCGGCTCCGCCTGCCGCACCCGCGGCGGCAAGACCGCGGCGAAGTACCACACCCCGCGCTTCGTCCTCGTGCCCGCGCTGCGCGAGGAACTCGAAGTGCCGGTGCCCGCCGACCGGCGGCCGGGCCGCGCGTGGAAGCAGGGCCCCGCGCTCGCGGTGGTCCCCGCTCCCCGCGCCGAGCGGCCGGTGAGGATCGGGTACGCCAGGACGTCGACCGCCCGCCAGGAGCTGGCGAGCCAGCTCGAAGCCCTCCGCCGGGCGGAGTGCCACAAGATCTTCCAGGAGCAGATCAGCACCCGGATCAAGGTCCGACCCGAACTGGAGAAGGCGCTCGCCCTGGCCCACCAGTTCAAGGAGGCCGCCCCCGAGACGCCGGTCATCTTCACCGTCCATGAGCTCAAGCGCCTCGCGCACAACGCCGCCGAACTCATGACGCTGTCCGCCGAGCTCCAGGACGGCGGCATCCAGCTCGAACTCCTCACCGGACCGCTCACCGGCATCTACGACCCCAACGGCATGGGCGCCATGTTCTTCGCCGTGCTCGCCGTCGCCGGGCAGATCGAGCGCAACTACATCCGGGAGAAGACCCTCGAAGGCCAGGTCGCCGCAGCGGCCAAGGGCAACCACGGCGGACGGCCGAAGGTCATCGACGACGACATGCTCACCTTCGCCCTCGCGCTGAAGGACAAGGGCGTCCCCGTCCCCGAGATCGCGAAGAAGCTCACGATCAAGGAGGGGAAGAACGCGGGCAAGTCCCCGTCGGTCGCCTCCCTCTACCGGGCGTTCGCCGAGGCCGAGCAGGCCGTCGAGGTGGACGACGGTCTGCCGCTGCGGCCCAAGCCCGCCCGGATCCGCCGGCCCGAGGACCCGCTCACCCCCGAGGAGATCGAACTCCGCGAACGCCTCCAGGCCCAGCCGCCCCCGAACGCTGGAGGCCCCCGTGGATGACCTCGCGGCCGTACGCGCGCAGGAGTACGAGAAGGTGTTCAGCGAACTCATCGCCACCGCCGAACGGCTCGACATGCTCCGGCGCCTGGAGGGCGGCGGCGTCGACCCCCACGCGACCGCGGCCATGCACGCGCTCCGCTTCGCCGCCACCATCCTGTGGCCCACCATCCCGAGCGCCCCGCCGACCGGCTTCCGGCACGACAGCGAACGCCTCCTTCAGCTGGCCGCCCACTGGCGCGAGGCGGCGCTGGAACTCGGCGAGTTCGCCCCCGCCCGCCCCGCCCTGCGGCTCGTCACCGACACGACACCACCCTTGTAGAGGGGGGCGCGGATCCCGTAAACCTGCTGGTCACCAGCCGCACGGCGGAGTGATGATGACCGCCAACGCCCGTACGAAGGAAGAGGAGCGGCGCCCATGGCTCTGCCCGTACTGACCGCCGAGGCTCGCGCCGAGGCACTGAAGAAGGCCGCCGCCGTCCGCAAGGAACGCGGCGAGGTCCTCGAAGCCCTCAAGACGAACAAGGTCACCTTGAAGGAGGTGCTGGAGCGCGAGGACTCCATCGTCGGCACGACGTACGTACGGCGCCTGCTGGAATCGCTGCCCGGCATCGGCAAGGTCCGCGCCGGCCAGCTCCTGGCTACCTCGACATCTCCGAACGCCGCCGCGTCCAGGGCCTCGGCGCCCGCCAGAAGGAACGCCTCCTCGAACTCTTCCCGCCGCGAACCTGACCAGCGGCGCCGCCCGCCCGCTACAACGGCAGGGGACCCCGGTGATCACCCTCACCGGGGTCCCCTGCGTTCGTGATCAATCTCAGCGCCAACGGCTGTACCGATGTTCCCCAAGGCCGACGTCGTTGAGGAGCTGCTGGCGCAGGCCCGCAACGGGAGCGCCGAGTGATCCCCGCACCGCCGCACGAACCGGACCATGCTGCCGCTCTACCCTGTCCCTACGGACAGGACTCCTCGAACTTCACGGCCTTCAAAGACACCGGCTGCCCCGTCAGCTCGGCGCCAGCCGAGGGCTCTTGGCTGCACACCTTCCAGTTCGACTCCACCAAGACGTTCCGGTCCTGACCGGAAGCATCTGTCACTGTGATGCTGGTGGAAGGATCGAGGGCCTCCCGCGCAACCTTGACAAACTTGCCCTTGAAGTCAGGCATCTTCCCGGCTGCCTTCGGCGGCTCCGTTTGGTCTGTGTCCGGGCACGTCTCCTCAAGCTTGACAACCCCGAGATCAACTTCAGTGTCTGTCGTCCGCCTGCCCGGCCCTGGCGTCTGGAAGCAGACCTTCCAATCCCGGTCGAGTACTTGCTTCCGTCCGCGGCCGAGTGAGTCATGCGACGCAAGCGCGTAGAAGCCAGCGGCCTGAGCGGCGTCCTGGGCGCTCTGCAGCCCTTTGCCAACAAGGTTGGGCAGGTCTGCCGTCTTCGCCCCTTCGGTGGTAGCCGACGTTGTTGGCGCCGAGGATTCAGTTTTCGGTGGGGCTTCCTTGGAGCCGTCATCCCCGCACGCGGTGAGCGACAGCAGGGCGAGGGAGCTGAGCAGTGCGGTGATGACATGGTGGCGCATGTTGGTGATGGTGCCGATAGACCGAACAGCTCGAGCAGTGCCAGCAGCGTCTCGGGCGCGTCCTCGGTCGGGAAGTGGCCGGCGCCCGGAATCTCGACCACGGGTGCGTCGGGGTAGCTGAGCCACAGCACCGTCGCCGGATCTTACGAAGATCCGAATCCCGGCTGTCCGGGCAGCGGCATGCTTGGATCAAGTCCGAGTCTATCTTTGACGATCGTCCAATTGATGTCGACAAGCCGGTCGCCGATATTTTCATCGGACTGCACAGCGGCAATAACTTCGTTCAGTCTATTTTGCACGAAGTCAACCTCTACCTCGAAAGACTCCGACTGTTCGGCTAGCGTTACCTGCACTGGAACGTTGTCAATGTAATACCGCCAGATCCGCGGCGGAAGCTCCGGTTCACCGGCAGGGGGGGCCACAGCAATTCTCCATTCCCCTCGCTCTCGAATCACGTGCACTTCACACTCCTCCCCGATAAAACGAAGCAGGATGTCTTCGAATCCGCCCGTTTGGCGCTCTTCCGTGACAGAAAATCCGCGCCCCAGGAGCCATTCAGATAGGTCGTCTATCAACTTCTGTCCAGTCACGACATTCACTTCCCGGGAATTAACGCATCCCCTGCATCATTGAAGGTGTAGCCATTCTTCAATAGGTGATTAATTTCGCTATGATAGATGGAATTATCAATCGATTTGCCCACCGGGGTGGCCAGCCTGAATGTGGCACCCTCCGCTATGCCCCTGTCAAGAAATTTCAAATTTTCCGCCCACTTCTGCTCCGGCGTGAGCTTATTCCAGTGACTCAGCGGCACCTCGAACCACTGCCCCCCTTCCATTTCGGCTACTCTCTGATAGTCAGGGGTGTTTCCAATTACTCGTACTCGAGGGCATCCGCTGCTGTTATGAACTAGCAGCGGAGTTGACCCGGCCAGCACATAGTACGTGTGCAGATCCTCGACTGTGAGGTTGTACATGTCGGCTTCGCCGGGCTTGGTCTCAACACCAGCGACCTGAAGGTGCCCGTTCTTTTCGGTGTTGAGGCTGTGGCCAGGTCGCAGTCTGCCGGCAGGGACCCAGGCGCGGGTCGTGTCGTCCCAGAAGGGGTGGTTGGCGGTGGTGTCGAGCGTGGCCAGGTGGCCGTCGGCGGCCCGGACAGTCACCTTGACAAGGTCGTTGTCGTGGTGCACGAGTTGGGCCGTGACCCTCCGCGCTCCCTTGCGTTTGCCAGTCTGAGGATCGGCGGCTGCGACCTTGTCGCCAGGTCTGACTTTCCCGATGGGTTTGATTTTTCCGTTCTTGAGCAGGACGGGCGTGGAGTGGGAGAAGCTGCATGCCGCTTGGATCAGCCTTGCCGTCGCGCTTTCCTCGATCTCAGCGGCCGCTGCTCTCGAGAATCCCCGGGCTGCCAGGCCTCTACTGAAGCTTCCCCAGCCGAGGGAGAGAATGGTGATGGTGTCGTCGATGGCCGCTTCGGTGCAGTCACCGCGTCCCATGATGCAGTGATAGGTCGCGGTGATACCCCAGGGGTCGTTTTCGGCACCCCGCAGCAGTCCGGCGCGTTTCGAAGTCTCGCAGAATGACTTGGTCTTGTCCGCTCCGTCCGCGCGCGAACACATGTCGTTCGCGAAGGCGGAAAGGAACTGCGCGTAGCTGTTGTGACGCGGATCAAGCTGAGAATAGCGCGCGTACAGTTCCTTCTTGGTCGGGATTCTGATCCCGCCGATGAGAGGCTGACCGTCCTCTGAGACGCTGTAGCCGGGGCCATAACGAGGCTTGTGTCGGGTCCCGGTGCCGCCGCTGCTACTGCCGCCGCCGGAGGGGTCGACGATGTGCGGTGTTTCGGTATGAGGCCCAGGGCCGCACGCGTTCCATCCGTTTGTGCAGTTGGGGATAATGAGACCGGAAGGGTCGGAATAGGTGACGGGGCTGCTGTTGGAGTAGGCGTAGGCGTTGAGCTGCTGCGGGTCGCTGGGGTCGAGGAGGGGGTCGACGGACAGGAAGTGGCCAGTTGAGGGATCGTAGTCGCGCGCGCCGAGGTGTGTGAAGCCTGTGCTGTTGTCCTTTGTGCCGCCGACGAAGCCCTTGTCACCTGGCCATTTGGCTGGTGTGGTGCCCCGTGTTGCGCCGAATGGTGTAGAGCGGCGTTGTTGCGTTGTCAGGTCGGCTGCGTTGATGGCGAGTTCGGAGGTGCCGTGGTGGTCACCGATGAGGAAGCTGAGTTTGTTGTCATCGGTGCGGATGGCTTGGTTGCCGCCGCCGAGGTCGTAGTAGCGGGTTGCCTTCTTGGTGGTGGATCCCTTGGCCAGCGTGATCTGGGTGTTGCCGAGGTAGAGGGTGGTGTCGGTGTCGGTGTGGGTGATGAGGCGGTTGCCGTCGGCGTCGTAGATGTAGGAGGTGGTCTCGGTGTGGCCGCTGCTGTCGGGTTTGGTGACTTGAGACAGGTGACCTTCGGCGTCCCAGATGAGGGTTTGTTTGTCGCCGCTGATGGTGCGGGTGGCGGTGTTGCCGGCGTCGTCGTAGGCGTAGGTGTCCTGTGAGATGCCGTTCGGGCCGTTGGTGTCGACCTGGGTGAGGGCGTGGGGCCGTTTGCTGCCGGTGGTGGGGTAGGTGTACGTGCGGTTGATGTCCTTGGCGGCGTCGCCGCTGATGTCATGCTGGGTTTCGGTGCGGCGGTTGCCGCTGAGGTCGTAGGTGTACGACTGCCAGTAGGGGGCGGGGCCGCCCAGGAGGGAGGCGGTGGGGATGGTGGCGCAGGACAGAGTGTTCTGTGCCCAAGCCTCCGTGAGGCGGCCGAGGTAGTCGTAGCTGAAGCATTGGTTGTCGGTGCCGTCTCGGGAAACGTCTGCGATGGAGGTGATGTGGCCGGCTTCGTCGTAGCTGTAGGTGGCCGACTTGTCGGTGCCTGTGATGCCTTCCCGGTTCACGCTGGAGTTGTGCAGGCGCTGGGTGCCCCACTCGTAGGTGTTGGTGACGTCGGTCTTTTTGGCTCCGGCTGCCTGGTAGGTGTACTGCAGGGGCTTGCCGGTGTAGCTGTAGACGGTGTTGGTCAGATAGGTGGCACCGCCGCTACCGCTGAGTGTCTTCACCCGTAGGACGTCGTCGTAGGTGGGTGAGATGGTCTCTGCGGTGAGACTGCCTGCGGCTGGGTAGCTGGTCGACTGAATGGTGCCGTCGACGTTGTATTGGACGTTCGACTGGTAGGAGCCGGCCAGGTCGCTTTCGGTGGAGGGGATGGTGACCGTGGTCCGGTGTGGCCGGTAGAGGGTGTCGTATAGGCCATAGGTGGTGGTGTAGGCGGAGCCCGTTGCGCCGCCGACGTAGCGGGTGACGGAAGCGAGTTGGCCCTTGTAGTCGGTGGGGTCCCACACGTGCTTGGTCAGCAGGGTCCCGGAGGCGTCGCCCTGGTGCGTTTCGGTTTCTCGTCCGAGGCCGTCGTAGACGTGGGTGATCTTGTTTCTGTTGGCGTCGATCGTGTGGTCGAGCTGGTTGCGGTCGGTGTAGTAGGAGTCGGTCTCGCCCTTGTCCGGGTCGGTTGCGGCAGTCTGGTTGCCGCGCTGGTCGTACCGGTAGGTCCAGGTGTTGCCGGCCGGGTCGGTGAGCTTGGTGAGTTTGCCGGCGGGGTTGTACTCGTACAGTGTCTTGTCGGCCGTACCGGTGGGTGTGGAGCCGTGGTATTGCCACATTGCCGCAGTACGGCCGCGGGCGTCGGTGACGGTGGTGGTGGGGGTCGCGCCCTTCGGTGGGGTGATGGTGGCGCGGTCGCCGCCGTAGGCGGTGGTGGTCGTGGACAGGACCTTGCCGTTGTCGCCGTTTCCGGCGATCTGCTGGGACTTGATGATGCGGCCCAGGCCGTCGTAGGTGTTCCAGGTCTGGGTCTCCACCGCGAGGGCGTCGTCGAGTGCCAGGAGGCCGGTGGAGGGGGCGCTGGTGTTGTAGTAAGGGGCGAACACCTTGGAGGTCAGGCCGCGTTCATCGTAGAAGGTGTCGCTGATGAGCCGGCCGCCGTCCGGCCCGGGTCCCTGGGTCTGGCGCTGGCGTAGGAAGCCGTCGAAGAGGGTGTAAGAGGTCCTGCGGCCGGTGCCGTACAGGGTGGTGGTACCGACTGCGACCGGTTTTCCGTCGGTGATGGTGTAGGAGAACTCGTAGTTCGGGGTGTCGTTGTTGGCCTTCGAGCGGTTCGGCAGCCAGATCTTCTGGGTTCGGCCGAGTGCGTCGTGGGTGGTGTCGCTGCGCTTGCTGTTGGTGTCGACGACTGTGGTGGGCAGGCCGCGGACCGTGTCGTAGGTCGTCGTCATGGTCTGCGCCGTGGTCGCGTCACCAGGTGTGGCAGGCGGTGTGGTGACGGTGGAGGTGGTGGGGAAGCCGGTTGCCGGGTTGTAGACCGTGGTGGTGGTGCGGCCGTCCTTGCGCGTCGCGCGTACCGGGCCGGTGGTTTCCGTCGCGGTGATGGTGGCGGTGAGATCCGTTGCTGTGGTGGGGCGGCCGTAGCCGTCGAAGGCTGTTTCGGCTTCGAGGTAGGTGGCGGCTTTTCCGTCGTGCGACTTCAGCGTCGCCGTTCGGGTGACGTCACCCTTGGTGGGGGCTGCGCCGTAGTCGTTTTTGTCGTAGGCGGTGCGAATGTCGGCGATGACGTCCTTGGAACGGTCAGGGATGTCTGCGCACTTCACTGCGACTGTTTCCACGCGGGAGGGTGCGTCGAGGATCCAGCTGGTGGTGTTGTCCGCGTAGGTGGTCCGTGTGCATTGGTTGTCTGTTGCGGTGGACTCGTCGCCGAAGTCGTCGGTCTGGGTGACGCGGCCGGCGGTGTCTTCGAACGAGTTGGTCTGGTAGGTGGTGCGCCATTTGCTGCCTGCGCCATCGTCCAGGGAGGTCCAGGTGCGGGTGGAGGCTGCGGCGGTCAGGTTGGCGGTGGTGGTGCCCCAGGAGCGGACGCGTTTGGCTGTCTCGTGGTGCCATGGGGTGCTGACGGCCTTGTCAAGGATCTTGCCATCGGGTCCGCTGTACTGCTCGGTCTTGTACTCGAAGCCCGCGACGGAATTGTGGTCGGTGATGGTGCCGCCGTTGTCGTCGGATACGGTGACGGACTTGGTGCCGCCGGATGGGGCGGCTTTGTCACCGTCCATGCCGCGCAGGAAGTAGTGGTCGGTCTGCGATTTCATACCGACCGGTTCCTGGCCGCCGGTGTGCACGCGGACGTGGGCGTATCCGCGCCAGGTGGACCAGGTCTTGTACTTTTCCTTGGTCAGGCCATCGTCATCGTCGTAGTGCCAGGCTGCGCCGTCGAGGTAGCTATAGCGGGTGACCATCTCCGGGGAGGACTTGGTGCGGTCGGTCTGGATGACGGAGTCGACAACGTACTTGTTGAACCACTGCAGGGTTGGGTCCTTGTCGCCTTCCTTGGTGAAGTAGACAGGGAAGCAACGGGTCGTGTTCGTCTGCGGGGTCGGCAGGTCGGAGGCGTCGCAGGCAGCCGCAGAGTAGTTCACGGTCACCTCTCCGCCGGTCTCATCCGAGATGCCAGACAGCCGTTCTTTGATGAACGGGGCGGTGTTGTCCTTGTCGTTCTTGAGCCGGTTGGTGCGCTGGTCGTAGGCGAGGGTGACCTTGGGCAGCGTGATCTCAGGGCTCACGGCCCGTCCGATGTGCTGCAGAGAGTCGAGAAGCAACTGATAGTCGATGTCGGACTTGCCCCAGCGGTGGTCCAACTTCCAGGTGTCGACAGGTTTGTAGGTGCCGTCCGATTGCCGGACCTCGGTGGTGACGGAGGTAAGCCGTTTACGGCTCCAGAAGGACGGGCTGGCGTTGTAGCAGTCGGCGCCTGACTTGCAGTTCAGGTCCCAGGGCGTGTCGTACCAGTAGAAGGACTTGTCGCCGATGGTGGACGCGTCGCAAGTCACGCCCGTCTCGGGCAGGCAGCGCTCGGACGAGGTGAAGTCGACCTTGGCCAGGGCTTTGGCCGAGTACATCGCAGAAGACTTCAGGCCGTACTCGATGCGGTCGAGGTAGCCGCCACGGTTGTAGATCGTTTCGTCGGCTGCTTTCAGGTTCCGCGCGTAGTAGTTGGTCTCCTTGGTGTAGTAGTAGGCGATCGCGTTACCGTGGGTGTCCACGGCATAGTCCAGGTTCCATCGCCAGGCCTGCTGGCACCAAGAGTCAGCGAAGGTGTCCTTGTGGCACTTGTCGTTCTTGTCGTCGCCGAAGACGGGCGTCGTCCAGGTGGAGTCGGTGGTTTCGCCTCCGCTCGACCAGCCGGGCAGCTTGTTGTATCCGAAGTAGTACTGCGTGCCGTCGGTGGTGGTGACACGCCAGTACTCCTGGTCGTTGTCACCGTTGTCGCGGTCGTCTCCGGTCTTGCCGTAGACCCGGTCGACCTTTGTTCCGTCATCTCCCTTGAGGCGGAAGGAATTGGTGCCGGTGCCGGTCGCGATCAGCTCACCGGAGTGCCCGTTGAAGGACAGGGTGGCGTTGTCATAGGCCCAGCACAGGTCTCCGGTCTTGGCTCCGTCGGCGTTGGTCACGCCGTCGTCGGCGCAGGACTTGTAGCTGCGTTCGATGAAGCCGGGCCACAGGTCGAAGCCGTCTCCCGCCCAGGAGGACTGGTTGTTGCTGTTGGAGGTGCGGCCGTCGATGCCGCCAGAGGAGTAGTCGAGACCGACCTGTGGCTTGAAGGCGCCTGGCACGTCGGGGACGGGCATGTCGTAGGACCAGGTGAAGTCGCCCGTGTTGAGGTTGGTCTGCCACGAGGAGGAGGCGGACAGCTCTGTGGCCTTGTAGTCGCCCTGGTCACTGGACGTGCCCGCAGTGGCCGCGAGCAGCAGGGAGGCAGCGCTGCCATTGCCCGGAAGGGTCAGCGTCTGGGCGGTGAGGGTCTTCGCGATGGTGTCGTTGTGCGACACGACGGGCGTGGGCTTGGAGCACTGGGTGTCCTGTGGGCGGGTCGCGGCGCAGGCAGGCAGTTGTACCAGCTTCAGCCGCGCCCCGTAAGCGCCGCCGTAGGCCTGTGCAAAGGCGGAGTAGTCCACGCTGATGCCGACGGTGTTGCCGGTGGCATCGGGTTGCCGTTTGAGCGAAAACAGCAGGCCGTCGACACCGACGCGCCGGGCGGTTTTCTGGTTGAGGACACGGAGGGTGGCGCTGCCCGTCAAGGGTGTGTGGGAGGCCTTCTGGGCCTTGGACAACGGCGTGCGCTTTGCCGTCTTTGGCGTAATGAGGGTAATGGGCAGGCTTCCCGCCCGTACGGCCTTGCTTTGGGTGCCGGGCTGAAGGGACAGCGTGGCGGAGCCAGGCTTCGCCCAGGCATGTCTGGGTCTGGCCTTGGGCGTTCGTGGCGCGCCGTCGTCCAGGCGGGGCCGTGACGGGACGCCGTGCCCAGACAGCGGCTTTTCTGCAGCGGGTATGTGGGGTTCGTTGTCCGCTTCGGCCACGGAAGTAGCCGAAGCCTGGAGGATCGAGCCCACCAAGACAGCGGAAATGAGGACGGCAACCCGGCGTCGCATGCCCATCGCCATCATCCGTGCTCGCATCACGATCAATCCGTCCTCGTCCTTCGCGTCTCGCCATACGTCACGGGTGCGCTACGGGTTGTAACTGCTACTGTGTCTGCTCGGGCCAGTCGTGGTGCTCTGGTTGCTCTGCTCAGGGGCCTGCTGTCGTGTCGAGGTCGGCTCCGCCGGACAGACCTTTGATCTGCGCCTCGTTAGCTGCGCCCTGCAGGACCCACACATCGTCGAGGGCGCCGCTCCAGTACTCGCCCCAGGTGATGGAGCTGGTCCTCAGCCGGCCGAGCTGCAGGCCCTTGGTGGCGGCGAAGGGCAGTACCGAGGCGTTCCAGGAGACTTTCTCGGTGCAGTCAGGGTCATTGGGGACGCCGTCGTCGTCATCGTCCGCACACGGGGTGGCTTGCGTCTGGCCGTCGACGTAGAGGGTCATCTGTCCGGCGAAGGCGTCGTAGACAACGATGATGTTGTTCCAGTCGGTGTTGTTCTGGAAGTTGCTGTGCTCGGCGGTGGCTGTCGCCGCGGTGGTGCTGTCCGCGTTGGCCATGACCAGTTGCCACCGGCCAGCATGCGCGGGGTCGGTTGCCTCGGGGACGTAGCGGACCGCGAAGCCGCTGTTGTTGGTGCCAGCCATGCTCATCACGGTGACGGGCTTGGTCGGGCGGCTGGGGGCCGTGACCCAGGCGGAGACTGTGAAGCTCCTGCTTGTGTCGATCGGCGAGACGGTGGTAGCGGCAGATCCGGTGCCCTGACCGTTCAAGACCAGAGCTCCACCACCGATGGGATTGTCCAGGCTGGTGTTGTCGATCTTCGCGTTGCCATTGAGCATCAGAGGATGCTGAGTGTGGTCCTCGCGCGTGAGATCGTCAGGCGAGGCTACCGGGCTACCGGATGAGGCATCCGCCTTCCAGCGGCCTTCTACGGTGGCCTGGCTGTCGAACATGGCGGCGATCTCTGGGGCGGACAGCGCGCGATCGTAAAGCTGCACGTCGGAGATCTGGCCGGGGAAGAAGCTGCCGGTCGTGCCGCTGTAGTTGCCCGCACCGATCTGCACCGGTCCGCTTCCGTAAAACGGGGCGTCGAACTTCGACGTGGCCACCCACTTGCCCTGCACATACAGCCGCAGGTCGTTGGTGACGGCGTCGTAGGAGCCGACGACATGGGTCCACTCGCCGCCCGGCGCCAGGTCCGGGTCGCCTTGTGCTGCGCGGACCGGTGTGCCGCTGGTGCTGTCTTGGGTGTACTGGTTGAACGACCAGCCGTAGGTGGGCGAATAGTAAAGCTCGAAGCCCGGCTTCACCGTGCCGGTCTGGGTGGCGATGACCGCCGCGTGGCTGGGCTTGCTCTTGGGCAGCTTCGCCCAGGCGGTGACAGAGAAGCTGCGCTGGTTGTTGATGTGGGGCCCTGTGGTCGTCGCGTAGTCGTCGACGCCGTCCAGGCTCAGCGCAGTGCCGACCCGGCCGGCCTTGCCCGCGGTCGCGCCGCCCTTGAACACGGCCGGATTGACTTCGGCATGGCCGGAGACCTGCGTCCTTGCGGTGCCGTCGTCGTTGGTGGCCGACTCGTCCAGGGAGAAGACCGCGCGAGCGGGGCGGCCGGTGCCGATGGGCTGTTTGTTGTAGAGGCTCGCGACCTCGTTCGCCGCCAGCGGCTTGTCGTACAGGCGGACGTCATCGATGGTGCCGGGAAAGAAGCTGCCGGGCTCGCCGTTGTAGGAGCCGGCACCGATCTGCAGGCCGCGGCGAGCGTCCCAGGGGGTGGAATACGGAACGGTTCCGGCGAGCGTGCCGTTGACATACAGGGACAGCTGGCCGGCGGAGGAGTTGTAAGTGCCGGCCAAGTGCACCCATGCGCCTGCTTTGGCACCGCCTGCGGCAGCCTGCATCACCCTCACGGGTGTGGCCGTGGTCGCGTCGGCCGAGTACTGGTTGAACGCCCACCGGTCGTATGTCTTGGAGTAGTACAGCTCGAAACCTGGGGCATTGTTGCCCGGTTGTGCCGCGACCACTGCCGCGCCGTCGGGCACCTTGTCGAGATGCACCCAGGCCGCCACCGAGAAGCCGGTGGAGGTGTCCACGGTGGGAATGTCGGAGACCAAATAGTCGTCCACGCCGTCGAGGGAAACCGCACTGCCCTGCACTCCCGCGGCACCCAGCGTCGGACTGCCCTTCAGATCCAGGGTCCGGGCCGCGGACGTTCCGGCCGCTTTTGTCGCGCCCGAGGCGTCGTCCAGCTTCCACTCAGCCCGGGTGGGCTGGCCGGACTTGACCCGGAAGACGTAGCGCGACTGCTCGCTGATGCGGCCTGCGGAATCAAATGCCTGCGCGTAGAGGAAGTTGATCCCGGACCGCGTGGGCCGGAAGCTGACTGTTCTGGCCGCTCCGCCTGTGGTGGTCACCTCGTTGTCCGACGATGGTTCTTCGTTGACTCCGAACCAGTACTTCACTACGTCGGTGTCCGGCGCATCCAGGGTGAAGGTGCCGTAGCGTCCCACCCCGTCGTAGACCGGGTCGTTCGGGTTGCTGTCGTCCTTGGCCGGGTAGTCACCGGAGGTGATTCTCGGTCCCTCGGGTGTTTTGGTGTCCCAGACGAAGTAGCAGCCCGTCGCCGATCCCGCGCCCGACCATGGCGAAGGGCTGTAAATTTTGGCTTGGTCATAGTCCCAGGCCCGCGCAAACCAGGCGACAGTTTTGTCTTTGGGGATCGACTTGTCTGTGCCTGGTAGGTCCTCGGTCAGGGTGATGCTGAACTGGCTCCCGGACGGCTTTGACTTCAGGGTCTCCTTCTTGGAGGTCCACTGAGGCTTGAAGCCACTTCCAGCGTCCCACCACAGCTGGAACTGCACAGCCACCTGGTCCTTGTCCGGGTCTTTGACGTCGTATGCGGTGAGCTGGGGCAGGCGACGGATGTACGCCTTCTTCTCAGGCTTCTTACAGATTCCGCCCGGCTCCTGGTTCAGGTGCGCCATAGGGATCTGCGCCGGCGGCTTGTTGTACTTCACCCGCAGATAGGCGTCATCGGAGAACCGCTTCCAGCCGTACTTGTCGCCCTCGTCGGCTGCCCGCAGACCGAAGGATGTGTAATCCGACCCGTGGGAGGCGGCGTACTTCGCTGCGGCCGTTGCGTCCAGCTCGAGCTTGCCTGCCGGACAGTCGGCGCCGCCGCCCATGGCCACGGACTTGGAGTCCAGCTGATCGAGCCAGTTGTCCGCCGAGTTGTTCCACGTCGTGTTCTTGTCGAACGGCTTGGTGCGCCAGAGTTGAACCGACCGTGCACTGCATGACCCCGACCACGTCTCCTGTGCGACGAATGTCGCGCCGAGGATGGACTTCCCTGACAGGTCGGCCGTGGGAAACCTGTAGAACAGACGCTTTGCGTCGTAGGGCGCGCAGTAGTACCAGCCGCAGTACCCGACGCCGGCGTCTTTGTCCCCATTGAACCGCCACTGCGGCTCAGACGCCCAATACCGCGACACCATGGTCCACTCCCCCGCCTTGGGGGTGTAGGTCTGCGGATCGATGTAGACCGGGAACGTCGTGTCCGAATCCGTCAACAGGCCATGATCTGGCGTAAGTTTCAGCTCGCTGCCGTCGGTCGCGACATCGACACCGATCGGTGCCACCTTGGCCCCGTCGCCGGGTGCGTCTGCCGCGTCTGACCCATCACCGGCTCCGGAGCGGGCGACAACATGCTTCCTGGTTCCAGAAGAGGCTTGCGCGGGCTCTGTGGAGTCCCACATCAAGGGCTTGGCTGCTTGGAAAACCACGCCGCCGGCGTTGGTGTCCACGGCCTCCAGCCCTCCGGAGGTCGCTTCCTGCAGGTCCAGACCCGGGGATGCCACTTTCAGCTTCAGCTCGGCCAGGGCAGGGTTCTTGGCTGCCTCGGGGGTGTTGACCACCAGCAGCTCCGAGTAGCCGTCGGTGGTGGCCTTCATCTTCAGGTCCACGTCCGGCAGCACATTTGCGTATGTGGCAGTGTCGCCGTCGAGGCTTGGGGCGGGGAGCCGGGTCGGCCAGGAGAAAGACAGCGTCTTCCCGGACCGTGCCAAAGAAACCAGGGGGCCTGTGCCTCCCCCGGAGAAGGCCAACCCCACGGCCGCCGCCTTGGGAGCCACGGTGCCGTCGGACTGCGTCGTGAGCGCGTTGTCGATGGCCTTCCACTGCCCGGCAATGCGCGTGCGGACGGGCTTGAGATGCTGTATGGCTTCCATCTGTCCGTCGGGCGTCGCATAGACCTCGCTGGACTCCGTGCGCAGCGAGGTCACCTCTACGTTGCTGCCGCCCGCCTCAGCCGCCCTCTCCGCAGCAGACACTGTCTGGGCTGCCCGAATCTTGCCGGAACCCGACACCCGGGCCGAGTACGGCGCGGCGTGAGCGGCAGTACCGCTCCACATCGACGGGAGGCCAGCGGCCACCATCGTGGCGACCGCCAAACCAAGCCCGGCTCTGACCACACCACGTCGCGCGTGGGACTCGCTCATCTCCCCGCCCCCCTGACCCCACAAAGCCCCCACCTGGGAGTCACATGAACTTCAAAAGTCCCGGGACTTTAACTGCGCCTTACCTGCGCACGTCAAGGCTGTGAGATTAGTCAACGCTATGACCGCTTTACGCAAACACGACCACTTCAGCCACCTGTCCGAAATGCCGGGACGCGCAGGTTTCCTACCGGATTGCTGCACCTCTCCGGGCGGGCACATCAGGCATCTTCATCCATTTACGTTCGCCAAAATCAAGACAGCCCCCACCGCATCAATTTTGGAGCACAGGCCTCCACTTTGCGTGGAATTTAGCTTCCTTTGAGCAAGGCCGAGCGCTCCCTCTACCTGCCCACTTCCTGGGCTGGCGACCGCGCACTTGATGCACTCCGTGAAGTTGAGTGACCGATAGATGATCACGTATTGCCACGGGTTACTGCCGGGCGGTTCCTCATCGAGGTCCCGCCCTTGTCGATCAGCAGCGTCAAGTTCTTGGCGCTTCGCCTTGGTCGGCCCACGCCGATAGCCAGACTCAGCGGATCCCTGTGAGGGACGGCTGGACATGGGTTACCTCTATCGGCCTCCGCAAGAACAGGGGGAGGACGCCGAAGAGGCAGGGCCACGGGTGTGGTGGGCGCCCGGCGGGCTGCTGGGGCAGCTCCCCGTGCACGCCGCGGGGTATCACAAGAACCGGCCGGACGACTCGAACCGACGCACGGTGATGGACGGGTGGTCTCCTCCTACACGCCGACCGTGCGCGCCCTGCGCTATGCCCGTGAGCAGGTTCTCAGCCGGCCAAATCCGCGCCCCTCGGCCGCGCGGGCGCTGAGTCGCCATGCTGACCACGCCCGGGTTGCCCGGACACGGCCGACTGCACGATCTTCCGACCGGTCGGGTCCTCGGCCTGGCATTTGATGCGGTGGTCCCACGGATGAGGTACTTCGGGCAGCGGACGCCTGATGCGCCGCGTGCACGTACTTCACGGCGGCCTTGGGGCGGATGCCGAAGAGCCGTGATCTATCCGCGGCAGATGGGCCCTTCTTCGGGACTTCTACTGATCTGGTTCTGCGGGGTTGGTGGGCTTGCCGGTGTCGAGTTCCTTCCAAGCGGGGAACATTATGTTCACCAGGACGACAGCGAAGTACAGGGCAGAGCCCGCCAGGAGCACTGCAGGTGCCCCCAGAGCTCCGACCAGGACGCCTGCGAGCATCCCACCGAAGGGGATGCCCGCGTACGCCATGGCGTCCGCGATACCTCCGACACGTCCTAGCATGTCTCGGGGGATGCGTTCCAGGACTGCCGCGCCAAGGATGGGATTGAGGAAGCCCTCCGCGAAACCGCTGATCGCGATGATCACGAAGACCCAACTCACGGATACGTCGAGTCCGAGGATCAGGAATCGAGGGCCGCCGGCGATCAAGAGGGCGCCGAGAAAGACCGCTCGACGCGGGAGCCTGTGGGCAAAGGCGGCTGCAATGGCGCTGCCCGTGATCGCGGCAACGGCCAGCGTTCCGCCCATTGATCCCACGAGTTCCGCCCCGCGTCCGTCGCCGTTGGCCCATACGGGGAGGAGCACGGTGGAGAAGGCGGTGTCCAGCAAGCCGAGCAAGGCGAGCAGGGCTATCGCCGTCATTAGGAGATGGTCACCGCGCAGGAAGCGGAAGCCTTCCGCCATGCTCGCGAGATACGTTCGCCACCACGTGGGGACAGTGGTCTGTGTCGGCGAGGGTGTGTCCCACGCATCGTTTTCGAGGCGGGGAATCATGAAGGCCACAATGAGCGAACCGACGACGAAAAGAAGTCCGTTGATGCCCAGCGCTGCCTGAGGGCCAGCCGCCGCAACGAGCCAGCCACCGCCGGTCAGGCCCACGATCGCGGCTCCTTGTTGAATGGTGCCAGCGAAACCGGTTGCGCGGGGCAGGGGCACACATGCCCGTTCGGCGGCCGCGGGCACCATCGTCTCCTTCGCGAGGTCTCCCGGCGCACGGGCGGCTCCGATAACGGCGACCAAGATCAGTAGTGTAGGAAATGTCAGGCCATCAGCCCAGTGCAGCAGAGGTATGGCGCATAGGGCGAAGGCACTGACAATGTCGGCTACCCATGAGGTTCGTCGGGCTCCGACGTGATCGACCACCGAGCCCAGGAACAGTTTGCCCGCGACGTAAGGCAGCAGCTGACAGAAGCTCACCAGACCGGTTTGTGCGGCGCTTCCGGTGAGAGTGAGGACGTACCAGGGCAGCGCGACGGCGGAGCTGCGTGATGAGGTCAGGGCCACCGCAAGGGCGGACAGGACGCCGACCAAGGGGCGCAGGGTGCGGCTCTGCCTCTGCTGCTTGTTCACGCTTGTGTCGGTGTTATTCATCGAGCGCCAGCCCCGTACGCGGCGGGCTCCCCTGCCTGGAGCATGGAGGGGATGACGGGGCTGGGTGAGACTCCGATTTCCCGAGCGAGCAAGCTTTCGTAACGTCGAAACCGCATGTGTGCCTCGGCGATCTCGCCTTCCCGCAGACAGGCTTCGATGGCGATTCTCCGAGGGGCTTCCCGGAACTCGTGGACTTCGGCAGCAGCGTCCGCGACTTCGGCTGCAGCAAGGTTCATGCCCTGCCGCAGCAAAGCCTCTGCCATGACTTCCAGTGCCTGTCCCCGCTGCACGTCCCACTCACTGCGCCTCGACTCTACGCAGGCGACATCAATGTCGCCGAGCAGTGGCTGCCGCAGGACCCGCCAGCCGCTCGGAGGTGGACACGGTATGGTTCGCGGCCAGCGTCCCACGTCCCGCAACAGTCTCAGTGCGGCGTGGTAGTCCACCACTACTTCCGAAGCCAGACCGATGCTCGTGTGCTGTACGTCAAGCAGACGATCCCCCATCGCCTCGTGCAGCCTAAACACGAGCTGCCGAAGCCTAGTTCGCGCTCGCCATCGAGGCGTGTCCGGAAACAGATCACTGGCCAGCCGATCCCGGCTGACCGGTTCGTCGTGCACAGCGACGGCGGCCACGAGCTTCTTCTGCGACGGCCCTAGCGATACCGGCAGTCCGTCGTCCAGGCAAAGAAAGTCCGACAGCAGAATGAGCTTGAGCACCCTGTCTCTCCCCCCTCACAACACGTGTAGAACGCTGCATGGTGCATCAGGTTGCACACCACGACAAGGCCAGCCGATCAAGGAGTGACTGAAACCCGCCCCCTGCCGTTGCCCGCCTTCAAGGAAGGCCGACGGACGGGCTGCACTACGGCAGTCAATGACTCTGACCTGCGGACATAACGCATGATCTACGACGGTGGGTGGGCGGAGCGACGATGCCGAAACGGTACGGCTCCTAGCGTTCTCTCGTCGGCCCGTCCCGAGCCGACATCACCCCTCGCACCCCCTGTGCGAGCCGAACGATCTGGAGGGGCCATGAACAACGAACTGACGATCCAGCAGATGGACGACGAGCTGATCGAGGTCGTCGAGGCAGAGGGCGAGTCCCTCACGCTGCTCGACCGCAACGGCGTTTGCTGACGACTTCCGCGGATGCCGGGGGTGCCGACTTTGTCGGCACCCCCGCTTCCTTCTCCCTCGCGCTCAAGGACGTGACATGCGCACTCGCACCTACCGCCCCTCGCCGTTCATGCGCCTCGGAGCCGAGGAATTCGTCAACCACCGTGGCCGGCGAGTCGTTCCAGCAGTTCGCTCCGACAGCACTGCCCTCTTCTTGATCCCTTCTGCCATCGCACGATTGCTGAGTGCACAAGTCATCGACACGAGCCGAATCTCGGACACGGCACTCAGATCACTTGTCCAGCAAGGGCTCATCACCGACGACGCTCATGGGACACGCAATGCGCATTACGAGAAAATGCGCATCGCCGCCAGCGACAAAAGCACGAGATCGTTCACTCTCTTTCCCACCTCGTACTGCAATATGGGCTGCGAGTACTGCGGCCAGGAACACCGAAAGGAGCCACTGAACGCGCGCCACCGGCAGTCCGTCCTCGACCGGATTCGCAGCTCTGCTCAAGCCGAGGACGTGCAAAGCATAAATATTGGTTGGTTCGGCGGCGAGCCGCTGATGGCATACAACACCATCCGGGAGATGAGCGAACAGATCATCTCCTCCTGCTCAGCGAAGTCCGTCTCCTACGCAGCGAGCATCGTGACTAATGGAGCGCTGCTCACTCGGCGAAAGCTGGACACGCTGGTAAAACAGTGCGCAGTCACGCGATTCAACATCACCATCGACGGACCGGAAGACGTCCACGATGCACACCGCCCCCTCAAGAGCGGCGCAAAGTCATACCGCCGCCTTACCAGCCTTCTGGCAGAAGCCACTCAGAATACGGAACTGGGTGAGGCGTCGTTTGTGTTGCGCACCAACATCGATGTCGAAAATTGCGACTACATAGATGCATACCTGGCAGAAATGGCCGAGCTCGGTTTCACGGGTAAGCGTAACGTCGTTTTTCAGCTTGTCCCCATCCACAGCTGGGGAAACGACGTAGAGAAGCGGCGCGTAGGGCGGGAGTCGTATCTGCAGCGCGAGGTGGAATGGCTTTCGCTCATGCAGCGCCTCGGTCTGCAGACGACTCTGCTCCCCGGGGGCGTCAGGGCCAAGACGTGCAGTGCGGTGGGGCCCAGCAGCGAGGTCATACTCACAGACGGCAACGTGTTCTCCTGCACCGAGCAGCCCCTCGTTCCTTCCTTGGAAAACGACAGCCGGCTCGCGCACGTCAACGAGCTGAAGCCAGGCGGCCTGCGGCCGGCGGGCGCCTACGACTCGTGGAACGACTCCGTGGCCTCCGGAGAGATTCCCTGCTCCACCTGCTGGTTCCTGCCAGCCTGCGGAGGAAGCTGCCCGAAGCTCTGGGCCGAAGGCGAAGTTCCCTGCCCCAGCATCAAGTTCAACATAACCGACCGGCTTTCCATCGCCGCACAACAGCATGGACTCCGACGAATCGGTGACTTCGCGCCGGACGGTGAATGACCGCCTCCCCCACGGCCCCAGGACAGGAACCCTATGAAGGTCAAGGCGATCAGCCCTCTTCAACTGCAGTCCGATCATGACGGGATTTACGTAACCTCCCCCAAAGTGCCGGGGCGGCTCCGCGTGAAGCGGCAGGTAGCAGAAATACTGCTGAGGCTTCAGGAGCCCCACGACCAGTCCGCCGTCAGTCATCCCGAACTTTCTGACGAGCAGACACGGTCAGTGATGCAGACACTCCTTTCAGCCGGATACGTCCTGCCGGCAGAGGAAGCTGCGAAGGAATCACAGAATCCTCACCCTTGGGATCTGTGGGGTGCAAACGCCTGGAATTTTCACACTCAACTGAAGGACGCCCCATTTCTCCGAGGTGCCTCGGATGAGATGGACGCCTACGAGACACGCATCACCTCACGCGTGAGACCACCCAATGTACGCAAGGAAGACCCCGAGGCACCTATACTCCTGCTTCCGCGCGTGCGCTCCGAAATGAACGTCTCCTTCCGCTCCGTCCTGGAGAACAGAAGAACGCACAGACATTTCAAAAAGGAGACGGTCGGACTCGACGACTTCGCCACGCTGCTGCACTATTCATTCGCCCCTATGCGCTTCGCCGATTCAGGAGTCATGGGAGTTCAGCAACTGAAGTCCTACGCCTCGGGCGGTGCCCGGCACGAAGCCGAGGCCTATGTCGCCGTGTTCAACGTCCACGGCGTCGAAGCGGGCACCTACCGGTACGACACGATCAGGCACGGCCTTGTTCCCGTCCAAGCGGACCTGAGCCGAGCAGCGATGGAGCGTTTCACCTATGACCAAAAGTTCTTCACGACCAGCGCCTTCGGCGTGGTCACGACGGCCCTGACCGAACGGATGGCCTGGAAGTACCCGCACCCGCGCGCCTACAAACTCATGCTCCACAACGTAGGACACCTAGTACAAGTTTTTTCCATGACGGCCTCTGCTCTCGACCTCGGTGCTGCTATAACAGGTGGTTTTAGAGACACCGAAGTCGAGAACGCTTTGGGACTGCAGGGGAGCAGCGAGTTTCCAACCTTCTTTATGAGCTGCGGAGTGCCGGAGCTGACACCAGAAGGCCAACCATCAATCTACAGACCACCGACAAAACCGGCACTATCGTGACGCAGTAGGAGGGCTGGTGTCCTTCACCGGGGAACCACTACTCCGCCCCATCCGGGCTGACCAGTGCCCAAGTCACCGTCGGGGTCCGGCTCGGCGAGCAATCGTCAATACCTGTGGATCAGCGGTTCTCAGTTTCGAGAAGTTCTGAGCCGGGTGAGCCCTTCGATCGTCCCCAACTCCGTGTGGAGGGTCGGCTCAGCGGCGACCAGTGATGCGGAGAAGGACCGTTATGTCGGTCGTTCTCGTAGAGGTCGTCTTGGTCGACGTCTCCGGGAATGGCGTCCGGCTGGATGTGGAGGAGTGTTCGTGCCGTAGGTGTCGAAGCTGGTCATCGTGGCATTCTCCTCAGGCCGCGAGGGTCTCGGCGCGTTCGACCAGCGGGCTTTTCTCGCACCTGCCGCCCGCGCGGACCAGCGCCACCAGATCGGCCCCGGTGATCGCCCTCCCGCAGGCCTGGGCCGACCAGCTGGAACACCATGGCGAGGGCGGTGGCAGGGATCCCCGACGCCGCAGGTGACCCTGGTGCGGAGCTTGACCACAGAGCATTCACACTGCTCGCGCCAACGTATGGACACCGAGAGCTCCGGTTCTCAATTCCACCTCGACCAGTCAGCGGGCTTCCTCTCCGCCCACTGACTCGCCCCACATCGAAGGACTCACTGCCGTAATCGGTGAGTCCTTCTGCTTTCCGCTCCCTCCCCCATCCCTCAGTCGTTTCGGAGCAACTGAGACGAAGAGCGCCACTTGGAAAGTTCGAGATCACATCATGATCCGCGACCCGTTCGAAGGCCACGAATCCGCCCACAACCGCGGCAAGACCATCGGCGGCGCTGGCGTCAGCGACGACAACATGCTGTCCATCGCCCTCCACCTCCGCGGCCAGAGCTATAGCCTGCGCGGCATCACCAAACGTCTCGGCATCACCATAGGCACAAAGAGGGGACAAGCCCTCGCCCGCCACCGTCATTGCGAATGCTGCGCAAGACGACGAACAGATCGCTGCCGTCCCGGCGCGCCGTAGGCACCGACAGTGGAGGGGCCACGGTGGCTGGCTGTCGCGGTCGTGCGGGAGGAGGAAGACGCGCCCACGGTAGAGGCCGCAATGCAAAAGACCGCCTGGCCTATCAACAGCGATATCGAGAGAGACAACGGTTGGCGGCATAACTTTGCGCGCCGTCTTGTCTCTATGGGGCCGAGGACGCTATGGCTTCTGTGCGTCGCTGGGAGCGGGGTGTCTTGGCGCCGGGATTTTGCGGTTCGACGGTCCGGGGGTCGACTGCTTCACCCGGGGCGCCTTCGGCGTAGGGCCCGTCAGGCTGGCTGTCCCGGTCGTGCGGGAGCAGGAAGAAGACGCGCCGACGGTACAGGCCACTGTCGGGATCGGGTTCGGCTTCATCGTCCAGGACCGCGTAGCCGACCATGCGGCCGTCGCGCGCGTAGGGCGGCTTGTTGTTGCGGCGCTTGGTCTTGTCCAGGGCCTGGCGGACGTAGTCGAGCGTGCCGGGGTCCTCCAGCCACACCACGTCCTGCTCGTGGGTGATCTCGCTTGCGTGCAACAGCGAGCTCATGGCTGCAGCCCCTCCTTCATCGGCCGCTTCCCTTGGCGGGAGGGGGCCTGTGGTGCGTGTGTGTTGCGGTGCTCGGCGTGCCAGGTGGCGGTAGAGCAGGGTGCGGGGGCCGCCGGGTGCGGGGCCGAGGTTCCATGGTAGTGCGGCTGGCGGTGCAGGCGTAGAGCCGCAGGTGCCATTGTCGGCATGTGGTGGGTCATTCGCTGGCTGCCAGGGCGATGCCGGGGTAGTACTTGCGGCCGTTGGATTTGATCATCTCCGAGGGTGAGTTGAGGCCGACTTCCTGCCGCACCCGAGTGGCAAACGCGCGGGGGGTGGCCGGGCGGATGCCTTCGCCGGAGGTGCACCAGGAGCTGTATTCCGTGTACAGCAAGCCCTGCTCGACACGCAGTTCACTGTCACCGTCGGCGTCGCGGGTGCAGCATTCGGCGAGAAACCGGCCGATGTGGTCTTCGGTGGTGGCATAGGCGGTGGTGGCAATGCGGACCCTGTCGGGTCCTTCGAGGGGGTCGCGGGTGGTGAGGTAGCGGCGGGCACCCTCGATGAGCCACTGCAGGATGCCGGGGCCTTCTTCGCGGACGAGTTCGAAAGCGAGGTTGTCGATCCGGCGTTCGGCGGGGACGGTGCGGGTGAAAGGCACGAGGCGGATGCGGCGCCAGAAGGCGAAGCCGCCGGTGGAGACCTCGGGACGGTGGTTGCCGAGCAGCCACAGGTGGTGTGTGGGAGTGAAGGAGAAGTAGTCCTGCCGCATCCGGCGGGCTTTGATCTTGTCGCCGCCGGTGAGAAGACGGACGCGGGCTTCGTCGAACTTGTCGTTGGGTTTCAGTTCACTGCACACGATGAGGCGGCGGCCGTGTAGTTCGGTCAGTTCGGTGGAGTGCTCGGCGTAGGCGCCGCGATCCATGAGGAAGCCGGGTGGGGCGGCGTCCGCGTAGTCGCCCAGGAGTTGGATCATGACGTCGAGCAGGACGCTTTTGCCGTTCTTGCCTTCGCCGTGGAGAAAGGGCAGGACCTGGGCACCGACGTCTCCGGTGATGGAGTAGCCGAGAAGCAGGTGCAGGAACCCGATCATTTCCTGGCCTTCGGCGTCGTTGCCGAAGGTGTCGGCCAGGAAGCGGTCCCAGCGTGGGGTGTCCATCGTCTGCGGGGCGACGGTGGTGGCCCGGGAGTGCAGGTCGCGTGCCGGGTCGGGTTTGCGTAGATGCCCGGTGAACAGGTCGACGACACCGGCTGGCGTGCACAGTGCGTGCGGGTCGCCGTCCAGGGCGTCGGGGTCGACCGACAGGTCTGGGGCTGCCTTGGCCTGGGTGAGCAAGGCCTGCTGGCCGGCTGTGGAGAGTGTCTTGCGCTTGTGGTGGGCCAAGTCGCGATCGCTGAAGATGCCTCGTGGGTCGGTGGTGGGCATGTCCTCGGCCATCTCACCGGCGGCCCACAAAGCTGCCTTCTCGCCGCCAGTGCGCTTCCAGCGGTAGCCGTCCCACATGAACCAGCCGAGGCCTTCGGCGTGGCGGAACTGGTCTCGGTAGAGCTGGACGAACAGCCGGGCGTTGCCGCGGTCGGAAAGCGACGGCGGCAGGAGCCCGGCCGGGGATCCCGCGGGGGCGGCGGGTGGGGGCGGGGCAGCGGTGGCGGTGGCCTGTGCGGGCAGCAGGGTCGAGGGCTGCTGGGCCGCTTCGAGCTCGAGCATCTGCTGGGCAGCGGCCTGTGCATCGAAACGCGGCATGTCGGCGCTGCTCATGAACGTCCTTCAAGGTGGAACGGGTGGGCGGATCCTGCGGCGAGTCCGCTATCGATGATTTTCTCGTTGCGAGCCATCTGCCATGGTCTGGCTTGCTGGGCGGCCTGGAGGAGGTCTTCACGGACTGCGCTCTCCTCGAGCTGGCCGGCGGCGGCCAGGCCTCCGCCGGTGTAGGCGGCCCGGTTCAGCTTCTCTGTAAAGCCGGTTCCTTCTGGAGTTGAGGAGCAGGCAGCGACTTGTTCCAGCAGTGGGGCGAGCACCCGGCGTGCGGCCGCGGTCCTGCCTTTGCGGCGCCCCGCAGGTGCCGGCGCAGCCCGTTTCTGGGGGCGCTGGGGGTCATTGAGGTGCCCGGTGCGTACGAGTTCATCCTGCAGCCATTGCGGCAGCGGTGCGGGGTGCCGGGTGGTCCCTTCTGCCCGGTAGGTGCCGTCGCTGGTGCGCGTGCCCGGGGCGACGATGTAGCCGCCCTCGGCTCGCACGTCGACTTGCCAGGCCAGCGCAGTCTTGGGGCTGGAGCCGGTAGAGCAGCGGAACTTCATGGCCGGTCTTGGGTTGGAGTACCACACATGGAGTCCGCCGGAGGGGGTACGGACGCGCAGGGTCTCTTCGTCCAAGGCCGGGTTCCTGTGGCCGCGGTAGGCCGCGAGCAGCGCGAGCGTGTCGAATCCGGAGGCCAGGCCGGTCAGGTTCACCCCGTCCGGGATGGAGATGCCTGGCAGGAGACGGGCCCGGTCCGGCACCGGCGCCTGGTGCGCGTCGATGTCGATCACGACTAGGTTCGCTGGGCCGCAGGCAACGCCTACTCCCGCAGACGGCTGTTCGCCCCACCAGGCGTCGATGTAGGCGGTATTCGTAGTCGCCGCGTGGAAGCCGTGGCACGGCCTGCCTGCTGGGGGGCATGCGCACGTCTTCGGATCGTGGTGCCGGTCCCTGCACTGGGGGCAGTTCGCTCCTGGGGTCTTGCGTCCGGGCGCTAGCGGGTGCACTGGCCAGCCCTGCGCCGCGCACCACAGGGCCACGGCGTGTGGCGGCCTTGGGCCGCTCAGGGCGGTCGGCACACGATGCTCACCAGCGCGCGGCACGCGAATCGTCCTCGTCAGCTCTCGTCTTCTACTCAGTCCCTGCGGCAAAGCACCAGGCCACGTACCGAATGACGCCATCTCAGGGACCGAAGGGACTGTACTTCGGGAACAGAGTGTAGGGGCCCGGCCGTGGATGGGCAGCAACCTTCCGCCGCGTGCCGCACTTTTCCGTTCTTCGGTCCCTTGAGTCCCTTCGCTGCCGGCCTGGGGGTGGAGGGGAGAGGCCCAGTCGACAGACTTCGGAGGGAACGAAGGCAGCCATCTCCTCACACAAGCCAAGGTTTTCTCGCACGTTTCACGGAGCTGAGGCGCCAAGGCCCAAGGACAGGGACCCAAAGATCCGCGAGCCAGGGACCCGTCAGTCCTTCCGCCCCTGCCAAGAAAACAGCAGGTCAGGAACACTTTCCCAGCAGGGGCAGGGACTCGAGGGACCGAACTTCGCAATTATGAACCGCAGTCATAACAGGCAAGAAGTAGACGTGCGCCCACGCGCGTGAACTCCCTACGTTGCTGACGTCATAATTAGGAAACTGGGTCCCTCCAGTCCCTTGGTGGCTTGGTAGACAGCCCCTGACCTGCAGGAACTTGCAGGGACGGAAGCCAGCCAACCGTCAGAGAGGGACCCTGGCCTTCAGTCCCTGCGGCCTCTACAGGCCAGGTACCGGCTGCGCGTCCTGTAAAGCCTGAGGGACCGGAGGAGCTGTGAGCCGAGCCGCGCCCACCCCTGAACGCCCCTGGCAGGCCTCTGTCGGGTTGCCGGACCCCCGCGGCGTTCAGCGCGGCTGCCGGCCGCCGGCCTGGCCAGCGGCGCGCGGGGGTAACCGCAGACGAGCTCGGCTGTCGATCCGGCGAATGCCGCTGCGTGTGGTGTTCAAGGCCCGGGCAATTTCCGCTATCAAGCCCGTAGCCTCACTGACCTGCATGGAGACCTCACTTGACGTGGGCGTCCATACCCCTGCGGGAGCATGACGATCCGCAATTTTCCTGCAGTTGGTGAGCAACTGTGTCACCAGCTGGTGGTATTCGCCCATTTCTTCCTTGGTAAAGGTTGGGCTAGCAGGGTAGGGCGTTCTCAACGGGTCCCCCTTGGCGCTTCCGCGCCTCTTGCGGATGCTTGCAGTGGCTGAACGGATCGAAGGCGTCAGTCATGGCGGCGCGCACCGTGCAACAGTCTTGACCATGGAGTGCACCTGCCGACGCCGTTAGCTCGCACCAGCTTTGGAGTCGGCATCACCCGATCGTGGTGCACCCCCTTCAAGACTGTCAACGAACGTGAACGCCATTTTCGGCCACGTCTTGCTGGCGCTTGGGTGCCACGAACTGCGACATGGCTGCCACGATCGATGTCAACGACGGACCGCGCCGACCTCCCCCGACACAGGCACGTACACCCACAAGTCCTTGGCTCTACGTCAGGAAGGGAGACCCTCGGGACTTGAGGAACTGGCCAGTGACGGGCTTCGACCGCCTGCCTCTCTCACACCCGTAGACCTGGTCTCTCGACTGGGCACGATCGGCAGGAGTTTGACCAAAACCATCTCACCGGCTTCATGGTTGACCAAAAACTGCCAACGTGACATTGAGTTCACACGTGAGCGTTGCCGGCGCCAGGCGCGGCCAGATTCGGATGACTCTGCCGGCCGGAGTCGAGCACCACTGAATGTGATCAAGAGATCATGTTGCGACGGCATTCCGTAACGCCTCCGCGGGCATGGATCACGCGTTTCTCGACGGCCCCCCAAGGAGGGATCCGCGCCATGAGCGCTCCCGCGACGTCGCCCACCCCCACCGCACCCGGAAGCCTTCCTCTGATCGGACACGGCCTACGCCTCGCACGCGACCCCCTGTCGTTTATCACCTCGCTGCGCGAACACGGCACCGTGGTGCGCATCCGCATTGGCCCCACTCAGGCCTACGTGGTGACTGATCCTCAGCTGACCCGCAGAGTGCTGGTCACTGATGCCGCTCACTTCGCCAAGGGCGGCAAGATCATTGATGCGCTGCGGGTCTTCTTCGGCGACGGCCTTGCCACCATTGCAGACGGCGATGCCCATCTGCACAACCGGCGGCTGATGCAACCGATGTTCAACAAGGCGCACATCGCCGGCCGGGGCGACACCATGATCGCCCACGTCCGGGCGATGGTCAGTGCGTGGCCCACAGGGCAGTGGCGCGAGGTGTACCCGGACATGAACGACCTCACTCTGGGAGCATTCCTCGTCGCCCTGTTCGGCGGGGACCTGCCCGATGGCCTCGAGAGCAGGTTCACCTCACTCATTCCGGAAATCATGAGAGGCACGATCCGGCAGACCATTCTGCCGCCCTGGGTCACTCGGCTGCCGCTACCCGCTAACCGGGCTCACTCGGACCATGTTGCGCAGCTGCGCGCCCTCATCGACGAGGCCATCGAGCACCGTGCCAGCCGGATATCCAGCGCCCCCTCCCCCGGCAGCGCAGCGTCTTCGGAAGCCGCAGGGTGTCCGCACGCCGCAGCGGACCAGGCTCAGCAGACGGGCCTGTTCGACTCCCTGCTGACCGCCGAGGAGCCGCTGACCCGCCAGCAGCTGCAGGACGAGGCCATCACCTTGCTGACTGGTGCCATCGAGACCACCGGCACCACGTTGGCCTGGACCCTGTATGAGCTTTCCCGTCATCCGGAGATCGCGCAGCGGCTGCGCACGGAACTCAACTCGGTGTGCGAAGGCCGCCCGCTGCGCTTCGACGACCTCGACCAACTCCCCAATGCGCGGCAGGTGCTGCAAGAGACCATCCGCAAGTACGGGCCGGCCTGGCTGGTGACCCGAACCGCCACCCGGGATGTCGATCTGGGCGGCCACCTCATCCCCGCGGGAGCCGACGTCGTCTGGAGCCCTTACCTTCATCAGCACGACCCGGAGGTCTTCCCCAACCCCGATGCCTTCGACCCAGACCGCTGGACGCCAGAAACCCTGTCCGCAAGCCGCAGATCATTCCTCGCCTTCGGCGACGGCCGCCGAAAATGCATCGGCGAGAACTTCGCTTGGGCCGAGCTTCAGATCATCCTGGCGACCGTGCTGCAGGTCTGGCCGTATTTCACGGTCACGTCGAAGCCGCCCCATCCTCAGGCGGTCGTCACCGTCAAGCCGGATCGCCTGACCATGGCGTTCTACCGGAAGGCGGAGACGATGAAGCAGGCCAGCGAGCGAATGTCGCGTCTTCTGGTTCTGCCGCCTCTGCGCACCGCCACCAAGGGCCGCAGCGCGAGTAGTTGACCTCTTGCAAATCGTGGTGCGGGCGGCGACCGCCCGCACCACACCCGCAGAGCCTCTGTCGCCGGCCAGGACATGGATGGCACCGCAGCCCGAGCGCACTCCGCCAACGTTAGCTATCGGGGCCGGGCAGGGACTGGCTGCTGGCCGGGTCTCCGGTGCCCGCCGTACCCTTACGCGCTTGGATCAGGCTGTCCACAGTGTCCAGGAGTTCCTCCATGGTCGGAGGCTGTGTCCCGGTGTAGCGCAAAGAGGTTGTCCCCCCGCCCAGGACGAAGAGCCCTTCGCGCAGCGCGCCCGCGACCAGGCCGTCCTTGATTTTCTGCAGGCGGGCGGCGAGGGCATTGCCTTCGGGCTGCGACAGGAAGCCGCGTTCGACGCCGTAGTACCCCTCCAGGGGGCTGCTGTATTCGGGCCTGCTGCTGCGTGCGCCGTCGGTAAGCAACTTGATCAGGCCGTGGGAGAGGCCGACCTCCGCGCCCATACGGCGGGTGCTGTCCTTCACCCGCGGATCATTTGTCGCCCTGGGGGCCGGGTCCTGGGTGCGCTTCAGCAGGGCCAGGCGCTGGGCCACGAGCTTGCGGAAGTAGGCCTCGCGGGCCGCTTTTCCGTGGGGTTCTTGCTCGGGCTCGTCGCCGTCGAGCAGTCCACGTACGCGCTCGGGTTCGATCCCGGTGGCGACAGAGAGCTCGCTGACGTCGATGACGTCCTTCCAACTGCTATATCCGAGGCGGGCGGCGGCTTTGTCGATGCCGGCGAGAAGTTGCGCGATGTCGGCTGCGGTCACGTCGCGAGGAACTTCGTTCACCAGGAGGTCTCCAGGGGCCACGGCAGACAGCGGTTGTGTGCGCCCGCAGCGTAACTGTGGCTGTGCACGGATCACTAGTGTATCCATTTGTTGACAGTCTGGGGGTTGGTGTTCCAGGATCACGGCGTTCTCGGCAGGCCAGGCTTCACGGTCCAGCCGCGTGTCCCTTTTCCCGGCATACGGAATCGGTGTGATGTCATCCTCACCAGCTGTCCAGCCGCCTCCAGGTCAGCCCGCTTTACCGCCCCCGGGGTGCCCGGTCCCCCACGAGGCCCTGCCCCTGTCCAGCGCGCAGATGCTCAGTGATCCGGCCCGCTTCTACGAGCAACTGCGCCGGCACGGACCTGTCGTACGGGTGCACTTGGACGGTGACGTGCCTGCCTATCTGGTCATCGGCTACGACGCATGCACCGAGGTGCTCCGGCGCGGCTACAACTACACCCACGACCTGCGCCAGTGGAGCGTGGCGCAGCAGAACGCCATCCCGCCGGACTGGCCGCACTTGCCGCAGGTCACGTGGCGGCCGGACATGCTGTTCGCCGACGGCCCGGAGCACGAGCGGTTGCGCGCCGCCTTCAAGCGCACGGCCGCCAAGATCGGCTCCCGTTACCTGCATGCGACCGTCCTTCGCGCCGCCGACCGGCTGATTGACGGGTTCGTGGAGGAGGGCCAGGCCGACATCGTCAGCCGGTACGCCCTGCCTCTGCCGATGCTGGTCCTCAGCCGTCTCCTCGGCTTCCCGCCCGAGGAGGAGCAGCCGCTGCTCACGACGGTCGTGACCATCCTGGACGGAGGGGACGGCGCGCTGGAAGCCAATGAGCAGCTGATCCAGCTCATCGACGCTCACCTCGGGCGCCGACGCGAAGAGCCCCGCGCGGACCTGGTGTCCTGGGTCCTGCACGACACCGACCTGGCACCAGCAGAGACCCAGTCGATGGTGTGGCTGACCATCATGGCAGCCATGGGCTCGACCACCGCGTGGCTGGCCAACTGCGCCGAGCAACTGGCCCGGGGCAAGGAGACGAGACTCGGCCTACGCAGCGGGATCATCGATGTCGCTGGCGTAATGGATCAGGTGCTGTGGGACCACCCGCCGGTCCAGCAGGTCATCGGCCGGGTCGCCACCACCGACCTGGAACTCGGCGGCCGCTCCATCCCCAAGGGGGCACTGCTCATCCTCGGCCTGGCCGCCGCCAACCTCGACCACGCCCGGTTCGGCGGCGCCGACGCACGCTCCTCCTACACCGATCGCAATCAGTCACATCTCGCCTGGGGAAGCGGTGACCATGAATGCCCGGCACCCGGCCTGGCCACCTCGATCGTCCGCGGCGGGCTCGAGCGGTTGTGGACGCGCCTGGACGACATCCACCTCACCTCCCCCGACCGGCCCACGACATGGAGTCCGTCGATCACGGTGCGCATACCCGACGAACTGAACTGCTCGTTCGATGCGGGACGGGCCCGTGCGCGCGCTCAGACCCTCGCCCCGGTGGGAGGCCGCTGATGTATGACGATCTCGCCACGTGTCCCGCCCCGTTCCCCCTCGACCCCTACGCGTCGGACGTCCACGGGGAGGGGCGTGTGCTGCGGTCGCTGGGCCCGCTTGTCCCCGCCGTCATCCCAGGTGGCATCAGGGTCTGGGCCACGGCGCACCGGGACGTGGCCGCAGCCGTGCTCGGAGGGTCGGCCTTCCGCAAGAACCCCAAGCACTGGGCAGACCTCCGGAACGGCAGGGTCCCCCGCGACTGGGGCCTTCTTTCGTTCATCACCATGCCGGGCATGCTCAACGAGGACGGCATCCGCCACCGCCAGCTTCGGTCACTGGTGAACCGGGCCTTCACCGCCCGCCGGGTGGAGAACCTGCGCCCGCACATCGAGGTGACCGTCCGGGAGTTGGTAGGCAACCTCACGGCCACGCCGCCGGATGAGTTCGTCGACCTTCGCCAGCGCTTCGCCTTCCAGCTGCCCATGCGGGTCATCTGCGAACTGTTCGGGCTGGACCGCAGCAACGGTGACAGCCTCGCCGTGGACTACGCGGCCATCCACGACAGCCGCAAGAGCGCAGAGGAGAGCGCCGCGGGAGCTGCGGGCGTCGCGGCCGTTATCGCTGCTTTGATCGACGAGAAGCGGCAGCAGCCGGGGGACGACCTGACCTCTGCCCTGATCCGGGCGACCGACGGCGAAGACGCGACGCTCGACAATGGGCTGCTGGCCAGCACGCTGATGCTGTTCCTCTTCGCCGGGCACGAGACCACGATGAGCCTGACCACCAACGCGCTCAAGGCGCTCTCGGACCATCCCACTCAGCTGCAGCGCGTGCGCGCCGGCGCGGTCCCCATCGACGACGTGGTGGAGGAGACTCTGCGGTGGAACGGGGCCGTCAACTGGGTCATGTTCAGGTATGCCGCTGAGGACACGGTCGTGCCCGGCACGAACGTCACGGTGAAGCGGGGCGAGGCCGTCGCGGTCTGCGTGGCCGCAACCGGGCGCGACAAAGACGCCTTCGGCCCGGCGGCCGAAGCCTTCGATGCGACGTCAAGCCCGCTCGCCCAGCACCTCGCCTTCGGCCACGGGGTTCACTACTGCATCGGTGCTCCGCTGGCCCGCATGATGACTCGCATGGCGCTCGACCGATTCGTCCACGCCTTTGACATGGATCGCGTGGGGGCTCCCGAGGCGCCGCCGGTCAGCTCCTATGCCACCAATTCGGACTCGGCGCTGTGGGCCCGGCTGACTCCCCGGCACATGGTTTCGGCCGCAGCCTAGAAGGGCCGCTGTGGTGCGGTGCCGATGCCGCCGGATCGCAGCACTCCATGCGCAATGCCGCAGCCCGCCTCGATCACACGAGCTGATAATCTCTCTCCGCATGTCACCGGACACAGACTGTTGCGGCCACGGGAAACGGGGAGCGTGAGTGACCGATGCGCGACAGCCGCCGACAGGCACCCGTCGAAGCGCCGATATGCCGTCCACGGGCAGCCGTTTACTCCACGCAGCCGGCCGTCAGCGCCTGCCCGGATTGGGAAGGCTGACCACCACATGCGCCGCCCCACCGGCCCAAACCCCCTCGCTCACATCGCCCGGGCAACCGTCCGTGCCAGCGCAGCGGTGCGCGAGCACCGCACCTGGGCCCGGGAGCGGCGCGACGCACTGAATATCTTCCACGACGGACTCGGCCTGGAGCCGGGGGCACGCTTCCAAGACGTCCTCGATGCCATCGGCGACAAGCGCGGCCGTCCGCTCGAATTCCTCGTGCTGCCCTCCCTGTCGGCCGCGGTGACCGGCATCAACGTGGTGGGCACGGACCAGGATTACATCGGCGTCAGCAGCAGACTGAGCCCCTGGCACCGGGCCCTGGTCGGCCTGCACGAGGTGCGGCACCTGTGGGCCGCAGACCACAGCAGCAACGACGATGCTGCCTGTTTCTCCACGCACACCCATTTCGACGGCGTGACCCTCGATGCCCTCAGCGAGCAAATGAAGGCCCTTCCAGAACGCATCAGGCAGGAGATTTTGACCCGTCCGGCAAGGCTTCGCGCGGGATACCAGAGACCCGAAGAAGTCCAGTGCGAAGTGTTCGCCAGGGTCGTCCTGCCCCTGCTCGCCCTCGACCCGGCAAGCCAGAACAGAGGTTCTATCACCAGCAGTTTCAGCAACCGCCGGAACATCTGATGACGACCACCTTCACCATCGTCAATCTGATCATTGCAACGATGGGCCTGACGGTCGGCACCGTCAAGGCCCTGGCCGCGCGCCACGATCGAGAAGTGACGATGAAACTGACCGCCTCGGTGATGGTCCACGGCGGCCTCGTCTTCCTGCTCGCCGCCCCGGCCGTCTACAAGAGCGTGGGCGCAGCGCTGCACTCAGCCAACATCTGCGCGCTGTTTCTCCCCATTCTCACGCTGAGCGCCGTCGCCCACGCCCATGTGCTGGGCCATCTCTGGCAGCCCAAGCGACCGGAACCGGCCGCACTGCGCCGCGCAGCGGCACACTGGGCGCCGGTCTATGCGGCCACCGTGCTCGCCCTGGTCGGCCTCTACACCCACGCGGACCTCGGCCCAGCGGCGCCTCTCACCGTCGCTACCGCCTACGCCCGCGTACCAGAGGTGGTGGCCTTCTACCTCATCTACTGTGCGGCCCTGGTCACCACTATCGCGGCCACCATGCGGCAGTGCTCACAGCTGACCCGGTCCATCGCCGGCGACCTCGCCGAGCTGCGGACGTGCCTGCGCTGGTTCGCTCTGGCACTCGCGCTCACTGCCGGGAACGGCGTGCTCACCGTCGTTGCCATGACGGCCTCTCTCATCGACCACCGCCGCCACGACGGCCTGGCCGAACTCGCCTGGCTGACCGTCATCGCCAGCTGCATCACGGCCAACATCGCGATGGCTGGGCTGGTGCTCTACTCCCGCCGCGCTGAGCGCAGGGACCTGCGCTCCCTTCGTCCTCTGCACGATCTTGTGGTTGCGCAGGACGAGGAGGTCATCCTGTCCCCCCGGTGGTCACTGTGGGCTGGATTCGACACCCACCTTGACCTCAATTCCCTCATGGCGGAGATCAACGACGGCGCTAGCCGCCTCAGCCCCTGGTGGAGCCCCATCCCCGGACTCGCCGTCGCCCGCTTGGTCAAGGACACTCCGGACGCTGCCGGGCCCGCTGTGGACGACTGGGACCTGACGGCAGCCCAGGCTGCGGCGACGCTGCTCCACGCAGCCCAGGCCCGTCAGGAGGGCATACCGGAACTTCCGCCGACTGCGCGTCTGCCCAAGCTGCCGGGAACAGATGTCGAGCCCGCCGCCGAACGCCACCATCTCGTACGTGTGGCCACCCTGCTGACGCATCCGACGGTACGCACGGCAGTCACGATTACCGACGAAGCATTGAACGTCACCGGCGGACGCCCCCAGTGACCACCGCGCACCCTTGCTCCTGCGATACCAAGCTGAGACTCGATGCCCCTGTCTACTGCCGCCACAGTCACCGATCCGTTGGGACGGCGCGACACCGGCTCGGGCCGGTGGGCTCACACGTTGAGACATCGCGTATTCCCTGCAGCCAAGGACCCGATCCCCACTGGGTCTGGTTGACTTGATCCACTCTGGCTCAGTGATCAAGCCCGGCCTACCCTGGCCCGATGACCGCGCCCGCCGTCTTCCCAGCCGACACCTTGCGCCTGACCCCGCTCAACGCGGCCGGCCACGCTGTCGCGCCAGGTCCCGTCCTCGCTCCACCCCTCCCGGTGCGCCTCATTCTCACCATGCATCCACGCACCGACGGCACCGGCATGGACCACATGCTCGTAGCGATGACGATCGTCCTCGACGACGACCTCGACCCCGCCGCCCACCAGACGGTCCACGAGATCCACCACGCCATCGGCGAGACACACAATCTCGCCCTCGAAGCATGGACAGCGACCGAGCAACGCAACATGTGGGCCCACCTGGTGATTCCGTGGACCACCCGCCTGAGCCTGGAGATCACCAGATCAACCGAACGCCATGAGGGCCAAGACGTCACCTGCGTCTCATTCTTGTCGTGCCGCTCACGCCCCGACTCCCCGATCTGGCAGACCCCCGGCCGGCCCCCCATCGACGCCGACAGCAGGCACATGAGCCTGTCAGTGACCTCCACCATCCCACCCACCCACACAGGTGGATGACCAGTCCCTGCAGCAGCGGCTCGTGGGGTGGAGCACGTGGGACAGGCCCCGGCCCCCGTGACGGGACGAAGTAGTGCCGGGCCGCCGCCGCCCACTCCAAGCTACAGTCAGCTAGCGTGCGGGTCGGCGGCCTGCCCGGCTTGCCTGCCGTTGCTGAAGTCTTCCCGCAACGCGCCTCTATGGGCGTTCACCCTCAGTTCTTCCCCAGAAGATCAACGGAATCTTCGCCTCCGACATGTCCCTGCCATACGGTCACCGTGTCCGACCGCTTTCAGAGCGGTCCCCACCGGATAGGCGTCTCTGTGAACATCTCAGCACGTCGCACCATGCTTGCCCCTATGACGACGCTCCTGCTGTGTACGGCCTTGGCCGGGCCTGCCTTGGCCGAAGATGAGACACCGCCACCCGCGTCTTCGACATCTGCACAAGTCGATGACTCCGTCATCAAACGTCTCCGCCCGAGCAGCCTGAGGAAGATGTCACTGAAATACCCGCTGATGCGGTAGACGAGCAGCCGGAAGAGCCTGCGTCTGAGGCTAGACCGCCGCTTCCCGGGGATGTTCCAGCCGGTGTCGACTGCAGTCCGGCTCACGGCGTTTACCGCCCTACCAAGCAGGGCCACCAGTACCACCGGGCGGTAGGCCCGACTAACTCGAACCGCAATAATACGTCCAGGACCGCCAAGTCCACCTTCACGTCGGAGGTCACCGGTGAGGTAGGTGTAGCCGTCACTGGCAAACTGGAAACGTCGGTGGGCACGCTGCTCGCCAGGGTCAAGGCCAAATACGAGGTGACCGTGTCCGCCAAGCTGACGGCCAAGCTGGGGAACTCCATCTCGGTGGACACACCGTCCCACAAGACGACCCACGCGACGTACGGCGTTTGGCGGCTCAAGCACACCGGAAAGAGCTACTGGCTGCACGCGAACTGCACCACCACGCCGGAGCAGACCGTCGTCAGTTACTCCCCCTTCCGGGTGGGTGGTACCTGTGGGAAAGCTGATGCCCGCAGCGGCGCTGGCCGCTGTTGCCGCACTCGCCGTCGGCTGTACCAACAACGAGGGCGAAACCCCGGATAGCCGCCACACGTCTTCCCCTTCCTCGCCGTCGGCACAGTCACCAACGTCTGATCGCGCCGAGCACATCCCCGGTGAATCCGTAACCAAGGCGCCGACCTTGCCAGACGGAGAGGTCGTCGCTAAAGCAGTGAACGCTGCTGGCAACCAGGAAATGGACATACAGGGCGGGCTGAAAGCCGGACCGCTGTCAATCCTGGTGAACTGCCAGGGTAAGGGGAAACTGACGGTCCTGATCAAACCAGTCGGACTGAGTTTCCCGCTGAATTGCGTTGGCGGTGAAGTCAGCAGCACTTACAACCAGCTGAACCTGAAGCGCACCCGCGAACAAGGAACGGTGAGTGTAATGGCTCCCTCAAACGTTCGGTGGGCGATCACAGTCGGACGGTAGCATCGCGCTTTCATGATGCGGGCCAGAGCGATCCCGTTTCCCTGGGCCGCCCTGGCACTGCTGGTCGATCGCGGCATCGTGCTGCGCTCCGGAGGCGGCCGCGGCCACCGCTACGCCCTTAACCCGGCCTTGGCCGGCTACGAGTCGCAGCACGACCTGGAGAAGGAGATGACCCAGCAGCTCGCTGTCGGCGGCCCACCCCCGATCAACGTGCCGGGCTGCGCTAAGCGGCCGCCCAAGCCCGGCAAGGGCGGTCGCCACGCGGTCGCCTGATCAGCCCGAGACGCAGTGGTGCCCCGGCCGTCCCGCCGGGGCATCGCCGCACCTTTACGCGAAAGTACGCCTCTCCAGTATGCCCGCCAGCCGTGTTGTCCCGCTTCCGAAGACGACGGCAGCGGCGTGAGATAGGCCTCTGCGGTCATCAGCAGCTCCACTCACCGTGGGAGTGCTGCCGGTGGGCGCTGCCGCGGCTATGGAGCGGGGGCAGGGCGCAGCAGGTTGGGGTTCTCGCGGCCTCCTGGAATGCGGATGATGACGACGAGGCATGGTTCGGATTCGCCAGGACGTTGGACGGGTTCGATCCAAATACTGTCGAAAAGGTTAGCGGCGCCTTCGGCGTCGACGGTCTTGTCCAGGGCGAGCAGGATGGCGAAGCCAGCGTTCGCGTTTTGATATTCGGTGGCTTGGGCGACGTATTGGCGTAGTGCGGTTTCGCTGGCGTCGTATTCTTCGATCTTGCATTCAACGTTGAATTGCACGGCGCCGAAGGAGACGAGAATGTCGGTTCTTCCGCCTGCCTTGTCGATTACTTCTGAGTTGATGACGCCGAATAGCGCTGAGAACTGCAGGACTTCCCGGTAGTGCTGGTGGAATAGCGCTTCGTCTACTTTCTGCTTCTTGCCGTCTTTGTCCCGTTTGCGGAGGTACTCGGTGTAGGAGCCGCCCATCTTCCGGCCGATGTCGTAGCAGAGGTAGGCGTAGCGGATCGTGGTTTCCAGGAGAGCGGTGAACTCGTCGGCGATGCCCGGAAGCCAGTCGCGCGAGGCTTTCAGCCGGCTGAGGAGTCCGGCTCGGAGGCGCCCGTACTTGGGATCGGCGATGGCCGCGAGGACGTCATCGTGGGTGCGCAGGCCGAGCTCCAGGCGGTCGAGGACGTGCTCCGGCGTCTGGTCAACGAACGCGGCGAAGTCGTCCTCGAGTTGGTGTGCCAGCCGCTGCCAGCGTCGCGCTTTTCCCCGATCACCCGCCTGCTGATCGGTGGAGTTCTCGCTGATCGTGGCGCGTTGGAGGAGAGAGGCATGGAGTCGCTGAGCCGCGGGATCGTCGCGCAGTTCCTCGTCGTGGGCCAGGGCGTGCTGGAGGAAACGTTGCCGGTGCTCGTGCTGGAGGAAGGCGTCCTCGATGACGGGCGCCACCAGGGTCTCCACGGTGGCGGCCGCTGGGGTGTCTGTGAGGACGGCGACCGTGTTCTGCGCGGTGTACGCGCGGAGCAGTGCGGTGAGGATGCCATGGCCGCCTTCGTACCAGGGGTCATCGTGTGCGAGGTGCGCGGCGGCGCCGTCGAGCAGGACGGTGAGTTCGGACCAGGCAATCACGTCGTCCTGGCGTGGTCGTGCCCAGGTCGGGGTGCGGGTGCGGTAGCGATAGTCCCGATAGAGGTGGAGGGTGTCGCGCAGGGTGGATGCGGCGCTGTGGACGCGTGCGGGGGCGTCGGGGGCGGACAGGCCGAGGACGGCTTCGATGGCGGCGTGGTAGAGCTGAGCGTCCAGGCGGTCGGGGTCGAGGGTGATCAGTTCGGCCAGCCGGTCCTGGGTTTTGCGGAGTTGCTCAGCCATGGGCGCGTACTGATCTTGTTCCAGAGCCTGGCGCAGGTCGCCGAGGGCGAGCTCGAAGGCGGCGTCCCGGCAGGTGTGGTCGAGCATCAGGCAGCGTTCGAGGGCTTCGCGGAGGCCGGCGCCGGGATGGTGGGCGTCGAGGACGCCGAGGAGGCGGGGCAGGCGGGTGGCCATGGCCTCGGGAAGTGCAGCTGGGTCCTCGGTTGCTTCGTCCATGGCACCGAGGAGGCGTGCGGCCTTGGTGACGCCGGCCAAGGTGAGCTGGACGAGACAGTCCGCAGCTTCCACCCCGATGAGGGCCGCAGCGAGGTCGTCACCGGCGTCCTGGGCCTGCTGGAGGCGGGCGAGCAGCACGCGTGTCAGTGGAGTGCCGAGTTCACGTGCCAGGGCCGGGCGGCTGGCGAGGGCGTCGGTGGCGCTGGCCATGGCCGTGTGGTTGTTGTTGGTCCGCAGGCCGTCGAGGACGGCGTCGTACAGCGGTTTGCACGCTTCCGTGCCGAAGGCTTCGAAGTGGTGCGCGGTCGCCTGGATGAGGTGGGCCAGGAAAGGGCCTTGGGCGAGGTGGTCCGCGGCGGCGAGTACGGCGTCGAAGCCGCCGAGGTCCTCCACTGTCGGGCCGGCGCGCAGTTGGGGGCGGGAGGCGTGCGCGGCCCACTGGGCCAGGCGCTCGTCGATGACGTGCACGATGCCCTCCGCCTCTCTCGTCGTTGCTGGATAGTCCTGGTGGCCTGGCCTAGAAGAGATGGCGTTTGTCAGGACCGGTCACGGTACGGTCCTCGGGGTAGAACTCCCAAACCGCGTCGTCGATCGACGTGATCACGATCTGGATGCCGGGGTCGTCTGCCGCGGTCTCGTAGAGGGTCTTGATGCACTGGCGCGCGTTCTCGTGGGATAGCTCCTCGGCTGTGGGCGCGTCGATGAGCAGCAGACCGGGGTGGGACATGATGCCCCGTTTACGGCCGACTTTGATCATGCCGACGATGGCCGCGATACGCATACGCAGGCGGTCGGTAGGGCTGAATGCTTCAAAGGGGTGCTTTTTGCCGGTCTTGCGGGCGTTGAGGTGTCCCGCCAGGTTGAGGTCGACGCTGGTCAGGTTGGCCACGCCCAGGTCGTGGGCGATGGCGACGATCTCACTGTTCAGGTCGGCGAACAGGGCCTTGCTGTGGTCGGCGACCACAGTCGACAACACCTCGGCGGCCGCCTTCAAGATGGCGTCGCTGTCGTCGGTGTCGTCCTCGGTGTCCGACGGGCTCGTCGTTGCGGTGACGTAGTCACCGACCACCTCCGGCAATCCGGTCCCGTTGCCGGTGGCGACTGCCAGAGCGCCGCGCAGCTGGTAGACGTCCTCCCGGGCGGATTCGAGGCGGGTGTACCAGTTGCCGGAGCGTGCCGCGGTAAGGCGGGCGTTCACCAGGTCGTACGCGGCACGGCTGTTGTCGCAGGCGACGCTGGCCGTCTCGACAGCCAGCCGGGCAGTGTCTTCAGCCGTGCGGGAGGCGTTCACCCGGTCCTCCAGTCGGCTGAGCAGCGCTGCCCGCGCCTCTGGGTCGTCCTCCACCTCCGGCAGAGGGCTCGCGCACACCGAGCACCGGTGTTCGCTCTCTTCCGCGGTACGCCGGGCGTCATCAATCTCGTGGTCGCAGCGCGGGCAGGCCTCCGGCTCCAGCGCTCCCAGAAGGGCTCGGGCCGCACGGCTTTGCTGGGCCCGGCGGACGGCTCGTTCGTCCTTGAGACGAGCCTTGTGCGCGAGGGCGTGGCTTTCTTCAGCCTCCTGGAGAGCCGCCTGGTCGTGGGCGAGCCGTCGTGCGGCGGCATCGACGTCGGCGAGCAGGCCCGTCAGGTCAGGCTGGCCCGCTTCCAAGGTCGCCGCCTTCTCCTCGGCAGCCCTGAGCGCCTGGCGCAGCGGCTCGGTCTGCTGCTCGCGGGCCTTGGTATCCTCGCGTGCCCGGCGCTGAACGCGGTTGCTCTCCTGGGTGTCCTTCTTGCGGGCCGTGTTGAGCTGGGTCAGCTCGGACGCGTAGGGGACGTCGAGGAAGAGCTGCATCAGCTTCACGGGGAGCTGGTTGTACGACGTTGGGCCCAGCAGGGTGCTGGAGTTCCCTGCGTTTAGCGCAATGGCATAGAAGTAGCTCGCCCAGCCGTGCACCTGCTCCGTGCTGTCGCGGTTGCCGTCGGCGTCTTTCGGAGCGCCCGCCTCGGCGGCCCACAGGGACAGCGGTCGCAGTCCCAAGCGATCGAGCATGAAGCGGTCGATGAGCTCCTTGACGCCGCCGGGCTCCGCAGTGGCCGCCACGCGTACGCCGGGACCGGTCTCCTGGGAGCCGTCGAGGGCTGTGAGGTGCTCGAGGGTGTCGGCGCTCAGGAGCCGGCAGCTGGGGCGCTCGGGTTTGTCGAAGGTCAGGCGGATGGAGGCGACGACGCCGGCGACCTCGATATCCGCACGGATGTAGGAGAACCAGTCCACTGTCTCCGACCGGCGGAAGGGCTTGAAGCCGTCCCCCCGCAGGGCGTAGCTCAGCGCCCACAGAAGGCTCGACTTGCCGGCATTGTTCAGGGTGCTGGCGATGGCCCACGGGCCCGGCCCCAGCGTCATGTCGACGGTGAAGGGGCCGTCGTTGTCGTCCGTATCGGTTTTGATGCCCTCGCAGTACAGCCGATGCACGACCAGGTGCCGGCGCGCGGGCAGCGGGCTGGTCAACTGGATGCCGTGGGCAGACAGAACGCCACGGGCCCTCTCCACGTCAGCGGACGGCACGCGGGCGGCGATCTGCTCGTACAGCTCACCGTCGGACGGCACGGGCAAAGGCTTTGTGGTCACGCGGCGTCCCCCTGCTCTGTTTCGGCGCGCAGCCGGGCCAGGCGCGCGCGGGCCCGGTCGGCGATCGACGGGATGAACTCGTTCAGCGGGGTCTCGGCGTAGTCGCGCTGCAAGTACTGCCGTTTACGCAGCGCCAGGGCGGAGTGCCCTGTGGCCTCGGCGAGCGCCCGGACGAGGCGGGCGCGCTCGGTGTACCAGGCGAGGACCGGGAACTGCTCTGTCGCCCGTTCGGCGAGCTCGCGGCCCTTGGCCGTGAGGTAGTAGTTGTCCTGCAGCACCCGCTTGGCGGTGCGCCGCGGCACGACCACCACCAGCCGCGGGACAGCCAGGATGCTCATCGCCAGGTCGATGTACTCGAATGCTCCGAACAGGTAGCGCAGCATGGGGATTGCGCAGATCTCCGGCTCGTCCGAATCCAGGATGCTGCCGGCCAGCTCCAGGTTGATGGGCTCCTTCTCGCGCTCGTAGTCGTTGAGAAGCTCATCGGCCAGGTAGTCCGGGTTGCGGAGCCAGAAGTCGAGCTTCTGCAGGCGGCCCTCAGCGCGCAGCACGGCCACCGCATCCTTCGGTGCGGCCTGCTGCTCTGCTTCGTTCAACGGATCGGATACCGCCGCGATGAGCAGCAGAAGCCGAATTGCGTCGGAGAAGCGATCCCCCTCGTCATCATCCACTCACACACCGTAATGACTCGCGGCGTGGTTGATCAATGCCTCTGCACAGGCCGCTCAGGGCGTGTAGACGGCGCTTCGGATGGCCTGGTCGACTCGTCGGTCGTCCGCCAGTTCGTGAAGGTGCCGTGCTCCTTCCGGTTGGGCGCGCAGCGCGGAAGCAACGACGTTCGCGGCCTGCCCCGTGAGCTCGCGCATCCAGTCCTTGATGTCGTCCTGCGGTTTCCACCGGTCGAATCGACCGTCCCAGTCGCACATGCCCTGAACGGCCGTGTCGAGCAGGGCCCACTTCTTCTCGCGTCCTGCGAGGCGGGCGACATCGAGTAGCCACCACACGGCTCGGTCAGCCTCCTGCCAGGTGGGCCAGTCGTCGGCGGCCGCATGCCGAGTGAGGGCCTGGACCACGGCGGCCGTCTGGTCGGCGTTGTCGAGCAAGGCTTTCCTGGCGGTCGTGACCTTCAACTTGGTGAGGACGTCCAGGTACAGCTCGTAGGAGTCGGGCTGGTCGGCGGCGAGGGTGAGCAGCTGGGAGGCCGCGACGGTGTCGTTCGTCTTGTCGGCGGCCTCCAGCAGGCGCTGGGCGCGCACGATGGGCAGTTCGCTTCCGGCATCCGTCTCGCGGTCGACTAGATCGAGGAAGGCACGCATGTCCTGGGGGCGGCGGTTGGGATCAAGCTGGGTGGCCTGGCGTACGACGCCGTACCACGGTCCCGGTTCGGGAAGCAGGGGCCTGTTGGTCTGGGGCCAGATCCCGGTGAGAATCCAGCCGATGAGCTGGCCGACGCTGTAAATGTCGCTGGCGGGAGTCACATCGTGGCCGTCGATGAACTGTTCCGGTGCCGCGAAACCGTCGGTGCCGATACCTGTGGTGGTCAACAGGCCGGCTGTGCTCGTCTGTCCTCGGGGGCGGCGCACGATCCCCCAGTCCGCGACCACCCAACGCCCGTCCAGGAGCAGGATGTTGCCAGGCTTGATATCACGGTGAATCCAGTCGTGCTGGTGCGCATCGGCCAGGCCGGCGGCGACGGCCTCCACCATGGCTCGCAGCTGGCCCGGCTCCTGCAGCTCGAGACGTCTGTCCTCGACGTTGTCGTCGGCCTTCGGTATGACGAACCATTCGTAGCCGGGATCGAAATCGAGCACGGGCATGACGTGGGGGTTGGCGCCCAGCCGCTGGGCGATCTCCACTTCGCGGTGCATACGTCGGATTCCGCGCTGCTTGAACAAGCCCTTGCGTCGCTTCAGCATGCCAACAGGCCGAATACACGCCCAACGAAGATCAAGAGGAGTGCAGGAGGTCATCACCCATGATCATGAAAGATCGAGGCTAACGTTCATCGCAGCACAAATATTTACCCGCAGCCCAATTGTAGTAGTGAGGCGTGAGCAACATCTGGTTGCATTGAGGGCAAATAGCCCGAGTGCTCGGATTGACCCGAATTACCGAGGTGGTGTCATTGAGTTCCAGAATCGCTTTGATCGCCTCCATTCCGTGTTCATGAATGCCCTGTTGTATGAACTCGAATGCGCCATACATGGCTCCACAGGAGCATTGAATATTATTGGAGTAGAGATCTCCAATGTCTTTCACGTGGAGCTCAGACTCAATCCTTTCTTTTTCTCTTTCCGAGACAAGCTCTATTCCTACCTCGGCGATTCTCCTGGGGGTCCAGTACCAGCGCAGTATGGCCTGACCTTGCGTCCGAGAAACATAAAAAGTCACAGACCTTCCGCTCCTGATCGCCTCCTGAACCATAGCTATGATGCTACTGTCGTCGCCCGATATTACCGCCTTTTTGCCGGCGACAACGGATTCGATGTCAATCAGTGCGGACTTTGGATCGGACGGGTGTGCGGTAGAGAGATTTGTGGTCATTTGGCGATTCCTCCATCTCCTGTGAGGTCGCTTTTCCCGTCGGAGTCGCACCGATTTCGGTTTGACGACCGCTCTCTTGCCTATTGAGGAAGGCCTGCATCGAGACCCGCTCCCTGCCCATAGCGTGAGCTTGGCCTGCTTCGCTCGCACGCGGGGATGGTCCGTCGAGTGGCAACATCACTAGGAGACATGATGAGTCGGTGCCGCGCACGCGGGGATGGTCCTTCCGCGTAACGCCTCTTGGATGTTGGGGGTAAGTCGGGCCCCGCGCGCGGGGATGGTTACGTTCTCGACCCGATGTGGCACGGTATCCAAGGGTCGGCCCCGCGTACGCGGGGATGGTATATCCCCGGAGACGTACCGCCCGACCCCGGCTCAGACATGGAAATCGTAATCAAGCCTACTGACGTCGCGTATGAGACATTACCGACGCCATCCTGTTCGCTCGGGATCTTACCGAGGAAGCCCCAGCGGGCTGGCCGCGGCGTCGCCGGGCGGCTACAGCCGCGGTTGGGTGAACAAGCCCCTGCTCGGTCTCGACCAGGATTCCGCGCTCCGTCAGCCGCTTTAGCTTCAGTCGGGTGTTGTTGATGTTGCTGGGCGCGATCTCCATGTCCATCGCCTCGCACGGCCTCTAAAAATGTACGGAGTCCCACGCCACGGACTGGACTAGCGGCGTCGACACGATATCGATGAGTAGTTGGGAAAAATCCTCGTCCGACTCCCCCTTGCGCCACTGGCCGTACAGCCCCAGCAGCCCACGCCCCCGATCCTCCACCCTGCTGATTCCCCCTCGTCTCCCAAGCGTGTGCCCCGCACGGCCGCATCACCGACCGGCCATGCTTTGTGAGCCTACGGCCCGTGATGGTTGCGACGCCTTGAAATAGCTAGCGCTCGCTGACCCCATTCAGGGCATGGGCGTGCGTATGACGGGCTCGAGGAGCCGGGTCACGTCCGGGGGAGCCACCGTCCAATCGGATTCCCATGCGTACTTTTGCATGATGTCCACCAGGTGCTGCCGGTCTTCCCCGGAAGGCGACGCCTCTTCGAGGTACACGACGAGGTAGGTCAGCAGAGTGTCGTAGCGCGCTTCCAAGGTTTCCAGTGCGGTGGCCACGGCCTGGGCGGATGGCCGACCGAAGACCTTGAACCAGGCACGGAACCAGGGTGCCAGAGGCTCGTCGTCGATCCCGCAGGCCCGCAGAAAGGCGACGTACTGCCGGAAGTCTCGGGGGACGGTACGGCCGGTGGTGATGGCATGAACGGTGCTGCGCGGCAGCCGCCTGGAGGACTGCTCCATCCTCCGCGACTCCGGGCGGCCCTCGTATGCCCAGGCGTCGCGCAGGGCGCCGCTGAGATCGGCGACGTCTCTGACGAACTGCGGCTTGGGCCGGACAGTGGACCGGCGGGAGTCCTGCTTGGCCTGCGCCACTGCCTTCACGGCCTCCCAGTAGCAGAGCTCGGTGATCACGGACGGTCTGCCCCCCGTGCACGCCCCCACATACGCGAGCATCACCGGGCGAGCAGGCAGGATTCTGCCGCTGGCCGCCCGCTTGAGATGGGCGGCCGAGTAGTTGGTCCGTACGGCGAGTTCATCGTAGGAGGGAAGGCCCGCCGTACGTCGGAGCTGGCGCAGGTGCTCGGCGAGCATGCCGAGGGCGGGCACGGTGTGGTCGACCGGCGTTTCCGGACGTGCCATGATCGTCCGCCTGTCAGTTGCCGGAGCCGGGTGTCAGCGCGGCCTTCAGCACGCGCCGCAACAGGCCGCGTCCCCCGCCGCCGCGCGGGAAGCCGACGGCGAGCAGCACGGCGACGCCGATCGCGCCGGCGGCAGCCAGCAGCGTGACGGAGTCGTGCATGCTCATGCCCGCGGCCAGGCGCAGCACGACGGCGGCCGCGACGAAGCCGAGGAGCACCAGGGCCTGCGGCATGCCGAAGCGGGCCGGTACCGCCGGGCTCGGCGACGTCGCACCGTCGGAGATGGGATTGGACGCGGACGTCTCGGCGTTCTTCTGGGGCATGAGGGCCTCCTGAGTCAAGGGGGCGGCCGCGGCGGCGGCGCCCTTGCTGCTGACATGGCGAATCTGGGGGATCGCAGGGCAGTTGGCGTGCCGCCCCGGGCGCGATCGCGATTCGGGTGGTCCGTGCAGCCTCGGAACTGATGGCGAACAGTCCGGTGCAGTGGCGTGGGGACCGCCATGAATCAGACTGCCGTAACTGGAGCGCCTTCACGGACGCCTCTGGCCTTGGCTCAGCATCCGTCTACGTCTTGGCGGGGACTCTGACCTGCTGCTTCGTCCATGTGGCAAGGGTTGGCTCCAACTTCGTCCCCGCTAGCAGCAGGACGGGCGCCTAGATGTGGACGCATCATGGACAGCGTTGCTCGGGCGGCCGGACGGTCCCGCGAGCGCAGCCCCTGAATTGCTGCTGACACGTCAATCCGGGGATTCATCGGGCCGCGATTGGCGCGCGGCCAGAGAGATTGGGCCGGTGGCCGCCGCCTGGCAGCGGCGCTCACCGGCCCTCGTCGTCTCCGGAACGGACCGGGGTCCGGGTTCTGTTCTACGGCGAGCCGCCTCGCCGTTGGGCACACCCGCTCGCTGAACACCCGCCTGCTGCAGGCAGCAGTTCGATTGCTCAGCGTGTGCTGTTACCTGAGTTCGACGGAGTACAAGGCACCGGGAAACTCCCATCCGTCGGTGCCTTCGCCGATGTCCGCCACGATGATGTCGTCGACGAAGTGGTCTTCGAACTGGTCATCGGTGAGCTCGCCGGCCAGCCAGAGTTCCTCGATCTCGTCCCAGTTGCCCCGGCTGCCGTCGATACGCAGAGGTGCCGCCCGCCGGTTGCCACGCTCGCGTTCGTCGTCGCCCGTCTTGACGATGCCGCTGATCTCGAACTGGCCCCTCTTGACGTGGTCGGGGATCGGTTCGGCGGGGACGACGGCGGCGTTCTCGTAGGCGGTGTGGATGAGGTCCCGGTAGCTGCGGCGGATGTTGTACTCGGGGTCCGACAGCCAGTTGATCAGGGTCTTGGTAGTCACGTGGAGACCGGCGTCCTCCAGGGCCTGGTAGCCGCGATGTGTTGCGGTCAGCTGACTGAGCTGGGCGTGCCAGTGTTTGGCGGTGTAGGAGGACAGCCGGTGACGGGGGGTGACTTGGGAGCGCAGGAGGTCGTTGAGGGCGGCGCCCAGGGAGTCTCCGTGACCTGTGGGCCCGGCCATCAGTTGTCACCTTCGGGGATGATCTCGCCGGGTTGGACGAACTTGGCCTTCACTTCGCCGAAGCCGGTGCCGATCCGGTACGTGGCGGGCGGGGTGCCGTCAGGCGTCCAGAAGACGGCCGCGTCGACGTTGCGCAGCGCGAGGAGCGTGTGGCCTTCCTGGACCGCCCTGAAGGCCACCGACCAGTGACGGACGGATGCCTCGGCGACCATGCTCATGCGCCAGTCGGGCCGCCAGAACGGCGACCGCTGTTCTGCGCGCTTGGGCCACAGCAGGCGCAGCGCAATGGACAGCCGGGTCTTGTACGCCTTGTAGGGGTCGCCGCCGGCCTGGACGAGCTCGGTCCGTGCTTTGCGGGTGGCTTCGTAGAAGGGCTTGAAGAGCGACTCGTTGGCTTTCCCGGTCCAGGAGTCGTGGATGGTCGGCGCGGTGGCGAGGTGGCCTTCGCGGACGAGTTTCTCGAGCTGCTTGATGTGCGGGGTGGTGACCCACACGCGGCCCTGCTTGTCGGACCGCTCGATGAGCCGCCCCAGGGGGTGCGGCATGTCGGTGCGGGGCCACTGCGGGATGTCGATGAGGTAGATGCCGGCCTGGGTCTTGTCGAAAGCGTCGAGGGGGCCGGTGTGCAGGAGCTTGTTCGGGGCGAGGGGAACGGCCGAACAGGCGGACGGGTAGCTGCCGTTACGGTCGATCAGGCACAGCACGCCCTCGCCGAAGGAGTCGGGCACGTCGAGTTGGTCGCGCCGGACGCGCTTGCCGTTCGCCTTGATGTGGGGAACGCGGGTGAGGGTGACGTCGGGGTGGACCCAGCGAGGCTCTGGGGATCGCTGCTGGCCGACTTCAAGCGGCTTGGTGCGCTGCCGTCCGCGCACAAGCGGGGCTACCAGTTGGAGGCTCTGCTGGAGCAGTTGTTCAGGCAGGCGCACTTCCGGGTCGAGCGCAACCCGTCCGTCGCCAAACCGCGGCAGACGGACCTGATGGCCCGCTACGGCGACACCTGGTACGTGATCGAGGCGAAGTGGCTCAACGGGCCGGCCGACGTCGACGTCTTCGACGGGATCCGGTCACGGATGGACCGGGCCGCCTCCTCTGCCGTCATCGGCGTCATCATCAGCGTGAACGGCTTCACCAACGATGCGGTGGAAGACCTGCGGGTGCGTCGGGACAAGGGGCCGATCCTGCTGCTCGGCGAAGAGGAGCTGACGCGGGTCCTGAGCACGCCGAGGTCGCTGGTCAACCTCCTGCAGGTGAAGCGGGAGGAGCTGATCACCCACGGCCGCGTGCACCTGGCCGCTGCCCCGAAGCCCCGGCGGCGTCGTCGGCCGGCGGCAGGCCTGCCGGGTGCCGAGGTGCGGCTGCTCGACGCCGACCTGCAGCTGCTGCCGTACGTCACATCCGGGGGCGGGTTCGGCGAGTTCGTCTTCGTGCAGGAGCTACCCGACGTGGACTGGGCGTTCGGCAGTGGCAGCGGCGTATGCCTCGACGCCGCGGTCAGCCCGTTCAACGAGGACGGCATCGTCGAGCTGCTGTACGGGCTGGACTCGATGGGGTGGACCAGTGCCGAGCCGCGCTGGAACATCCAGCAGTCCGGCGCGAACTGGCACGGCGTCGGTGCCCGGGAGTTCGTTGAGGCGCTGCGTGGCTGGAAGAAGCGCGAAGAGAGCCTGGACAACGCGCATCACACCGAGCAGGTCACCTACTTCGACACGTGCCCGGGGGGAGGCTTCTACACCCTGACCGCGAGCATCGCCGCCCACCACTTCCGATCCGTCTACGCCTGTCATCTGTCGTTCCAGTTGCCTGGCGTCCCCGTGGACCTCCAGCCGATCCGGCACCTCTTCGAGCAGTTCGACGCGGCGGCGTTCAGCTACTTCCGTCCGCTGAGCAGTCCGGCAGTCATTCGGCATCACCCCGAGGAACCGGTTCCGCTGGAGGTCGTCGGTTACGTCGTTTCGCACAGCGACCTCGAATTGGAGGAGGCGCATTCCGACGACGCGCCAACGGAGTGGGTCACTGGCCTTGTCGTGAGAAATCCGCACCGCGACAAGGACGGTAGGTCGACCTCGGAAGAGTGGCCGGGCCGAGTAGAAGAAAGCGAACTGCTCGTCTGTGCCCTGCGGTCGCACCACCCGCTCGACGATCCCAAGGCGGCGTACCACCTGTACTCGTGGGAATACGCGCGCACCTCTGAGGCGCTGGCCCTGCGGCCGGTGGCCGATTGGTAGCCGAGTCCGGAGCGCAGTGTGACGTCCTGGCGACGCCGCAGGCCCCGAGCGCAGGGTGAACAGGATCTCCAGCACGACTGCCGATCACGCCTCCGGTGCCGCTTGGGCGGTATAAGCGTCCTCGGCATGCCTGCGCGCCGGCTCCGCGAGGACCGCCTCCTTCACGAGGCCGAGGCCACCGGCGGCGATCCCCGCCGGATCTGCGATCTGTTCGGCCTGACCGTCGGCGCTGCCCTGCGGTACACCGCCACCGTCGACCAGGCTGGCCTCGTCGAATACAACCTTCGCAACGCTGGGCCACGTCCGAAGGCCCGAGTCGACGACAGCAGTTGAATGCCGACGAACCGTCGCCTGCACGTTCGAAACGGCTCCGCCATAGTGCGATACCGCAGGCCCGGCCCCACCCGAGTGGACTACTCCAGAAGGCCGTCACCCATATGGCTACTTATGGTTACGAATAGTTACTCTGAGTGCAGCCCCTTCGGAGGGACGACCATGAGACCAAAGCCGCCGCGAATACGCCCGGCCCGTGAAGTAGCCCTGACCACGGTGACCGGTTTGACGGCCAGCGCCATGATCTTCGCATCCAGCACCCCAGCCGTAGCCCAAACCCCCAGCCCTACCCCGTCGACGCTCGTAACCGCAGAGCCGCCGGTGACATTCACTCCCGAAGGCCCGTCGACGCCACCCCCGCCGGAAGAGCAGACAACACCGCCCCCCCCCGAGGAACACACGACGCCACCGGAAGAGCGCATCACGACCCCTCCGCCGCCGGAGGAACACACGACCCCTCCGCCGCCGTCGACGTTCGTGGCTCCGCCTCCGACGACGTCTCCGCCGCCGCACACCGTGGCTCCGCCCCAGCCGCCTCCGCCTTCAGCCGTCCCCCCGCCGTCTCAACCGCCCTCGGTGGCGCCCCCGCCGTCCACGCCGCCTTCTGTGGCACCGCCTAAGCCCTCGGCGCCAACCACCCCGACTCCCACAACGTGCACAACACACACGATCATGAGCGGTGACACACTGTGGGACATCGCTGGCAAGTACCTCGGCGATCCCACGAGGTGGACCGAGATCTACAACGCCAACCGGGAAGCGATCGAAGCAGCCGCTCGTGAACACCCCAGCCCTCCGGTGAACGGGACGAGTGACCACGGACACTGGATCTTCCCGGGGGTCCGCCTGCAGATTCCGGGCATGGCATGTCCCGCCCCCCAGACGCTCCCGTCCACTTCAGGCCTTCCCCTGGACTGCTCGAAGCCGTTGGTGATCGGCGTGCGAGGCTCTGGCGAACCCGCTGTGCAGAACCCCTACGACCTGAACCTGGGTCCCAACGCAGGCGCTATCGCGGAAGACCTTAAGGGCAAGGGCGCGCTGGTGTACGGGCTTCCCTACGCGGCGGCCCCTGTCGCTCCATTCGAGTCGCAACCCAACCAGAGCGAGTTCGAGAAGCAGGTCTGGCAGTACTGGCGCATGGCAGGAGCGACCGAGGGCAATACCGCGGAGGCTACAGCTAATCTCGTCTCGTGGGCGAAGAACTATGCTGACAGCCTGCGCGGAGGCGTAGAGCAACTGGAGGGTGACATCGTCACCCGGGCAACTGAGTGCTCCACCCAGAAGATCGTCCTCACGGGATACTCTCAGGGGGCCTGGGTGATCCGCATGGCCTTGGACGTGCTCTCGCGTCGCCCCGACTGGAACCGGATCAAGGACCGAATCTCAGGCATCGGGCTGCTCGCAGACCCGTTCAACGACTTCTTCGGGCCGAAGGTGCCTTCGGGCACAGGTCCAACGTTCACTGTCTGCGCGCCAGAGGACCCTGTGTGCAACAACCCGTTCACGACGCCTCACAGAGACCGATGCTTCCCCACCCTCACCATTCTCTGCCCCCATCTCCGATATGGAACAGAGACAACTGTTGGAACCAGCGGAAGAACCGGAACTCAGGCCATCGCTGACCTCCTGAGCAAAAAGCTGTAGACGGCCACGCTCCCACAGGTCGGGTTGCCGTGCCCCGGGCCAAGGGCTCCGACCTGTGGGAGCCGCGTGGGGACCCGAGCAAGAAAGACACTTCGACAGATCATCCAAAATGGCTCCATGGCGAAGCCGACGAACCCTTCGGCCCCTCAGCCGGCCTTCGTACTGCCGCCGCCGATGGACGAGGGCGTGACGGCTCCGCGGGTGCGCAACGCTGTCAGCGGGTCGAACTAGCATCCAGGGCATGAGCACTCCCGCCCCAGCAGCCGAGGACAAGCCGTTCAAGGCGAAGGACTTCCCGAAGGACCTGCTCGCCGCTCAGCTCCGGCTTGCCGACCTATACGCCGCGCTCCACGCCCACCAGGCCCGGCTTCCCTGGTCCCGGGAAGCGGACGACGGATGGCCGGATGAGCGGGAGCGGTGGCACCGTCGCGGGCGTCCGGCGACGACCGGTTGGGAGGCGGCCGACGCCGAGACGTACGACCGGCTGTGGGAGGACCTGCGCAAGGCGGCCGAGGCTGTCCAGGGACACGAGCACTGGAGGCTGTGCAAGCAGCACGGCGTCGAGGGCGCCGATCTGGTCGCCGCGCGGCAGGCCCTCAAGCAGGCCGAGGGCGCCGTGCTGGCGCCCAAGAAGGACGAACCCGCTCTCGACCAGGACGACGTCGAGCGGGCCGCCTGACACTCCCCCGGAGTCGCCCGGGAGGATGGTTGGGAAGGATTGCGCGGCGGGTCGGAAACTGACCCGCCGTGCTTGTGTTGCTCAACTACGCCACGAGGCGCAGCCACTCATCCGCGCGAGGCCATACCCGTGGGTTCATGGCTCCGCGAAGGTTGAGCCGGTCTGCGCACTTTCCCTCGATGGCGTTGAGCGCGTCGCCCGGGGTGTGATCTTCGAGGTGAAGTACTCGTACATGGGTGAAGACGGCTCGCTTGTGCGGGTTCCGCCGATGCTCACCCAGGCGCGCGCTGAGGTCGTCGTCGCGACTGGCCTGCCCGAGCCACCGGATGTGATTCTCGGCATCGGTGACCAGGTAGATACCGGTCACCACGCCTAGGTCGGTGAAGACCTCGTAGTCGTGGAAGGGGACTGGTGTCGCGTAGGCGGCCACCAGATAGCGGCCGGCCGCCAGGGGCAGCGCCCCCAGAGCCCGATGCGTGAGAACGGGGCCCACCGGAAGGGCCGTCGGCCCGGTCACCGACCGGCCTCCGCGTCGAAGAACACCGCGCATTCTGAGACAAAGTCCGCGGGGTCGCTGCCGCCGTGCTGAAGGACCTGCAGCACCGTTCCCAGCCCTCGTAGGTCCTTCCGGGCGGCGGCCAGGGCGTCACCGAGGACCTTGGTGACGGTGTCGGTGAGGTTGTCCGGCAGTGCGACAGCGCTAGCTTCGGTCGCGGCGTCGTCGAGCTCCTTGGCCGTGCTGAAGACGTCCGCGAAGGCCTTCACGAGTCCGTGCGTGACCGCCGCCTCGAAGGTGTCACGCGCTACGAGGAGCTTCTGCTCCGGCGTGGGGTCCGGCTGGCCCGGGTTGTCCGAGGGGCCCGGACGCGGCCCGCGACGGCGAGTGGAGGTCTTCGGGAAGGCCTCGTCGAACCAGGCGCGCGACGCGCGGGTGCCGTCCAGCGGCTGACCCTCCACATCCACTTGCCTGGGCTCGCTCCGGGTGTTCGCCGCGTGGGCGAGCTCCCGCATGAGACCGATGGTGCGCTTCGGCTGAACCTTCAGGGCGTCCCGCACGCTGATCATCGTCCGGCGGATACGCCGGGTTTCGGCCTCGTCGTCGACCTCGTGGGTCTGCGCTCCGACGGAACCGCGGTCGGCCTCGACAATCTTGTGTTCGGCGAGCCAGTGCATGCCTCGTGTGACGATGAAGGTCTCCAGAGCCTTCTCATCTCCTCGGTCAGCACTGGCGAGGAGGTCAGCCCAGGTTACGTCGGGCGCGTAGGTCGTGCCGTCCTTGATGCTGCTGGGCCGGAGAAGTCCGTCGAGGACACGGGGGTTCCACCGGTGGCTGTAACTGTCGCTGACCACTGCCGAGATCATGCGCATGCGGTTGTCCACATGGCGGCGGCCGGTCTGGCTGGGGGCAGGTTCTCCCAGGACCCTCCGGATGAGCTTGCGCCGCTGCGGCGAGTTCGGGAAGACGATGTCGTACAACGTGCGGTCCCGGCGGTCTCGGGCATCGACGAGGTCCTCGCCGGCCTTCGGCGCCGGATCCGGGGCTTCGCCTGCGAGCCACGCCCTTTCCGGCTCATCCAGTTCGCCGTAGTTCACGGCCTCGCGGAGGATTGCCCGGAGGTCGGACGCTGCCTTCTCGGCCAGCTTGTAGTCCAGGGGCGGGCGACGGTGATCGACCCGGTTGGGGTCGAACACCGAGTTGTGGAAGCCGTTGAGGTTCCCGGCGCCGACGATGATCTGGATCGGGACGGTGGCGACGTTCTGGGCACGCACGGCGATGGTGTGACCGGGGTGGTCCGGGTCGTCGAACGCGTCCTTCAGGAGGCTCGCGAAGATCGGGACCCAGTAGGTCGGATCCGCGGACCTGGGGTCGTCCGCCCGCGAGATGCCCATGTGCGCGTACGGGCGGAGTCCGAAGACGATGTCCCGGACCGAGAGTCCGAACAGGGCCAGCCGGGCCCTGGAACGGTTGGCGCCCTTGATTGCCGTTAGGTCGGGGACGGCACGAATGCGGCTGCCGGTGTCCGTCTGCTCGCTGATCTGCCGCACGAACGGGGCGTGCAGGGTGACTTCCTTCTGCCCGTAGATCTCGATGTCCTCGACGAGACGGTAGCCCCGGTCACCGTCGGCCGTGTTGAGGGATGTGTCCATCAGGTCCAGCAGACGCGCCTGCCGGTTGAGATCCACGGGATCGGTGGTGGTGAGGAACGGGGCTGGCCGCCCGGCCGTACGGCCGGTGGTCAGAGGGGGCAGGACGTGGTCCGGTCGCGCGTCCGGACGAAGAGGAGAGTGGAAGTCGCTGCGGATGCGTTCGTTGTACTCGCCCGGGCTGCCGGCGAACCCGTGGACCCGGACACTCAGGATCTTGAGCCCGCTGTCCTCCTGCAGCGTCTGAGGCTTCAGACGGTAAACGCCGTCCTGACGGTGCAGGTACTGCTTGGGCTGAGGCACGTACGAGGTGATGGCGTCGATCAGTGACCGGGGCAGGCGGGTGTCGGCCTCGAGCGCGTCGGCGAAGCGGTCGGTCCACTCCTTCTTGTCGGCGCCCGGGTAGGGATTGGCCCTCCCGGTCGACGAAGGAGTGATGTCCTCGTCGTCGAAATCGGACGAGGACGGGGTGGTGATGGTCACGAAGACCTCCGAAATGGCGATGCCAACACCTGGTTGACATGGTCCGGGCTGCCCAGCCGGTTGGTCCGGGCAGAACACAGGCCCGGACTCCGCAAGTTCTCGGAGACCTTCAGTTCCGCTCATCGCTCCGCGTCTGCGGCACGCGCGTCGGTTCCCGTCCGCGTTTTCACCCTTCGCCGCCCCGCCCCTCGGCCGCTGTGCAGCTTCGGGGACGGTATACGGACTCTCCCGGCCTGACGGCCACTGGGAGTCGGGGCTGAACCCGGCATTGAGCCTGAATATGTCCGCCCATGCTAGCGCCCGATGCGGCGCATCGGCGGGGTTCGCAGGGACCACGTCGGCGGGAGTGCGACCGGTGCTCCGTCGCGTACCTTCTCCCCTAACCGGTCGGTCTCTCAGGCGACTTGGAGGTGGGCTTCGGCAACTCGGTTTCGTCGATGTTCGATTCATCCGAGGCGCAGCCGGGTGACCGTAACTACGGCGTGCCGGGTCGTCCCGGCCAGGACCTCAACTACCAGCCCGGGAGCGGCGGTGGTGTAGGTCTCCCCCGCCCGGGTGCGTGCGCTTCGGGGTGGACCGCTGGCAGCGAAGTGCACCGCGACCTGGGCAGCGAGCGGAGCCTTCAGGGACTGAGTGAGCGCGATCCGGCCGCCCGGGAGACGGACCGCGAGTGCCCGCGGCCGCGCCGCCGACCCGGTGTAGCCCACGACATCGGCATCCACGGTTTCGGCATGCCTGATCTTCTTCCAGATCCGGCCCGCCTTGTAGACGGAGGTGGCCCGCTTGGCGACGATGCCCTCGACGCCCTGCTCCGGGAGTTGTTGGTACCAGGTCATGGCCACCGTGGGGTCGTCGGTCATCGGGACCAGCTGGAGCGGCGGCTGGACGTCGTACTCCTGCAGCAGGTCGACGAGCAGGGCCCTGCGGTCGTCGTACCGGCGTGCCCGGACGTCGCCGTGTTCGGGGTGGAGCAGGATGTCCCAGGCCACGAAGTGGGCGGGCAGGTCCTCGGAGAGACGGCGCGCCCGGGCCGGGGTGGACAGGGCGCGCGACTGCGCGGCCGCGAAGTCGATCCTTCCGTGGGCGTAGATCACGGCTTCGCCGTCAAGGACCACGCCCGGCGGGAGTATCTCGAAGGCTGCGAGGGCCAGGTCCCTCCACACCGCGGTGACGTCGCGCCCGGAGTGGGCCTGGAGCCGGACGGTGTCTTTCTCGCGCCAGACGACGGTCCGGTGGCCGTCGAGTTTCATCTCGTACCGCCAGCCCTCCCCGACTGGCAGGGGCGGGACGAGTTCGGCGAGGGCGACGTCGACGGGGAAGTCCACATCATCAGACTCCGGCCGCCGTGCCGCGCGTGCATGCGGACGGGTGCCAGCGGAGCAGGGGGATCAGCGCCTTCGTGACGCGTGTCCTGCGTGGCCAGCGCGGCACCGTAGGCGATTGATCAAGGTTTCGCTTGGCACGGTGCAGGGCATCGAGCGCGGCCATGCGGGCGCCTGGGGCACCAAGCCCTGGAAGAAGCCCGTCGCGGAGAAGAAACGGCCGAGCGGTGAGTGAGACCGCCCGGCCGCAGCGCACCAGAGCATGGAAAGGCGCTGTCGTGAGCCTAACGAACGAGACACCCGCGACCCGCCGCGCGGCGGTTGACCGCGCGCGAACAGCAACCGATATCCCGGCCCTCGACGGCAGGGGCAGGGGCTCAGTCTCTCTCACGGGGCAACCGGCGCGGGTGTTTTGGGGTTCGGTCAGGCGTGGCAGGACTACGACCGAGGCCGTGCCGGCGAGCTCCCGTGCGCCCGCTCGGCTGCTCTGACGCTTTCCTCCAGTGCTGCCATCAGGTCCAGAACCGGTGCGGGCTGCGCCGGCTCTACGAGCGCACCGCCGGTGATCTTCGCGTCTACGAGCTGTTCGAGGGCGTGGGCGTATTCGTCGTGGACGTCGCTGACGTTGATGCCGGTGAGTTCCCGGATCAGCAGCTCGGCCAGCTCGAGTTCCCGGTCGGTGACCGGGGTGGAGGGTGCGAGGTCTCCGGGATCGCGCAACTCGTCCTGCCACAGGAGTGTCTGGAGGATGAGCATGCCGTGGCGGGGGCGGAGGAGGGCGAGGCGTTCCCGGCTGCGCAGGGCGATCTTGGATATGGCGACGTAGCCGGTGCGGGCGAGTGCCTCGACGAGCAGGGCGTAAGGGCGGTCGGCGCCGGGTCCGGGGCCCGCGTAGTAGGGCCGGCCGTAGCTGATCGGGTCGATGTCCTCGAAGGGGACGAAGCCGAGCACGTCTATGGTGCGCCTGGTGGCTAGGGGCAGATGGGCCAGGTCCTCGTCCGTGATGGGCACCATGCGTCCGTCTGCCAGGGCGTAGCCTCTGCCGACTTGGTCGTAGGGGATCTCTCGGTTTTCGGCCTTGCAGAAGCGGCGGTGTTCGACGCGGCTGCCATCGGCGATGTGGATCTCGCGGAGGCGTACGGGGTGCTCCTCGGTGGCCGCGTACAGCCTGATCGGCAGGGCGACCAGTCCGAATTGGATCATCCCGGACCAGGTGGCCTTCATGCTTCCAGCGTCGTCTGTCGGCAGATGGTGCGCATCCCGGTTTGTGTTCGGCGTGGGGCAGCATCAATTCACTCTTTCGTACGCTTGTGCGATTCCGGGGTATGGTGGATACCTGGAGAGGACACAGGTCAGGGAGGGGCACGCGAAGGACGGGAGGTGTGAAGCCGTGGATTTACTCATCTGCGTGTGGCCTCCGGTTACAGCGCCCGCTACGGCGCCTCCCTCCCCGACGCCTTCGTGCAGCGCGCCGCCGAGCGTGGGATGACGACGCTCGCGCTGACCGACCGCGACACCGTCGCGGGCACGGTCCGCTTCGCCAAAGCCGCCACGGCCGCCGACATCCGCCCCGTCTTCGGTGTCGACGTCGCCGTCACCCCGCTCGCCCCGCCCGACCCGGCCGCCGGACGGCGGCGTACGCCAGTGCGTGGCGGCGCGCACGTGATCGAGCCGCCGCTGCGGATCACCCTGCTCGCGCAGAACGCGGCCGGGTGGGCACGGCTGTGCCGCCTGGTGTCCGCCGCGCACACCGAGGCCGACGGCGCGGCGCCGGTCGTGTCCTGGCCCGCCCTGCGCACGTACGCCGACCAGGACCTGGTGGTGCTGCTCGGCCCGGCATCCGAACCGGTGCGGGCCCTGTCCGCCGGCCGCCCCGACCTCGCCGAGCAGATGCTCGCGCCGTGGCGGGAGCTGGCCGGAGAGCAGCTGCGGCTGGAAGCCGTATACCTGGGACGGCAGGGCACCGGCGCGGGCTCACTGCGGCTGGCCGCGCGCACCGTGGGCCTGGCCGACCAGCTCGGCGTACGCACTGTGCTGACGAACGCGGTCCGCTACGCCGACCCCGACCAGCACCGGCTGGCCGACGTTCTCGACGCGGCCCGGCTGCTGCGGCCCGTCGACCGCCGTCACCTGGACGGCGGCGAACGCTGGCTGAAGGCCCCGGACGCCATGGCGGCGGCAGCCGACCGCATCGCCCGGGCCGTCGGCGATGACCCCGCCCGGGCCGTCCGTCTGCTGGCCGAGACGGCCGTGGCCCAGGTCGTCACGGACACCCGGGCGCTGGGGATCCGGGTCGCCGCGCGCGGCTCCGGCGCTGGCTCCATGGTCAACCACAGCCTCTTCGTCGCCACCGCCAACCCGCTCGAACACCGGCTCCTGTTCGAGCGGTTCCTCAGCGAGCGCCGTACGTCGTTGCCGGACATCGACCTCGACGTGGAGTCCGAGCGCCGCTTGGAGGTGTACGACGCGATCATCAAACGGTTCGGGAAGGAGCGGACCGCGGTCACCGGCATGCCCGAGACCTACCGGGCCCGGCACGCCCTGCGGTTCCCTGTCAAGTTCTGCGTGTTGAGGGTCAAGCGTCGCCCTGAAGCAGAAGTACCGCTGGGCCCCGGCGATTCGACTTGTTGGCGCTGCGGTATGACCTGATGGTGCTCGAACTGTGCCGGGCGTGCGTGGTACGAGCAGCTCCGTGCCAGGAACGCGAGAACGCCCCGCCCTCCAAGCGGGGCGGGGCGACTGAAAGGCACAAGACGCCTGTGAATCGGACTCATCCGATCAATATGAGTCAGAGCCGGGAAGTTACGGCGACACTCCTGGACCTCGGCGGCGAATGGCACTCTCATAGGAGGGGCTGAGCAAGGGACCGGGGGGCGATGCAGTGGGTCTGGAGCACGAGCGCGCCGGGGCGAGTGGGCAGCAGTCGGCGACGTCTCCCGAGGGCGAGCCTTCAGAGCCTACCGAGAACGCCTTAGCGCAGCAGACCAAACCGGATGAGCCTGGCGGCGGAGAGAGGTCCAGCGGTCATTCGTTCCAGGCGCTGGAAGGTGATGCATTCGCCGACTTCGACCGGCTCGTCTGTTCGCAGTGCGACTATGCGTGGCCCGTACTCGATGTCGGAGATCCCGAGCCGTTACCCGAGCGGTGCCCACGCGATGGTGCCTCTTTGACGTACCGGACAGCCGGGTGGCGTCCCGGTGCTGAGTGACTTCTGGAAGGGAGTGGGCGGAAAGCTCGCCGAGCGCTGGTTGACCGCGCTGTTCTCGCCAGCCTGCCTGTTCTGGCTGGCCGGGGTTGGCGCCTGGCTGCGGGGCGAGGGGTGGGGCACTGTCCAGAGGCTGGGCTGGTTGGGTGCAGCGAGGGTATGGACGGCCGGGCTTACGGATCTGCCCGTTCTGGTTCAGGGCATCGCTGTGGTGGGGTTGTTGCTGCTGCTCACCCTCTCGGGCCTGCTGCTGCGGTTCTTCTCCCGCCCGATCGTCCGCTGCCTGGAGGGGTACTGGCCTGTCATCGGCCCGCGCCGCTGGCTTCGGGAACGTCTTAGCCGACGCGCCGACGCCGATATCGTGCATCTGCGTCCCCTCGCCGCCCGCCCCGCAGCCTCCCTCGATGCCGAGGTGCTAGCGGAGCGTGTCCGGCTGGCCCGACGGGTGCGGTCGGTCCCGTTTGACCCGAAGCGGAGGATGCCAACCCGATTCGGCAACGTGCTGCGAGCCTCGGAAGACCGGGTGCGCGCTCACTACGGTCTGGATCCCGTCGTCTGCTGGCCCCGGCTGTGGCTACTGCTTCCGGACGCGGTCAAAGACGAGATGATCGCGATCCGCCGGTCAATGCACCTCACCACACAGGTATGGGTTTGCGCCGCTGTGTCATTGGTCTGGTCGGTGTGGACTCTCTGGGCGATTCCCCTGTCTCTGATCGCCGCCGCCACGACCTACTACGGCTTTCTGCTGTCCGCCGCCAGGGTGTATGCGGAACTCGTCGAGTCCTGCTTCGACCTTTACCGGCAGCAGCTTTACACCTCCTTGCGCTGGCCTCTTCCCGAGCACCCCCTCGCGGAGCACGACGCGGGCCAGCGTCTCACCACCTACATCTCCGCCGGATCCCGTAGGCCGGAGCCGACCTTCACCTCACCCGACAGCGCCCAATGACCTAGCCGAGAGTGATCGACCATGCTGACCGAGCTCTTCCGCCGAGCCATCCAGCTGCCGAATGACGCTGCCACGGACACGCTCGTGGAGGCATGGGAGGCGGTCATGACGCATCCCGACTTCCGTACTCTGCCGCCCACCGAGCGTTGGTCGACGCTGGCGGCCCTGGGTACAGCCCGCATGCAACGGCACGACCGGGACGGCCGTCTGGAAGATCTGGCGGGGGCGCTGACCTGTCTGGAGAGCGCGCTGAGGCTGGCCGGGATTCCCCCCGGCAAACGGGCCGTGGGGTACTTCAACCTCGCCCAGGGCCAGATGCGCCGGTACGACATGACCAACGATGCCGAAGACCTGCTCACGGCGGCACAGACCATGTGGTCCCTTGTGGACGACCCACCACCCGGCACCGCTTCCCGCGCGGTGTGCGACTGGGTATTGACGCTGATCGACGGGCACGCCGGCGAGCTGACAACTCCACTGCGACGGCTGCGCGTCACCGTGCTGGAGCGACTGCTGCAGGAACCGAACGATCCGAACTCCCCCCGCTATCGGCTGGCCCTGGCATCCACGCTCGTCACCCTGCTCCCGGTGAGTCCTGCGGCCACCCATCGGGCCCTGACGTTGCGCGCGGTACGGCTGGCATCGGAGAGCGAAAGCGGTCTTCCCGAAGGTCCGGAGCGCCGGACCGCGGGCGAACTGCTGGCGAAGCTACGGGCGCTGCAGGGCTGGGTCGAGGAGAACGCTCCCGAGGAGACCGCACCCGAGGAGCCCCGGCAGATGGACGCCTACGCCTTCCTCGCCGCCCTGGAAGGGATCCCCGACCGCGATGCACGAGTGGCCAGGATTCGCGAGGCGCGCGCCATGAACCCCTACGAAACCGACAGGAACGCTTGGGTGCTCCTGTCCGTAGCCTTGTCCGACGAGATCCTCTCGGTACACACCAACGGAAAGATCGTCACGGACGAGGCCATTGAAGCCCTGCAGGCCGTTCTGAACCTCCCCGAGACCACCGCGTACGGTGTCGGCCTGGAGGCAAGGTACAACCTCGGCATCGCCTACGCCCGGCGCCGGGGCGGGGACCCCGTGACCAACACGGAAGAGGCCGTGGCCCTCTTCGAACAGTGCCTGTCCGAGGTGCCTCCGGACCATCCCCTCTGTCCGAAGATCGCCAACTCCCTCGCTCAGTGTCTGCTCGACGGCGACGACCACACAGACCGACCCGGCGACATCGACCGCGCGATCGTCCTCTGCCGCACCGCACTCGACGCGATGTCGGCGGACGCCGACCGCACGGGGCGGGCGAGTCTGCTCAACACGCTGGCCCGACTCCTGCCCCGCCAGGCTGTCGGTGATCCGGAGCGGAACGTCGAAGAGGCGATCACCGCGGCCCACGAAGCTCTCGACCTAATCGATCCCATCACCGACGCCGTGCGCTGCGGGGACGTACACCACAATCTTGGGAATCTGTACCGGGACCGGGTCGCGGAGGGCCGCGAGGCGAACCTGTGGCGCGCCATCGAGTACTACCGCAAGTCCCTCACGGCCCAGCCCAGGGGTGACATGCCGCTGGACTGGGCCATGTCCCAGACGGCCCTTGGCGTGGCCTACAGCATGATGCGGGGCAGAGACGTCGAAGCCACCCAGCAGCTTGCGGTAAAGGCCTTCATGGACGCTCTCTCCGTCCTCACCCTCGAAGAGCACCCGATGCAGTGGGCCCACGCCGAATTCGGTCTCGGGGTCGCCCTGGGGAACGGCGAAGTGCGCGCCGAGCCGGACCTGGACCGCGCGATCGCCCACCTGACCTCCTGCCTCCAGGTGTTCACTGAGGAGGCCTCCCCCCGGCAATGGTCGCTGACGCACACATTCCTGGGGGTCATGCGGATGCAGACCTACGAGCCGGCGCAACTCGCCGCCGCAGTGGAACATTTCCGGTCTGCCCTGCGTGTGCTGACTGTCGAGAACAGTCCTCGGAACTGGGCGAACGTCCAGCTCAACCTGTCGCAGCTGGAGCCACCCCAGGACCGCACCGCTCACGAGAACACGATCAAGGCTCTCATCGAGTTCGGAGAACGCAATGAGGCATACAGGGCGTCCATCCTCTACCTGAGATTTCTCAGAGACGAGGAGGACTGGCAGACAGCGGCGGACGTGGGGGCACGGGCCGCGGAGCTGCACGAGAGTCTCTACCAAGAGGCGCTGCTCCGCCAGAGCCGACAGATGGAGCAGCGCGCGGCGGCACGGGACGTCCTGGAGATCGTCACCGTCATGAACAGGGCGGGTCGCACGATGGACGCAGTTCTCCTTCTGGAGCGGACCCGGGCCCGGGAACTGGGCGAGATCCTGCAGCAGGACCAGGACGCACTGCACAGGGCACGGGAAGCCGATCCCGACGCCTACAACGCCTACCGGGCGGCAAGTGACCAGCTCGCGAAGCTCGGGGCCGCCGAGCGGTCGGTGCCCGTCAACTTCGGCACGGACTACACCGAACGGATCCAGTTGACACTGGTACGGGCGATCACCAAGGCGCGCAAGCAGCGGGACGCCGCAATCGCTCAGCTCACCGGGGCCGCCGAGGTGCTGCGCCCGCCCGGCGTCGGTGAGCTGTCGGCTGCGTCGCCCCCGCACCGGCCCTTGGTCTACGCGTACCTGCACCGGCAGGCCGTGCATCTCTTGCTCGTCCGGCGCAGCGGCGAGGGCGGTCTCGACATCGACAGCCGTACAGCGGACGTGCCGGAGGCCCCCGGGGACAACGACGTGGTCGTCGCGCTCGAGAAGCTCACGGGCACTCTCGCGGCGTGGCTGCGCGCACTTGACGTCGAGCAGGTGACCCTGATCGGGTGTGGGCCCCTGGGCGACTTGCCGCTGCATGCCCTCCCCAACGACGACTGCTGCCTGCTGGACGAGTTCACGGTGTCCTTCGCACCGTCAGCGGCGGTGCTCGCCCGTCGGCCCGTCTCCCGGACCGTGGCCCCCGCCTTGGCCGCGGTCGGCAACCCCACGGACGATCTCCGCTTCGCCTCGGTCGAGGCCGCCGCCGTCGCCGCACTGGGCCCCTGGTCGCGGTGCGTGGTGCGGCACGGTGCGGCGGCGACCGCTTCCCTCTTCCTCAAGGAGGACCTGCCCGGTGCGACGCATGTGCACCTCGCGTGTCACGGTGTCTTCGATGCCCTCCGTCCATTGGAGTCGGCCTTTGTCCTCGCACAGGGCACCCAGATGACGCTCCACCGGATCATGGCGGACCACGCGTTCCAAGGCGTCCGTCTGGTTTTCGCGTCGGCCTGCCGTACGGCGTCCACCGACCAGTTCCTTCCGGACGAGGCCATCGGACTGGCCTCGGGGCTCCTCCAAGCTGGAGCGACGGAAGTGATCGCCTCGCTGTGGAACGTGAACGACTTGGCGACCATGCTCCTCGCGACCCGCTTCTACCAAGAACTGCCCTCTGGCGCCGCCCACGCCCTGCGCACGGCACAACTGTGGTTGCGGGACTCCACGGCCGAGCAGCTGTCCCAGTGGTGCACCGGCCTCCTCGACGTCGTACGGGATGAACCGGCCCGTGCCCGCCTGCGCGAGGCCGTCACCTTCCTCGACAGCCGTCCTCGGCAGACTCGCTGCTACGCGGAGTCCCGTTTCTGGGCCGCGTTCATTCACCTAGGCGCGGGCCTCGCATGATCCGCGCGCGTCCGCGGCATGTTGCTCAAAGACCTGCCCCGGCGGAGTGAGCGTTTACGTGACTCCAGTCACCACACACCTCATCCCGTCAGTAGAAAAGATCCCATCTAGCGGTTTTCGCGGCTCTCCATGGTATTCATCTTGATTCCTCTTTATACGAGAGCTTCGGAGGTCACCCGGGCTTGGGCGGTGTTTGCTGGACGGGAAGGACACGGACAACCGGGTTGGGGACAGAGTGCAGATCACGCAACTGTCGGTTTTCCAAGGTCAGCTGGTTGATCACCCGGACGAGCCCTTCGACGTCGGCGCGGAGTTGTTCGAGTTCGGCTTTGTCTTTCTCGCGGAGCTCCTTGAGCCGCACGACCTGCTTGCGCAGCCGGGCCTCGGCATCTGAAGGGTGCCCACGCTTTTTGACCTTGGCGTAGAACTCGTTCTTCAGGTCGAGGTGGCGCTGGGTGAGGGCGTTGCGGGGGACGCCGGCCTCGATGGCGAGGGCCACGATGGTCAGCGCCCCGTTGGAGTGCTCAGGGCGTCCGGCCAGGATGCGGTCCATCGCGGCGCGGATGCGGTCGCGTTCGTCGGGTGCTCCGCTCATGCGGTGGTGTCCTTCAAGGTGATCCGGGTGCGGTCGTGGGTGTCGGCGATGCCGCGGAGACGTCCGGCGTGGTCGCAGAGCCGCTCGCTGATCGGTTGCGGCGCGTGCGCGGCCTGTTTGACCAGCGCGTCGGCGCGGTCGCGGAGGCTTGCGGCGTGTTGATCGGTGCGGACGACGTTGCCGCAGCGGGGCACACAGTGATCGAGCCGTGGGGTGTCGCGGAGCCCGATGCGGTGGCATAGGGCCTGTTCCCGCTTGTAGTGGCACAGCAGGAGCGCCTGGGGATTGTCGAAGAGCAGGGCGTTGTCGTTGGCGAGGAGCCGCCGGGCGGTGGTGGCGTTGATGACGGCGCCTTCGAAGCGCGGGGCGCGAGCAGCAGCCTTGATAGCCCGCCGGGCGGCCGGGCCAGAGACACCGCCGCCGCCCTCCAAGTCCTCGTTCAGGTCCGCGACGGTGTCGGCCACCGCGCGGACGGTCTCGATGTCGATCAGCTCGTGGATGCCGTCGCGACTGCGTGCGGCGTATCCCTCGGAGACCAGCGCGGTACGCAGATGGCCGTACTGGATGGCCAGGGCGACCAGCCCGCCCGGACGGCGGGCAATGTGCCAGGCCAGGGTGCGGCGGAAACGCCGGGTGCCGATCGCACCGTGCGGGTCGGGCGGAATCACCTCTCCGGGCAGGCTGTGGCGGGTGGCTTCGTCGTTCGCCCAGGCGATGAAGTCTTCGATGCGGGTGCGCACGGCCGAGGAGCGCAGGGAGCCGGTGCTGGGGCCGGCCATGGCGCCGTGCACGGCGTGGCTGAACAGCAGTTCGCCGGGCGCGACCATGCGCTCCAGCACCCGGATGGCGGTGACGACCGGGGTGATGGCGACCCATGGGACGTCGCGTTCGCGGCCGGCGGAGTGGTGGTTGCCTCGGTCGTCGGTGGCGTTCTTGTACTCGTGTCCGTAGATCAAGTGCCGACTGGTGCAGCCTGACTCGTCGGGTTCCGGGTCGGGACAGCAGCCTCGGCGCAGCCCGAGCACTTCGCCCGGGCGCATCCCAGTGAGGTAGGCGATGACGATGAAGCACGCGGTGACCAGCAGCCGGATCAGCCCCGGGGTCTCGGCGAAGTCGAGGGCTTCGCGCCACGGGCGCCCCGCGATGCGGCCGGTGATGGGGGTGGGCAGTGGGCAGGGGCCACCAGGCCGTGGCGCTGAACGTACAGGGCGACCTGGTGGCGGGAGGCGCCGGTGATGCCGCCGACGTAGTACCGGGCGAAGCCGTACCCCTCGTGGCCCTTGAGTCGTACGGCGGGCAGCGGTGACCGGGCCGCGACCAGCGGATCCAGGTAGGCCTCCAGGGCGGACTGGCCCGCCGGGGTGCTTGGGATCGTACGGCCGGCCTCCGCCAGGCGCTTTGTATCGGCGAAGCTGGCGAGGATGTCCTCGGCGAAGTCGTCGACCATGCGCAGGGCCCAGACGAGCAGCGGACCCATGGTCTCCTCGGCCAGCACCTCGCTTGTGTTCTCCCCGCCGCCAGCAGAGGAGGCGGCGGGCAGGAAGTCGTCGGCCCCCAGCTCGTCCCACGGCGGCCGGGCGATGCCGGCCGGACGAGCGGAGAGCTGGTCGAACGCCCAGAGTCGGGTCAGACAACCGAGGATGTCCAGCACGCGGTCCCGGCTGGACCCGGCAGCGAGCAGGTGCTGGTCGTAGGCGTTCCAGACGGCGGTCGTGCACTGGGCGAGCGAGGCCAGCCCGCGCTCCTCCAGCCAGGCCGCTAGGTACATCCACTGCCGTACGGCCTCGGTGATGTCGCTCAGGCTGAGACGGGCGCGCAGCCGGCGTGCCCGTGCGGCCAGGAAGGTGGGCCGCAGCTCTCCATTGATCATGGTCCAGGCGGCGAGCCGGAGCTCGTCTCGGAAGGTGGCGGGACATTGGCGCCATCGGATGCTGGCCTTGTTGCTGCTGGGATTCTCCGTCAGCGCGGCCAGGGGCCAGGTCCAGTCCCGGTAGTGGCCGTTGATGTGCGCGTGCATGGGCAGGACGCGGTGCAGGAGAACGACAGGCGTGTCCGGCGTGGGCATCGGCAGGATGTAGAGGTCGTGGTGGGGTGCGGTGGTCACGCGTCGAGCACTCCGGTCAGCAGGGAGTTGATGAGGTCGCGGTCGGTGTCGGTGACGCGGCTCAAGGCCTGGGCCCAGACGGCGTCTCCAAGGCGGCGTTTGAGGTCTTCCAGACGGGCGTGGGCCTCGCCCCAGTCGGTTTCCCAGGCCGTCGGTAGCTGGGCCGAGCGCAGGTGGGACAGCGCCCGGTGTAGGTGGGCCAAGCGCGGGTGGTGGCCGGGGTGGATGCGGGCGTTGGCACAGCCCAGGCACGTCAGGAACGAGGCGCGGCAGGCCTGGCTCGGGCCGGTGATGGGGCTGTTCGCGAAGTCGTGGCAGTCGGCCGTCGCGCAGGCCGGGGACGCCAGGTGTGCCCGCTTCCTGGAGGGCCTGGTATCAGCGGACGTCCTCCTTGATGAGCAGCTCCAGGAGAAATCCGTCGGCACGATCAACAGCCATCTGCGGGTTGCCGGGGTCGAGTTGAGAGTGACCGGCAACGATGGCGGCTATCCGGTGTTCACAGTGGTGTCGACGCGACTGCTCGGCAACCGGCGGCCGAAGAACATCATTTTTGCCTCGTTCACCAAGCCGGACATCCGCTTCCGGTCCTCGGTGGACAACGACATCGAGATCGTTGGAGGGAGCCCGGACGACACCCTCGTCTATGACCGTGAGATCCCTATCGAGGGCCTGCGCTGGCGTGATCTGCATGTCTGGTGGCAGGACACCCGCAAGATCAGCAGTGAGGCCGAGGCCAGAGGGGGCCTCTACCAACGACTCCTCAAAAGCCTGCCGGACAACTCGGAAGGCCAGAAGAACCTCTTCATCGCCTACCACCAGATCCTCGGGCCTTCCCCCGGCGATCCCGCTCTCCTGCCCGAAGTGTGGCTGCACTGGGACCACAGGACCGTTCAAGAACGCGGCCCTGAGGCGTTGCTGCGCTCTCGCATGGACTTTCTCCTGCTGCTGCCTCACGGACAGCGCGTCGTCCTGGAGGTCGACGGATCACAGCACTACACCCGCGACCGCGGCCGCACTCCGGATACAGGCAAGTACGCGGACATGGTCGCCGCTGACCGAGATCTCAAGCTCAGGGGGTACGACGTTTTCCGCTTCGGCCACAACGAGCTCAAGCGTCTCGATGGCGCCCAGTCCCTTCTGCGGCAGTTCCTCCCGGACATGTTCCGCCGCTTCAGAGTGAGCAGCTGACGCTCTCGGAGCAGCGGAGGGTCCTGCATGGGCAAGCGCCCAGTCCGATACCCGCCGCGCTCCTCAGGCCAAAGGCAACTGACCGAGCGGCCGGCCGCGGTCGGTCTGCGCCTCCAGCAGAGCGGCCACGTCCGGGCTCCGCGTGAAGAAGGGACCGTCCCAGTACGCCGGGACCGCCACGGGTGTAAGGCGCACCTCGGTGCCGTGGACGCGCGCGGCGTCGAAGAGGGCCTGCAGCATCTCCACGCCCGCCAGGTCGAGCGCGCCAAGGCGGGCATGCCACGTCTGGGTCTCCGGATCGTACGAGGCGATCTGGCGGAGCCTGTCGAGTTGCTCCTGCCATTGAGAGTGGGCGGCTGGCGCTGTCCGGATGGTGGCCTCCAACACCCATGCGCTCTTGGGGGAGTTCGGCGAACTGGTCATGCAAGGGACGGTAGACGTCGCCACTGACAACTCGCCCAGTCGGGTGAATCCCCAGCCTGAACAGAACCCCAGCCGGGCACGAACACGTACTGACAGACGTGGACCCGATCCGAGAAGCACACCTGTGCGAACCCGGCCTGCTCGTCATCGACGTGGCGGGCTTCGACGATGACACCGTCCTCGCTTTCCAAGCCGCGATCGCCCGAACTTGGGGGACGGCGACCGCCGAGCGCACCACCCGGGCTCCCGGCCAGCCCGGGGTGCGGCTGCGGATGTACACCGACCTACGGCAGGTCCTCACGCAGACCTCCCCGCCGGAGCGGGTACTGGAGACCGGCAGAGAATGATGCCTGGTCCGTCACCACGGGGGGAGTGACGAACCAGGCCTCACGTCAACGGTGCCACACCCGTTTCTAACGCGCGCCCGCTCTGGGCTAAGTCGTCGCAGGAGGGCTCTCGGTGGAGTTGGTGTACTACTTGCGGGCCCGCAGAACGAGGACTGCGCCCGCGTAAGCAGGGGCGGCAGGAGTCGAACCTGCGGCATCCGGTTTTGGAGACCGGCGCTCTGACCTCTGAGCTACACCCCTTCGGTGGGTGACAGCTTGGCACGCCGAACAGGTGGATCTCCAAGGGATTTCCGTCTTCTCAGAGCACCCGCAGAACGCCGACGACCTTGCCGAGGATCTGCGCGTGGTCGCCCGGGATCGGCTCGTAGGCGGGGTTGCGGGGCATGAGCCACACTCTCCCGTCCTGTCGGCGCAGCACCTTGACGGTGGCCTCGTCCTCCAGGAGCGCGGCGACGTTCTACGGGGTTCCTGCAGGTGTGGTGTGACGTGGTGCGGGTGTCCCTCGTTGGTGCTTGGACGCTCGTACTCGCGGGGTGTGGCTCTGTGGCGGGTTGTTGCATGATCCGTCAGAGTACCGGAGTTTCACATGCGGGCTTTCTGTCCAGCCGCACGCTGCGGCACCTGACGAGGCAACTGGCCGCTCACCGGCGGGAGACCGTCCGGAGGGCCCGCGAGGAGACACGCGCCGCGGACCGGGCCATGCGCGAGGCCCGCCGCCGGGCCGAGGACACGGCCGCCCACGCCCGCAGAACCGCCCGACGCGCACACCATCCCGCCTGATACAGAGAACCGGAAGCAGGTCATCTGCCCCGTTGGGAAGGCGGCCTCCTGACATGAGACTCCTGGGCCCTTCAGTCGAAAGCGTGGACGATCATCTCGAAGATGGCGTGCACGCCGCTCCAGTCGCCACTGCTGTGCTGCCCTGATCGGGCCGCCTTCACCTTCTTGTCGAACGCCTTCAGCACCAGGACCTTGTGTGCAGGCGACAGCGACCCTTGGTGGCGCTGGACGGCGGGGATGAAGCGTCCGATGTGGACCGGGGCCAGCGCGCCGTCGACCGTCAGGACGTCTTCACCGAGGTACATCTCCAGGGATCCAGCGGTGCCGTTCACGTCGGTCAGTGCTACGGCGGAGGATGCCGGCTCGAAGATGGGGTAGCGGGCCAGCAGGGGCAGCTCCGGGTAGTGCAGCACCCGACAACCCGCCGGCAGCCTTTGTCTCTTCAGCTTGGCGAACGCCTCGTGCCCGCCTGCGTCGTTGTCGGCGATGGCCACGAAACGGTTGGCCACGCCGGCCGCGATGAACGCGTTCACCATGTTCGCGAGCGCCCCGACGCTGCCCTGGGGCTTCGTGTCCGTGCCCGTGTAATCGATGAAACGGACGAAGTCGACGAGGTGCGGGTGGGTGACGTGCATCGCCTCGGTGAGAACCCTGGAGTCGGTGCTTCCCTCCGTGAGCACGATCAGTGGGGCGTTGTCGGGCAAGGCCGCGATCTGCCGCTCACGCGTCGGACCGGCGATGGGCTGGTCCGTGTCCAGGCCTACACAGCAGCCGGTCAGCCCGCTCACGTCCAGCCCGACCCTCACCTGGTCGGAGGCCTGATCGAGAATCAGCCGTACGAGGTTGCGGTCCTCGACGAACCAGCGGAGTTCTTCGACGTCTGCGGCGGTATCGGTGACTTCCATCAGGTACGAGACGTACTCCTGACCTGTGGCGAACGAATCCTGCGGCCGGCGCGGTCCGATCGCCACGCGGATGGCCGCGAGGAGTTCGGCGGGTTCACGCGGGGGCCGGGCGAGGGTCTGGTACACCTGCTCACCTCGGGCCTCCTGTTCGCGGAGCCCGCTCTGATCGTCGTATGTCTTCCGCCATCGCTCGACGCCCTCCGCCAGGTCGGCGAGAGCGCGACGCGAGGTGAAACCCTGCACGTTCAGGCGCTGCCGCAGAGCGCTGGCGGTGGTGTAGTAGCCGAACGCGATCTCCTTCCCGTCCCAGTCGTCGTCCCACGTGTCGGCGGCGTCGGTGACGGCCAGCTCGCGGTCGTTCTCGGTGAAGAGCGCTGCCAGTTCCTCGTTGTAGTGATCGCGGGTGTAGAGGAACTGGTATTCGCCGACGACCAGGTAGGAGTGATGCCCCATCCCCGTAGGATCCCATCGCTTCGAGTACCGCGCGGCCTGTTTTCCAGCGGGAGCCGGGCCCGGCGGATGCAGTGGGTCTGGGCCGGACCTAGGCGGCTGCAAATGCGTCGACCAGCTGGCGCAGCGCAAGCAGCGCCGGCTGCGCGGCCGAGGTGTCGGTCAACTTAAGGACCGGCGCCGCCGGATCGAGTACCTCGACGAGGCGGCCGGCGCGGACGGGTTCGGAGGTCTCTCGCAGCGCGGCCGGAACGCAGATCCGCTCCAGTGGGTCCGGGCCAGTCCTCCGGCGAGCTCGAACTCTGCTTCGGCCGGGCGCCAGCTGCCGTCGGCATACGCCGCCAGGAGCGTGCGGGCGTCGCGTTCGAGTGCGCCGGTCATTGCGGTGGTCGTCACGTACGGCCCAAAGATCCGGGCGATGTCCGTTGACTGAACCGTCGCGCCTTCCTGCGGAGCCGGCCGGGCGGCCAGCTGGTTCAGGTGGCGAGCGTCAGTCTGTCGCCCAGTGGCGATGGGGCTCGAACCAGCCCCCGATCCGGGTACCAGGCCGCGTCACCGCGCAGAGCATCGCACCTGCGCCCCTGACTGAGGTGCCAAGGACCGTGGCGCCGTTACCTGATCGGGTGATAGCGCCACACCTGTTGCGCGCGGTAGCGTCCTCGCACTGCTGCTGAACTGCACCGATCCTCATCGGATCACACTGCACAACGGTTGACCCCGCTAGAAGCGACGATGTCCCCATGGTCGGCGCTGTCCTGCCGCCGTACGGTCACGATGTCGCCGTCGCAGATCGACGCGTCGATCATCGAATCGCCGGAGACCGTCAGCGCGAACAGATCGCCCTCGCCTACCACCTGGCGTTCTGTGTACGGTCGGCGTGTTGCTGTAGGTCGTGTTGCCGTACAGGGGGCGTGAGTTGTGGCCGAGTGGCAGCTGTTCTGGGTGGGTGATGGCGGTACGCCGGCTCCTGACTCCCGGCTTGGGCGCTGGAGCGACCTGGAGGCGCGTGAACAGTCCTTGGGACTGCGCGAGGGCATGCCGATCCTCGTCTCGCCGGACGGGCGGGTCGACCCTCGGCTGAGCGCGGTGCTCCGGCACCGCGACTTCATGCGCAAGGCAGAAGGCACTCGCGAGACCTACGCGCCATGCTTTCGGGTGTTCCTCACTTTCCTGTAGCACCGGGGCCGGAACTGGGATCAAGCCACGAGCGCGGACCTGGAGGACTGGGAGGACTGGCGCCAGAGGGGCGAGGGGAACCCGAGCTTGATCGTCGGCTCGACGTGGAAGAAGGAGCTTGCCGCCCTCCAATTGCTGTACGGCATCGCGAAGAAGCTGCGGTTCATCGCCGAGACGCCTGTGGTGATGCGCCCGATGTCGCTGCCGAACGGGATGGTCGTGGAGTCGCCTGAGCTCGCCCCGGGGGACGTGCGGAATTCGTGCGTGAAGTGGCTGACGCCGCGGGCCTTCCGGCTGTGGCGTGATGTTGGGCTGGCCGGGTTGCTGCCGGACGGGATAGAGCGGTCGGGGTGGCCGGGGCGCAACGACGGTCGGGACGTCGCGTTCGCGGATTTCGTGTACTCGTCCGGGCTGCGTCGTCGTGAGGCCGGCACGGTGCTCACTGTGGAGTTGCCGGAGCTGGGAGCGCGGTCGTACTACTCGGGCTGGGTGGGCAAGGCAGTCGCCAAGCGGGCCGGGCGCTTCTACTACGTCAGCCACGCGGCCCTGCAGTCGGTCGAGTTGTACCAGGTCTCCACCCGGCAGGCCGCGATCCGGCGCGCCCAGCGCGAGGGTTCGTACGAGCGCATTCCCGGGCTGCGGGTCGTCGAGGAGGTCGGGCGCAGCCGACGGGTGCGGTGGAGTGAGCCAGACGGCCGGTTACGCGAAGGACACCTGAACGAGCTGACGGCCGCGCAACGGATGCGGATGTTCGTGCGCGGCGAGGACGGGTTGGAGCCGGCGATCGTGTGGCTGACCGAGACGGGTATGCCGATGGCGTACCGCAGCTGGACGAAGACGTTCGAGCGGGCGAGCGACCGGTGCGCGGCCGCAGGGGTAAAGGTGTTCGCGACGCCGAAGATGCTGCGGCATTCCATGGCCTTGCGAGTGCTGGTGTCGCTCCACCATGCGCTGGACCGGCGCATGGGTCTGTCGCCGTCGCAGCGGCGCCTGTACGAGGACGCGTACGGCACCGTGTGGACGGTGGCGAAGGACCTGCTGGGGCACCGGTCGGAGGAGACAACGCGGGACATCTATCTGGAGCCGGTGCGCGGTCTGCAGGTGGAGACGCTACTCGAGGACGCGGACAACCCGCGCAACGGCGAGGCGCTGGCGCGGCTGGCCGAGCGCACCGGCCTGGTGCTGGACGTCGCGTGAGCCGGGGCAGTCGCGTCGTGCAGCCGGCGGCTGACTACCGGCGGCCGGAGCTGGTGGATGCCTCTGGACTGGTGGTGCGGGTAGTCGGTCAGGACGGCCGTGAATTGGGGACGTACGACTTCAGCAAGTGCCCGGGGCCCGAGCAGCTGAGGAAGGCGCTGGTGGCCGCGTTCGCCCGGTGTACGCGGGTGCGGTGGACGAGCGCGCGCAGCTGCAAGTCGTACGCCAATGACCTGAAGCTGTTCTTCAAGGAGATCGCGGCGCGTAAGCGGCCAGTTAGGACGATCGCGCAGCTCACCCCTCGAGTGTGGGAAGACTGGCTCGCGCCGAGCATGGGGCGGCGTCGTCTGTCGAGCGTGCTGCTGGAGGTGAACGGACTGCCGGCGGACACTCGGTATGCGTTGACGATGCGGCGCGTGGGATCGGGACACAAGCCGTCGCGGAAGCAGGGTTACACCAAGTCCGAGATCCGGCAGGTGCGGGACGCGGCCGCGCGGACGGTGCGAGCGGCGCGGCTGCGGATCGAGGGGAACGTCCGGGTTCTGGAACGGTGGCAGTCAGGTGACTTCGCCGCGGAGAATCCCGACGGGCGCTGGGGCGAGGTACTGGACCACGTCATCCGGCACGGAGATCTGCCGCGGCAGCCGTGCGGGCACGTCAAGGCGTGGGCGAAGCGGGAGTTGCAGGCCCGATTCGGTGCTAGGCATCTGCCGCAGGGACTGGACTCGTTGTTTCCTAGTCCGGCCGAGATCGGCGCCGCCGCAGTGCTGCTGATCTGCCACGAGGCGTGGAACTTGTCGGTTCTGCAGGAGATGACGGTGCCCCGGCAGTGGCCGAACGCCGACCAGGACAGTCCGGCGCCGGCGATCCACCGGGTGGACACTGACAAGCCGCGGCGGGGAGCGCGCCGGCGTCACAACAGCCACAACCTGGTCGACGCCGGTGAGCACACCGCTGGCTGGGTCATGCAGCAGGTCCTGGCGATGACCGACCCTGCGCGGAAAAGCGCCGCGCACTTGGGACGTCCTTCGGACGCGCTGCTAGTCACACGGCGCCAGCGGACCGGGAGCGAGCAGTCCAGGATCGGGGACGGGACGGTCTACCTCGGCGATCAGATCGCTTCCTGGGTGGCCGGCGAACAAGCGGCCGGCACCGGTCTCCCGCCGGACCTGACGGCCGTGCGGCTTCGGCACTCGGTTCAGGTCTTCATCGGGCCGCGCAACAACACCCAGCGCGTGCACGAGGACTTCTACCTGCGGCGCGATGAGACGGTCACCGAAGAGGCCAAGGACGTCATCGAGGTCGGGCTGACCAAGGCCGTCTCCGCGGCCTACGACCAGGTGCGCATGCGGTTCATCGCATCCGTCGACGGCGAGCCGGAAGCAGGGCATCTCGCGACTGCGGCGGGAGTCTCCACGGAGACAGCCGAGCAGGTCCTGGCCGGCGAACTGGACACCACGGTGGGCGCATGCGAGGACTTCGAGCACAGCCCGATGACACCGGATGGGCCGTGCACGGTGTCATTCCTGATGTGTTTCGCCTGCCCCAATGCGATCGCGACCGCCCGCCACTTGCCGCGCATCGTCTACCTGTTCCAGGCCCTGGAGCAACTGCGTGCGGCCGTCGATGCGGCTGTCTGGCGCGCCGACTGGGCGGGACACCACGCCCGCGTCGGTGACCTGGTCGGTCGGCACACCGACCCCTCCCGCTGGTCCGGGCTGCTGGCTACGCTCGGCGAGCGGGAGCGTGACCTTGTCGACCGGATGCTCGCCCGGAGGCTCGATTCATGACCACCAACCTCCGTCCGCGCCGGTTCCGCCTCGCCGATCCGGCCTGGGACGCGGTCGTCCTCCCTCTGCACCGGGTGCGGCCCGGTACGCCGGTCAGCTCGTTGCCGCGGCTGCGGGACAACATCTGGCAACTGTCCTACCTTGATCACCTGGACACTGCATCCAGCCTCACGTTCTCCTGGTGGGACGTGCCCGAGGAGCTGCGCGGGTCGCTGAAGAGGGTCGCCTTTGCCGTGCTGAACCTGTCTGCCCCGGCGGTGCTGCTGGAGCGAGGCGCTACCTCCACACGCCCGACGCTGTCGGCGTCCTCGGTGCTCAAGATGCTGCGAGCCTGGCGCGACTTCGCCCGCTGGCTCGACGAGGGCCAGGTGCACCGGCTGGAGGACGTGGATAGGGCCTTGCTGGAGGAGTACGGCCAGTTGGTCACCAGGCGGGTCCGGGGCGTGAGGCAGAACCGACGCGAACTGTACGAACTGACCCGGGCCTGGGCCTACGCTCCTTTCCTCCTCCCGTGTGACCGGCTGGTGATGCCGCCGTGGGAAGACGAAGGCGCCGCCATCACCGACTTCTTCGACACTGAGGACCTCGATGTTGGAGAGTGCGAGTCCGCGGTTATCCACCCGGCGACGATGTCGCCGCTGCTGGTATGGGCGCTGCGGATGGTCACCGACCTCGCGCCGGACATCCTCGCTGCCTACCGGGAGTGGCGGGGGCTGGACGCCAACGCCGCGGCCGCCACCACGCCAGAGGGATACGACCAGCTACGCGCCTACGTCCAGCAACTACATGCCTTCGGCCGGCCCTTCCCGACCTTCGCGGGACGGCAACGGGCCGCCATCCAACGGCGCTACGGTCGTCCACCGCTGGCTCGACGCTACGTGGCCGGCCTCCTGGGAATCTCCGTGGGCACCATCGACAACCTGGTGCACCGCGAGCCTGACCTGCTGCACGGGCTGGACTTCGGCGACGGCGCCCCGCTGGATGTGCCCGTCACTGCGCGGATCGGCGACCGCCCGTGGACAGCGGCCATCGACCACGCGGACGCGATCGGCCTGGCCGTCCACCTGGCGACCGCCGCAATGATCACCACCGCCTACCTGTCAGGTATGCGTCCAGCCGAGGTCCTCCACCTGCGGCGCGGCTGCGCGACGCAGGAGGAACGCGCGGACGGAACCATCCGCCATACCCTCACAGGACGGCATTTCAAGAACGTGCTCGGCCCGGACGGCCACACCGTCCCCGCCGGGGAAGTGCGCCCCGATCCCTGGGTCGTAACCGAGCTGGTGGCCCGCGCCGTGCACGTCCTGGAGGAACTCACCGACGACGAACTTCTACTGCCGCGCAGCCTTTCCGAGAACCCCCGGGACCGGGATGCAGGCCACCGCGGTGCCGCCGTCACCTCCCAAGTGGCCAACAACCGCATCCAGCTCTTCACCGCGTGGGCCAACCAGACGGCCACGCGTCTGGGCCGCCACCACGAGACGATCCCCCTGGACCCCGCCGGGCCAGTCACCATGCGCCGATTTCGACGCACCGTGGCCTGGTTCATCTACCGTCAGCCGGGCGGCCGGATCGCACTCGGTCTGCAATACGGGCACGTCGGCCGCACCCTGGCCACCGCCTACGGCGGCCGGACCAAACAGGACATGCTCAAGGTGCTCGACTTCGAGCGGCAGTTAGCGCTGGCTGACACCCTGGCCGAGGCCAGCGATCGCCTCGCCGACGGAGAAGGCATTAGTGGCCCAGCCGCCGATCGGTACGTGGCCGCCGCCCACGAGTTCGACGCCCATTACGCTGGCGGCTTTGCTACCCGCGCCCAGCTCCGCGCCCTGACCAAAAACCCGCGCCTGCAGATCTATGAGGACCCCGACGCGCTGCTGACCTGCAGTCACGACCCGTACAAGGCGTTGTGTGACCCGGACCGGGGCCACGGCAAGCCGCTGGGCACCCCGAGCTTCGACCGGTGTCACACCGCCTGCGGCAACATCTCCCGCACCGACACCCACATCGACCGCGCCCACCGGGAAGCCGAACGATTGCGGGCTGAGATCACCGACGGGCTGCACCCGGCGCCGCTGGCCAAGCGGCTCAGCCAGCGCATCGAGACCCTGGAGGCGATCATCCGCCAGCACCAGACCACCCGGCGCATCCCCCGGCAGACCTAGCCATGACCGCCCCCACCGACACGGACGCGGCCGCCGAGCAGCCGGCGGCGCAGATCGCCACCGTCGTCGGCGCTGCCATGGCCGCCTCCGGCACTGCGGGCGGGCGCAGCTCGGCCGACGCTGCGGAGATCCTCGCCATCACCGACGCCATGGTGCGGCTACTGATCGGCGTCCCCTTACGCTCGGACGGACAGCTCACCATCAAGTCCCTCGCCGAGGAAGCCGGGCTGAAGCGCAACAAGCTCACCCACAAGCACACCGGGCTGAAAGACCTCTTCTACGCACTCGTCCGTGCCCAGCACGGTCGCCCGCAGAACGTCGACGCCCTCCACGCGAAGCATGAAGAGCTCAAGGCCAAGGCTCAGGCGCTGCGCGAAGAGCGCGACCGCCTCGCTCTCCAGGTCCAGCAGTTCGTCCGCGTCGTGCAGGTCCTGGAGTTGGAGAACGAGCAGCTGCGGCAGTCCAGCACACACCCGGTCATCCGGCCCCTGACTCGACGCTGACCGGCCGCCGCCCACCCACGCGCGGCGGCCGCGTCAATCTCGGACACGGCTCGACAGCGCGAGGACCGCGCCCAGCCCTGTCTCTCGGGGAAGACCAAGGACTTGAAGACGTCAATATCCGCCGAGTGGAGGCAGACATCGCCGAAACACAGCTACGAACGCTCGCACCAGATGACCTGAACGGTCCGGGTCAGTGCTGCGTCGTATGATTCCTGACAGCATCAGCCACTTGCCGGGAGCCTAGGTAGTTCTTGGCGAGGTGGAAGTCGAAGGCGGCGATAACAGTGTGCCTGTCGACATCGACCCCTGAAAACGAGCGAGACACGCCGCCGGGCGGGATCGCGATCACGTCGCCAGGGTCGGCGAGGTTGACCCATCTCTGCGCACCGGGCGGGCGCCCGGGCACCCCTTGGCCAGCACTTGGCTCAAGCCGGGGGAAAACTGCATGGGGCATCGCCAGAGGCGAACCAATGGTGAGCAGCAGTTCGACAGCGAGGTCCTGCCGAGCCCACAAAGCCTCGTAGGCGACTACAGAACCCAAGGAGTGTGCGATGAGAATCTGTGGTCGATTCCGCTCTAGAGCCTCAACCACTCTTGCGCGGACTGCGGTGCGCGTCTCACTAACTGCCTCTCGGAGATACGAGGCGACCTCAGAGAAGAATTGGGCGACGAACCGCTCGGTTGCAGCCTTGCCCAGGTGTCGGGTTCTCGCAACCCATGTCACGGCCTGACGGATCGGCCACGTCCCCGGCCCAGCGGCAATTGCTTCAGGCGGATCCAGAGCATTGATCCACTCCCGCACGAGTTCAAGCTCGTACTCATCCAAATCATCCAAACTGGTGGCGGCACCTTGCGCTCCGGCTCGCTGCAACAAGTCCGCATAATAGGCGACTTCCACTTCCAACCCATAGCCCATCAGCCGCTTATCCAGCGCCGTGGACCAGACGCTTGACAGCGCCGTTGCTGCCTGAACCGGGTCCTCGCCTGGGCGGTAGTTCCACACGCCATGCACCCCCAATACTCGCATACTGCTACACGCCTCCAATGCGTTCCATTACGATGACTTCGAACCCGCACCCTACGGTCAAGGTGTCGCCTGGCCCGGTGGCTAGGGCGCTCACAGGCTTCGGCATGTACAGCACGTCCATGCACCGTCCGTCGTGCAAGTCCCAGATCCGTACAGTGCGGTCGATGCTGCCGGTAATGGCAACCGGGCGCCCATCGAGGGTGGCGCAGGTGATCGCAGTTACGGCTCTGGTGTGGCCGGTCAACGTCGCGTGGGCGGATCCACTGTAAAGCCCGTATACCGATGTCATCCCATTATTGAAGCCAATCACGGCCAGGGGCTCGTCATCGGCATCGACACAAGCGGCAGCGGTTACTGGCCCGAAGTTTTCTCCTTCTTCCGTCTGCAACGACCAAGACGCCCCAGTAGACATGTTCCAGACCAACAAGCCAGCGAGTGCCAGGGTTCCGTGTGCGGTGACGAGGCAGGCTAGCGGGGTAATCTCGGCATCAGGCCGTCCAATTTGGGGCCCCTGAAGCAACTTCTCACCGCTGGAAAGATCCCACATCGTGAGCGGTAGACCTGACTGGCTAGTCACCACGACTGACCGGTCGTCGTGGCTGGAAGTCGCTACTGCTGCTGCACCAACAAAGGGCGTGTGCCCGCCGAGTTCGCAAGTATTCTCCACGTCCCAGCGGCGCAGCCGTCCATCACTAACCGTGGCGATGATCGGGCTACCATGCAGGTAGCAGAACGCAACCTCGGTGAGGTTGCCCGTAAGTTGCCAGACTGTGTTTCCTTCGGCGACTCCAGCTAGCGGGGTGATGTGAACCGTTCCGTCGCCGCTGGCGCTGATCACTACCGGTTGACCTTCCGGACCTTGGGCAACAATCAGACCCACGATGTCGGAGCTGTGACCGATTTGAGGCTCGCCCTGTTGGTGGCCCAGAGCAAGGTCCCAGATCCTCACCCTGTTGTCTCCAATGCCGCCGACGGTGACAGCCACTGAACGTCCATCCATCTCGGAATGATCAACAGCGGTGATACCCGCCGGGTGTCGGGCGATGACCTCACCGACACGGCGCCCTGTTGTTGTGTCGAGAACATCCACAGATCCACTTTCGCGCGCGACCATCACAACGGGAAGCCGTCCGACTTCGGCACAATTGAGGGAAGTCACCTTGGCATTAGCGATTTCATACGAGTCTCGGATACTTGACCACTCACTCATACTTCCTCTTGCCGATGACAGGTGCCACAGCTGCACCTCACCGTCCCAGTGGCCAGTGAAGAGCTGCCCTTCTGCAGAGGCTTCTAGAGCCGTCACCTCGCCGGGGCCAGTATGAAGGATGTTTCCTGATACTGGGTTACCGATGTCCCAGATGCGGACAGTGTCGTCGCCGGCAGTGATGGCCGCTGGCCGATCGTTCAGCATCGTACAGACCAGTGCGGAAATGCCTCCTGTGTGACCCGTGGCGATGACTTGACTCGATGATTGGTTGCGGAGGTCCCGGATGCGGAGGGTGTTGTCGCCGGCGCCGCCAGCACTGATTGCCTTTGGTTGGTCTCCGAAAGTCATGCACGCTACCGCTGACACATTGCTCGAGTGAGCATCGTCCTCCCATCGCAAGGAAGCGACTGTTCGGCCTCCAATGTCGAGAAGGTCCCACAGACGAACGCTTCCGTCCCAGTGGCCTGTAACACAAAAAACCTGCGCACCGGTGTACGCCAAAGCAGCGGCTGAAACCTCCGGGCCTTCAAAGTCAAATTCTGCCTCAGAGGCGGTTTCCGTGGTTAAAATCCAGAGCTGGGTAGTTGGTCCCCCAAACGTCAGCACGAAAAGTTTGCCATCGGCCCCTGTGGTGCAGGCCGCTCCATGGATTTCACCCTCTGCGGAAGGTGTTTCCATCAGTAGGTTGCTGGTCACCTGTGAGCCGGTTGCCCACCGCACCTGCCAGTTGTCAGGCCGGTGGTCTTCGGAGAGAGCGCGGACCAACTCCACAGAGCCAAATCGAGCTGCATCGACGGCCAGGAGGGACCTGCGCGCGTGAGGGGGGAGTCTCCGGTGCAGTCCCAGGGAAGCGCGGAACACGGCTACGAAAAGTTGGGCTTGCTCGGAACGGGCATGGGCCAACACAGGGATGAGCGGTTCGGGCACAGCGCAGGTAAGGAAATGAGGGTCGGTGAGTAGTTCGTCGACGCGACCTGCGTCGAGAGCGTGCTGGATGGCATGGCGGAGGGTGTACTCGGGCGCCGTGTCCCAGCGAGGCCTGCCGGTTGGACCAGTGATTTCCTCCAGAAGCAGTTGAAATACCTCGTTTGCAGCAGGGATCATCATGACCTACTCGCCTCGTCAGAATCGGCGTTTGGGGGAGTCTTTGGATACTGGCGGAGATAGTCGGCCAGACCTTGATGAAAGAGCCTATACAAACCAGTGCCGTCCCGGTCGACGCTGCTACGCAGGTAGAACATCGCCTCTCCAATTAGGGGGGATCGCGACATCTCGATCGGCCCAGAGTGGAACTTTTCGGCCAGCTTGAATCCGAGCTCAAGCGGCATGCCCTCGCCTTTTGCGTGGGCGAACGCGGCAAGCAGCGGTCTAATTTCTGTTAGGGCGGACGGACGAGCTGCAAGATCCAGTTCCAACACCTTGGGCAACGTCCGGGGGACGGCGGCCCCCAGAGCTGCGGCTGCTTTGACATTGGCTGGAGCGGTTCGAGTACTGAGATAGCGGTAAAAAATTCCCGCAACCAAGAAGGCGCCCCACTCCTGACCTGCCACTTCAGTGAGCCGCGCGGCCGCGCTATTGGCGAGCGCTTCCCGTACTCCGCGCTGCTTCGCTGCGCTGTACCCATCGGTCGCCGCAAGCAACCGAAGCAGATATGCTCGCAAGTCGGCGCGTTGCTCCGCTAGGGGAACTCGGTCCAAGTCGATGAGGCGCTGGTTTTCAACGGCCAAGCTTCGTAGCGAGGCGAACTGTCCCCAGGGACGCATTCCGACGAAAAGTCGGCATGCATGTCCCCCGTCGCGCTTGCGTGCCAGGGCGAGTGGTTTTAGCAGGTCATTGGCGGTTACTTCCGGGGCGACAGCCTCGTCCAGGGCATCGATAACAATTGCAGGGGACTCCTCACCGCGTTCCGCAGAGGCTGCGACGGCGGCAATGAGAGTGTCGATTTCCCAGACAGCTGCTGGGGCCGTGAGTTTCAGCTGTTTAGCGATTCCCGTCATAATTTCGTCGATCGTACGCTGGCGCGCGTGGACTGCCGCCAGGACCTCGTTAACTGAAGGGAAGCTTTCGGGATCCTGGGCCAGAAGGTGCTCCCGCACGTTGGGTCTCGCCTCAGCCAACTCGGGATGGGCAGAGCACACCAATGCGCCCAGGACAGCGGACTTTCCTACACCTGGGCTACCCGTGACCACACATAGTCCCCCGCTAGTTGCATCATCGAGCCACGGTGCCAGTTTATGAAGTACGCTACGTCGGCCCACAAAATTCGTTCCAACGCGGTCGAGAAAGTGATGGGCGTCAGCTTCTTCAATGCCCTCAAGGTCGTAAAGGAAGGCGCGTACCGAGGGATCAACCTGCTGCAACTCGCGCAGACCAGGATTGTCGTCGTGCTTAGGGTTTGGGAAGAAAGGGAGCTCAGGCTCCTCCATGCTGGGATCCAATAGATTGGCTTGCACGTCCTGGGGCATACCACCCATCTCGTTCAGTCGACGCCCGATATGTTTGGCGACATTGGAGAACGCGACAAACGGGAGCGTAGGGTGCGTTCCTAGACCGTCACTCTGAAGTTTCTCCAAGACGGCAACCAAGGCCTGCGTGAATCTGCCGTCGTAGGCATCCTGGTCACGTCCAGACGCCGCAATTACCCAGCTGTAGGTATCCGAATCTGCCTGTTGCACTAGGAATGGAAGCCTTGCAGTTCGACCAGACCGGCAGAGGTCGATCGTGAATAGCGTATACCATTTCTTCTTCTGTGCCGTTGATACCCATTCAGAGACGTTAGTCCCAATACCGACGTTGGTACATGATGGGACTACATCGAGTCGCCCCGGATTTTGAGGGTCAATGTCTCCATGCGACATGACATGAACAATGCGAAACTTGCGGGAAATGGCAGAATCAACTGCCTCCTGCAGCTCACCTGCATCTGGGTCGGCGCACTCTTCCACTGTGTACCCACAAAGTCGCAATCGATCTTCAACCTGGAGTAGAAGCTCAGATACGAAGGGCAACTCCCTCCATGCTCGCGCCTCTGAAGATGGCTCTTGCCCCTCGGGCACCCGCGCCGAAAAATGACGCACGCCGATTACCAGAGCGTTTCTATTTTCCATCGAGAGCTCCTTCCTGAGCGAAGCATCTAAGGCAACAAGCATCGCCCAATGTCCGCTCTACTCCTAGGCGCCGCTTCGGTGATGGAGTAAGTAGTACCCGCAGCACGGTTGTCGAGGCCGGTTCTCGTGACACGCTTGCGGATGCTGTCTCACGGCAGGAGATTGCCGAGCGGGCGCCGGTATACGCCTCCGGAGTGACCGCGTACCGCTTGAACAATAGCTAACACAATGAGATGGATGTGCTCTGATGGCCGTGCCAGGGCGAAAGTTGAGCGTTCGATCCGGTGTGGGGATGCGCCAGGCATTCCCACTGGGTCCCGGTATGTAGAACGTACAAGATGCCGCACAGCACTTCGCGGTCGCGCAATGCCTTGCGGACCGGATACCGGAACCTGCGCTCACGCTGCGTCAGCAGCGGTTCGAGACGGTCCCACGGCTCATCCGAAACGATGCATGTGGCCAGCCAAGGGCGTTCGAACGGTTTCTAACGCTCTCCGGCAACACGCACGGAGTTGACACAGAACTGGCGGGGCAGGGTGTAGACGTCCTCGATCATCTCCTCGGCGAGCAGGGGTGCACCGGCGGAGATCCGGCCGACGAGCGGCACGTCGACGGGTGCCTCGCTCCTGCCGTCGAGGTCGGGGGCCCGCGAGGGCCGTACCCGGTAGGCGCGGGGACGGTGCGGGTCTCGGTAGAGCACGCCCTTGCGCTCGAGGGCCATCAGCTGGTGAGCGACCGAGGACGTGCTGGCGAGATGCACGGCCTGGCCGATCTCCCGCATCGATGGCGGGTAGCCCTGTCGGCGGACCGCCTCCGTGATGCACCGGACGATCGCCGCCTGGCGGCTCGTGAGCTCCCCCTCGGCAGTCCGGATGCCCGGAGGCATTCAACGCGGCCTGCTTCTCACGGGTGGGCAGCGATTCGTGGGCCGACTGGCCGGATGCCTCGGACATGGGTGTCACCCTCCGTGCCTGAGGACGAGGGGGACGAGGAACGCGGCCACCACCACGGCGGTCAGGAGTTGGGAGCACCACTGGCGCCCGTCCCGCGGCGGCCGAATCACAGGGACACCTCACCGGGCGGGACGACGGCCCGGACCGTCTTCGTACGGCCGTCCTGGGCGAGAAACCAGGTGACGTGCGCGTGCAGGAGGCGTACGTACTTCAGACCGCTGCCTCTCTCCCCCGCGATCGCGGCCTTGCTGTCGGGGAAGTGGGCGCTGGGGTCCTGCACGTCGACGAGGAGCACGTCGTTGCTGTCGACGGCCAGACGCACCGTCATCTGCGCACGCCCGGGGTCGGTCGGCTGCGCATGGACGACCGCGTTGTCTGCGAGCCGGGACAGAACCTCGATCGCCGTGACGATGTCGCCGGGCCACCCCAGCAGGGTCAGGCGCATGCGCGCATCGTCCCGGAGCCGGCGCAGGCTCACCGGGGCCATGGCGTAGGAGTGGGACCATTCCCGGTCGACAGGCGCGGTGAGGACGGACTCCGGGGCGCCGGAAGCCTGCTCGGCGGACGAACGCGCTATGTGGTGCGCGGCGTGGGGGTAGGCGGCGAATGCGGGCAGGCTCAGCAGCCACTCGCGCAGTGCTCTCTGCTCTGCCGGGGTGTTGGCCACCTCGTGCTCGGCCGGTGCGACCAGGCCGGCGGTCTCGCCGGTGGCCAGAAGCCGTTGGACGGTGCGCCAGCCTGTGCGCAGTCGGGCCGGGATGTGCAGCGGGGCCAGGTCGTATGCCTCATGCGCGACGGTCCATCCCTGCTGTTCGGCGAAGTCACGCAGGGCCGCGAGCGTCTGGGTGGCGATCCGGGAGTTGACGCTGGTCGTGTAGAGCACGACTTCGGCGCCGGCCGGGGCGCCCTCCGTGGTCGTCCGGGGCGGGCCGGAAGCGGTCGGTGTCGGATGCGTCATGCCGTCAGCTCCAGAGCCTTCGCGGTGATCGTTCGGCGCGGTGCAGCCGACGGCGGCCGGTCGCGGTGCGTGCGGTGCGCGGGGTAGGTCACGGGGTTACGCCTCCGGTGGCGGCCGTCTCGATTTCGGCCCAGATGACGGAGGTGCCGCTGTGCTGGACGCTGTGCCCGAAGCGGTCGGCGGTGCGCATCAGGAAGGCGAGCACGTCGAGGCGGACCGCTTCGCTGAGCGCGGCTGGCACCGGCGCCGAGACGCGCAGACCGGTGTCGTTGGCTTCGGTGCGGACGGCGTCCGGATCGTCGTCGTCCAGGGGTACGCCGAGCGCGGTGCTGAGCATGGAGGCGATCGCGGTGGCCCTGGTCGTCGGCGAGCTCACGGATCTCCCCTGTACACGCGTGATCACGTAACGTATATCTGATGCATTAGCTTGAACCTGATGCATTAACTTGTCAATCGAGAGCCGTGAACCGGCACCGAGAACAGCCGCCGACCAGTACGGAGTCCGCGCATGGGCAACGCCGAGCCGCCGCCGCACCAGGTGGTCGCAAGCGACCTGCGGCGTCGACTCGCGCAGGGCGAGTGGGAGGTGGGCGCGAGGCTTCCCTCCCGCGCACAGCTCGCCCAGCACTACGGCGTGGGCCCCAACGTGCTGCAGAAGGCCATGGAGCGCCTCATTGTCGAAGGGCTCCTCGAGGGCCGCGCGGGGTCAGGAACCTACGTGGCCCCGCCGCGCGAGCGGCGCCGGATGATCCGCTCCCGGCACCGCGAACGCCGCGGCGGCAGCCCCTTCCGCGCCGACATGTACGAGGTCGGCAGCAACGGAACCTGGGAGTCAGCCTCCGAGGCTCGCACGCCCGCCCCGGAGCGCATCGCCCGGCGCCTTGGCATCGAGCCCGGCGACCCGACCGTGCGCACGGCGTACGAGTTCCTCGCCGACGGCAAGCCCGCCCAGCTCTCCGTCAGTTGGGAGCCCATGGCCATCACCGGCGACACACCCATCCTGCTTCCCGAGATGGGCCCCCTCGCCGGCAAGGGCGTGGTCGAGCGGATGCGCTCCATCGGCGTCGACATCGAAACCTGGCTGGAGATCCCGCGGCCCGCCCGCGCTACCCCCGAGCAGGCCGACTTGCTCGGTCTCAGCGCCGGCGACCTGGTCCTGGCGATCGAGCGGACGTACTTCGCCAGCGACGGCCGCGCCGTGGAAACCGCCGACATCGTCGTCCCTGACCGCAGCTGGGAAGTGGCCTACGAGTTCGCCGTCGACCCGCCCACCGACGGGGCCCGGTAGCCATACGACTGTGCCCTCGGGTTCGCCTGCGGGCCGAGCTGGTGACAGGGCGGTGGTGAGCAGACGATCATGTGCGTGGTGATTGCTCGGTACCGATGGAGAAGAGGCCTCATGGACCGCGAATCTGACGACGTGGTGGCAGAGGCCGGCACAGCCGTGGGCACGGCCCAGGCACACCTGCCCTCTCCCAGCCTCACGGTCACGGCCGAGGTCGCCAAGGCGGTTGCGGAGGCACCTGAAGAGCCCGGAAATCTCACCAGACTCGAACTCACCAAACTGGGCCGTCGGCCGTACAACGCCGGGGAAGTCGTGCCTGCCTGGTGGAGGCTGAAGAGCACCCACGAGAGCGTCACCGGCCTGTTCGACACCCTCCACCTGGTCCGGAAGACCCGAGCGGCGCAGAACAACAAGAGCACACGCGGGCGCCTGCACTCCGATGCGCAGGATCTGCTGCGAGCCGCCATCGTCTTCACGTCTGCCGGACTCGACTCTGCCGTCCAGGCCCTGATCCATCACGCAGTGCCCGTACTGATCACCCAGCCGGGCACCCCCCGGGACAAGTACGAGGCCTTCATCGAGAACCAAACCAGAGCTGCGAACGTGGACAAGGAGTTCCTGACCGCCCTCAAGGAGCAGGACCCAGGTACTGCGTTGGTCGACCTCTACATCGCGAGCAAGACGAAGGCGAGCTTCCAGGGCAGCAACGATCTCCAAGGCCGCGCCGCCGGATCGTTGGGGATCACCAACCGGCAGATCCCGAAAGCGCGTTACACGGCCCTCGACGACTTCTTCACCGCCAGGAACGATGTCGCGCATCGGCTGGACATGGAGAACGTGAGTGAAAGCACCACGAAGCCGCCGAGGAATCTCCGCACCCAGCAGTACGTACTGGAGATGTGCGACCAAGCCCTGCTGCTGGTCCGCGACCTGATCAAGGGAACGGCAGTGAACCTGGCCGCCTGCAAGTGAGCGCCGCCGCTTCTCCGTACGAGCGGTTCCCGCAGACATGTCTGCGCGTCGCGCTGCAGGCGGCCCTGCCGCAGCGTAGAGGTGTCTGCGTGGACCCTGACTTCGACATGAGCCTCACGATCGCGATGGGCGAGCGGTTCGCCCATCCTGCGGAAGGGTGGCCGGCGAGCACCCGGTACGTACACCCCTATCTCGGCATCATCGTCCGCAGCGTCGGCCCGGAGCAGGCTGGCACGCCGAACGGCGCGACATCGCTCCGTACGAGCTGACGCAGTAGGCATGATCCTTCACGACGTACGCCGTCGGGGCAGGTGAGTTCTCAGGACAGGACGATGGGCCGCTTCGGGACGCGCCCTTCGGCGACGGCGACAACCAGATCAGCAAGGCCTACGGGGTAGACCGTCTCATCCGTGGCCCGCAATTCGGCGATGGTCCACCAGCGGTGCTCGCGGATGTTGTCGGGCTGTGTGGCGCGGGTCGGGTCAACGTCGTCCGCGGAGACCCGGATGAGGAAGTACTTCTCGACCTGGCGGACTTCGTGGCCGCCGACCAAGTGGTTCTTGCTCCGCTCCGCGAGCTGGGGTCCGAGCTCGACTGCCTTCTCGTCGACGCCGAGCTCTTCTCCCACTTCGCGGAGCATCGCTTCGCTGTAGTCCTCCCCCTCCTCCAGCGAGCCGCCGGGTGTCGCCCAGAAGCCGCCATTCTCGTCGTAGCCGAGCAGCAGGACGCGATCGTCGGCGTCGAGGAGGACGGCGCGGGCGGCTTCCCTCAGCGGCGGAGTGGAGGTCGTCATGCCCACCAGTGTGGCAGTCCCCGGAAGGGGGTCAGGACCGCTCGACGAGGTAGGAGCCGATACACGCCGCGTCCAGATCGCACGCCTGGAAGGTGGCGAGCGCGTGGGCGGGAGTCTCGACGATGGGCTCGCGGTCGTTGAAGGACGTGTTCAGGACGACGGGCACTCCCGTGAGCTGGTGGAAGTGCTCGATCAGCGCCCCGTAGGCGGGCGCAGCGGCCGGGTCGACGGTCTGGACACGAGCGGTGCCGTCGACATGCACGACTCCGGCGATCTTGTCGGCGTGGTCGGGGCGTACAGGCGGGGCGAGCAGCATGAACGGGCTGAGCACGTCGAGATCGAACCAGGCGCCGGCGTGGTCGGCGAGGACGCTCGGGGCGAATGGCCGGAACGGTTCGCGGTGCTTGATCCTTTCGTTCAGGGCGTGGGAGCTGGCTGTGGTGCGGGGGTCAGCGAGGATGCTGCGGGCGCCCAGTGCGCGGGGTCCGAGCTCGCTGCCGCCCTGGAACCAGCCGATGATCTTCCCGTCGGCGATCATCTGGGCGGCCGTGCGGGCGATGTCGCTCTCGCGCCGCCATGTGAACGGTGTCCGGCGGCGTTCGACCAGACCGGAGCGCGGATCGCGGCGCAGGGCCTGCTCGATCTCCTCGCTCGTGTAGTCGCGGCCGAAGTAGTCGCTGGACAGAGGCCGCCGGGGCAGGTCTCCGGTGAGCCGGTGCCAGGCATACAGGGCGCAGCCCAGGGCCTGACCGCGGTCGCTGGCGGCAGGCGGGGCGAAGTAGCCGGTGACCGTGTCCAGGCGGTGAAGCTTGTCGGCGGCGACGCAGTTGAGGGCCACGCCGCCGGCGAAGCACAGGTTGCCCAGCCCGGTCGCGGCGATGGTCTGCTCGGCGAGCGCGCACAGGGCACGCTCGGTCTCGGCCTGGACGTATGCCGCCGCGTTCTTTCCGAGCTCGTGCGCGCCGCGGCTGTCGTACGGGCCGAAGTCGAAGCCAGTCCGCTCGGCGAGATCGGCGACGCCGGAAGCGTGGGTACGGGTGAGGCGTCCGTAGACCTGGGTGTCGACGACATCGAAGAGCGGGGCGAGGTAGAGGGACGAGTCGCCGTACGAGGCGAGCGCCATGGTCTTGCCGGCCTCCTGCTCGTGCCAGCCCAGCCAGTTGGTGAACGCTTCGTACGTCGCGCCGATCCCGCCCGCGCGGGGCCGGGTGGACGGGTTGCCGCCCAGGCGTTCGATCCCGTCGGGGGTAGCCCGGTAGTAGGTCTCGGTGTCGTTGTTGTTGCCGCCTCCGTCGACGACCAGCACGGTCGCCTCCTCGTACGGGCTGAGGCAGTAGGCGGTGTAGGCGTGGCTGAGGTGGTGGTCGACAGGGAGGATCCGTTCGCCGTCGATGCCGAGGTGAGCGAGGCCGGTCTCGGTCCGGGCAGGCGGGGTCTTGCCGATGCCGCTGACCGCGACCAGGTCGATGTCGGCGAGGGTGAGGCCGGCGGCGCGCAGGCAGTACAGGAGCGAGGCTTCCCATCCGGGGCTGTAGCGGCTGCGGTTGAGGCGTTCCTCGCTGATCGCGACCATCACGGTGTCGGTGATCAGGGCGGCGCCGCCGTCGTGACCCACGTTGATCCCGACGACGCACGGCGTGCTGCTGCTCATCAGGCGGCCCTCCTGTCGTGGGCGGCGAGCGGGTTCCACAGCCGGGTGTGTCCGGCCGGGTCACGGTGCAGGGCGCCGAGTTGGCAGAGCTGGACGGTGCCACCGCGGTGCGCGATGGCCGGGGTGAAGGGGTGCCCGAAGGCTTCCAGCCCGCCGAGCTGGGTGTAGGCGTCGACGAACTGCTCGTCGACGGCCGGCCGCGCGGTGGGCGCGGGTGCGGAGGTGAGGCGCCGCGCGGTCTGGTCGAGGCCCGCGTCCGCGAGCACACCGGCGACTTGCGCGAGGACCGCCTCGCGGGTGGCGCCGTCGGTGTCGATGATCGCCGGTGGGATCGGGCACAGCGTGGGCGCGATGTCCGTGTAGAAGGTGTGGAGCCGCTCCAGGAGGCCTTCGTCGAACCACTGCTTCCACCTGGGGAGTTCGGCGACCTTGCCCCGGCGGGTGAGGCTCTGGTCGGGGCTGACCAGGAGGATCGCGGTGCGGACCGTCTCCGGGAGTTCGGGGGCGATGCGGCGGGCGTAGAAGTCGCGGGCCGTGCGATAGGGCAGGGAGTCCTCGGCCCGGGTCGCGTAGCAGTAGGCGAGGGCTCCGAGGTGATTGCGGTCGGAGATGATCAGACGGGTGTCCTGGTCGGCGGCAAGGCGCCGCATGGCGCGGGCCTTGGCGAGCTCATGCCGCAGGAACCACAGGGAGTGTCCGGCCGGGCTGGGGTGCACAGGCGCGGACAGGCCTGCGGCGAGACGCGCGTTCGGCTCGCTGAACCAGACGGTGTCGTCGCCCAGGGCGCACACCATGCGGGCGAGCAGGGAGGTCTTGCCCGCTCCGGGCGGGCCATCAAGGACCAGTACGGGGGCGTCGTGGGCCACGATCAGGTGTCCTTCCGTGTGCGGGTGCCGGGTCGGGCGAGGCCGGCCAGGGCGAGGGCGAGTTCCTCGACGCGCAGCGCGAGGTCGGCGCTGGTCGGCAGGTCGGCGGGGTGCTGCCCGGACAGGCGGGCGTCGACGGCGTTCCACATGGCGGCGAACGGGTCGTCGAAGCCGCTGGTGGTGCCGTCGGCAGTGGTGAGCTGGGTGGTGGCGGTCGGCTCGTAGGGGCGGGCGAAGTCGATGGTGGCGGCCTCGACGGTGTCGGCGAGGTGGATCTGTTCGCGGAAGACCCCGGCCGGGGTCGCGCTGATGACCAGGGTGAACGGCTCCCCCGCGGGCCCCTCCAGGAGCGCGTGGAGGGACTGCCCGGCCGGATCGAGGCGGCACGCGCTGGCGGTGATGCCGGGGACGGCCAGTACGAGTGCGGTCAGCAGGTGGTAGCCCTGCCACAGCAGGACCTGCAGCGCCGTCACCTGGTGCGCGTCCAGGTGCTCGGGAACGGGCTGGGGCGGGTCCTGGTCGAAGGTGTAAGGCGCGAATCCCGGCGGGAGCAGGCGGCGGCGCGTGGCTTCATCGACGCCGTCGGCTTTGACCAGCCAGCCTCCGGTGGGCTCCGGAACGTGGGCGAGGGCCGCGTGCACTGCCGGGTCGTGGGCGCGCATCGCGCCGACTTCCAGCAGGAGCCCCGCGTCCTTGGCCCGGGCTGCGAGCTTGCGGGTGCGGACGGCGTCCAGGCAGACCGGTTTCTCGGTGACGACCGCGACGCCGGCGTCGAGGGCCTCCTCGATGAGGGAGTCGTGCACGCCGGTGAGGATCACCAGCACGTCGGCGTCGGCCAGGAGGTCGCCGATGCGGGTCGCGGTGCGGGGCACGGCGAACCGCCTCTGCGCGGTGCGGGCCCGGGCAGGGTCGCGGTCGGCGACGGCGATCACGTCGAACGCGTCGGATGCCGTGAGCAGGGGGAGGTGGAGGCCGAAGGCGGCGGCGCCGCATCCGGCGACGGCGAGCCGCCACGGCCGCACGGTGGTGGGGGTCATCGGGGTGCCTCCGCGAGGGTGAAGCAGTGGGTGGCCGCGTGGTGGGACAGGCGGGCGATCTCTCCTGCGGGCAGTGCCCGCAGGTTGGGGTTGAACAGCTCCACGCTCACCGGCCCGGCGTATCCGGCCCGGGCCAGGGCGTCAGCGAAGGACGGCCAGGCCAGCGCGCCGTCGCCGGGGAAGAGGCGCTGGCTGTCGGTGAGTTCGCCGGCGGGACGGCCGGTGGGGGTGTCGGCGATCTGCACGTGCGTGATGCGACCGCCGAGCGCGGTGAGGTGGGCTGAGTCGGCGCCGGCGGCTGCCCAGTGGAAGGAGTCCACCAGCAGCCCCGCGGTGTCCGTACCGGATTCGTCGAGCAGTTCGGCGAGCTGGGGCAGGGTGCCTGCGACCGGGTGCGGGCCGTCCAGCTCGGGCGGCAGCCCGGTGCGGATGCTGACCGCCTCGACGGCGAGCCGCACGCCGTACGTGGCGGCCGCGGTGGCCAGGTGGGCGATCCGCTGCCGCGCGACGGCCCGCGCCTCGGCGGTGCCGAGCGGGGAGCGGGGGTTGAGGACGGTCGTGGCCACCGTGCAGCCCAGCGCGGCCATGGCCTTCAGCCGTTCGTCCAGACCGTTCAGGCAGGCCTCGTACGTGACCTCGTCGACCAGCAGCGGGGCGGGCAGGACGGGCCCGGCGGGCAGGATGCCGCTCGCGGCCGCCACGCTCACGCCCATCTCCACGAGCAGCTCGTGTAACGGCCCGGTGCCGTGGGCCTGGGCCTGCTGGATGGAGACCTCGACCGTGGGGAATCCGGCGCCCGCGGCCAGGGCGAGGAACTCCGGCAGCGGGAGGCCGGAGACGGTCGCCGGATTGAGGCAGGGCACGAACCGCGCGGCGTCGTCGATGGCGGCCGCGGTCATGCCGTGGCCAGCTTTCCGTCCAGCAGCTGCTCGCGCAGCATGCCCAGGTCCTCCATCACGTCGGCGATCACCTGCCGGACGCGTCCGGCACCGATGGGGTTGGGGCCGGAGGTCTGCACGATCGCCTGCCAGGGGTCCGTCAGGTCCCGGCCGGACTGGGAGACCAGTGCGACGGCGCAGTCCAGCCCGGTCTCCTCGTGCAGCCGGCGCGCGGCCTCGGCGGCAGCCAGGTTGTAGAGCTTGCCGACGTGGTAGACGGGGTTCTTGCCGGAGACGCCCTCGGCAGACCAGGGCCGCAGCATGCTGATCAGTCCGTTGGCGCGGTTGCCGCGGCCGACGACGCCTTCGTCACCGGACTCGATCGACGAGCCGGTCGCCGTCAGGTACAGCTCGGGACGGCTGTCGTCGTCGCGGGTGTTGATGGAGACCGTGACCTGATGCTCGGGCGCGATCCGGCCGGCGATGTCGGTGATCAGGTCGCGGGCCAGGGTGCGGCAGGAGATGTAGCTGTCCAGGTCGGGGATCTCTTGGGCGATCTGGGGCACGCACGCCGTCAGCTGGACGCGCGGGCCGTGCCGGACGACCATGAGCTTGATGTCCGTGCCGTAGTAGGGGTGTTCGGCGCGGAACGCCTCGCTCGTGAGCTGCTCCTCGATGCCGAGGGCGAGCTGCTCGCCGATGCCCAGCGGCCAGGAGGCGACCCCGGCTGAGGTGTCGTTGCTGAACAGTCGGTGGCGTTCGGCAAGGTCGTCCAGGTTGCGTGGGGCGAACCATCGCTGCCGGGAGGCTCCCCGCTGGGCGGTGGCCGGGTCGCTGACGGCTCCGGGGCTGGAGGCCTGCGTCAGTCGCGTCCGTACCTCCACCCACCGTTCGGCGTTGAGCAGCGGGAGCGCGCTCGCGAGGTAGTCGCGCGCGGCGGTGGTGACGATGTCGGTGACCGGGATGGCGTGGTCGCCGAGGGCGGCGGTGATGCGGCCGTTGACCAGGACCTGGACGGGCGCGGTGAGCTCGCCGTGTCCGAAGCGCACGTCGGCGGCCCCGCCGAGCAGGGACGTCTTGTCGGTGTTGTGGTGCAGGATCGCGCCGAACTCATCCAGGCAGTAGCGGCTGTAGGCGCGGGAGATGGCCTCGGCCACGCCGTCGGCGAGGGTGTCGGGGTGACCGGCGCCCTTGCGCTCGACGACCTCGACACCCAAGAGGGCGGAGGCGGCGGACAGGCCGGTGGTCGTGATCACTTCCATGCGAGGGACTCCTTCGTCGGGGCGTGCTGGGCAAGAGCTATGGGGCGGCAGCCGCGCAGCCGGAGCCGGCCGCGTTCGAGGTGGTAGGCGCCGATGCGGACCAGGTCGCGGGCGGCTTCGACCGCGCGGGAGCGGTCCAGGAAGGTCCACCCTGCGGCGAGGTTGATGACGGCGGCGTGCACGGCTTCGCGGTCGGCCTGGATCGCGGCGGGCTCCACCGTCACGCTCAGGTGCATTCGGGCGACGCACACGCCGTGCCCGGCGCCCTGGCGGACGAAGTAGCGGAGAGTCGTTTCCGGGCGGTAGACGGGGTGCGAGACGATGGCGGCCGGTTCGATGAGGGTCTGGTGGCCGGCCTGGCGGGCCCGGTCGATGAACTCGAGGTCCTCGCAGTCCCCCATCCACCGGCCCCGGCGCCCGAGGTCGGTGCGGAAGAGGCCGATGTCGAGCGCGGTCTGCCGGTCGAAGAGCAGATTGCAGCCGGTGACCCAGTACGGCCATACGGCCATCTCCCGGCCTTCGGGCCAGTCCACCGCGCCGTGGCACTCGCGTAGCGCCTTCGTCAGCGCGGTGACCTGGCCGCCCGGGTAGGTGACGTGGGTGCGGCCGCCGACGGCGAACACCTTCTCTTCCTCGATCGCGGTGACGAGGGCCTGCAGCCAGCCGGGTTCGGGGGTGATGTCGGGGTCGGTGATGGCGATGTACGTGCCGCGGGCCGCGCAGATGCCGCGGTTGCGGCCCGCGCTCAGCCCGGGGGTCGGCTCGTACAGCACCCGTACGGTGAACGGCCAGTCGCCGTCGCGGACCGCGTCCGCGATCGGCCGGACCGGCCCGGGCAGGTCGTTGTCCACGACGACCGCTTCCAACTGCGCGATCGGCAGCGTCTGCCGGGCCAGGGCGTCCAGCAGGTTCCGTACGTGCTGGGTGTTGCCTCGGGCGCTGACGACCACGGAGACCAGCGGCGATTTCGGATCGGGCATGGGCACTCCCTCCTCGCTCGGAGATCAGGGGGTTGCCGTTCATGTCACCGCCCGCACCCCACCGCCGGGAAGGAAAAGGCTGTTGCGGAGGTGTTGCGGACCGTGCGCCGAAGTTCTGCACAGCACGTGCCCGACTGGCTACCGTGACGGAGCATCAGGAAGTGCGTGTGGAGGGGGACCCACGATGTCCGACCAGCTGTTACCTCACCCGCTGGCCGCCTTGCGCGCCGAACTCGGGCTGACCGGCGAGGGGTACCTCGACCGCCTCGACGACGTGCACTTCGCCCTCGGCTACGGCCGGATGGCCAAGAGCCGGCAGAAGGTCTCCCGTTGGGAGAACGGCGTCAACTCCCCCGAGATGCCCGCCCGGTATGCCATGGCCCGTCTCCACGGCATCCCCCGCGAGGCCGTCACCGAGCTCGGCTGGCCGGATTTTCTGCTGCTCGCCTTCCCCGATGACCGTCCCGTTCTCGACAGCCCCTGGACCCTGGCGGGTACCGTGGCAGCAGTAGCCGCTGCCACCCGGGGAGGCTCCATGCAGGATCGACGGGGATTTCTCATCGCCAGTGGAGCCTCACTGACCGGCCTGGCGACGAGCTGGAGCCTCGCACTAACCGAACCGGCCGAAGCCGTACCCGATGTCCTGGCCGGCAGCACTCCCACGAGCCCCCGCCTCACTCGGGCGCTGCTGGACACCCTGGAGCAGCGCCTGGACGACCTGCGCCGGCTCGACGACGTCCTCGGTGGCGCCCGGCTTCGCCAGACAGCTGTCGCCGAGTACGACCTCCTTGAGGGGCTCGCCAAGCAGACCGGGCAGCACGGACCGCTCGAGCACCGGTTGCTGTCCCTGCTCGCAGAGTCCGCCCGTATGTGCGGCTGGCTCCAGTTCGACTCCGGACGACACGCCCGCGCCCAGCGCTTCTACGTCACCTCGCTGCGTGCGTCCGCGAGTGCCGGCGACCACCAGGTCGGCGCCAACACCCTTGCCTTCATGGCGATCCAGGTCTACTCCGAGGGGAACCCCCAAGACGCCGTCGCCCTGGTCCGCACAGCCCAGGACGCCACCGTGCGGCGCTCCACCCCGCGTGTGAAGTCGATGCTCCACGCCCGTGCCGCCCGGGCTCTGTCCAAGACGGGCGACCGTACCGGGTGCTGGCGGGAGCTGGACGCCGCACGGACTGAATACGCCCGCGGCCCTCACGACGACGACCCTTCGTGGTCGTACTGGCTCAACCCTGGCGAGATCGAGATGCTTGCTGGATCCTCCGCACTCGATCTCGACGACCCGCGTCGCGCCCTGACCCACTTCGAGCAGGCGCGCCATGTCCAGTACTCGGCCGACGGATACGCACGCGACCACGTCCTCTATCTCACCCGAACCGCCCGCGCCCATCTCCGGCTGGGTGACCTGGACGCCGCTTGCGCCGTTGCAACGGACGCCTTCACACAGAACGTCACCCTCAACTCCTCCCGTCCGTCGGACGCGCTCGATGACCTGCGAGACGAGTTGTCTTCTCACCGTCACGTCCGGGCTGTGCGGGACTTCCTGCAGCTGAGCGCATAGGGAGATCGTCGCGGGGGTGCCCGTCACATCGATCGAGGGACTGACCAGGCCCTCGCCGCTGCGGCACACTGGCGGCGTCGACGAGGAGACGTCGGCGCATATCGCGTGGGCGGAGAGCTTGTCGGCCGACGTACTGGAGGCCGAGATCGCCTTGTTGGAGGCTCATGAGGCCCGGGCCGCCCAGGACCTCGCCGACGTCACGTGGACGCTGGAGATGTTCCGGGACTTCTCCACTGCCCCACCCCCGTTCGATCTCGACTGACCCGCGAGTCGTTCCGTAGTCACTGGGTGTGGGAGCCCAAGAGGATCCCGACGAACGCGCCGGCCAGGAGGAAAGGGCCGAACGGGATCGTCGTCTTGCGCCCGGCGCGGCGCGCGAGGATGAGGCCGACGCCGTACACCGCGCCGAACAGGTACCCGGCGAAGGTGCCGATCAGCAGGATTCCCCAGCCGTACCAGCCCAGGACGGCCCCGAGCGCAGGTGCGAGTTTCACATCACCGAAGCCGAAGCCCCTGGGGTTGATCAGGAACAACACGAGGTAACAGGCCCCGAGCGTGAGAGAGCCGAGCAGTGCGGTGCGCCAACTGCCGCCGGCACCGGGCAGCAGTGCAGCCCCTCCGAGCCCGGCGAGCGCGGACGCCGAGAGCGGCAGGGTGACGACGTCGGGCAGCCGGTGCACCGCGAAGTCGACGGCGGCGAGCAGCACGGCAATCGGCGCGAGCAACAGCCACACGAACAGCTCGGGACGGCTGCCGGTGGCCACCGCCAGCACGGCGCAGACCACGGCCATCACCAGGGCGATGGTGGGCGTGCTCGGCCCAAATGTATCCCGGTCGGTGCAGCGGGCCCGCCCCAGCCACCCGTCCCCGATCCCGTCGAGAGGGTGCCCCGCCGGGCAGTCCGTTCGCCACGGCTGCTCCGGCGGCACGGAGAGCCGGTACGCGGCGCGCGGTATGAGCAGGCCCGTGCCAGCACCCCACAGGACGGCCATCGCGGTGATCCAGAACGTTTCCACCGGACGGAGCCTAAGCTCAGCTCCGTTCGGATGTTGCGGACGGTCCGCACCGTGAGGAGCACGTGCATGCTGTTGAAGCCCGGCACCACTTGTGAGCAGGCGATCAAGCTGCTGGAAAGCCTGACCCATCAGGGGCTCAACGACGTCCAGAACAGCGTCCCGCACTTCTTCGGGAATGCCGTGCCGAGCATGTCCCAGGAGGACTGGGAGCAGGCCGCCAACCGCGTGGTGCGCGAGTACGACCAGTGGACGCTGCGGGCCGCGGCCGAGCTCCTGGAGGCGTTCGCCGACCGGTCCGTGGCGGCCCGGCTGCGGGGCGAGCGGTACAACGCGATCGTGCACGGCCAGTTCACGCCCCAACGCTGGACGCTCCTGATCAACACTGAACTGAGCGAACTGCGCACCTACTTCATGGACCTGGCCAACGAACTCCGGCTCACCCTCGACCGGTTCACCGGCCACAGGGGGCGAACCGTCGTGCTCGACACCAACGACCTCCTGCACTACATGCGGTTCGACAAGATTCCCTGGCAGAAGCTCTTCGGCCGGGGCACCTCCGTGATGATCCCGCACGTCGTGATCGACGAGATCGACAAGAAGTCGTACGACACCCACGACACCGGTGTCCGGAAGCGGGCACGCGCCGTCTTCGCGCTCCTGGAACAGGTACTCACCCAGATCGAGACGGATAGCCGAGCAGTCGTCAACAACGGGGAGACCGTCATCGACGTTCTGCGGGACGAGCCCGGACACGTGCGGCTGCCGAACAACGACGACGAGATCGTCGCGCGCGCCTGCTATCTACAGCAGGCCATCGCCCCGGCCCCGGTCACGGTGGTCACCGGGGACAACGGGATGCGGGCCCGCGCTCTGTCCTGGGGGCTGAAGGCCCGCGTCCTGGACGAGAAGTACAAGATCGAGCGCCTGAGTGCCGCGGAGAAGGCGGACAACGAGCAGGCCATCACGTTCGCGGTGCCCGACGATGACAAGAAGAGGTAGACCCGGCTGCGGCCAAGGGCCTCAGCCGGTGGACCAGCCACGCAGCTGTGCGGCGACCTCCTGGACCCGGGCGCCCTTGTGCTTCGATCGCATGACGAGCGCGAGGGCCTCCTTCGGCTCGTAGTTCAGATACTGGCCGTTGGTGTTGAGGAAGGTCTCAGCGACCAGCCACGCGAAGAATTCGTTCTTCGCCTCCAGCGGCTCGTGGAGCGCAAGCGTCTCCATCATGGCCGCGGCCTTGAGCCAGTCACTCCCGTACACGTCGCGGCCCATGTAGTGGGCCTGGACCCGGGCGCAGGCGGCGTCCAGGACACCCAGGTCGAGACAGGCCGGGTCGCTCGGGAGGGTCTGCGCGATCTGCAGAAGCTCTTGCGGAGTGAGGAACCGGGTCACGCGGCGTTGCCGTGCTGCTGGCTCTCGTAAAGGTCGCGGCTGCTCATGGGCGCAGGGTCGGGCCAGGTGGCCGTGCCGGTGTCGGCTGCGCGGGTGTCCTGGGTGGCGAAGACGTCGGCGAGCTGCGGAACGCGGTCGCGGGTCTTACCGAGGGCCTTGACGAAGGGGTCGTCGGCGGCCGCGAGCGCCGCGTCGCGGACGAAGTCCTCGGGGGACTTGCCGAGGAGGTGAGCGGCCGCTGTGACGCGCTCATATTCCTCCGGCGCGAAAGGCGGCACCTGGGGTCCGTTCTGGTCCATACGAGCGACGGTACCAGCGGGTCCAGCCCCGGCCGAAGCCGTTCGGGCAAGAAGAAAGGGGCAGCGGCCGCGGGGACGGCGGGTGCCCCTTCTATGTCTCCAGCGAACGTACCAGGTGCTCGTTCGCTCAAGCGAGGTACGTGGTCACGGGCTGGTTCGCGCGGTCTCGGAGTAGGTGTCGAAGAAGCGGTCGCCCGTGAGCTTGTGGTGAGCGAGCTGCTCGGCGACGGCTTGCTCGTCGCCCCACCGCCCCAGGTCGCTGGCGAGCGCGACGGCGTACTGGACGACCGCCTGCGTCAGCAGCTCGTACTTGGCCGGCGTCACCACGCGCATACCCGGCTGCGGGGTGGCCTTGGCATCGCAGACGCGGGTGGGGTGCACCATGACGGGCAGGGCCTTCACCTCGGGGTTGTGCTTGTTGAGCCAGCGGACACTGCCCCCGAGCTGGTCCGCGTCCTTCTTGGCGATCGTGTCGGTGACGCACCCGGTCTTCAGCTCGATCACGGCCTGCCGCGCGGCCGACAGCGCCCAGAGATTGTCCGGGCCCGTGCCGTAGAGCTTCTCCGGCCGGGTGCTCACGAACCCGAGGTGGCGGCCCAGGCGCTCCCATGCCCGCTCGGCGTCATCGGAACGTTCCTCATCGCCCCACACCACCTCTTCCAGCAGTGCCTTCACGCCGAGGACCAGGTTGACACCGTCGCCGTACTCGGCGGACAGGAACCGAGCGGCCTCGCGGGCTTGCACGACCGCCGCCTTGATCTGCGCCGGCTCCACGCCGCCCGCGGATTTCAGGACGAACTGGTTCTCGTCCAACGCGCTGGCCAGGACCTTCTGGGCAGCGACGGGATCCGTCACGTGCAGGTAGGCGGCCTTTTGTTCCTGCAGCCAGCCCCGTAGCGGCTTGTCGTCGAGGTCGTTCACGGTCCGCTGGAGGCGATCGGCCGCCGCGGTAGTCCGTCCGGTTGCCGCCAGGTCAAACGCTTCACGCAGAGCGACGGCCTCCGGTCGTACCGTCCCGCGCGGGGCGTACCGCACCTCGGCCAGCGCCCGCCGGCTGCGCTCCGTCCACTGAGGCGCCCGAGCGAGGCAGGCACGCAGGGCCTGGCGCACGGAGTCCAGGCCCTCGCCCTTGATCTGCCGCGCGATGTCGCTGCTGAGCTTGAGCTGGGCCTGGGTGGCGGGCGAGAACAGGCTCAGATGACGCGGTTCGTGGATGGCGACACCGAGACTGGCACCGAGCAGCAGCACGGCGCAGTAGTCCTCGCTGTCGCGCACGCCGCGGCCCATGCCCTGCTCGATTCGCTGGACCTCCCGGGCCAGGCGGACCGAGCTGTCGGCCAGCGCGACCGCCTCACGCCGCTCCACCGCGTCCAGAGGACGCGGAATCCCGTCGAGGATCAGCAGACGGCAGGCGTCTCCGGGCAGGTCGACGCCGTCGTACTTGTTGACCAGGACCACCAGGCCGACGTGGCCCGCCTGCAGTTGCTTGACACCCACGGCGAGGTCGCCGACCCGGTAGGTGCGGTCGGCGTAGTTCTCCCAGGCCTTCGCAGCCTTCTCACTGGGCACCAGGACCACGACGTTGACCGGCTTGTCCTCGGCGACGCCGTCGCCGTCCCGGTCTCCGTCGGCGAACTGACGGGCCAGCTGCCGTACGGCCTCGGAGTCGAGTTCCCTGTTCAGCGCGACCGGCGCCAGGATCATCCGGTCTCCGAGGTCAGCCGCGCTGCCCGGAGTGACGGGCCGGGTGACGAGAGCGGGATCGGCATCAAGGTCGGTCACGAGGGCGCTGTCGTCGGAGAGCGTCGCGGTGAGGTAGACGCGCCGGCGCGCGCGCACGAAGGAGGGGATGCGGTCGATCGGCGGGCAGGAGGGCCTGATCTCCACCGACTTCGCTGTGGCCGTCGCGGTGCACAGGTGCAGCACTTCGGCGATCAGCGGCCACGCGAACTTGAAGTCGTCGTGGAACCGGTGGGGGTGGAGGACCTCCATGACCCGGGCCTTCTTGTCCGCCCACGCCCAGAATGGAATCGGCGCCAGCGCGGTGGGGTCCTTGGCCTGGAGCTCCGCCCACGCGTTTGCTGACTGGTGCTGCAGGTCTTCGGCGAACAGGTCCAGCAGCTTTTGGTACGCCTCGTGGCTTGCTGGCACCCGCAGCCGGAACTGGTCCTCCGCCGTTGCGAGGGCGGCGTGCGCGTCGTCGACGACGACGATCCCCAGATCGATCGGCTCGCGCCCGTCACCGACGACACCGAACACCGATTTGCCGTTGATCAGCTTGTAGTAGTTCGTCACCAGTACGGCCTGCGCGGCGAGGAACGCCGGATCCTGCGGGTCGTCCGTGGTGGCGATGCTGAGCCTCGCGGCCTCCTCGCGGACCTGTCGGACCAGGTACTTGTCCGGGGCCAGATACACAGCCTTGCCGATGCCCTCGTTCAGGGTGCTCTGTGCGATCAGCAGGCCGACGGCGGTCTTGCCGCCGCCGGTGTTCTGTTTGATCACAACATCGCGGTCATTCCGGCGGTGGTCGAACCACTCGTCCAGCACCTCGCCCTGCTCGTGGCGCAGATAGGCCCATGGACGGTTGGCCAGCCCCGCGTAGATGTCCCGGGGGCGCAGGATTGCCTCACTGTCTCCCGCGCCGATCCGGTCCCAATCCAGCGCCATTCCGGCACTCCTCCCCCACGCGGGCGGCTCGCCGCGCACCCAGACGCCACCATTCTCTCCCGGCCCACTGACCTGGCGCGGCCCGAATTCGATCAACGGCCGGTCGGAGTCAGGGTTTCCAGGTGCGCAGGAAGGAGGCGATCCGGTCGGCGGTGCAGCGGGGGTTGTTCAGCTCGTGGGCGAGTGCGGTGAGCTGTTCGCGGGTGGGGGTGACGGGAATGTTGCTGGCCTCGAGGTACATGACGGCGACGGCGCAGGCGACGGTGAGATTGGAGCGCTCCAGCCACCGGCAGCGGCCCAGGGTGTGCACCAGGGCGGCGGCGCGGGCGAACGCGCCGTCGTAGACGGGGGTGTCGAGGAGTTCGCCGCGGTGGCGGGCGACGGCGGCGATAGGCACGCCGTAATCGTCGGCGGCCGGGTCGCGGTGCCCGGCCCGTTCTGCTACTTCGAGGATCCAGGATTCGTCGACGTGCAGGATCACGCGGCGGCGCCCGGCTGCTGGTCGTACGGGGCGTCGAGCTGCCGCTCCAGGTCGTCGAGGAACGTGCCGTGCTCATCGATGAGCCGCTGGGCGGCCGTCATGCCGGCGGCGCGGGCGCCGGTGGTGTCCTCGATGATGAGCCGCTCCACGTACTTGTTGAAGTCCAGCCCGCGAGCGTGCGCTGCGCCCTTGCCGGCCGCGAGGACGTCCTCGTCTAGCCGGACCTGCGTCTGCTTCTTCGTGGAAGTCACACCCACATGGTAGCAGGGTGGTAGCAGGCGGGCCGGTGCACAGTGGCGCCGCGCGTGCCTGCAGATCCCGGCCGCCTGCTACGACGGAACTCGCCGGTCACGCGCTCGGATCGGTCCTCATTGAGTGAACGCCCCACCGAGCGGCGGCTCATCGCGCCTGGGCAGCCCTACGATGTCGCCGATGGCTTCCTACGCAAAAGACCCGCGCTGCATTGCCATGGCCGAGGCCGTGGTCCCGTTGCTGCGCCGCTCCTGTCCCGAGGGGGCCGGCGGCTACGGCGGCTCCTACCAGGTGAACCTGGACGACGAGGAGGCCGTCGGACTAGGCGGAGTCGAACTGATCAGGGCCGCGATGCGCAAGGCGGCCCGACAGCTCGACTGGAAGGTCGAGACGATCGGGTGGATAGGCACCCGCTTCGGCACGATGATCGCCATTCAGGACAGGCGGGAGGTTCCCGAGGAGTACCGGGCTGTGGTCGACGCGGCGATGTACGAGCGGATGAGTGCTGCGGTGGCCAAGGTGTCAGGCGAACCGGGCGAGGCTCCCATCCAGCGCGGCTCGGTCGCACTGATGACGCAGGAGTTCCGCGCGGCTGTCGCCGCGGCGAACGCCTGACCCGACACGTCCCGCAGGCCTTGCAGATTCCGGTCGGCGCGACGTCTCGCACACACGGTCTCCTCGGGCGGAGGTGAGCCGATGATGTACGGATGGCCTACATAGCTCCCCCCTCGTGGCCGCCACCGGATGGGTGGCCGCCACCGTCCGACGACTGGACACCGCCGACGGGTTGGAGGCCGGACGCGCGCCGACCCGTCCGTATTCCGCCTGACGGACACGGTGTGCTGCTGCCCGGGCCGCCCGACGCTGAGGGGCCCTCCTCGCTCGAACCACCGGCCGACGTCGCGGATGCACGCGACCGCCTCGTGGTACGGATGCTGGCCCTGTGGGCGCGATCCGTCCAGCGTGACGCACACAGCTACTACCAAGCCGCGAGCAAAGCCGTTTGGACGGACCGGGCGATCGACTACGGCGAGGAATGGTCACCCACTGAGGATGATCTCGCACGGGTGCTCGAGGACGTCTGGGTCCGGGGCTACCGGCTCGTCATGTCGGCATACCAGATGGAGCGCTGGTCGCGGGCCTACCAGGAGATCGCCGGCGGCAGCGAGCAATCGGACGATCAACTGAGGATGCTGCGCAACACCATCGAGCACCTCGACGAGGCATCCTTCACCGACCTCGTCGCACAGAGGGGCCCGCTCGATCCGAAGAACAAGAGGAAGAAGTGGTCCATCGACGAGCTGCCCGGCAAAGAACTCTTCCTCGGGTTCGATGCCGGCTTTACCGAGGCCGCGTTCGGCCTGGTCAACCTGCGGGACGTGACGACGCGAGCGCGACTGTACGCCCAGCTTGATGCGCCCGACGAGCCGTCGTTCGACGACTACGTGCCCGAGTCGTACGAGCCGGAAAGCGACTGAACCGCACCCCTGCCGAGTACTTGAAGACGGCAGGCTGCGACGAGCCTTCGGCAACTGCCGCGTTGTTCCCGGCTCGCGGGAACGAACCGGTCAACGGCCGGAGCCCCGCACGAGGCGGGGCTCCGGATGGGACGATGATCCAGTGTCCGGGGCTGTTAACGGCAGTCCCGGGCACGCTTTACTTCTGCTGGCTCCCGGGCCTGGCGCTGTTCTCTCGCAGCGTCAAGACCATAGGACGGGGCATCCTGGCACGGGTGGCGATCTCGCTGTCGCTGCGTCCCCAGCCGATCGCCGCGGTGACCAGCGTCATGCGCTCGGCGTGCTTCGGCTCCAGCTCGGCGTCCACGAGATCGGCCTCGCCCTCCAGCCATGCGATGTCTGCGCCGACCACGGCCAGGCGGTCCCACTCCAGGGCGCGCAGGTACTCCCGGTAGCCGGCGGCGGCCGCTTGCGTTCCGAGCAGGCGCCACCCGTGACGTGCGGCGCGGTCCTCCTCGTGGGCGGTCCAGGTTGCCAGTTCGGCGTCCGTGGTGGTGGAGGTGATCTCACCAGCGGCCAGGCGGTCGTGCTGGGCGTCCCAGTCTGCGAATTTCCGCGCCGGCCGGTGGTCTCCGTTCATGAGGACCGTGCGGTACCAGGCCCGCACGCCCAGCACCTGCAGGTTGATGCCGCTCCCGTCGTGGTGCGGGATCCCGAAAACCTTCTTGATCTCCTCGTGCCAACGGTCGTTGCAGCCGAGGAACCGGGTGACCCACTCGCAGCCCCTGGCGAGCTTGTCCAGGGGGTGGCGCAGCAGCTCCGGCTGGTACACCTGTGGGAAGCGGGTCACGATCACGCCGAAGTCGACCAGGTCGCTGTCCGCTTCGGGACCTGCGGCCTTCCGGTGGCGCGAGACGAGGCGCTGGATGGTGCGGCCGGCGCGGGCGGAGTCGGCGGACCAGTCGAGGTCTCCACCGCTGTCGAACAGGCCGTCCATCAGGTCCTGCGCGAGAGGGGTCAGCTCCTGAAGCAGTGTGTTGGCGGCCGCGACGTTCAGGTAGGGCAGTTCTTCGACGCCGGAGTCGACCGTCCAGGACAGTAACTGCGGTACCGGCCCGAACCACATGTGCGGACCGTTGGGCAAGAAGCCCGTTCCCGGGTACCAACGGCTCCACGTCTCGCGCGGCACGTCGGTGCTCGACTTCCAGGCCGGGTTCCACGGCTCCAGGTGTCGCGTGTTCTCGTGGAACCGCAGCTCACCGGTCCGGGTGTCGAGCAGCACCTTCTGGTATTGGCCCGGCGTCGAGCGCCCGTCGAGCGGCTCCGGCGAAACCACCTCCGTCACCGGCGAGACGCTGATCTGCGGCGCCGCGTACCGGGCCACTTCGACCTCCGGTACGGCCACGTCCTTGTTCGTCATTTCGGGTCTTCCTTCCTGTCATCGGAATACCTCCCAGAAGCTGGCTGCGCTGCGCCGGGAGGCTGATGGCGCACCACGAGGAGTGCGTGGATATGGATCAGCCCGGGGTTGGTTCCGCCGGGCTGGTCTCGTCAGGAGTCGTGAGTGATGCCGTCGAGGTCGAGCGCTCCGGTTTCTCCGGTCTCGCAGAACAGGGCGTCGTCGTGCCGGACACCTGTCGGCCACAGGCCCACGCCGGAACGTTCGCCGGTCACCACGCACCCGGCGTCACTCAGGAAGTACTGGAACCAGGCGCAGGGCCGCTCTTCCCGCACCACGGCGCCGATGACGGAACTCGTGTCGGTCCAGGGGGAGACGGCGCAGGAGCCCGTGGTCGTGGCGCCGTGCTCGTCGGTGATGGGCTTGACGGCCCCGATGCGTACCTGGACGCGCATGCAGACGGTGCACAGGCAGTGGGGACGGACGTAGCGGTCTGCGCCACTGCGACCGTGCACCGACCACACGGGCCAGTGATTGGTCCGCAGCCCCCAGCCCGCCTTCTTCTGCGCGCGCACAGTCCGGGCGCACGCCTGGCAGTTCCTCGGGATCCGGCCGTGCGCGGCGATCATCCGCTCGTACTCGTCCCGGGTGTCGGGCATCCAGAAGCTGGCGAGGTCACCGCCGAAGCCGGAACCCCAGGTGGGCTTGCCCTGGTGGGTGAGCGGCAGCAGCACCGGCTGCTCGGATGCCTGCAGTGCGAGCGGCAGCAGCGCCGCGGCGTCGGCCTCGCGCGGCCACACGCCCCCGGGCAGCGCGGCAGCCACTTGCGCGGCCGCGGCCTCCGCATCCGGTCGGGTGAGGTAACGGAAGCGGGTCGCGCGGTGCCCGCAGGGGGTGGAGATGTGCCAGCACTGGACGCTGCCGCCCTCGTAGGCGGGGTGCTGGCGCAGTCCCGGCGTCTCGCCGTGCCGCGGATACGACCAGCCGGTGTGCACGACAAGGCCACCGGGCTGGAGATAGCCGACGCCCGGCTTGACTTCCGCGTCTCCGGACAGCGCGGGGGCGAACTCGATCTTGAGCCCGCTGGCCGTGCGGCTCTCGGCGTTGGTGATTGGGTCGGTGCCCATGCAATCCCCCTCCAAGAAAGTGGCTTGCCACTTTTAAGGTAGCCCCTGGCCTTGAAAGTGGCAAGCCACTTGATGGAAGGTTCTCCGTATGAGTAGCCAGCACCGCGACCCACCCCTGACCGTGCGGCCACCCGCCCCACTCAAAGCGGACGCCCAGAAGGAACTGACCGATCGGGGCCGCGAGATGAAGGCCTTCGTCGTCGCCTGCCTCAACGCCCTGGTCGCCGACCCAGACAGCTTCCTGAACCTGCTCAACGAGCACTGGCCTGCGGAAACGCCCCGTGGGCGGCCCCGGAAATCGCCAGAACCGCAGCCGTCAGCTCCCCCCGAGGGCCAGCACCCCTGGGACGAAGACGCCCCGAGCGCCTTGGAGGCCCCCCACCCCTCGTGGGACGGTCGGGACGAAAGCGTGCCAAACGCCTTTGACGTCCTCAAGGAGACAGCTGAGGACTGACCGACCTGCAGGGGATCCGCACGGAGTTGCGGGGCTAACCCCCTGGCCCTCGAAAGTCGGTGCGGCTCGCCAACCGGCCAGCCGCACCGACACTTTGGAGGCCGTCCGTGTCCCCTGCCCCCGACAACCGCACCGCCCTCGCCGTCGCTCTCTTCGGCTCCGGTCTTGTGGTCCTCGTCGCCGTGCAAGCGCCCGCGCTCGTCCCTGCACTGTCCCTGGGCCTGGGCGCATGGGCCGCGCTGTACCTGTTCCTGCGGCTGTGACAGCCCACCGTTCACGACGGCCGGGGAGGATGCGCGGCAGAGGCGAGCCGACTGCGTGTCCTCTCCGGCCGGCCGGGCCAGCGCCTGCTTGTTGACAGGCGGGCTCCGGTGGGTGCCCACGACCGCCGGAAGCCGCTAGGAGTATCACTGTCAGTGGTGGCAGGCAGGATGACGGGCATGACGACACCAGTTGCGCAGATCGTGGATGCCGCTGCCTACGCGCAGGCGGTCGAGACCGTGGTGAAGGCCGCGGCCGCCTACTACGCGGACGGCACGTCCCCGCTGGACGATGACAGCTACGACCGGCTGGTGCGGGGCATCGCCGCGTGGGAGGCCGATCATCGCGATCAGGTGCGGCCTGATTCGCCGACCGGGAAGGTCGCCGGCGGTGCCGTGGAAGGCGACGTGCCGCACACGGTGCCCATGCTGAGCCTGGACAACGTGTTCTCGCCCGAGCAGTTCACGGCCTGGACGACCTCGCTGGCGCGCCGGATCGGACACGAGACGGAACGCTTCTGCGTCGAGCCGAAACTCGACGGACTCGCCATCGCCGCGCGCTACACCCGCGGGCGGTTGACCCGGTTGATCACGCGCGGCGACGGGACGGCCGGGGAGGACGTCTCGCACGCGATGGGAACCGTCGAAGGCCTGCCCGAAACGCTGTCCCAGCCGGTCAGCGTGGAGGTGCGCGGCGAAGTGCTCATGACGAACGCGCAGTTTGAGCACGCCAACGAGGTGCGTACCGCGCATGGCGGGCAGCCTTTCGCCAACCCCCGGGGCGCGGCCGCCGGCACCCTGCGGGCCAAGGACCGCGCCTACACGGTCCCGATGACGTTCTTCGGCTATGGCCTACTGCCGCTGCCCGACACCGACGACGCCCTGGCCGACCGGCTGGGCAGCCTCGCCCACAGTGAGCTGATGACGTTGGCCGCAGAGCTGGGAGTGAACACCACCGCCACGACAGCGGTACCCGGCATCACCGCAGCCACCACCGGCGAGGTCCTGAGCCGGGTGCAGGAGATCGCCGCGCTGCGCGCCGGGCTGCCGTTCGGGATCGACGGCATCGTCGTCAAGGCCGACCTGGCCGCCGATCAGCAGGCCGCCGGATCCGGGTCACGGGCGCCGCGGTGGGCGATCGCCTACAAGCTGCCCGCCGTCGAGAAGATCACCCTGCTGCTGGCAGTGGAGTGGAACGTGGGCCGCACTGGCATCATCGCCCCGCGTGGCGTTCTGGAGCCGGTCCAGATCGACGGCTCCACGATCACCTACGCCACGCTGCACAACCCGGCGGACATCACCCGCCGTGACCTTCGTCTGGGCGACCACGTGATGGTCCACCGCGCCGGTGACGTCATCCCGCGCATCGAGGCCCCCGTCGCCCACCTGCGCACCGGCGACGAGCAGCCGATCGTCTTCCCCGAGGTGTGCCCGCGGTGCGGCTCCGGCATCGACACCAGCCAGGAACGCTGGCGGTGCGAGCAGGGCCGCAACTGCCACCTGGTCGCCTCCCTCTCCTACGCCGCGGGCCGTGATCAGCTGGACATCGAAGGCCTGGGCGCCACCCGCATCGTCCAACTGGTCGAGGCCGGCCTGGTCACGGATCTCGCCGACTTGTTCACCTTGACCCGCAACCAGCTCCTCGGGCTGGAACGGATGGGCGAAACCAGCACGGACAATCTGCTGGCCGCGCTCGCCACGGCCAGGACACGGCCGTTGTCGCGGGTGCTGTGCGCGCTCGGCGTCCGTGGCACGGGCCGCTCCATGTCCCGCCGTATCGCCCGGCACTTCACCACCATGGACAACATCCGTGCCGCCGACGCGGACGCCCTGCAGCAGGTCGAGGGTATCGGCGCCGAGAAGGCACCCGCGATCGTCGCCGAACTCGCCGAACTCGTCGGGCTGATCGACAAACTCACAGCGGCCGGGGTGAACATGAGCGAACCCGGTGCCACTCCCCCATCCGTACTTGGTGAGGCCACGTCCGGGGTCGGCGAGGACCCTGGTGGTGTTCCGGCTGGCGGTCCGCTCGCCGGGATGACGGTGGTGGTCACCGGCACGATGACCGGACCGCTGGCGCAGCTCAGTCGCAACCAGATGAACGAACTCATTGAGCGGGCCGGGGGACGCTCCTCCTCCAGCGTGTCGAAGAAGACCGCCCTCGTGGTCGCCGGGGAAGGCGCCGGATCCAAGCGGGCCAAGGCCGAAGATCTCGGCATCCGCCTGGCCACCCCCGACGAATTCGCCGCCATGGTCGCCGACTACCTCAACTAAGCCTCCCCGTAGGAGTGTTCCCCAGCTCACACCGGGCCTCCGGGCTCTGCGGGAACAACCCAAGACGGTTGACCGTTCACCTACACGTGGCTCGCGGAGGGGACAGTGTCCCCGGGCCTCACCTATAGCCCTTGGGGACGATCGTCCGGCTGAAGCCCCATGGAGCCTTCCGCCGAGAGGCGACCGCCCTCCGCATGTCACCGCCTTACGGCCCCGGCTGGTCTCCCCCGTCCAGCCGGGGCTTTTGGGTGCTTACGGCGGCGCGCAGTCCTGTGTGACTTTCCGGCTGTGCGGGTGAGCCGAACAATGATCGCGGGACGGGACGCAGGCCGCCCGGCCCCATGAACACGCTACGAACGCAGCACTGACACTCTTGGTCTGCTTTTCCGTGTCGTGTCGGCTTGACCTGATATGGGGTGGTGTCTTTGGATCAGCGCGGGCCTGTGAACGCCCGGCCGCGCGACGGATGACGCCCCCGCAAGCTCCGTTGCCGAGGACCGGCCAGAAGTGTCACCACGCACGGCATCGGACGCACAACCACGCAGACACAGCGCCGATCGACGGGGGCCGGCCGGCGCGGGACAGGCATCAATGAGCCACCAGACAGCTCTGGCCGCGACTGAGGACCGCCGTCGCTGCACGGGCGAATCCCATCAATCTCTGCACCCGCTGGTCAGCTCCGCAGGAGAAGCGCTGGCCATCCCTGCAGCGCGCCATCCCGAGCAGGCGGAACTAGAAGCCGCCGTGTTCCTCGCCGCCTGCAAGATCGGCGGGGTTTCGCACGACCCCCTGGGGATCGTCAGCGTCCGGCCGGAACCAGAGCTGCTCGGCATTCGGATGCTGGCCGAACCGTACGTGATCCGGTACTGGGCTGACATGCTGCTTCCCCGCTCGGTCGCGGACGACAGCAGTGACCCCCACAACCTCGTCTCCGGTGTAGCCGGCCTCCGCTATCGTCGCGAGCACGGCGGCATCTGCCTGTACCGCCCGGCAACGCCGGCCCGCATCCTGCTCACCGGCTTCAACCCCCGATGGTGGGAGCGCGTCACCGACCTGCTGCGCAACGACTACCAGCTCCTGCAAGACCACGCGGACTGGACCCCGGACGAACGAGCGACCCACACCGCAGCCAGCGCCTTCCCAGTGAAACCGGCACCCATCTTCTCCCCCCTGCTGCGCCGTATCCGTGCCACCGCAGGACCGGGAGAGATCAACGCAACCGACGCATGGAGCTCCATGGGCGGCTTCCGGCTGGAGGCCACCGACGGCCCGCCCTGCCCTGAACTGATCCGCCTTCTAGGTGACGGGCCGACCGGGCTGGGCTGGGAAGTCGATCACAAGACGTGCACCTGCCTATGCGATCACATCCGCGGTGGCTGCAACATGGACTTCCGCGACCCGACCACGGGCTACTTCGTGTACTACTCGAACGGAAAGTGGGGCCGCACCAACGACGAGCGGCACCGCAGCTTCATGGCCAATGCGAACCGCGACGCCTTCACCCGCTGACCGCTGATGCCGGAGGAAAGGCGACATGCCTGGCCCAGACCTACCACCAGCTGAGGTCCCTATGGCCACGGAGGCACGACTGAGCCGGTGACCGACCGCAGCACAGAAGGTGCAGATCATTCACGGCGTGCTCGTTTTCACCGGTGACTTCGACGAACGCGACCTGGAGACGGCGCGGCGTACCTACCCGGGCCGTCATCCGGTGCTGAATGCCGACAGCGGCTTGGAGGTGCACCCCGCCGGAGTGGGTGCTCCGACGCCCCTGCGGGCACAGGAACGTGGGTGACCGGTCGATCGGCGGCGTGACCGGAACCGGCACCTCGTGCAGGGCTCAGCAGCCACAAATGTGAGTGCCCGCCCGTACCCGGAGCCGGGATCATGAGTGCATGAACGACGAGGACACCCCGGGCGCAGAAGACGGCGAAGAAGACTTCGACCAGGAACAGGAAGCGGAGCCGCGGCAGGGCGCCGGCGACATCGGCCTTTCCGGGCTCATGAAGTCCGCCAGGCAGACCGCGGCCTGGCTCAACTCCTACGACAAGCAGTTGGAACCGCTCCGCCGCCAACTCCGCATGCTCGAGTCCACCCGTCGCTCGATCGTGGAGGCCATGGGACCGGCCAACGCGGCGTATCAGGCTGCCCTGGACGCCCAGCGCCGGTATCGGGCGATCGCCGCGCCCGTCCTGGCTCTCCAAAGCGATCTCAGCGACATCTACGACTGGCACCGCCAGATCAACGACGTCGTGCGCAGCGTGTCGCTGCCCCGCAAACTGCTCGACCAACTCGCTGCGGCAGCGGCCCTTTTCCTGCCGGCGAACCTCAGCGGCCTCGACACCAAGGACCTCTTCGCGATCCCGGAGATGGGCGAGGACGACGGTCTGTCCCTCGCGTGGGCACCGCGGACCGAGATCGTCAAAGCTCTGCTCCCCCTCGGCACCCGCCCGGAGCGCTACGCCCTCCTGCTTGAGCGCCGCGAGGACGTTCTCGACGACGTTGACGCCAGCCTCCAGATCGTCACCCACCTCAAGCTCACCGGCATGGTCACCATGTTGAGCGCTGCTACCCGCACCGCGCGGGCCGGCTTCGACGAGGGCGCCCAGGCCCTGGCGGGCAACGTGCTCGAGACCGCGATGAAGAGGCACGGCAACGCCTGGATCCGGCGCTCCTTCCCGCAAGTGACGTACACGAAGAACGGACATCACGGCACCATCGGCAGTGCCCTGGACGATGCGGACGGCTGGGGCGACCTCACTCTGCTGCAGTTCAAGCACTACCTGGTGCTGGCGGGCATGAGGAACACCTTCGGGCCCGGCGCCACCCAGGACACCTTCAACCGCCACCTCGGAGCGCACGAGGCCTCGCCCGACACCTACCGTCCGGAGTTCGTGCTGCCGGCGATCCTCCTCGCCCACGCGCTGCTGCGTGCGCTGAACCAGGACCTCGAACGTCCCGACGACGAGGAGGACGACGCGTAGCTGCTCTTCATTGCCCTGCGCGAAGCTGGCCTTCGTCTCGGGGGACGCGTCCAGTCGCGCACCAGGACCACGATGCGCAGCGGCGGGTCCTAGGCGGCCTCGGAGTCGATCTCGTCGCGTGCCTGACATACCAGGTCCCACAGCTTCAGTGGAGAGGCGAGGTCGGCGTCCGCGGTCTCCGTGGCCCCGCCGTGGCGCATGTGACCGGTGTCGAGAAACGGCGGAACGCCCATCTCGTTGCGTAGCCGGTACAGCACCGCCTGCTCGACGTCGTAGGCGTCCGCGCCCAACTCGAAATACTGCGTCCGGATCACCAGGCAGCCATCACGCCGGTGATCGGCCAGCCGTGTGGTTCCCATGTTGGTGATCCCCACCTTCACCGCGCCCCAGCGCGGGTGATGCAGGACGTTCACGAGTGTGGGCAGCGCGTGCTTCGTGCCGAAGGGACGGCACAGGCGGCACCCTCCCGCGCCTTGGAGTGCCTTCGTGACCACGGTGTCGCAGGTGCTGCACTGCATGCGCCACACGGCCTGCAGTCGTCCCGGGTACGGCTCCAAGGCCTTGAAGCCCAGAACTGTCAGCCTCGCCACGGCCTGGTGAGGTTCGACGAGGGGACTGCCTGAACACTGGCGGCACACCCCGCGCCCGTACTTCGCCAGGTGGTGGACCGGGAAGACGACCCGCCCGCATGCGACGTGCCGACTCTTCCATCGTACGAGCGTCCCCGGGCACGGCTCCAACGGCTCCAGCCCTACCGCCCGCATCTCCGCCTCGGCCTGGAGCGAGACGTTGGCCCGGCGGGTCGCCGCCGCCACGACCTTCGAACACGCCAGGCACCCGCCGCCCCTCCGCCCTGTGGTGAAGCGGGGCTTGACCGTGTTGCCCGCAGGCACTGACACAGCCACCTAGGGCCAGAAGGGCCCCAGGCCGAAGACGTCGTCCGCGGCGGCTGACGCCCGACCCGAGTCCCGCATGATCCACCATGTAGAGTGGCATCACCGACGCGGGGTGGAGCAGCTCGGTAGCTCGCTGGGCTCATAACCCAGAGGTCGCAGGTTCAAATCCTGTCCCCGCTACCAGAAGTAGAAGGGGCCTGCGCTTGCGGGCCCCTTCTGCGTTGCCCCCGCCGAACGAGCAGCCGACATGTACTGGGCAGTGTCGTCGCGACCTGGTCTACCGCTCCGCGAGAGATGAACTGCTGGTACTGGGCTGGCCAGACTCGACCGTAACGAACGTGTCCACTCCCTGTCGGGCTCGACGCAGTGAGACGCCCAGTCCCTTCAGCGCCAGTTGGTAGCCGTCATCGCCGTCGCCGCAGCAGAGCTCGAGGCCTGGAAGCCACACCCGGAAGGGCTCCCCCTGCGCTGCTACGCGGTATCCGCGCTGGCGGTACCAGCGCATCACTCCGTACTCCCCGCGGGCGATCTTCGCCATTACCACGCGGCACCCCCGGTTTGCCAACCACCCCTCGGTCTCATCAAGGAGTGCACTGCCCACTCCTTGTCGGCGGACGTCGGCGTCGACGGCCAGCAAGTCAATCTCTGCCAGCATCCGGGCCAGAGCACGCAGCGCGGAACGTCCGTGCTCAGTGTGCTGGCGCATCAAGCGAACCGGGGGAGTGACGAAAGCCAGCCCGCATGGTCCACCTGCCGACTCCCTCTCGGCCACCACGGCTCGCGCTTGTCCGAACGGGGGTACAGAGAACTCGCCACCATAACGATCCACGATCGTTCCAAGCGGCTGGTCCTCCGGCTGCCGCAAGGAGGGGCGACCTCCTATGGCGATGTCTGACAGCCGGTTGAGATCCTTGCTCTCACCGCGGCGTGCGGTGCGAATGGCAAGCACCGAATGTTCTCTCATCATCTGCGATCAGGTCCGTCCCTTACGTGCTGCGGGCGTTCCGTACAACGACGAACCAACTGTTTTGGGCACACAACAGCCGTATTCCTGCCGCGGTTCCGTCCAGGGAAGAGCTGTCTGCGGTCGACCGACGGCCCCAGCGTCGTTATGGACGTGACATTCACCCCGGCCGGCCCTGAACGGGCAGGAAGCATCCTGGCCTCTGCCCGAGTAGGCCGGAGCGCCTTACTTCTCCGGCGATGTCCTTCAGGTTGGCAAGCCACGCCAGGTGTGCACTGCTGTACTCGCCGCTCTAGCCTCCTGGCCGCCGCTGTGCCCACCATCTGCCGCACTACGAGGTCAAGCTCGGCATGTCCGGGGTCACTGTCGGGATGCTCTGCGTTGTGCAGTTGTGGAGGGCAGGTCCCCCCAAAGACGTCGATGAAGGGCATCGGCTGCGCCCGCCATGTGCGCATGGTCGAGCGGTTCGGCTTGCGGGTCCAGGACGGTGGGGGGATGGTCACTGTGCCCTCGGCCGCGAATAATCAGACCATGGTCGGGAAAACGGCCGAGTACGGGCGTTCCGTAGCGCGCCAGTTGCTCTTCGACGGCCAAGTCGAATTCGTCCGGTGCGGCAGCTTCGCCGGACTCGGTGAGAAGCAGTAGCCCGTTCAGAGGGTGGGTGCATACCGACCGGCCTAGATGCTCCGACCGCCACAGGACGGCTGACTCGGTCGGTGTGAGCACCACACCATCGTTGGCATGTGTGGTTGTGCCCGTGGTCTTGCCGGGGAATGGGATGTGGCGCTGGAAGGGCCGGGCGTGATGCACGAGAATCCGTAGGTCGGCGGCCCACTTCGGGGACGCCACCTCCTGCATCCAGCCGTCGTACTTGCCGATCAGGAACACCTGGTCGAAGGTGCGACCGTGCTCAAGCGCGGCGCCGATCGCGTCGCTGGTATTGGGAACCATCATCGACCACAGCTGGCCAGGTGGGGGAGCGAGCCGCAGCCGTGTCCATCTGCTGACGGCCTTCGGCATTGAGGCCGTTACCCACTCTGGACGGCCCGGATCGCCGCGATGGAGACCCATGCTGCTTCCTTCCACGAGAAGGAGCCCTGTGCGTAGGCCACGGGCAGCCCAGGCGGCGGCGATGCGCTCGGCCACTCTGGCCAAGTGGTCCCGCCCCAAGCCGCCGGACGGCGCATCGACAAGCTGGACGACGCGCGAACGCTTCAGACCGTCTGCCTCCGTGCCGTGCTCTCCACGCCGGGGCCGGCTGACATTGCGGCCATCACCCACGACCGTCAACGACCGTGGACCAGGGATCGGGCTGGCCGGGGCCGCCGGTACACGACTGCTGCGAATCGTGAGCACGCCGCGACAGAAAGACCAGCGGGGTGCCATCCTCACTGTGCAGTCATCGGGCCCGCATGTGTGGTCCAGCAGGCGTAGCCCGCACCCCACGATGTGGTCCTCGAGTACCTCGATCAGCCGTTCCTCGTCGAATCCGCCACCTGTCACCTGGCGTTCGATCAACCAGTCGAGCCCGTGGTCGGCCATCTCGGTGCTCAGCCGTACACCCGCGTACCCGGTGAGGCTGTCCCACAGGCGTGGGCGTCGCAGCAGGGCGCTGCCCATTGTGCAAGAAACGATGAGCCGACGCAGCGGACTGCGGTCCACTGGCTCTCGGCGTCCAGGGCCTTGCTCATCATGCAGCGGATCCCACTGCACGACGTGACCGGATGCCGTGACCTGATCGGTGTGGGCGCCCAGCATCGCAGAAAGATCTTCCCTGTGCGGTCCGCTCACCCACACCGCCGGTGCGGGTGAGCGGTAGGACGCCTCGAATGCCCAAGGTCGAAGACCGAAGCGCAGACGCGCACCGTCCATCTGCGCGGTCAGTCCACGTACGCCACGCCACGGGCCCTTCTTCGTACGGCACGGCAGCAGTCCGAACAGGGACTGCACGTCCGCAGGCCGCTCTAGGCGCAGAACCAGCCCATCCTCCGTGGACTTGGCTTCCCTGACGCCGAACGGCCGTGTCTGACCATCCACGTTGCCGAGAGCGGAGACCAGTACCGCCTCCAGAAGGGCCTGCTCCCCTGAAGGCGACGGAACGAGCTGATCGAAGCGGTCGAGTCTGCTCAGACGGCGTCGAACGTCCTCCAAGGACTCACCGGTGAGCTCGCAGGCGGCGTTGCTGAGTTGATCCATGCAGTACATGCGTGTTCCTCCGAGAAGCCCCCCGACCTGGGCAACGAAGGCTCTCCACAAACAACTGCGGGATCCGGCAATGGGCTCAAGACGTTGGTTCTCTGACGATGCCGCGTGGTCGGGTCGAGCATCCAGAACTGGCCGCGTCCGAGGCCAGGCGCGAGAAAACTAGCCCGACGGCTCCATCAGTTCCACCCGCCACGCCGACAACGACCGCTGGCCCGCCGCCATGTCGCCACGAACATACGCTCGATCACTCCTCGCCGAGCGAGTGAACCGTACTCGGCACGCGGTAGAGATCCCCCACAGCCACCCGGCCATGCTCTATCAGCGGGACATGACAGACGTCCTACTTGACCGCAAAGCCAGGCTTGGCGGCACGGTCCCCACGCGGGTCTTCGAAGCGTCCTGGCGCGCCTGAACGGTGGTCACTTTGGTTCGGTGTCTTCGGCCTGGAAGGGCACAGCCCGGAACGGACCAGCAGAGCCGGCTACCACCGGCGCAGGTCCTTGGCGAGTTCGCGGTACCACTGGGTGCGGCGCGACCCGTACTCCTCGGGCTCCGGTCCCAGAGCGACGACCTGATCCGTGATCCCGTAGGTGACCCGGTAGGCCAGGACCTGAGTGGCGAGGTCCATCCACTCCTGCGTCTTGTTCGCCGGCGGCACGGCACCGAGCACGGTCACGAACCACACGGGCATCAGGGCGCGTTTGCGGATCGCGTCGGCCAGACGGCCGCGCAGCAGCCAGCTGAGCTTCTTCTCCGCCCTCTCGCCCTGCTCGATCAGCGTCGACTTCGCCTGCCGCAGCACATCGTCTTGAGCGAGGGCGGCCTCGGCGGCCTGGGCCGGGCCGGCCAGGCGCTGGGCCCGCTGTTCGTTGCTCTCCGCCACATTGCGGGCCATGCCGAAGTCCATGACGGCCTGCTTGAACTCGCGTGAGGTGCGCGGTGTGCTGGCCAGGATCCCGGCGGCTTCCACCACCTTCTCCCGGTGCTCGTCGCGCTGATCCAGAGCACCGTTGTACTCGCGGACCTTGAGGCGGTGGGCCTCGCGCTGGTGCCTGCTGAGCAGGCCGGAGCGCACATGCCAGCCGTGATCGGCAGCCCTGGCCAGCTTCTTCCACTCGGGGTCGATGGTATCGAGGTCGGCATGCGGGGCGCCGTTCGCGGCGAGAAGATGGGCTTCGAGCGTCTGGACGCGGCCGATCAGCCGCTTGAGGGACTGCTCGGTGTCCTGGACCTGGCCGCGCACGTCGTCGTCCAGCTCGTTGAGCTCACTGCGGACGGTGCTGAGGTCGTCCTGGACACTGCTGATGTCGCTGCGGATGTCGCGCAGCTCGTAGTCGAGGTCCTCAACGTCGCCCAGCTTGGAGCGCAGCGAGTAAAGCTCGCTCTCCACCGAACCGGTCCGCGTCTCCAGGCGACGGACCTGGTAGCCGTAGTCGTCGCTCACTGCCGCACCCCCTTCTTGCCCGCGTCCGTGCTGTCCATCGAGGCACCGGCGACGAACATCCAGCCCACGGCGACGGCGAAGAGGAACCACCGGCTAAGCACGCTCAGGCTGATGAGGGCCACCAGGAGCGCGACCACGTGCAGGGCGAGGGACGCGGCACGTCGGTCGCGATGCTGCTCGGCGTCGACCTTCTGGAAGCAGCCAGCCACCGTGCCCGCAAAGTGCGGGACCAGCAGAATCAGCCACCACCCCGAGCGGTCGAGGACGAAGACGAACGCGATCAGCACCGCGCCGACGACCGCCTGCCCACGCCAGGACCATGCCACGATGCGCTCACTGCGCCTGCGATCGGGCTCCGCCAGCCGCTCGGGGATCGTCTTCTCGAACTCGATGAGCTTGTCGGCCGCGTCGACCAGGTGGGCGTACTCCACCGCGAACTGGTCGTCGTCAGCGGAGCGCTTCAGCACTTCGGCCCGGTGCTTGCCGACGTTCTGCTGGAGCTGGGCGAACTGCTGGCCTAACTCCTGCTCGGTGTTTCCCACGGAGCTACCCCCACCCTCTGCATCGACGACTCGCTCGAACACTTCCCACGCCTCGGCCTGCGATCACCACACAAAGCCAGCCGACCGTACCGGCCGCTGTCGGCTTCGGCTACGCCTACGAGTTGAGGCTCGTTGTCTTCTTCCTCGCGATGTTCCCCAGGGGGAAGGCATTGCAGAGCGCGACGGAGAAGCAGGAGGAGGCCCTCGCCGACACGCTCGAGGCACTCGCCCACCTTCTCCTCACCACTCTAAAAAGGAGTCCTGCTGAGCTCTGTGCAGTAGAGTGGTTAGTGATCGTGTCGCATCGTTCAGAAGGAGACCCGCGTTGCCCACCGTGAGCCTGCACTTCGACTCGTCCCTGATCGCCAGCTTGGCCGCCGCGGGGCCGGAAGAGACCGTTCACATCACCCTGTCTCTCGACCTCGCGCCCCACGGGGCCCCAGAGGGTCCTGCCTCCGGTCCCGGACGTGCCGTGGCCCCGCAGGGACCGCTGGCTGAGCTGCTGTTGAAGGGGCTGCTGCAGGCCGGGGAAACGCTGTCCTTCCAGCAGCGGCGGGCGGGCCGGGAGGCAGTGGCGACGGTGACCGCTGACGGGCGGCTGATCGTCGAAGGTCAGGCGGTGCCGTACACCTCGCCGTCGAAGGCGGCCTCAGCTGTCACCGGGACGGCGTCGAACGGGTGGGTGTTGTGGCGGACCGCGGACGGCCGCACCCTCGATGCGCTGCGCCAGCAGCTGCAGCAGGACTCATCGACGGCTCGGGCCTAGGCCGGAGCCAGGGCTCCCCTACACCGCTTGTCACCAGTTCGTTCGTGGAGGAGTACGTGAGTGCGCCGCACCGCCCCCATCCCGCGCCGCCGCTGGCACAGCCGCCGGGCACGGGCCCGGCGGCGTCTGGTGTCGCAGTGCCCGCCGGTGATTGGTCCGAGGAGGTCCTGACCGGAACCGTCCTGCCCAGCGTCCTGGGCGGCGCAGTGCCGCAGCCGGAACCGGTGCGCCCGGTGGTGGTGTTCGTCGCCGGGCAGGCAGGCAGCGGCAAGACGCTGGTCGTCGACCTAGTGCACGCCGCGCTGGAGCGGCGAGGCGGTGCGGTGCGGGTGGACCGCGACGCCTACAAGAACATCCACCCCCACTACGCGGCCTTGCTCAGCGAGGACGTGCGGACCGCTGGGGTGCGGGTGCGGTCGGAGACCTACCGGTGGCAGGCCGAAGTGGAGGCTCGGGTGCGAGCCGGCCGGTATGACGCGGTGGTGGAGGCGCCTTTGCCCCACCCGCAAGAGTTCCTGGCCGGGATGGCCGCGTACCGGCAGGCGGGCTACCGCGTCGAGCTGGTGGCCCTGGCCGTACCCGAGGCGGTCAGCCAGCTCGGCATTTTGGACCGGTACCTGCGCCTCGCCGAGGAGGGCCGGGCCCGGTACGTCTCCTGGGACAACCACGACCAGTGCGCTGCCGCCCTGGTGGACACTCTCAGCATGGTGGAGGCCGCGCACCTGGCGGACCGGGTCTTCGTCGTCCGACGCTCCACGGAGACGGCGCTGGAGGCCGTGTACGACAACGAACTTACAGCCGGGCAATGGTGCCGCCCGGCGGGCGCGGCACGCGCGGTGCTCGCTGAGCGCAGGCGCCCGTGGGACGCCAGGGAGACGGGCCGGTTCCGCCGTCAGCTCGCCGACGCTGACCGGCGCCTGACCGATCCCCGACTGCCGGAGGACTGGACGCTGGCGGTCCGCCGCGACGCCGAACGCGCCGCTGCCCTGGCCGAGCCAGTCCGACGCACCGCCCAGCCGCGCCGGGAGCCTCCCGGGGTCGACTACCACCGGCTCTCCGCAGAGGAACACCGCTGGATCTTCGACGAGTTGATCGTTCCGCTGCTCGGACGGGTCACACCGCAGGACAGACCCGTCGCGGTGTACGTGATGGGCCAGCCCGGCGCCGGCAAGACCCGGGCCTCTCAGATGGTCCGACGCACCCTGCGCGACGGCCCCGCCCACATCACGGGTGACGACTTCAAATTCTCCCACCCGGACTACCTGCAGCTCTTGCGTGAGGAACCGCGCACGGCCTCCGCGCGGATCCGCGCCGACTACCGGGCCTGGCAGGCTCAGGCCGAAGCGTACGTGCGCGAGCGGCGCGGGGACGTGGTCATCGAGATCACCCCGGAAAACGCCGCCGCCTTCATCACCAGCGCGTCCCTGTACCGGCAGGCCGGATACCGGGTGGAGCTGCTGGTCCTGGCCGTGCGCGCAGCCGATTCCCGGCAGGGCACGGCCGTCCGCTACGCCACGGTGAGCCAGCGAGGCGTACCCGCACGGTTCACCACCGCCGCCGGGCACGACACTCACTTCGCCGTCCTCCCCGAGGTGGTGACGGCTGCCGAGCAGCTGTCCGTGGTCGACTCGGTCACGGTGATGCGTCGGGACGCCCACGTCCTCTACCGCAACAAACAAGACACCCAGGGACGGTGGGCACGGCGCCCCGCCGCCGCCTTCGCCCTGGTCGCGGAGCAGTCCCGCCCCTACACCACCGAGGAAGCCGCGCGGTTCTGTGCCGCCCAGCGCTGGCTGCGTTCCGCGATGCCGCAGTACCGCGACGAACTCATCGCGATCGGACGCCTGGCATACCCGTTAATGCCCCCGGCCCTGCAGCCGCACCGGCTCGACGCGCATGCCCCCGTGGCCGCGCTCCCCATGCCCGCCTAGATACGGCGTCTCACGACATTGGTCCACGAGTTCCTCGAACGTAAGCTGCTGCGGAACCGTGCCGAGTGGTGCCGGCGGCTGTCAGCGGCGTGCTGTAGCTTGATCGGTAGGCGCGGGGCCTGCGCGGTCGAGGTGCGACCGCTGGAGAGTCCAGGAGGACTCGTGCCCACAGGCCGCGTCAACGCCGCGAAGTTCATCGCTCGCCTTCTGCCAGAACCGCACGAGACGGATCTCGGCGGCGAACCCGCCCACCACCTACTGGCCACCACTCACGCCGACCGGGTATGCCCACCGTCAGGCCACAACATCGGCTGGCCGGACTGCTACGCCAGCGCGGACATGCTGCCTCTGACCCATAAAGCGGATCTGCTGCTTGAGCCGAACGGCAAACCAAGGTCGATTCCGGATCATCTGGTCGGCGAGGCACGTGAGCGGGCGGCGCGGGTCGGCCGCCAAGCGGCGTGGATCCGTCAGGAAGCTCACCGTCGCGGACTTGACTGACGCCGCCCGTCGTCCAGCGCCCGCCCCACCCCGGGGCGGGCGTTTGCGTGGTCAGTCCCCGTATTCGCGCACTGACCAGCCGTCTGGCACTTCGCGGACTTCGAAGCCTGGCGCGATGATCTGGTGCAGTGTTTCGCCGTCGGTCCAATCGTTGAGCGTGTCGGCGAGAGTGGTGATCAGCGGCTCGTCCACGTTGTCGAAGAGGATGACGGGCTCGACGGCCAGTTGTGCATCGGTTCGCCGCATGCCGTCGACGGGGGTGGCCCAGCCGACGATTGGCATCACCAGAATCACGCCGTCGTCGGGGCATTTGATCGCCACTCGCCACCCGTCCGGGGCGGCAGCAAAAGGGAACGGGACTGCGGTCATAACGGCAGACTCTAGCCTCGTGGTTCGGGCAGCTGCCCGGGCGTGACAGGTACGTTGGCGCCGCAGCTACGACTCGGGCTGCGCCTCGCTGGCTTCCAGCTCCTTCAGGCGTGCGGCATAGACAGCGGCGATGCGCGCGATCTCCTCAGGTCCGGCCTCCCTCAGCCGGCTCTGGTCCTCCACGCAGTCCTGACGCCGCGCCTTCAGTTCCTCCAGGCGCTGCTCGTCCCCAGAGCGCCGCGCGAGGAGGAGCTGCCGGCTGTACCAGGCGATGACGTTCCCCACGATCTCGTGCGCCATCTCGTACCCGACGTCGCCGCCGTCCGGGTCCCAAGCAGGTCCCGACGATGGTGAGCGTGGCGGTTCCGGGGAGGACGATGCAGGGTCGTGCACGGAGAACCACCTCGAGGCGCGTTGAGAACCGGACGGCGAAAAGATCATTGTCCGGCGTGGGCGGGAACCAGTCCATCACCGGCTCCTCTCGGCCTGCATATCCCGCCGGGGCTGCCGCCGGCCACCGCCCGCAGCATAAATTGGGAACGCAGGTGATCACTTCGGGGGGACACACCACATGACCGACCTTCGTGCGCTGTTCAGCTCCAATGATCCCGTGGGCAGCAACGAGGCGTTCACCAACCGCCAAGACCAGTGGGATCTCGTCGCCACCGCCATCGAGGAGCACCTGCGGCACATCGCCGCTCCGGCCTTCAACGTTGAGGACCTCGAGGCCCCTCGCAACAACGTGATCGTGTTTCACGGGGTGGGCGGCGTCGGCAAGTCGACCCTGCTGCGCAAACTCGAAGCCTCGCTCACTACAGCGGACCAGCGTCCCGTGCATTGGGGTGCCCCCGCCTGGGCGGGTGAGAAGATCCTGCCCGTCCGCATCGACCTGGCCCGCTCGGCATCGACCGGTTCGGACTTCGAGCGCGTCGTGCTGACGATCCGTCTGGCCCTGGCTGCCACCGTCGGCCGCCCCCTGCCCAGCTTCGACCTCGCACTGCGCCGCTACTGGGATGCCCAGCACCCCGGTGAGCCGCTGGAGGAGTACGTCCGGCGCACCGGCCTGGTGGGGAAGTTCGGGCAGATGCTGCCCGGGCAGCTGCAGGCCGCGGTCAGCGAGGCCATCGGCGCCCTGCAACTGCCCGGCCTGGTGGGCTCGGCGGCCGGGCAGGTCACCACTGCGCTCGTACAGGCCCTGCGGGAGCGCCGCGAACGGGCGCGGGCCCTCGCCGGCTGCGCCCGCACCGCCGCGCTGCTCGAGGCCGAACCCGACCTGGAAGCACTCTCCTTCTACCCGCATCTGCTGGCGTGGGAGATCAGCCGCCTGCCCGCGAAGAAGGCGGCCGTGCCGGTCCTCCTGCTGGACACCTTCGAGGACACCAGCGACCGCCACCGCGACACAGAGCGGCTCCTGCAACGCCTCGTGTGGCTCATGCCGAACTGCTTCTTCGTCATCAGCGGCCGCAACCGTCTGCAGTGGGCCGATACCGCCCTCCAGGGCCAGCTCGACTACACCGGCCCCGCCGCCTGGCCCGGCCTGACCCCCCAAGTGGGGCAGCCGGCATGCGCCGCCGGGCAGGGCGGCACTCGGCAGCATCTGATCGGGGACTTCTCCGAACAGGACTGCGACACCTACCTCGCCCACCGCCTCACCCAGGACGGCCAGCCGCTGATCAGCCCTGACATCCGCGCCGTCATCACCCAGCGTTCGCACGGCCTGCCGCTCCACCTCGACCTGGCCGTCGCCCGCTTCCTGGAGATCCGCCGCACCGGCCGCACCCCCACCCCGGCCGACTTCGACCACACCTTCCCCGCGCTCATCGCCCGCACCCTCTCCGACCTCACCGCCGACGAGCGCCACGTCCTGCGCAGCGCCAGCCTGCTCGATGCCTTCGACCTGGACCTGGCCACCCACGCCGCAGGCCTCACCCACCAAGCGGCGGCCCGCAGGCTCATCGAACGGCCCATGATCACCGAAGACCCCTACGCGATCTGGCCCTACCACCTCCACGGGGCCATCCGCACCGCACTGCGCACCGCCGACGACCACACCGAGGACCGCTGGACCCCCGCCGACTGGCACCGGGCCGCCGAACGCGCTCTCGCCGCCCTCGGCCAGCAGAGGCAGGACGGCCGCGCCGACGTCCCCGGCCGGACCCTCCTCGTCGCGTGCCTGCGCCAGGGCCTGCGCCTGGCCCGCGACCACCGTCTGGATGACCTCAGCTGGCTCACCGACGCCGCCTTCGCCTACACCGACGACTCCGTGTGGGAACCCCTCGCCCCGCCCACCCATGCTCTGGTCTCCGCGTCCGGCACCGGCCCGGATACGGGTCCGGACACGCCCGCAGACGCTCTGGCCGAACTCCTCGTCGCCATCGGCCGCCGCCAGCACGAACACCGCGAACGCACCGCTGAGCGCCTCACCGCCGTCCTGGGCACCGGCCTGCTGTCCGGCGAACTTGCCAAACTCGCCCTGTACTACCGGGCCAAAGCCCACAAGGACCTCGGCCGCACCGACGCCGCCGCGGACGGCATGCGCCAGGTCGCCGACGCCGGCGGCCGGCTCGCCGTGCGCGCCCGCCGCGGCCTGGCCAACCTCGCCCGCATCCGCGGCGACTTCCCCACCGCCCTCGCCGCCGTCCCCACCCTGGGCTGGAAAGGCCGCCACCACCGCGTCCTGGGCCACATCCGGTGGCCCCACGGCGACATCGACCGCGCCGCCGCCGCCTTCGAAGCCGCACGGACCGAGGCCGAACAGCACGACGCCCCGGGCGAGCGGGCCATCGCCCAGACCCACATTGCCCTGGTCACCGCCTTCGCCGACCCGGCCCGTGCCGACGACGAGCTCGCCCTCGCCCACCAGCTCCTGGCCCACCTCGACCAGCGCGCCACCACCCTCCTCGCCCACGTCGTCGGCCTCGTACGCGACGCCGGCACCGACCGCGACGTCACTGACCGCGCCGCCGTGCTGCGCACCGAGATCACCGTCGCCGGACTCGCCTGGCTCACCCCGCTCCTGGAAACCGCCCTCGCCTTCCACCACGCCGCACGCGGCGCACAGGACGACCTGGCGGCCACCCTCGACCGTCTGCACGAGGCGACCGCGAACGGCGACTTCGCCTACTACCGCCACATCGCAGCCGCCATGGGAGACCTGCCCCAGCCCGCCGGGCCCGCCATACGCTGGCTCGACGATGAACCCACCGTCCGTACCCGCTGGCGCGCCCTCGTCACCGCCCGCCAACAGCGTCTACACGGCACTCAGTAACGGCAGGTTCAGCCGCCGTCCTCGTCCTCGGCGTACGGCTCCGCAAGGCGCAGACCGAGGTCGTCGAGCCAATGCCGGACCCAGGCGCGCAGCTCGGCGATGTGGACAGGGCTCATGTCATACGCGGCGTATACTCGCGGTCGGAGGTGAAGTCGACCGCTTCGAGACGGCCGTGCAGTTCCTCCAGGTCGAACTCCTCATCGTGCTGCGCACCCAGACGCTCGAGTTCCCCGATGGTGTACAGCTCGCGGGCGCTGAAGACGTCGATGACGTCGCGGGGGAAGCCGCGGTCGTGCAGGGCACGGACCTTCAGCCCCACAGCGTCGTCCCGGGACAGCGTGGGCCCGGCATCCGTCTGCGCGGGAGGCCTGTGGAAGATCTCTTTGAGGATGTCCAGCTCGCAGGACGCGCCGGTTGCCGCGTCGGTGGCGAGCAGACGGGCCATGCGCGGGGCGACCTCGACGATGCGGATCACCCAGCCCTTGTCCTCAAGGCCGGCAGCAACGGCGCCGGTGATCTCGTTCATGCCCGCAGGAGCGTCGGTGGCCAGGTCCAGGTCCTGGCTGGTGCGGCTGACCAGCTCATGAGCCTGGATGGCATAGCCGCCGGCCAGCACCAGCCGGTAGGCATGACCGCTGTCCAGGGCATCACTGAGCAGGCGCCGGTGCAGGTCTGGAAGTCTCATGCCGCAGCGGCGGCCGCCACCAGCTCGGGAAAACGCTGCTCCCAGCAGGTGCGGACCGGCTTGCCCAAGGCGATCCGCAGCCGCGGCCAGTGCCTCACGAGCAGTTCGGCGTTGAGGTAGCTGGTGAGGTCCTCACGCAGGCCGTTCGTAAGCACGATGCGGTACAGGCCCAGCAGCAGCTTCTCGTCACTCACCTCGAAGTGTCTCAGCCCAGACCACGCCAGATGCAAAGGCAGCTCGACCGTCCCGGTCGCCGGGCCAGACAGCTCGTCGAGGCGTGCGGGGAGGCGCTCGGCCACATGAGCCCAGCGGGAAGCGGCGGCATGGTGCACGGTCACAGCTTCAGTATGGCCCCTCATAAGAGGACCCATCTCCAATCAGAGGAAGCCGATCATGCGCCAGCGCGTCCGGCCCGAGCCTGCCGCCACCCGGCAGTCGTCAGGATTCGGGCCATCCAGCTGCTCACGCTCTGTGTCAAGGTGATCAACCGTCGTGCCTGCGAGGCCCATGGAACGGGCTCGCGTCCGCGAATCGCGGACGCGAGCCCGAGGACGTCTCTGAGGCGGCCCGGTCTACCCGGCGCTGTGGGCAGGCTGCAGGCGGGCGAGCAGGCCGCGCGTGTCCTTCGCGGAGAACGCGGTCACATCGTCCTTGTCCGCGCCTTCGACGGCGATGTTCCACTCACCGTCGCCTGCCGCCGCCATGTGGATGGGCGGCTGCGCCAGAGCTGTCGGGACCATCCCCGCGCGCGGGGGAACAGTTGATGTCCCGGAGGAGGACCTCAAGCATGTCGGGACCATCCCCGCGTGCGCGGGAAGCAGCCCACCTACAACGAGACGCAGCTCGCCGCCGCGGGACCATCCCCGCGCGTGGGGAGCAGGTCACGTCTCCCCTCCACCTGGCGCGGCAGTCGGCGCAACGGATGCGTCCACTGCCGCGTTTTGGCTGTGGGTTCACTCTCACCCGGGTCGCTGGCTACGACGCTACCCCCGGACGCCGACGGCCACTCTTGGGCCAGACCATCGAGGAGCGGCTTCCGGTTCGACCACATCGTCAACACTGCCGCGCAGGGCGGCAGGTGCGTGGCTGCACCTGCACCCCTTACCCCACTCCCGAGGGGAACGGGCTGACCGACCACTCGGACAGTCCTTGTCCTCGCCCTGCAAAACCCACAGCCACACCTGCACCAAGCATCGGCGTTTCGGCCAACCTCAGCCCTTCGGGAAGCCCTACAGCACCGGGACCGTACCTTCGACGCCCCCAGATCCCGGGCTTCACCAGCGACCGGAATCGAGCGTGTTCGATTCGCTCCAAACCTCGTTGAGCCAGGCACCGCCGGACCATCCAGGCACGGCGCCAACCCCAAGGAGGGATGCAGGTGCCCCTGACCGCCGCCTCTGCCGAAAGCTCCGAAACGCCTCCTCCCCCACCGCCGGCCACCATCGTCTACGAGGGCAAGTTCGGGAAGAATCCGCTGGAAGAAGCCGACTTCCGCAAGATGTGCGCCCGTCTGCCCTCCGTGCTCAGCGACACCACACGGATGGCGTGGGCCGTCGACCCGCGCGGGGTCGTGCTGCTCCTCGCCTGCCAGATCCTTACCGGAACTGCGGCCGCCGTCGTCCTCGGATGCACCGCGAAGGCCATGACACACCTCCTCGGCGCCGGCACGGTGGCCGAACGCCTTGACGCCGCCCTCCCCGCCCTCGCGGTCGTTACGGCCGCGGCGGCGGTCGGCCGAATCAGCAGCGCTTTCGCCTCGTACGCCGACGGCCGGATCACCCCCCGCCTGGTCACCGAGGCCGACGTCGCCCTGGTCTCCGCCGTCTGCCGCGTGGAAGCCGCCGCCTACGGAAGGGACGGCTTCGCCGACCGGCAGGAAGCCGCCGAGGTCGGCGTCACCCGCACCACCATGATGGTCAAGGACGCCCAGCGGTTCATGTCCGCCCTCATCCGCATGATCGCCGCAGCCGGTGTGATCACCGCACTCCACTGGCTGATGCTCCCACTGCTCCTCCTCGCCGTGCTTCCCGCCGGCGCCGGGGCCGTGCTGTCCGCCCGCATCGACTACGAGACGCACTACGCCAACGTCGGCGACCGCAACGTCCGCGGCATGATGCGCTGGTGGGCCACCTACTCCCGCCACGGCGACGAGGTCCGCGCCAACGGGATGACGGGCTACCTCACCTACTGGTACCGATCCCTGTCCGAACGCATCGATCAGCGCACTCTGACCGCGGCGCCGCGGATGCTCCGTGTCGTCCTGGTGACGTCCTCCGTCGGCGGCTTGTTTCTCCTGCTTACCTGGGCGGCGCTCGCCTGGCTCGCCTCCACTGGCCGGGTCGGCCTACCGGTCGCCGCCACCGCCGTGGTCGGTGTCCAGACGGCACTCGCCGCCCTATCGCAGGTCGTCATCCACGGCGCCGCCCTGTTCCACACGTCCCTCTACCTCGCCGACATGCGGTCCTTCCTCGACGCCGCCGCCGAGCAGGCCCCCAAGCGCGGAGACCTGACCCTCCCGGAGCATGTGGACGAGATCCGTCTCGACGAGGTCGTCTACCAGTACCCCGGCAAGGACGAGCCCGCCGTGGGCGGCGTCTCTCTCACCCTGCGCCGCGGCGAGATCCTGGCCGTCGTCGGCGAGAACGGCTCGGGCAAGTCCACCCTCACCAAGCTCATCACCGGCATCCTGCTCGCGGACAAGGGCCGCGTCCTGTGGGACGGCATCGACCTCGCCGACGCCGACCCCGAGTCGGTGTGGAAACGCACCGCACTGGTCCCGCAGAACTTCGCCTGCTGGCCCCTGCGCGCCCGGGAGAACATCACGCTCGGCCAGCCTCGAACCTTTAACGACGGCCCCGTATGGGATGCCGTCGACGCCGTCGGCATGCGCGAGGCCATCGAGAAACTGCCCCACCAGCTCGACACGCTCCTTGCACGCGAGCTCTTCGGCGGCGCGGAGCTGTCCGGCGGCCAGTGGCAGCGCCTGGCCTGCGGGCGCGCTCTCTACCGGCGCACGCCCCTGCTCATCCTGGACGAGCCGACCTCTCAGATGGATCCCCGAGGCGAGCACCAGATCTTCCTGGAGATCAAGCGCATTGCGGCCGAGCGGATGACCATCGTGGTCACCCACCAGCTGGAGAACACCCGTCTCGCAGACAGGATCGTGGTCATGGAGCACGGCCGGATCATCGAGCAGGGCCGGTACGTAGACCTCGTCAACGCTGGTGGCCTCTTCGCCGAACTCGTGGCTCTTGCCCAGGACCGCTGACCTGTCCCCTCGCCGCACTCACGCCCAACATAGAATCGAGCGGCACGTGAACGACACCTGGAAGACGATCGCCCGCCTTGCCACCCGCCTGGAGCAGCATTCCATACTCCCCCGAGAACAGCGGATCCTCCTGCAGCTGCTCAAGATCCAGGAGGAGGCCGGCGAGGTTGCAGAGGCCGTGATCGGAGCGATGGGACAGAACCCTCGCAAGGGGCATTCCCATACCTGGGATGACGTCGAGGCGGAAGTATGCGACGTCATCGTGACCGGCATGGTGGCGTTGATGCGTATGAACCCGGATGCTCCCGACGTATTCGCCAGGCACATGAAACGCATCCGAGGGCGAGATTTGGGCGAGGCCGCCGAAAGCTCGCTCAGTGATCAAGGGTGATTCACCGCCCCCGCGGGTTGGTGCAACGCTCGTTCACAGTGCAGATGTGTCTGATGGCATCTGTGAGATGAGTCGTTCGCGAAGCTGGGCGATGTCAAATCCGAGGCGATCGGTGATTTCGGGTAGTTGGATGCGTGGGATGGTTGAGGCCAGTCGGATGGCGTCGTCGTCCCACGCGCACTCAAGTGCAGTGCCGGAGAGCAGGTGGCTTCTGGCCTGTGCTGCAGCGTCGGTGATGAGGGCATGCAGCCGATCCGCGTGAGGGGCCGGGGCGGGCGGCGGCGGCCATGACCGTGCGGCTGTCTCCGTACTGCGGGGCGGCACCTGGAGCAGGAGCATGCGGAGCTCCTTCACTCCCAGGCGACCGGCGCCGGCCCTGACAGCCGCCTCCGCCGCCACTTCGGCGGGCATGTGACGGTCCACGCACGCCGTTTACAGCAGCCGACAAAACACCTGGGGCTCCAGCGCCCCGAGATCCACGCGTGAACCCGGACGCGGCACGCCGGCCGACTGGGTTGGAGGAGGAGTCGCCATCATGAACCTTCGGGGAGACCAGCACGTCACCGTGCGAGCTGATGCGTTCGCGATCAGCCGCAAAGGTGCCTGACAGCACCGTCGTTGGCCTGCGACACGGTGTGTTGATCTCTCTGGAGTACCCGGACGTGTTCAAGCCCTGAGACAGGTTGACAGACGCTGTTGGCGACCGAACTGCCCGGACATGCCGTTGTGAGCGTCGCCCAGAGAAGTTGTTCTGGACCTTGTGGGACAGAGGATCAGCTGTAGATGTCTCGGCCCGGCGCGCACAGCGGGTCCTTCGGGGCGGCGTCGCGGCGGATGAAAATGGCGACTTCGCCGCCGTTAAGTGGGGTCACCGAGCAAAGCTGATAGTGCTGGCGTAGGACTTCCCGCTTGGTGATCTCGGCTGGAGTGTTGTCCTGGGGCTGGCCAGGGCGATCGCGTAGGACGTTGATCTTGCGGTGCCGGAGCATGCGCTGCCGGATCACGTCCGGGGACGCCTCGACTCCGTACAACGTGCCTGAGGCAGATGGCGTCTGCTGCAGCGCAATGTCGTCGAGCGGTCCGAAGACGGCAGGCCGGGCCAGGACCCATGCACGGCGGCGGGCTGGCTGGAACAGGACCGGTTCGGGGTGGCCTGCAAAGGTGGCGGTGAGCCCCCAGTAGCTTTCCACGGTGTCTGTGCGACTGGCCGGGAGGCGCATATGCCAGTACGAGGGGCCCAGAGCCGAGAAGATGACGAAGCCGGTGGCTGCTGTGGCATACAGGCGGCGCCGTCTGCGCGCTGGGTCTGCGTCGGCTCGGAGGATCAGCTGCCAGTGCCGTAGTGCTTGGCCGACGAGGAGCGCCAGTCCGCACATGCAATAAAGGACGTAGCGGTCGACGTACCACGGGTGCACGAGGGACACGGTGAGCAGGAAGCCGGCTGGGACGATCAGTAGCGGGATGCCCACGGCGTGAAGGGTCACTGCACGAGCTGAGTCACTACGGCGTCGGCGAACCGGCTCGCCCAAGGCGACTGTCGCTGCGGCAGGAAGAGCGAACCCCAGCCACTGTTGCGGGCCCGGCCGGCCAAGCCAATCCAGCTGCGCTGATGCCTGACCTGCACTGACGACGGCGAGCGGAGCCACGGCACAGCCGACGAGCGCTGCCACGGACAACCAGCGCGGCCCGAGGCGGCGCAGGCGTCCGCTGCTCCAGAGCGTTACGGCGTGCGCAAGGAGGACCAGCAAGGCGAACACGTGAAGCCACCCGGCCAGCAGGAGCAACCCACCGTACGCGGCCCACCAGCGTCGCCGGTTCTCCTGCAGCGCGCACACGAAGAACCAGGTCGCCCACACCACTGCTGCGCTCACCAATGCGTACGAGCGGGCCTCTTGCGCGTAGAACTGCACCTGTGGGACGCACAGGAAGGCAACCCCGGCCAAGAACCCGGTCGCCGGGTCACCCAGGCGGCTGCCGATGGCGTAGACCCCCAGAACGGCGATCAGCGTGCCGAGTGCCGACAGGACACGCAGTGTCAGAACGCCGTCGTCCCAGACAGCAAGCAATACGTGGGCGAAGAAGTAGTACAGGCCGTGGACAGCGTCGATGTTCTGTACCAAGTGCCACAGCTCGCTCAGGGAACGGTTTCCCACGGCATAACTGACGGTCTCATCTCGCCAGGAGGTTTCGTCACGGTCCAGCTTTCACACACTCACCAGCCCGTCCAGCAGGACAAGAAGGACCACGAGCAACGACCGATACCAGCGGTTCACCCGATCTCGATCGTGCACAGGATGCCGCAGGTCATACGTCCCCCGCATCTCCAGATGTCTGAGCGTCGCTGTCGCTGGGGCTCGCAGCCGAGACGTTAACGCCCCTAATGCCCCAGCCCGGCCGTGACGACCTCCACGTACACGAGCTCCCCCCACTACCAACCTCCCTCGCTCCGTTCCTGGTTGTGCTGAACAAGCTGCACCCAGAGGGAAAGTACCGGCTGCTAGTGCTCTGACCGTATAAATGCGGCGGGTTGGCGGCGTCGGTGCTCGGGCTGGCTGGACTCGGTGTGGGAGCAATGTGAGCGGTCGCTGAGCCGGTCGAACTGCGGCAGAGCAGGGCTGGCAGGTCACGCGCAGCTCGTTCGCCGACGTTGGGCAGCCGCCACGCCTCGCGAAGCGGATCGGGTTGGGAGAGGCCTGCAGGGTACGCGGCTCGGGGGTACGCCCACGGCATCCTCGCTATCGCCCAGCCGGCCATCACGACCGACAACGAGACGTACGGGCGCGTCGTGGAGCACCCTTACCTGCGCGGTGTGTTCCTGGCCTACCTGACCACAGTGCCCGAGACCGCCGCCTCGTAGCTCCTGCTCCTCGCCAGGCGCGTACGGAGTCAGGCGAGGAGCAGGGTCCAACGCCCGACGCAGGGCTGTCGTTCCCCGGACGGCCCTGCATCGGGTCCCGACACCATTTTTCTGGAGAACCGCGGAGGACTGTATGACCGCCGCACGACCGATCATCACCGAGGGACGGGCCGCGTCCTGCTACTTCCGAACCACGGTGGACCATGGGCACCGGAAGGCTCTCATTCAGGTTTGTGAGCCCTGCAACGAGAAGTGCGCGCACTGTTTCGTCTCGTACTGGCCACTCTGCTCAGGGCCTGAGTCGGTCTCGCTGCACGTCGAAACAGACCAGCCCCATCGATTCGGCCAGGGCTGCCGCGTAGGCCGATGCCTCCTCGGCCATGCTCCACCGCATCGGGAAGTAGATGAGCGGACCGCTGGCCTCGCCGATCAACGGGCCGGTCGACCAGGGAGAGGTGTCCTCCTCGTCCTCGGTGATGTCGCACCATCGCTGAAGAAGGGCGGTCACGTAGGCCGCGATGCGTTCGGTCGCAGGTTCCTCGACCTCGCTGTTGATGTAGCGGTCGTATAGGTCACTGAAGACCTGGCCAGCGGTCTTGTCATCCGCCGGCCGAACGCCTTCCCACACCGCCAGGTCGTAGCTCATGGCTGGAGCCTCTCACACGACGCTGACACACATCTGAGCCATTCAATAGCACGCGGTACAGCCATAAGAACGAGGTCTTATTGCCACGCCTCCTGCCGTGACGATCTCGGTCGGGGGAGTGCTGGTGCCCTGACAGGCGATTGTGTGCGAGTCTTTGTCCTGTCGTTAATGCGTCTGCCAGGTGGAGGGGTTTGTGGCAGTGGGAAGGGCCGCTCGTCGGGGGGAACGCACGGCGAGGGTCGAGGGGGCTGTCGGGAGGGACGCGGCTCCTGCGGCACTCGACCTGCTGGAGCTGGTCGAGTTTGCGTGGCATGACTGCTACGGCGATGTCACGCCGGGCAACGAGGTGGTTGAGGACATTTTGACGTGCTCGCAGGGTGATCTCGCGCAGATGATCCGATTCGCCCGGCTGGCTGTCGAGGACTGGCGGGATCTACGGGTGGCCGCCGATGACATCAGGTCCAGCGAAAGCGCTAAAAACTGACTCTCGCCTTGGCCCCATGACCGCTGTCGCGTACACGAGCGACGAACGCCTTCAGATCACGGATTCTTGAACAGCTTCTCAGCTTGTTCATTAACCTCTGAGGCTGTCGCGCTCGATGACGCTCTCGGGTCGTCTGGTCGTTTTCCCGACGTCGTAGCGGGCGGAGGGCCGCTTGTTCTTCGAGCCAAGTGGTCGTCCAGGGCCGGGGTGAGCCGGCCGGGCTCGGTCGGCCTCTCCCAGGGGGGACGAAGATCCGCTGCGGCCTCACGGGTGAGCCGGAGCTGGCTGTGGGCGGCGATCACGAGCCACGACCAGCGGTCTCTGACCTCGGGGGTGCGGAGCTTTGGCCGGGTCCAGCCCAAGGCTGCTTCATCAGCCGGAACGGGTGCTCCAGGCCGAACCTGCGCAGGAATGGGTGTGTAGGCGAACTCGACGTTGTTGGCCGCGGCCCAGTCACCGACTCGGGTGTCCTTCTTCGCGGTCAGGTGCGGGTAGAAGTTGTCGAGCACGATATGCGGATTTCTGACGGGTAGAGGCTGCGTAGGTAGCGGCAGAACTTTAGGAACCTCGTCCGGTGGCCCGATTCACATTATGTGAATCGGGCCAACCCGGGGGACACTCATTGCCATGCCACGTCGCGCCCGGAAGTCCGCTTCACCCACAAAGCCGCTGTTCAGAACGCCTCCCCGTATCGGCAAACTCGACACCGCAGCGACCATCGGCCAGTTGCGCCAGCTTCACGAAGACGCCGAAGATCCGCATGTTGAGCGGATGCCCGAGGACGAGGAGCTCTACCGGGCTCTCCTCTACCTGGAGACGCACGCCAGCGTTTTGAAGAACCAGCAGGCGCAGCGCACCGCCGCGATCCAACGAGTGACGCTGTGGCAATACCTCCGTGAACAGGCAGACATTCACCAGGGCAAGGCTGTCGCCGATGCGCGAGCAGCCGGAGTTGAGTGGGCGGACTTGATGCCGGCTCTCGCCGTCAACACGCCTAGTGCGGCCTACAACAAAGCGACGCGGATGCGTGCAGCCACGCTCTCCGCGGCCTCTCACGTTGAGCAAGCGGTACGTCGGACACCGGAAGCTGTCCTCGCAGCCGAGCGGCATCTCAAAGCCCGGGCCGCCGCCGAGCTTCGTGCTCAGGAGGAGGCTTCTCGTCGCCACGCACTTCTGGTTCCTGTAGCGCAACGGTTGCTGAAGTGCCGAACTGCGTTTGGTGATGATGAGGACGTTGACTTCTGGCTCGACCAGATTGAGGCGGTCCTTCCCGACTGCCACACTGCAACGCAGATGGTCAGCCTCGGCACCTACCTGGAAGCCCTCGTTCGCGCTCTGAGACAGATCGAGCGGCACACTGCGCAGCCAGTCGGCTCCACCGACGAAGCGCGACTCGCCTACGCGGCTGCAGCAGAACTGCTAGTCCGCTAACTGGAGCATGGCCGGCTCCATGGAAGGACCACTCCCCCGTCCCGAGGTGGGTTCTCGCACAGCCCGACCTCCTGTCACTAACCGTCTGCGGTGACCAGTGGGCCCGCAGCGACCTCGTATGGAGAGGGCTCAGGGCTCGCCTCTTCGGTCCGGCTCTTGTGCCAGTCGAGCGGTCTCACTCGCCTAGCGTTCCTGAGACCAAGCACTGGGTCCCGATCACGTCGAGGCGTCAAAAGCCGTGGGGCGCTGCTGAGTCCCTGACGGGGAGGTCTTTACATCGCTTGGTGTGGGACAACTGCTCGTAGGAGCAGGCACCGAGCCTGTCTGCGGTTCTGGCACTCTCGACAGGATCGGCGTCCTGCGGTCTTGTTACCGGCGCTGCCAGGCATCCTGAAGTTCTCGTTGACAGGCCGATGGCCCTGTCTCTCCCTGGTGAGAGCGACAAGGCCATTGGTGTTCAGCAGACGCAGGTGATTGCCCCGCAATCACGTTCACCTACGCGTGAACCCCAGTGCTTGAGTGACAAGGTAGTAGTCGTCGGTGGCGGACAAGGCGGTCTCCGGCTTGAGCTTCGACGGGTTCTCCGTCACCGGGTCATAGAAGCGCAGCACCTTCTGGGCCGCGTACGCTTCGGGGATTCGCGGGCTCCTGCGTACCGTGGGGAGAACGAGCTCCTCGTATGCTTCCTTGGCCTGCTGCTGGCTGTCGTCGTAGACGGCCCCCTGGTTGCGCGTGGTTGGGCAGTCGACGATGAGGATGTTTGCCAGTGCGGCCCGCGCCCCCATGACGGAGAATGTTTCGCTGATCTCGTCGATCTTCGCTTCCATGCGTGTCAGGGCGCGCAGTTCCTTCCAGCCCGGCTTCACGCATGCCACGACGTCATCTGCTGCGACGATCGCGTTGACGACGATCAGACCGAGGTTGCCCGGGCAGTCGATCAAGATCAGGTCGTAGGTGTCGCGGATCCGCTCGAGCTGGGTCTTAAGCCAGAACTCTCGGCCGGTCTTCGGAGCGAGCAGCTGTTCCGCCTCCTCGAGCGCGCTGGAGCCGAGTACGACGAAGAGGTTGGGGATGGGCTTGGTTCCGTCTTCACCGTAGGGGCCGGCCATTGCCTGTACGACGGCGTCCTCGATTTTCGCGGCCCCGGTGAGGACGTCGTAGAGGTTGGCCTGGTTGGGGATGTCGTCGGGGTTGTCGTAGCCGACCGCGGCAGACGCATCGCATTGTGCGTCAGCGTCGATCACGAGCGTGGTGAAGCCGAGGTCGGCTGCGCAGGCTCCGATGTTCACTGCAGATGTTGTCTTTCCGGCGCCGCCGCTCTGGTTTGTGAGGGCTAGAACGCGGGCGATTCGACTCGCGGTCTGAGTGGCGGTGCGGTTGCGGGACGAAGTCATGAGTGAGCCTCCACGAAGTGATTGCGGCGCAATCACTTGGCAGTGAGAGTTTGCGCGCGATATGTAACAGGGCGCACGAACGCAGATGCGGTGGGTCGACGGCCGTAGCGGCGGCCCACCCTCTGACGTTGCCGCCCGAGGTAGTGGTGTCGATGGCGCGAGTTGATTGCGCCGCAATCGGGGGCCTTCCAAGGACGATGCCGTGCGTCGGTAGTAGACCTCGGAGGCGATGCGATACCGGGGCGCAGGTTACAGGGGAAGGCGCTACAAAAACTAGTCGCCCCACCGCTCGGGGCTGGTGGGACGACTAGGGGGAGGTGTCAGGACGAGAGCAGCGCCTTCAAGTCCTCGATCTCTGACTCGTTCAGGAGGTCCATGATGCGGAGCGCCAGCTCCTCGACACTGCGTACTACGATCACGCCTCGCGGGTCCTCAGCAGTCGCTACGGAGGCACTTGCAACCTCGGCTTGCGGTGCGGGCGTCGGGGTGGCTGGCGTATCCGCGATGCGCTGAGGTGCTTCACGCTCGGGCGCCTTCGGTCCGGGTGTCATCGGCGTTGTTGTGTGCTGCGGAGGCTCGCTGGCGCGCGGCTCTGGCAGTGATGGGGGCGTCGGTTCTGCCGCGGTGATTGCGGCGCAATCATCAGCAGGCTCAGCCACGGGGAGTGCTTGTTGATCGGCTGGGAGCTTGCTGACCGTGGCTGCCTGTGCTGCGGTCAGCTCGCCGCGGACGAAGGCTTGCTGCAAGTCTGACCGCAGACGGGAGTAGACGGTTGCTGCCTCACGCACGGGCAGCATCAGGCGTGCGTCTGTACTGCCTGGTTCTTGGGCGGAGTCGAGGAGCTGCTGCTCCTTGAGCCAGTGGTCAATGACCGCTTTCTGCAAGTCGGGGATAAGACGCAGCAGTGCGACGCGGTGGGAGACGTAGGTCTGCGAGCAGCCGACGCGCTTGGCGAGTTCGCGCTGCGAGAGCTGCTTTCCTGCTTCGTCCTTCTCGTCGAGGGCCTCTTGGAACTCGACAGCCTCCTCGATGGGGTTGAGGCCCATCCGCTGGAGGTTTTCCTGGATGGCGGCGATGCGCAGGCTCGGTACCTCGCGGCGGACGAGGATCGGGACCTCTGGCAGGCCGGCCTTCAAGGCGGCGGCCAGTCGCCGGTGGCCGTGGTGGACGACGAAGAGGATCCCTTCGGCGACTCGTGCTTCAACGGCCTCTTTGTGCTGGGGGTATAGCTCTACGTAGACGTCGGGCGGGATGACGGTCATGGCCGTGTTCATGCCGTCGGTCCGCAGGGTGTCTGCGAGCTCGTCGATCTTCAGGAGCTTCTTGCGCCCGTTCTCGGGGCTGGGCATCAGTTGGTCGGGGCGCACCGTCGGCAGTCCCTGCGGCACAAGGCGAGCCTGCTGGGTGGCGGCCTTACGTGCTGCCCTTTCGGCGGCAAGGTCTCGCTTGAGGCCGGGTTTGTGAGGCATGGGCTTCTCCGTAGGGTGCTGGGACTGACGCGGACGCGAGCTTATCGGCCTGACAACTCGGGTCGGTGCTGTAGGGAGTGATTGCGCCGCAATCACTCCCCCGGTCGGTACGAGAAGAAGCAACTCGCGTGGAGTGTCAGGAAGATTCCTTCTGTGTGCAGATGACCATACCGTCTAGTTGATCTTCTGGTGTTGCTAGGAGAGTCAGCGCTGCGGTCGCCATCGTCTGATCACTTTTCGTTGACGATTTGCCGTAGGCGTCCGGCAAGTAGCCCCAACGCAGGACGGGTCGTGCGAGTGTGAGAGCTGCTCACGAAGAGATGACACGGCAAGGGAGTGGCAACAGACGTGACTGCGGTGGGGAACGGCGCGCGGCCGGTACTAACCCGGGCCCACCGGATCCTGATCGGGGTGGTCGTGGCCGGCGCCGTGATCATCGCCGGTATCGGCTTCGCCGGTTCGTACGCGGCCGTCCGTGAGCTGGCCATCAAGAAGGGCTTCGGGAATTTCTCCTACGTGTTCCCGATCGGCATCGACGCGGGCATCTGCGTCCTGCTGTCCCTGGACCTGCTGCTGACCTGGATCCGCATCCCCTTCCCGCTGCTGCGCCAGACGGCCTGGCTGCTGACGGTGGCGACGATCGCCTTCAACGGCGCCGCCGCCTGGCCGGACCCGCTGGGCGTGGGCATGCACGCGGTGATCCCGGTGCTGTTCGTGGTCGCGGTCGAGGCCGCTCGCCACGCGGTCGGCCGGATCGCCGACATCACGGCCGACAAGCACATGGAGGGCGTCCGGCTCACCCGCTGGCTGCTCTCCCCGCTCCCGACCTTCCTGCTCTGGCGCCGTATGAAGCTCTGGGAGCTCCGCTCCTACGACCAGGTGATCAAGCTGGAGCAGGAACGTCTCGTCTACCAGGCCCGCCTCCGCTCCCGCTTCGGCCGCGCCTGGCGCCGCAAGGCCCCGGTCGAGTCCCTGATGCCCCTGCGCCTGGCCCGCTACGGCGTCCCCCTCGCGGAAACGGCCCCCGCGGGCCTGGCGGCAGCAGGTATTGACGACCCGCCCATCCAGTTCACTGTCGAACGGGCTTCGGTGCCGGCGCAGCGGCAGAGCCCCATACCCGAGGCCACCGCCAAGCAGGAGAAGGAGCCTGCGCAGCTGAGTGACGCCGAGCCTCAGCCGATGCAGCAGGCGCCAGCCGCAGACCCCGGCCCATCGCACCGGCCAGACGGGGGAAACGAAGGGCGCGTCCACCATCTCGCCGACGCCTACCAGGCCTGGCTCGCTGCCTTTGGATTCGAACCCACGAGCGCGCAATTCGCTCGCTGGCTCCAAGATCAGTACGGCATCGCCACCGCTGCCGGCGGGCCGCTGTTGGACGAGCAACTGGAGCCGCTGCTGCAGGTCCTCAAGCGGCGTCAAGCGGCCTCCGCCGGAGAAGAAGCTGAAACCGGTGCCGAAGACGGTCACCGCTCGGACGACGAACTGACGTGGGGCGACTACTTCTACAACGCCTGGCTCATGTACGCCCAAGAGCACGGTTCTTCTCCCGATGCTGCCGCGCTTGCCCGATACGTCTACGAGCGCGACGGCATCACAGGCGCCACCGGCCAGCCCGTCACCGCAGCCGAGATGCAGACCTATGTTGCCGCATTCGAAGACCGCGAGTACGGCATCGCCGGACCGGACGCCGCTCAGTCTGCCGAGGACGAGGCCGACATTGATCCCAGTGATCAACTGGGGACCGGGCCCGGGCCGGATCCGGAGGCTGAGCAAGAGACCGCGGCCGTCGGCGCCCATGCGGCCAAGGAGCAGCGTGGCCCCAGGATCGACGCCAAGGTCGACGAGCAGCCCTCGCCTCAGGACCCCGCCGGGGGAGGTGGCCTTACCGTCGTCGACCGCTACTACCTCGCATGGATGGAGTATCAGGCTCAGCACGGCGACGAACCTGCCCCTGATGAGCTGTCCGCCTTCCTCGCGAAGAAGGGGATGCTCGGCCGAGGAGGCAAGCCCGTCAGCCCCTCTACGCTGCGCCGCTACCCGCTCCAGTTCCGCACCTACAACGTCTGGGCGGAGCACCGCGTGCGCACCGAAGCGCCTTCGCCCGACGCCGTTGCGCAGGACTGCGCAGCCCGCGGGATCACCGCTCAGTACAACAAGCCACTCACGTCAGTCCAGATCACTGAGCAGATTGAAGACTTCGAGCGGCGCTGGCACGCGCTCACCCGGTATCACGCCGTTGCGCAGCAGTAGAGAGCAGCCGGACCGAATCCGAACCCGGTCAGCCCCAAGCAGGATGCGCAATCGGTAAAACCCCTGATCAGGCACCCAATGCGCAGCCAGATTGATCACTGCGCAGGACCTGCGAACCCTGCGGGCGGCCTGCGCACTGCGCACCTGCTCGATACGCATCTCCGCCTCAGAACCGGCCAGGAGAACTCAATGCGAGCAGTGTGCGCATCGGCCCTGACATCACGCTCACCGAACTCGCCTTGCCGGTGCTCGATGCGCACTCCGCGATCCGCGAGCATGTCGGAACGAGCGGAGCCGTGGACCAGGCCGTCTACCACCGCCGCGCACTCCTGCACCTGCACGGTGAGGGCCAAGTGGTCGGGCTCGGTCAGAGCCTTGCCGCCTGGGCCCTGGCGAGCGCCTGGCGCGGCATGCCTCTCTACCCCTTGCGCGGCCCCGTCGTCCTCACCGGCCGTATGGAAAGCGGGGGAGTGGCAGCCCTACGACGACCTGGTGCAGCGCCCACGCCGTCACGCAGGCCGTCCGCGAGACCATGGTGGGGTGGCAGACATGGCCTCCCGCATCGAACGAAGCCGCCGCCAACGCGTTCCTCACTTACGCCGTACGCGACGTCACCACTCCCCGATATCCGATCGCCGTAGCTGCCTTGGAACCTGTTTCCGCCCCGCAGGTCGGCGCCGGACATCAGGACTGGCAGGGCGAGGCACCATTCGCTGAGCGGTCACGGTGACGGATATGCGAACGGGATGCAGTGGTGCCTGGTGCGTCTGGGAGCAGGCTGTATTGGTGGCCGACAGGCGTTTCCCTACGGCGTAGCGAAAGAGGTTGGAGCGGCTGTCGGGATGAGCACCGTTCGCAGTCGACTCGCCACTGGCTCGCGCAACGACCAGAGCACCACGGTGAATGATCGTCTGCGCCTGCTGCCTGTCCGGAGGGCACCACCGGCTGCTGTCCCGGGGACAGACGACCACGTCCAGGACGTCGGCCATGCTCGCCAGCGTTCCCGTCATGAGCTCTCGTGGACGTGACCGTGCGTCCTGCTTACTCCTCTTCTGGACGCTTCGGGCAGCAGCACTTGTACTTCGCGCACATGACAGCGCCGAAGCGCCCGACCTCGAAGGCGTACTCAACGCGGGCTTGCCGTCCTTCTTCGTGAGGCCGACGCGCGCGGCGTTCATGCGGATGTGCCGGAACTTCTCGGAGATGACCATCTGACCGTTGTACGTCGGGTGCTCGGGGCTGCCGGACGAGATCGGGATGGTCTTGATCGTCTTGCCGTTCCGAACCACGGTCATGTGCTTCCTCCCGGCGTCGACCGTGCTGATCTGGCTCCGGCCGACCTTGAACGTGACCGTCTTCTGGGTGCCGTTGCCGGTACGGAACGACCACTGCTGTTTGCCCGTATCGGCGTCCAGCACGTGCAGAGCATCCTGTATCACACCGGCGTAGATCAGCCCGCCGACCGCCGTCAGGGAGCGCAGCGCGTGTGGCGTGCGGATCTTCCAACGCTCCCTGCCGGTGGTGGTGTCGACCCTGTTCTCGTCGTCCCACCGCATGCCACCCAGCACCAGCATGCCGCCAACCAGCGTGGGAAGGGTGGGGTCCAGCGAGCCGTCGACCACAAACGTCCAGCGCCGTTTGCCCGTGGCCGCGTCCACCGCGTACACGGTGTCGCCGGCGCAGGAAGCGTCACCGTCGGAACCGATGTCGGCGGACCACCGCTGTGTCCCGGTGGCGGCGTCCAGCGCCCGCACACGTCCACCCTCGGCGAGGGCGTAGACCAGGCCGCTCACCACGGTCGGTGGCCCGGTGATGTCTGCGGGGAGGGAGACGGTCCACCTCAATGCCGCCTTGCCCCCATGGCCGGACAGCGGGTTGCTGTCCGTGTCGTACCTCTCGGCCACCGCCGCGATCGCCGTGCTGACTCCTGCGGCGGCGGTGACACCGGCGACGGCGAGCAGGAGGTGCCGACGGGTGGGCCGGAAGGGGGCGGAGGCGGACGCCGCGGCTGGCCTGAGCGTCACCGTGGCGGTGGTCTCGGGCGGCTCGGACGGGGTGGGTTGCTCGGTCAGCTCGAAGGGGGTGGACGGAACGGACTCCGGCTGCGGCGCGGACTCGGGCGGCGCCGGAACCGCAGCCGGTGACGCGGGGGCGGGCACGGGGCCGACAGCCGGGTGCGCAGCTCGCGGGCGACGGGGGTGGGCAGCCAGTCCGTGTCGGCGAGGGAGAGGGCGCTCACCGGGTCGTCCCCGTCGAGGCCGGTCAGCTGCTCCAGCAGTTCGGGCAGGGCGGGGCGCAGGGCCGCCTCCTTTGCCAGGCAGGACTTGACCAGGTCCCGCAGGACGGGGGGGCATGCTGAAGTGGCGTAGCTCGCTGCCGGTGGCGCTGGTGGCTGCGCTCGTCTGGACCGTGCTGCGGTGGCTCTTCTTTGTCCGGACAGGCTGAGTAGGGCAAAACGTGGTGTATAGGGCTGGTGCCTTCGCCGTTACGGTAGACCGTACGCGGTTGGACCCAAGTAACAACACCAAGCTCCAGGCCGGGTCGCTGCCTGGTACCGCGCCCGGCGGCCGAGGGCCTGATCACCCCCGTCCCTCTCGGGCGCCGGATCCCTGTGCTTGCCGCATCGTCAGAGCACCGTCCGGCGGCCGACTACTCCGGCATCGAGGTCGACGATGACGACGAGGGCCAACAGCGACTCGGCCCCGCTGCTGAATATGTAATCACTCGTTGTGTGGGGCGCGGAAGGTGCGCCGGTAGCCCTGAGGTGTGATTCCCAGCCGTCGGACGAAATGGTGGCGCAGGTTCTCGACAGTACCGAAGCCGCTGCGCCGCGCGATAGCGGTGATCGGGTCGTCGGTTGTCTCCAGGTGGTGCTGGACGAGCAGGACACGCTGTCCTGTCAGCCATTGCAGCGGGGTGGTTCCGGCTTCCTGCTGGAAGCGGCGGGCGAAGGTGCGTGGCGACAGGTGGGCGCGGCGGGCCATTGCCTCGACGGTCAGGTTCTGGTCGAGGTTGGCCTCGATCCAGGTCAGGACGGGGCTCAGTGAGCCGGTGCCCTCCCGGGGCTGGGGGCGTTCGCGGTACTGGCGCTGGCCGCCTTCCCGGTGCGGGGGTGCGACCATGCGGCGGGCGATGGCGTTGGCCACGGCACTGCCGTGCTCCTTGCGGATCAGGTGGAGGCAGGTGTCGACGCCGGCGGCGGTGCCGGCCCCGGTGATGATCGGGTCCTCGTCGACATAGAGCACGTCCGACTCGACCCGGGCCTGCGGGTGGCGGCGGGCGAGTTCCTCGGTGTACTGCCAGTGGGTGGTACAGCGCCGGCCGTCCAGCAGGCCGGCCTGGCCGAGGAGGAAGGCACCGGTGCAGATGCTCAGGACGCGGGCGCCGCGCTCGACGGCGGCACGCAGTTCCTCGGCAAGGCGGTCGGACTGGCGTACGCGCAGGTCGTAGGCCGGGACACAGATGAGGTCCGCGGTGGCAAGCCGCTCCGGGCCGTGCGAGGCACGCACTTCGAAACCGTGCCGCGTGGGCACGTCCTGGCCGGTGGCGGAGACGAGGGCGAAGTCGTAGCGGGGCAGCGCGTCGCCGCTGCGGTCGATACCGAAGACCTCGCAGAAGACGCCCAGCTCGAAGGCGTGTGCGCCCTCGAGGACGATGACGGCGACATCGCGGAGCATCAGATGGTCCCTTCGCGGTCGAGGACGATGGCAGGAATTCCAGTGTACTCGTCGTTTCTGCCACTCCTGTGGGGCAGCTGGCACTGGAAGGCTCACAGCCGTACGCCAACCACCCAGAAAGCCGGGCCTTGCCATGACTGCACACGAACTCGCCCAGGTGAACATCGCTCGCCTCAAGTTTCCGCTGGACTCAGTGGAATTGAAGCCCTTCGTGGACGCGCTCGACCCGGTCAACGCGGTCGCCGACGAGGCCGACGGATTCATCTGGCGGCTCAAGAGCGCTTACGGTGATGACGCCAGCGACCTGCGGGTATTCGACGACGACTGGATGCTGGTGAACATGTCGGTGTGGCGGGACGTGAACGCTCTGACCGCGTTCATGTATCAAGGGCGGCACCGCGAAATGATGTCCCGCCGTTATGAGTTCTTCGAACGGGTCGACGAGGCGATGGCCACGATGTGGTGGGTCCCGGTCGGCCACCGCCCGACGGTGGAGGAGGCCGAACAGCGCCTCCTTCACCTGCGCGAGCAGGGCCCCACGCCGTACGCCTTCACCCTCCCTACGAGGTTCCCGGCGGGGACCTCGACACCGGTTGTCAGGACAGCCTCATAAGCGTCCGTAGGAAGCCTTCGGACGGGCCTGGCAGAACTGGGAGAAAGTATCCGGCTACGCGGACCAGAGGCCTGGGTGCGCCTGCCGTATCAGGGTGAGCGTCTGGCGGAAGGCGGTCAACCGGCTCACGGCCCACCGCCGCCACGGCATACCCGATGGGATCCCCGATCAGCCCTGACTACGTGGCGATCGTCGCCGCGCTGCGGCGCATCCCTTACGAGCAAGGGCGGGCGATCGTGCTGCATCACCTGGTCGGGTTGTCCGTCGAGGAGATCGCACGTGAAACCGACGTCGCGCCGGGAGCGGTCAGGGTCCAGCTGTCGCGCTGGCGCAAGACGATGGCGCCCTTATGCGTCCGACTTCGCGGGTGACCGCCTGGGCGGCGACCCTCGGCCCATCCGGTTTGCGGTCGGTGGTCGCGGCACCCGGCATTGCTCCCGCTGTCGCGACCGACACCCTCGTCTCCACCGACCAGAAGGTGGACCACCATGGTGAGGCTCGGTCACGCGCACAGCTGCGTGCTGGTCCTGCTCGGGGTGCGGCTCAACGGCACGAAGGAGCTGATCGCGCTGGCCGAGGGCCTGCGGGAGTCCACCGAGTCGTGGGCCAACGGCTGGTCGAGTCCGCTCAGGAACGCTGGCGTGCCATCACCGGAGCCTCCCTTGTTGCTCTGGTCCGCTCCGGCGCCAGGTTCACGAATGGCGTCCTGGTCGAGCGCGAGGAAGCCTCCGCAGCGTGAGCAGCAGGGCCTATGCTGCCGGGATGATCAAGCCCATTGAACTCGTCATATTCGACTGCGACGGCGTGTTGGTCGACAGCGAGCGCATCGCCGCTCGTGTCCAGGTGGCCCTCGGAGCCGAGCTGGGTTGGCCGTTGACCGAGGACGAGGTCGTGGACAGGTTCATCGGGCGCTCGCACGCCGCCATCCACGAGCAGGTCGCCGCTCAGCTCGGCCCGGACACGGCCGCGGTCTGGTCGCAGAGGTTCGAGCAGCTCCATCGGGAGGCGGTCGACGCTGAGCTTGCCCCCGTCGATGGCTTGCCGGAAGCACTCGACGCGCTCACCCTGCCGACGTGCGTCGCCTCCAGCGGCTCCCACGACAAGATGCGGCACACCCTCGGCCGCACCGGGCTCTACGAACATTTCGCAGGCCGCATCTTCAGTTCCACCGAAGTCTCTCGCGGCAAGCCCGCCCCGGACCTCTTCTTGCACGCCGCTCAGCAGATGGGCGTTGACCCCGAAGCCTGCGTGGTGGTCGAGGACAGCCAGCCCGGCGTCCACGCTGCTCGCGCCGCCGGCATGCGAGCCTTCGGCTACGCTGGCGGACTCACTTCGGCCGAACGCCTCGAAGGCCGCGACACCACCGTCTTCTACGACATGCGAGAGCTGCCGACCCTCATCGCCGAGCGGCAGCCGCCTCTCCATCAGGTGCCGTCCACCCACGAGATTTGACAATGGCTCAGCGGAAGGCCGGATAAGTGCTGCCGCGGACAGCACGTGGCAGGCGACTCCTCTTGCACGGTGCCAAGGATGGGGCCGTCACTGGCTGGGCTCGCTTCGCGTGCGGCACCGTCGAGTTCTGCAGGCAGTGGACAGCAACAGCGGTGCCGAGTCTCGGGTGGTTACTGCCGTGACGATTCAAAGAGCGGAAGCGTGGCTGGCCAGAGTGGGAGGTGACGGTACCTCCGCTCGCCGGCAGGTAGCTGCGCCACTGTGGAAGTTGCTGTTCGGTGGTGCAGGTGAGTGGTGGGTAGGCAGTCGGTTGAAGCAGATTGTCAACGTGCGGTGCCGACCGCCTGTGTGCCGTCGCATCGAACCGTGTGCGGACACGTGCAGCGTCGGGTGTGCTCTTAAATAAGAGGAGCGCCCGCCTTCACCTCTCTGACCTGGGACTTTGCGAGAGTGGTAGTGCTCCAGAGAGCACATTTGAGGCTCCGGGATGTCAATGCGGCGGACACATCTGACGCCAAAACTCAAGCTGTAGTTGATTTTTTCGGGAGTTTCCAGGGCGGGAAACGCTGCAGGTCACGGGCCTGCAGCGAGCTTGCGAGCGCGCCCGCCGACGAGGTCGGGCCCGTGGGAAATGTGCCGCGATAGGGACACAGGAAATCAACCAGGGCTTGATTCGCGGTGCGTGTCGACCAGAAAAATCAAGCTGTAGTTGACTCTCTGATCGCCTCGGAGCTGTGTGGGCCTTCAGTGCTGCCTCTCGGCGCGCCGATGCGTCAAAAGACAAGCCGTGCTTGATTTTTGGGCTAGTCTCTGGATCGCCTGAGTATCAAGGGAGGTCCTGTGACATCTGATCCACCAGCACGTCGACAGCCCCGAGCTGTCCCTGACGCCGCATCGGGGGACGCGGGCTTCGACGACCTGCTCCAGGTCCTCGGAGAGCAACTTGGCGAAGCTACCCAGAGCGCTGATCCCCGCGGCCGCCGCAAGCTGAAGAACGTCACGTTCGAGTACGAGCCCGACCGCACGGCCGTCCACGACATGGCCGGAGACGCCGGCTATAGCCTGGCCTCGAACTGGTTCACCCAGCTCCTGGCCCAGCTTGCTGTAGCCAACTCCATCACCAAGTCTCAGCTGTGTGTGTTCCTCTACGTCGCTGGCGGCCAGCAACGTGGTACGGGCATCGCCCAGTACACGCAGCAGGAGATCACTGACGGCCTCAACCAGCTCGCTGCCAGGGAGGACGGCAAGCGCATCACCCGTTCCACGGTCAATCGCGCTATCAAGGCCCTGGTCGGCTACAAGTGGGTAGAGCAGCTCGGCAACGGTCTGATCCAGCTGAACGTACGCCTGTGGTTCCACGGCAACAGCACTGCCCAGCACGCTGTCCTCGAGCAGATCGCCGTCCAGCACGGCCGCGATCCCGAGGCCTTCCCCCACGCCATCGGACCCGACATCCGCCAAGAGGAGCTGGACCTCGACCTTACGCAGAACCCGCACTATGGAACGGGAAGGCGTACAGGGTGATACCCATTTACCAACCGCTCTGCTGGCCCGTACGAGGAAGGGATACTGATGGCTGAGGTCATGTCGCCGGTCGTGTCCGAACGCATCTGGGCCCTGCCCGTTTCCGGGGCCACGGTCAAGCTCCTGCAGTACCTGCTGTACCGCTCCGACTTCGGCGGCCGTCTCCCCGTGCGGCAGAAGGACATGGCCACCGAGTACGGCGTCACCCCGCAGGCCATCAGCAATCTCATCGCCCCTCTGTGCGAGCTGAACATCGTCCTGCGCCCGAAGAACGAGGACGGCAGCCGCGGCAGGGGCAACTCCTACCGCCTTCACCCCCTGGCCGCGAAGTACGCCAGCCACCACGACATGGAAGCCGCCTTCCGGGCCGCCATCGCCAGCATCAAAGCCGGCGACCTGCCCAACCTCAAACTGCCGGCCTACCGCGCGGTCCCGCCTGCCGTAGGCGGCCAGCCCAAGCTCCAGGTCGCCTAACCGCGGCACAAAAACAGGGCCCCACCGAAGCATCGGTGGGGCCCTGCGCCTGAGTAAGAGGTCGTGCGAGCACTATACCCAGCTACCGCCACCTCAGCGCGTCGAAGCAGCCAGCGACGACCGCAAGCCGCCGTAACCGCAGAAACGGTCCCCGGCCGTGTGACAGGCGGCTTCGACGCGGGCCGGGTCAGCCGTGGTAGGTGATGTAGCCGTTGCCATCAGGGTCGGAGCCGGCGCTGGTGTAGGAGTGGGTGTCGGCGTGGGCGCCCGACGCCTTGTACAGGTAGATGGTGTCCTTATCGTTGTTCCAGATGAAGTTGCAGTTCTGGCGGTAGACGACGTTGTTGGCGTCGGAGTCGGTGCCGTGACCGCCGCGGAGCTTCACATAGTCGCCGGGCTGCAGGTAGTGGTTGGCGGGGAAGGTGAAACGGTTACCGGCGGCGTCCTTGACGACGTAGCCCTTGAGATTGACGGTCGTGCTGCTCGAGTAGTTCTTGATCGTCAGGTACTCGTCCTTGGTGTTGCCGCCGCTGCACCGGTTGGAGTCCGGGCCGGGCGCGTTGTACTGCACGCCCTTGACCTTCAGGGCGGAGCTGTACTCGGTGGCGTGCGCCGGTGCGGCGGCGAGCACGGCGGTCAGGGCGGCGGTGGCGACGGCCGCCAGAGCGTAGCGGGTACGCATGAGGAATCCCCCCTCAGTGGTGCGAATGGAGCGCCAGGAGCTTACACAGATGTCGACCGCAAGGTGACGGTGCTGTGCAGACAGGGTGTAGGGCAGGTGGCCGGATCACGTGCGGGATACGTATCCAGCACCCGGTGGCTCGCATGCGTCGCGGCGGTGTCCACCGCTGCCCCCTGGACGGCCGTCCCCGTGATCGCTGGGAGGTGACACTGATTGCCAGGACCCGGCAGCACGCCAAACCCTCGCGGGTGGCAAGCTGCCGTGTCAGGGGCGCGATGTCGAACGTCCTAGCGAAGGCGTATGAGCAATGCGTCACACCCTGATCGCGCGCCTCAGCAGACCGCCTCATACGCTGCCGTCATGGCATCTACTCCTGTTTCTCCTGCTCAGGCACTCGCCGCCCTGCTCGCCGGCAACCAGCGCTTCGTTTCTGGGGCCCCACAGCACCCCAACCAGGACGCAGAGCGGCGGGCCGAACTCGCCCCGGCCCAGAAGCCCTTCGCGGTCCTGCTGGGCTGCTCCGACTCACGCCTGGCCGCTGAGATCATCTTCGACCAGGGCCTGGGCGACTTGTTCGTGGTACGGACCGCCGGCCACGTCTTGGGCCCGGAAGTCCTTGGCAGCATCGAGTACGGCACGAGCGTCCTTGACTGCCGCCTCGTCGTCGTCCTCGGACACGACTCCTGCGGCGCCGTCGCAGCCGCCCGCGCCGCCGTCGAAGACGGGCTGCCGGCCGCCGGATACGTCCGCGACGTCGTCGAACGCGTCACCCCCAGCGTGCTCGCGGCCCGCGCCGCCGGCCTCACCGCGGACAGCGACTTCATCGACGCCCACATACAGCACACTGCGGACCTGCTCCTTGACCGCTCCCGCGTCCTGGCCAACCAGGTAGCCTCCGGCCAGACTGGCGTCGTCGGCCTCGCCTACCAGCTTGCGGAAGGCAGCGCTCGGATCGTCACCGCCCACGGCATCCCCACGGCAGCGACCACCGCACACACCGCTTGATCACCCGCACGGCTGAAACCGGCCGCAGTGTCACCCAAGGGCGCGGGGCATCGCGCGCGCCGCGCGCCCTTGCCCCGTCACGGCGGAGGCGGGCAGGTCGCGCCTCCGTGAGAGCCGCCTCCGGTCCGGCAAGTTGGCGGGCGTCCCTGTTCCGAACGAGCGCGGCCACTGCCTGGGCGCGGCTCGGGTAGGAGTTGCGTTGCCCCAGTCGCCTTGTGCACGGGCTCGCCGGAATGGGAGCGCATGGGCGTGGGCTGGCCGCACAGCGTGCAGGGGAGGTCCTGCCAGCGGTCGAAGTGCTGGCCGTGGCGCCAGACGAGAAGTTCGCCAGGAGCCGGGATCAGGCCCGGCTCGAACGGCTGCTTCTCCTTCTTGCGTCCGGTGCCGGTCACGGCCGGAAGTCGGGCAGCTGCTGGAACACCTGCGCCAGTAGGTCCAGTGTCGGCTTCCAGGCCGGAAGCGCGCCCGTGGCAGGCACGGGCAGGGCGAGCTCTTGGACGTCCTCGAGGACCAGGTGGTGCGCGCCGCGCTCCGCCCAGAGGCTAGTGCACCGAAACCCCGGGGAATTGCGTCCGATGCACGATTCGGAGTCGTCCGAGCTGGGGATCTGCGGCATCAAGTTACCTCCTGTAAGGGCTGGTAGCGGGCTTCTGACCTGCACTCTTGCTAGACATCGTTCATTTGATGCATGATTCGCGCACCTAGCGGGAGAGGGGTGCGTGACAACGACCGACCTGAGTGAGGGCTCCGCCCGGCTAGTGCTGCTGAACGGCGTGACGCTGCTGCACCCCGAAGACGCCGTGTTCGAGGCGATGTTGGAGGGCTGGACGCGTCAGCAGCGCGGAGGTCGGCGTCTGCAGCCGAAGACGATCAACGACCGGCTGCGCGTGGTGCGGCAGTTCAACGACTTCGCCGAGGCGTATCCGTGGAACTGGTCGGCCGCCGTCATGGACGAGTGGACGACGTACCTGATGGCGGAGCTCCACCGTGCGGAGTCGACGATCCGCGGCTATCAGACGGCCGTGCGCCTGTTCTGCGACTACATCACCTCGCCGCACTACCAGTGGCCGCAGGAGTGTGAACTGCGGTTCGGCACGCACCCGGTACAGATCTGCCACGAGTGGAACACCGCTGCCCATCTCGTTGACTACGAGGGGGAGGCGAGCCGGCGGCCGATGACGCGGGAGGAGATCCAGCTCTTTCTCGACTACGCCGACGCTCAGGTCGACCGCGCTATCAAGCTCGGCCGGAAGGGGGCGCTTGCCGCCTACCGGGATGCCACGGTCTACAAGGTCATCTACGGGTGGGGGCTGCGGTGCACGGAGGCGTCGAAGCTCGATCTCGCCGACTGGTACCGCAATTCCAAGGCCCCGGAACTGGGCCGGTTCGGATCCCTCCACGTCCGGTACGGCAAGAGGTCGAAGGGTTCGCCGCCGAAGCGACGGACGGTCCTCAGCGTCATGCCCTGGGCCGTGGACGCGGTTGGCGACTACGTCGCCAACATCCGTCCCCGCTACCGGGCTTCAGCCGGAGCGGCCTTGTGGCCGACCGAGCGCGGCGGTCGGCTTCAGGCCCGGGAGATTGAGGACCGCTTCGCCGAGTACCGCGATGCTCTCGGCCTAGATTCCGATCTTGTGCCGCACTGCCTGCGGCACAGCCACGTCACCCACCAGATTGAGGACGGCGCGGACCCGGCGTTCGTCCAGCGGCAGGTGGGGCACCGCTTTGCCTCGACAACCGCGCTCTACACCGGCGTGAGCAGCGACTTCATGAACACGATGATGCGCAAGGTCTTGGACAAGGCCCTGCACAACGGCCAGTAGGGAGACGACGTGACAGTAGACCTGGACTACCGGTGGCATCTGCGGGAGGTGATGGCCACCCGCGGCATGTACTCCACCACCGACCTTCGCCCGCTGCTGGCCGAGCGAGGAATCGACCTGTCGCCCAGCCAGGTCTACCGGCTGGTCGTGGAACGTCCCGAGCGCTTGAGCCTGAAGACACTCATGGCCCTGCTCGACATCCTTGGTTGCTCGATGGACGACCTCATCGAACCGGTGACCGTCCGAGCCTCCGGCCGCAAGACGGCAACCGCGGGCAGCGCAGACAGCGCACCAGCGGGACCAGCCGCAGGGGTTGGAGAGTTCCGGCCCAAGCGCGCCCGTATCGTCCCCACCGAGGAGTAGTCCGTGGACGTGTCTCTGCCACGGCACGCGGTCGAGCCGGAATCCGTGATCGCAGAAGTGGTCCGCACCATCGAGCCAGACCTTGACCAGGACCTGGTGGAGACGGTGGTCGCCGACACCTTTCGCTACGGCCCGCAGCGCAGGCAGCTCGCCTCGCTGCTCCAGCAGGACCCCTCCTGGCTGACGGGCGGGCGGGCGGAGTCCCCTAAGGTCGTGGAACGGTTCGTCCGTGCCCTGCGCAAGCGCGGTGCTCAGCACGTCCAGCCACCGCGTTGCGGAATGTGCGGACAGCCCCGGCGTCTGAGGGGCAAGGCTGCGGGCAGTGACGCTCGGATCTGCGGACGATGCGCAGACCGCCAGTGGCACCGTGCCAATCCGTGCGCCATCTGCGGCCGGCCGGAAGTATGCACGCGTGACCGCCAGGGACGCCCGCGTTGCCGGTTCCACCCACCGGATGGCGGCGCCGATCCGGTGGAGTCGATGTGCCGACTGATCCAGCAGGTGAGCCCCGCGATGTCCGACGAGGCCATCGCCGATTCCGTTCACACCGTTGAACCGGTCAGAGCCAGACAGCGGCAACTTCTGTGGGCCCTGGAGGGCATTCCCGACCTGTTGACCGGCCAGGGCGCATACGGCCCCGCGAAGACCCTGCCGCTGATCGAAGCCCTCCAACAGCGCGGCGCCGCGAACCTGGTGGTCCCGCCGTGCCCGCAGTGCGGGCGGAACGTTCCTCTCTCTAACGTTCGTGACGGGATCCGCTGCTGCTACGACTGCCGCAGGGCCTTGGACGCGGAGCCGTGCCACCGCTGCGGACGCACACGTCCGGTGATGGGCCGTACCCACGACGGCCGTCCTCTGTGCGACTCCTGCCGGTACCACAACCCCGTTACTCACCAGGTGTGTTCGAGGTGCGGGGAGCGTCGGTACATCCAGGCCCGGGACGGCGACCAGCTGCTGTGCGAACGCTGCCACCAGCTCCCGACTACCGGTCTGCTCCGACTGCGGCGAGGAGCGCCCCTGCATCCACGCCGCCACCGACGCGCCCTTGTGTGATTCGTGCAAGAGGAAGAGACGCAAGCGCGAGGTGTGTGTCGTCTGCCGACGTGAGCACATCGTCAGCTACCGAATGGCGGATGGAGACCCGATGTGCACCGGGTGCGGTGCCACGCCTCAGCCGTGCGCCGTGTGCGGACGAGTCATGCGCATCCACGTCCGCACGCCGAACGGCGACGGACTGTGCGGAACCTGCTGGAACAAGCACCCGGCAAAACGCCAACCCTGCCGCGAATGCGGTACGACTACGCGGCTCCACCACCGTGGTCTGTGCCCTGGATGCGCAGTGCGCCACCGACTCCACGAGATGCTCAGCGTCGACGGCCGCATGCGTCCCGATCTTGAGCCCGTGTTCCACGCCTTGTTGCAGCAGCAGCCCGTCAGTCTGTTGGCCTGGCTCACCCGCCGACCGGGCCGTGCAACCATCCTGCACGCTCTTGCCGCCGGTCACGGACCCGTCACCCACAACACGCTGGATCAGCTCCGCCCGCCCAAGGTCGTCGAGAACCTCCGCATGCACCTCGTCGTCGGCGGGGCCCTGCCGCCACGCGACGAGCGGCTCTCTACCTTCGAGCGCTGGCTGCCGGGCAAGATCGCAGAGGTCGAAGAGCCAGAGAGCCGCAAGGTGCTGCACGCGTACGCCACCTGGCATCTGCTGCGCCGGTTGCGCACCGTCTCGCGACGCCGCCGTGTGACCCACGGACAGGTCCACGGTGCCCGCGCCTACGTCACGCAGGCGATTCAACTGCTCAACTGGCTCAGCAGTCAGAACATCCCGCTCAGCGCATGCTCCCAGGACCTCATCGACGCCTGGCTGGACGAGAACCCCGCCCGCGGGCCGCGCGTGCAGGGTTTCCTCGTCTGGACCACCCGTAAGGGTCACACCCGGCAGCTGGGCGTGCCCCTCGGCACTCCCGTTTTCACCGGCCAACTCATCGCCCAAGACGTGCGCTGGAGCCTGGTCAGTCGCCTCATCCACGACGAGGAGATCCCGATCGTGGACAAGACCACGGGCCTGCTCGCTTTGCTGTTCGCACAGCAGCCCCACCGCATCGCAGAACTCACTACCGACGATGTACACGTCACCGCCGACGCGGTGGCACTCCGGCTCGGAAGCATCCCAGCCCAGATGCCCCCGCCCCTGGACGAACTCCTGCGCGCCCTCCACGCCGACGCCATGGCGGCCGCCACTGCGGCCGAGCGCTGGTTGTTCCCCGGCCGATACCCGGGCCGGCCCCTCAGCCGCAGCCAGGTGATGCGCAGACTGCACGCCGTCGGTGTCCGGCCGCGGATGGCACGGAGCACCGCGCTGGTCGAGCTGGCCTCTGAACTACCTGCCGTGGTCGTCAGTCGCCTGCTCGGCATCCATCAGAACACCGCCGACGCCTGGCGGCATATCGCTGGGCTGGACAACGCCTACGCAGCGGTCCTGACCTGTCGATAGCCAAATGGCCCCGCAGGAGGAGTTGGCCTCAGGGGAGCGACCAAACAGGAGCCTGCCCTGGCGCCCGAAACATCCGGCACAAGGCTGTACAGCACGGTCATCAGTTATCAGCGTTTTGACAAATGTTCCCATCGAAGTACGGCGTGTCCGTCTACAGATAGATTGGCGGTATGGGGCGGTCGCGTGCTGAGCGGATTGCGGAACTGGCGGGCGAGCAGCGGTTCGAGGAGGCACTTGCGGAGGCTCTGGAGCTGGCTCGTGAGGAGGAGAACCCGGTCACACTTGGGCAGGTCGGGTTCCTTTTCGAACAGCTCGGCCGTTGGGCTCAGGCCGAGGACTGGCTGCGGCGGGCACTGAACGACGACCCTGGCTACATCACGCGCTACCTCCCGGTGGCGCTCTACTCCCATACTTCGATGTCGGCCGATTTGCATCACATGCTCGGCAGGGTGCTCCAGCGGCAGGGGAAGGCGGAAGAAGCCAAGCTGCACTACCACCTGGCCAAGCGGTCTGACCCGACGGTGGAGCTCGACCCCCTCTATTTAGAGATCATGAGCACAGCGGATCTGGAGGACCATCCCGGCTACGACCGGGTGCAGCCACAGCCGCCGGCCGGGGACGCCGAGTTCGTCGAGTACCTCCTGACGCTGGGTTCGCCGGAGGAGGTTCGGCAGGCTGTGGTGCATGCACCGTTCGAGGAGGTCGGGCAGACGATCGCGCTTGTCGCCGAGGCCCTGCAACGGCAGGGGAGATTCTTTGTTGCAGCTCGGCTGCGGGTGATTCTGGATGTCATAGCGGGCGATCCGGTGGCGGTCGACGCTGAATGGGAGACGTTACAAGCAGAGCACATCCGACAGCTGCTCGACCTCGCGGAGATGCGGCAGGACCAATCACTAAACGCTGAGGAGGCGGCAGAATTGGCCGCCGGGGTCGTGGTGCCGCCCGAGGAGACAGACAGACTGATCCAGCTGGTCTGGCGGTTCATACGCAACGACGCCCCAACAGGCTTGGTGATCGCGGTCACGGTGCGCTCCGCGCTGGCCGCTGCAGGGCGGGATCCGCACGCCGCCATGCTCGTCGGCCGCGCGCAGTTTGGCGCTGGGCATCTGGGGAGGGCCGCTGGGACGCTTGGCGCAGCCGTCGAGGAGTTGCCAGATGGCGACCCCTGGCTTGACGAAGCGCTCCTGTCACTGGTGGTCGTCCATGAGCGGCTCGGCAACGACGCAGAGGCCGCCGCGATGATGCAAAGACTGGAGTCCTTCCCATCCGCAGACTTCGGCACCTCCGACTCGGACCGCCACATGGACTGGGCCGAGCAACTCATAGCGGACGACTGCACTAACGAAGCACTTTCCCTGCTCGCCGATCTATTCCCTTCACCCGGAAGCAGCGCATCTGTCAGGAAATGGGTACTGATTGGCAACGCACATGCCGCGCGGGGTGATAACGAGCAGGTCGCCAATGCCTGGCAAACAGCCCTGTTCATGGCCCGGCTCTCCAGCGGGCTGGCCGACCAGTGGCCAATCCTGATGGGACTCGGCCGGGTCAGCCTGGCCGCCGGCGACCGGACTGCGGCCCGAGAGTACTTCGAGGCTGCCCTAGAGCAGTCTCGCCACGACCCGGAACGTCAAGGTCAAACCCTGCTCAATCTCGGCCACCTCCAAGTCGACGACGACCCTAATACAGCCATCGGGACCATCACACGAGGCCTCGGCATGCTCCCCGACGATGACTCGGTCGGCGACGAGGAGACTGCGCCCCGCCGGCCGTCTGTGTGGCAGCGCTTGAAACAGGGACGGCGACGCAAAGAACGCATCAGCTCCGCAGCTGCAATAGCCGAGTTCGAACGGGTCCACCGTCTTCTCCCTGAGTTCGGCCATGCCCACCCAGACGACCCCTTCATCGACGCAGAGATCCTCGGATTCCTCGACATCGTCGACGAACTCCTGCCGGTGATCGACTCACCAAGCAGACGCGCATTCGCGGCCCTCGTCGCGGCGGACCTTGCCGACCATGTAGGGGACCTCGCCTTCGGCATCGAGCTGGCAGAGCGAGCCCTGGCAATCGCTACGGAAGAGCTCAGCGATCCGAGCATCGAACTGGCCGCCCGAGCAATCCTCGGTCGGCTGGTCAGACTCAACGGGGACTTCGAAACAGCGCGCGCCCACTTCGAACGTGGTGCGGTCTGCGCCCGGGCAGTGCACGACCTCGATGGCGAAGCCGACATCCGCAGCCGACTGGCGATCACCCTGCGCCAGCTCGATCTCCCCGACCTGGCAGTCGAGCACTACACGTTCGTCATAGACGTCGCCGAACGCTGCGGCAACCTAGCCACCGCCGCACTCAACCGGCTCAACCTGGCGCAGTCCCTGATCCTGCTTGCCCGACCGGAGGCAGCGGTCCCGGAGATGGAGCAGGCCATCCGTGGCTTCCTCGAAGTCGGCATGGAGGACCTCGCCGCGTTCGCTATACGTGTATCAGCCGTCCTGCTGCGTGGCCGGACGTTCGCCGAGGACGTCCGGGAAACCCTGGCCGGGCTTGAACCCACAGTGACCTCGGAGTTCGCGAGCAATGAATGGACCTTCGAGCATCTCCACCTAGCCCTGACCCTCGTCAATCGTGGTGAGCACGAGGCCGCTCGCGGCACCCTCGCAGACATGACTGCAAGCCTGGAGCGGGCCGCCAGCGCGGAGATCACCATCATCGGCCTGGTCGAGTCCGCCCGGATTCTCGCCGAGAGGTACCCGACGGACGCCTGGGAGCTGGCGGAACGTGCACTTACAGCAGCACTGAACCGCACGTCCCAGCAACGGCTGATCACCGACTGCCGCATGGTCCTACTCGACATCGCACTCGCCCAGAACTGGGACGAGCGAGCCGCTCCACTCATTCCCGCGCTGCTCGCCGACTGGAAGGAGCTGCGCAGCAAGCTCTCCTTCGACGTCATGCGGATCGCGCTGGCCGATCACATGACCGCGCATCTCCACTCGGCGATCGGCCGTCTCCTCCAGCGAGGCCGAACCGCTCAGGCCTTTCAGCTTTGGGACGCTATGCAGGCCCCGGCGTTCGGCGACCTGCTCGACTTGGTACGGCCCGAAGGGACAACCGGACCAGATATTGCCGATGTCACCGACCTCGCTGGCGTGCTGGCCCTCGGTGAGATCAGTGGGCAGATCTTCTGCTTCGCGCACCGGCCCCCTTTCAGGGAAGCACCCAGTGCTGTCCCCACTGGGATGTCCGCCATCGACCTGGACAAACTTCTGCGCGTGTTTCGCCGCGAGGTCCACCTCTTCCAAGGCCACGGATCGCAGTCATGGATTCGGCTGTCCCAACCGCTCCTCGCCGCCGTTGCACCGCGGCTGCCGGACCAGGGAGTCATGGTCGTGGTGTTGGACTCCGCTTTGCAGGAGTTGCCCGTCCATGCCGTGCCCCTGCCCGGCGGCGGGACACTCGCCAGCCGGTTCAACGTGGTGCACACACCCAGCCTCACCGGGTTCACGGCGCTGCGCGGGCGATCGCGAGCTCATCCGGAGGACGCGTGGCCAAGGCTGTTGACAATCGGTGTCGCCTTCCCCGACGAGGCGCGGGCCCTGGCGATCGCGCACGGCGGGCGCTGCCTGTCGGGACGGACGCTGCCCAAGGATGAAATCAATCAGTCGATGAACAGCGCCGATGTCGTGCACTTCGCCTGCCACGGCTTCTTCGACGCCCAACGCCCGCTCGATTCAGGCCTATTGCTGACAACCCGGTCCAGCGCGCCCGATCGTAACCGGATCCTGTCGCTGCGAGACCTCGTCAATTGGCGGATCACTAACGGTCTGGTCGTACTCAGCGCCTGCGAGACAGGCCTCGGCCATCCCTCACCCACCGATTACCTCGGTCTGGCCCGCGGGGTGCTGGCGGCGGGCGCAGCGGCCGTCCTTGTCTCCCTCTGGAAGATCGACGACTCTGCCACGCAACGATTCATGCTCGACTTCTACCAAGATCTGTGGCGCACAGCAGGTGACGGGCACCTCGATCTGGCGGGCGCCCTCAGTCGAACCCAGCGCTCCTGGGCCAAAAAACGCCCAGCACAGGAGTGGGCGGCGTTCCGGCTGGTGGGCTGCCCGAAGCTGTCCGACGGAAGGAACGCATGAGTAACGAAGAGATCATTGAGCTGGAGCCGATTGATCAGACCGCCCTGCGCTCGGGTGAGGGCACCAGTGTCTGGGAGACCGTCCGCGGCCGGCGCAACCGTATCTCGATTGGCCACCAGCCCCTCACCGATCCCGCCGGACGTCTCGACGCTGCGACCTTGACTGACCTCGAGCGCGCCTACCCATCCCCAGCGCACACGCTTTCCCTCCTCCCGCTGTCCCTCACGCTACTCCCGGACCGGGATTGCCGTTTCGTCTCCGCCGACCTCATCATGATCGCCGAGGAAGCACCGAACGAAGCTCTCTTCGTCCGGCTGGATCCGGCCGAACGCGCCTCCACAATCGAGGTGACCACGGCGAAGGCGGCGTTCGGCGGCTCCCTGACCGATCCGCTGTTCTCCGCGGTGAGCGCCGAGCTAACGCCCCGCACGGAGGAATCCAAGCTCACCAAGACCGAGGTGGCCCTCGAGAGTTTCGGGACCGGCACCTCTGAAGCAGGCTGGCGTCTCACTGTGACCAGCGCCCGCGAAATCCCTCTGACCACAGATGGTCTGCTGGCAGTCCTGGCACGTTCCCGGGCCCATTCCGGCGCCGTCCGACTGAACGTGGTGGCCGAGATCGAGGTCCGTACATCCGGCGACCGCTGGCTCACTTGGATCTTCAAACGCCATGACCCACCCTCGGTCACCCAGACCATCACACTCAGCTGACCTCGCGAGAAGCTCCCGGCCATCCGGCTTCGCCGCATCCGTGCCGGGCTCCGCGGATAGGTGTTCTAGCTAGTCGACCTTCGGGCCCACGGCGAAGACGACCCGGCTGTTCCTGCGGTCGGGGTAAATGGCGCACTGTGGCGAGGCGCCCGACTGGTGTGGCGTCGCCGGGGCTGGACGGGATGGAGGACGGCATACGTGTTCCGCACGTCGCCGTAGCGCTCGGAGCCTCTGCGAACTGTTCAGTGACCACGCCGTGCCGCACTGTCGGGCCCCGCCTTGTCCGGGATATCAGAGGCCCATTCCCCGGGTTCTGATAGCCGGACCTACCGACAGCGGGACCCCGGTCGAAGTGGCAGCCGGTGAGGCGGGCGACGCCGATGACCGCGCCCAGGTGCAGTTCGCGGCCGCGGATCGCGGTGGCGACCAGCGGTTCGCGCAGCACGGCGGGCTCCGGCTTCTTCTTTCCGGCGTGGATCAAGACCCAGCCTTTCCACGGCCAGTGCACGGGCCTGTTCTCCGGGCTTTTCCCGGCGAGGATGCAGGTCGCCCAGGGCTGGCGGTTCGTGATGCCGCGGATCCAGTCGCCCTGGGGCAGGGTGGCGATGCTCATGCGGCTCGCCCCCACGCCGCCGTGCCTGGGCGGCCCGCGCGCCGGCCGTTGATGGAGGGCACGATCGCGTGCTCCTGGGTGGCGAGGTGCGCGCGACCGGAGTGCTTGCCGTCGTAGAGCGCGGCGTCGGCGACCCGCTGCAGCACGTTCAGGTCCCGGGTGCTGATCGCGTCCGGGGTCGCTGCGCCGACCGACGCGGCGACGTCGACGGTGCGGCCGTCGTCCAGGGTGACTGGGGTGTGCAGCATGCGGAGCAGCTGCTCGAAGCGGCGGCCGCGGGCATCGGCGCGCAGCTCCAGGACGACGGCGAACTCGTCTCCCCCGAGGCGGCCGGCCACGCCGTGCGGGCCCACCCACGCGGTGATCCGGGCGCCGGTTGCGGCGAGGACGGCGTCCCCGGCGGGGTGCCCGAACGTGTCGTTGATGGCCTTGAAGTGGTCGAGGTCGACCAGGACCACAGCCGCGCGGTCGCCGTGGCGGGCGAGGATCCGGCGGGCCCGGGCCGTGTAGGCGTCGCGGCGCAGGAGACCGGTCAGCGGGTCTTTGCGGGCTGCGGCGAGCCTGCGGTGCAGCGTGTAGACGTGGACGGTCCAGCCGGTCAACGGCACGGCGGCGGTGGTCAGTAGCAGGGTGCGCTGTCCTATCCGGGCATGCGCGGGTAAGGCGGAGGCCATACTGGGGTTTCCCTCTCGTCTCGTACGGGATGGGTGACCCGGGCAGGCGACTGGTTTGGACGCCTTGCGCCTGCCCCGGGGCGGATCTACAGGGCGAGGCCGGCGGCCAGCGCGGTCAGGATCAGGTCGATCGCACGCTGCAACAGCACGTACTTCCGTACGGTGATCACGGACAGGATGCGGATGCGGGCGGCGCGGGTGTCGCCGCTCATGCTGGCAAGGACCGCGTCGTCGTCCATCAGGCGTGCCCAGTACGGGAACGACGCGCGGTCGGCTCCGCTGAGGTGGGGCCGGACAACCAGTAGTAGCAGCACGGCCGCCACGGCCAGGGCGAGGAGGGCGGCCGCGCCGAACACCATCGTCAGGAACGGCAGATGGTCGTCGACGGTGGAGCCGAATCCGGCGAGGACGGCCCCGACGAACGCCAGTAACAGGCTGGACTTGCTGTCGGTTCGGGTGATCTTCCCGTCGGTGTCACGGACGGCGTCGTCCAGGGCCTGGTCCAGGGTGTACGACGTCGGGGTCCCGGTGTCGGGCAGGGTCGTCATGGGCGGGGTGTCCTTTCAGGTCAGGCGGCCAGGCGGTGCGCGGCCGCGGGCAGGGTGTAGGTGGTCGGGTCGGCGGGCGTGCCGTCGTAGCACTCCAGGCACATGCCGAGCGTCCGGAGCGGAAGGCAGTGGTGATAGCGCCGGCCACAGGGGCCGGGGCACGTCTGGCGGGCCGCCATCGCCCGGTCCAGCGCCCACTCCTGCGCGAGCGTCGCCGTCCTCTTGGGCACGGCCAGGTCGACGCTGAACAGCCAGGCCCGGGTCGGGTGAACGCAGGCCCATTGCGGCCGGTACGAGCACCACTTACAGCGCAGGACGGCAACCGGGTCGTGCCCGCCGGGGCTGAGACCGAGGTCCCGAAGCTGGCGCCGGGTGACGAGACCCTCCGGGACAGCGCTCCGGTCGTGCTCGGAAACCAGCGGGTTCGAGGGATCTGGACGGTGCTCCGGCGAGAACCCGCTGGTGGTGTGGTGGTCCTGGGAGGGAGTACCGCGCGGGTTCGCCTTCGCCGTCTGGGACAAGATGGGGCCTCCGATCTTGAGGGGGCGTTGGGATGGGTTACGACCTGCAAGCAGTGATCGCCGAAGGGGAGGCGCTGCGGGGTGTGGCGCGGGCCCTGCCTGCCGCTCGGCTGGCGTCGATCGGACAGGGCCTGTCGCTGATGCCGATGACGGACGCCCTGTTCGATTCCGTCGCAGACGGCAGCGGCGTAGGCGCGTTGGGGTTCTGGCGGTTGCCAGGAGGGTTCGAGAAGGCCCTCGCTGCCTGGTCAGCCGGTGGGCCGGTGGCCTACGTGGAAGCTGAGTACTTCGGCGGCGTGGGCGAGCAGCGGGCTGCCGTGTGGGATGGCGGCACCATCGTGCTGGGCCCGCTCCATGTGGGGGAGGGCCAGCCCTTCCCGCGAGCTGGCAGTCCGATCTCTCAATCGCTGCGGCAGTTGGGCGTAGTGGCAAGCGCCGGCGAGGACGAGTTCTCAGCTGTGGGGTTGGACCGGCATCGACACGGCGAGGCGTGGATTGACTGACGTGCGACTTCCGGATTCGCGCGCTCACGGGCAAGTTCCCGGCTCAGCTGGCGGAATCTGCCCGTGAGTGCGAGAACCTCGTGCGCTCGCTGATTCGCCCGGTGCAGGGTGCTCACCTGCGTACTTGCACGGATGCGACCGCGGTACGTCTCGAGGAACCCGCGTGAACTCCAGTTGGGAGGCGGGTCGCCTCACGCGGTATCCGCTGCCTAGTTTCGCGGCGGCGGCGCTTCCTGACGCGGGGCATCACCGCGTCCAGGCGAGGGGCAGCCGCACTGGGCGTGCGGGGTAGCGGGTGCCGGGGCGCGGCGGGCGGGGCCGGCCGATCCGGCGGCGCGGGCGCGGGGTGAGCACGAGGTGTCCTCCAGACGTCGGGGGCGCAGCAAGGGTGTGCGCCCTGCCGTCGCGGGTGCGATGGCAGGGCGCGGGGCAGTGGCCTGTGGCCGGGCTGCCTGGCCCGCATCCGGCCGCGTGGGTTCGGGTGCGAGGCAGGAGGTCCGGAGGCGGGCTTAGAGGCCGTGGGCGTCGGCGAGGCGGGCGGCCTGGTCGACCATGCGGATCGGGGCCCGGCCTGTGCCGTGTGCGTCGTTGAAGGACGGCACAGAGTCGACGTCACCGAACTCTCTGCGGATCGTGTCCAGGAGCACGGCGGCCGCGTCGGCTTCCAGGCCGCGGTCGCCGCGGGCCTCGATCCGGATGGCTCCGAGCATGCAGCGCGCGCCGTCTTCGTCGACCAGGGCGTCCTTGCACCAGCCGCCGGTGATCAGGCGGTGGTGGGCGCGCTTCAGGAGCGCTGCGACCGGCGTCGGGTACAGGTCCGGCAGCGGCTGGGGCTCGATGCTGACGGGAGCGACGGGGGCGGTGACGACGTCGGCTAGGTCGACGGGCTCGGTGGGGATGTGCGCGGTGTTGACCTCGTAGGCGAGGGCGGCTTCGTCCAGCCGTACGGTCATCGCCGCGTCGACGAGCGCCAGATGGTCCTCGAGGGACAGCTCCGCCGGCAGTGCGGCGGTCTGGGTGAGGTGCTCTGTGGTGGGGGAGGGGGCGGGGCGGGTCATCGGGGCTCCTACGAGGAACGCCGAAGGGCGCCGCCGGGATGGTTCCGGCGGCGCCCTTCGGCGTTGTGCAGCAGGTGAGTTGGGGCTGGCATGCGGGTAGTCACCGCACCTGCGCCCCGGGCATCCTCGATCCGACAGGCACGGGGAAGGGGATCGGGTGGAGTTCGTCTTCGAGTGCGGATGGTGCGGCGGTGAAAACTTCTTCGTGGGCAAGCAGGTCGGCTTCTGGGTCGACAAGTGGGAGGTGCCCTCGGAGTGGGACTGCCGCTTCTGCGACGGACTCAACTACACGCCCGACCCGCCTTGGACAGAGGCGTAGTCAGAAGCTGGAGATCAGTCCGGCGAGCGAGGCGAGGCCGCTGTTGATGATGGGGGCCAGGCCGGTGGCGGCGAGGGTGAAGCCGAACAGGCTGCAGGCCAGCGCGGAGCCTGCACGGACGTATCCGCCCTTGAGCAGGACGAAGACGATGATGCCCAGCAGCACGGCGGCGGAGATGGAGAGGGCCACGGCGGGTGGTGCTCCTTCGCGGGGGTCGGGTGGGGCCGGCCGTGCTCGGGCGGGCCGGTCCCGGGGATGGGTGGGTGTGGTCAGGCGTCGGTGAGGCTCTTGATGGCCTCCAGCGCCTGGCGGGGAGAGGTGACCTGATCGGAGCGGCGACCGTCGCCCTTGGGGCCGCGCCCGCCTCCGCCCTTGCCGCCGCCTCCGCCGCCGCGCCGGCGGGACCGGCCCTGGCCCTCGTCGTCCTCGTCGGGTTCGGGCCAGAACTCGCCGGGTCGCGCGGGCTCGTTCCAGTCGAACCACAGGCCGCGCTTCTCCAGCTCGCTGATCTCGTAGTCGGTGAGCCGGTTGACCTCGTCGGGGAACAGCTCGGAGAGGTCGGTATCGAAGTCCGCGTACAGCGACCGCATGAGGACGGCGCGACCGTTGTCGAGGACGATGACCGCGACGCCGCCCGTGGAGACGCCGTTCTCCGGGTCGGCCTCGCCCTTGATGGCCCGCTCGATCGCGGAGCCTTCGCTGCGAGAGTAGCGGGCCGGGATGGTCGGCACGTCGTAGGCGTTCTCCATGGTGCCCTCCGCCGCCTTGCGGGTGGCGCCGGGCGAGCCCATGTTGAAGATGACCGGGCGGCTGTTCTGCCGCAGGTTGTCCTTCATCTCGGTGGAGAACCCGTTGTGCGCGAACGGCGACTGGCCCGCCGGGTTGAAGCCGATGCCGTACTTCAGGCCGGTGACCGTGAGGTCCTCGCCGTCCTTCTGGATGAACTCGCCGAAGTCCCCGTCCTGCGCCGCGGTCATGAACTCATCCGCGTACACGTTCAGCTGCCGGTACGGGCAGCGCGAGTCGCCCGGCTTGTAGTCGTGCGGCTGGCCGTCGTGCGGCCAGGGCATCTCTGCCCTGATCTCGCAGAGTGCCTTCGCTGCGCGCAGCTGGCGGGCCATCCACAGGGCGTTGGAGCCCTGCCGGTCGATGTACCGGCCCAGCGTGGTCGTCTTCTCGTCTTTGCGGACGGTGGACAGCCACACCACCTGGCCGTCCAGGGACTGGGCGGCCATGTTGATCGCGAAGTACTGCGTCTTGCCCGACCGGCTGACCCCGAGGGTGAGGCCGTGGGCCGGGGCGTTCTTGTCGTGCTGGTACACCATGGTCTTCACCGGCTGGCCGGTGATGGTGAACCCGCACACGTACATGCCCTTGTCGTCCGGGGTGAGCAGCTCGCGGGTGGCGGGGAAGATCGCGCTGAGCGGCGGGGTGTCGAACGCGCTGATCAGGAACTCGTTGCCGTCGATGAGGACGAACACGCAGGAGTCGTCCTCGGGCAGGTTTAGCGCGCGGCAGACCTTGGCCAGGTCGATGCGCGGAGTGTCGGTGGAGTCGGTCATCTTCGCCCGGTAGAAGGTCACCCCGCGTTCGTCGTCGCGGGTCTTGTGGACCAGCTCGGAGCCGGGGGCGCCGCCCTTGGGTCCGCCGACCCGGTCCGTCCAGCGCTCCTGTGGGGTCGGCTTGGTGCGGCGGCGCTGGTTGGCGTCGGGGGTGATGCGCGCCTCCATCCAGCCGGGCCCGCCCTGACGGCCGGGCTGGATGGCGACCTCAGCCAGGACGACGTCGCCAGAGTGCACGCCGAACGGGGCGGCGACCGCAGCCTCCGACAGGCCGGTGATCGGCCGTCCGGTCTCCGAGGCGCGCAGCAGGATCGTCATGTCGTGCTGCATGCCGGGGTGCCGGGTGGCCTTGACGATGTGCGTGCGGCCGGGCATCCCGGCCTGCTCCCACAGCACCCGCGCGTCGCGGGTGAGCAGGTCGGCTCCGTCGTCCGGCCGTGCCGGGGACGGCTCCGGGGCTTCGGCGGGTGCCGGCTGCGGGGCCGGGGCCGCGACGGCGGGGCGGTGACGGCGGCGGGTGTGCCGGGAGAACGGCATCACCAGGTAGCCGGCCGCCGCCCATCCGGCGGCAAGCAGCCCGTCCAGCCAGTACGGGCCGGAGCCGGTGGTGTGCCCGGCGGCGACGTCGACTGCGGCGGCCAGGACAAGCGGGGACCAGCGCAGGATCTTGCGTCCGGCCCCGGGCTCATCGCTCTTGGCTGCGAGGAACCAGCCGCCGATCCCGGCCGCGCCGGCCAGTTGCACAACCTGGTTGACGGGGCTGTCGGGGCAGAGGTTCGGGGCCACGGCCAGCACAGGCGCGGCGAGGGTGTAGGCGAGGCGTTCGAGCACGACACTGCGCGGCGTGGTCACCGGTGTCACTCCTTGGGGAACGGCCGCGGGCGGCCCCGCGAGGTGTGCGGGGCCGCCCGTGGCGGGGTGGGTTGCGGGGGCTTAGCGGGTGAGGAAGCCCGGCCTGGGGGTGCGCTCGCGGCGGTTGGAGCGGATGTCGTCCAGCGCGCCGTAGAGCTTGGAGTGGGTGTGCTTGGTCTCGTAGGTGAGGTCGGCGGCCTCCCGCGCGGTGTCGTGCAGCTTGCGGACCTGGATGGCGGCGCCGCCCAGGGCGAGCGCCACGTTGTTGGTCAGTTCCACGAACTTCCCGTCGAGTTCGGCGTTGGCGATGTCGCGGGCCACCCCTTCGGTGCGGGTGGCGTTGGCCTGCATGCTGCGCCGCAGGGACTCGAGTTCGAGGGCGGCGTCGTCCATGGCCTTGCCGAGCTTGTCCAGCTTGGCCTGGACGGCCTTGTAGCGGTTGTCGCCGTCGGCCGGCGCGGGCGCGCCGCCGCTGGTGCTGGGGGCAAGGTCGCTCATCGGCGAGGTCCTTCCGGCTTCTAGTCGTGGTGGGCGGCGGCCGACGCGTACGTGAGGCCCGCGTCTTCCTTGGCGGCCATGTCCTGGCCGTAGACGCGGGCGACCATGGCGGCCGCGAGCTTGGCGGCCTCGTAGGCGATCGCGCACTCCTGGGCGCAGCGTTCGGCCTGGAGTTTCATGCGGGCCGCGGCGTCGGCGAGGTCCGCGACCATGTCGGTGACGGTCGTGGTGACGTTGTGGTCGCCGACCAGGTCGGCGGCCATGTCCCGCAGGGCGTCGGCGACCTTGCCGAGCGCTTCGGCGAGGGCTTCGGCCCGCTCCTGGTCCAGGCCGGCCTGAATGGCGATGCGTGCCATCTCCATCAGGTACTCGTCGAACGTGATGTCCGTGCGGTGCTGAGTGGCCAGGCCGCTCTGCCCGGACGGCCTGCTGACCTCCGCGCTGCTCACGCTGCTCCCTTCGGTGCTGGTGGGTCGGCTGCTGGTGGGCGGGCGGCCGGCGACAGGCCGCTCGGTCTCGCCGGGTGCGTCGGTCGTGTCCGGACGGCTGGTGCCGGGGCGCTTGACGACCCCCCGCCTGGCGCGCGGTTGCCTGGGTGCGCGGGGCAGGCCGGCGCGGCGGGCGGCATGCCAGCCGAACGGGTCGCTCTCGTCGTCGACGATCACTGCGTCCGGGATGTCCTTGCTGGTGTCCGACTGCGGGGTGGGACGGTGCGGGCGGCCGTCGGGCCACTCCACCGTCGGGACGGATTCATCCGGCTCGAACAGGCTCTCCCACGGCTCCCGGCGTCGCTTACCGCGGCGGGTGCGCCGGCGCCGGAACCGGCGCCGCTTCGTCGAGCCGTCAGACGGCCCGTCACCGGCCTTGGATGCCTTGCCCGGCTCGTCCGCCGGGGCGTCCTTTGCGTCGCTGGGGGCCTCGTCAGTGCCGTCCTTGGCGGTCTTCTCGCCCTTGCCGTCGGTGCCCTTGTCCTTGGCGTCCTTGTCCTTGGTCAGGGTCACCTTCTCCGCGCCGGCCTTGCCGTCCTTCGCGTCCTTGGCGTCGGCGCGGCGCTTATCGAAGCGGCGCTGGGCTTCCTCCGCGACGGCCTGGCCCAAGGTGGTGCGGCCGGGGTCGGCCGGCGCCGCGGCTTCCCGCTTCGCCTTGCGCGCCGCCTTCCGCTCCTGCCGCTTCGCGCGGCGGTCCTCCCACGCCTGCTGCCGGTTGGCGCGGGCCTGGTCACGGTCCTTGGACCGGTCGGCGATGCCAGCGGCGTGCTCGGCGCTGCGCCTCGCCTGCCGGGCGGTCTGCCGGGCCCCGGCGCGCTCCTGGCGGCCGCGGGCCCGCTCGGCACGGGCGCTGGAGGCAGGGCCGTGTTGGCCCCGGCCGCCGTCGCCCTTCGAGCTGCCAGAGCCCGTCTGGGAGCCTTTCGAGCCCCCGGACGGCCCGTTACGCCCGGAGCCGCTTGCACGGCCGCCAGAGGACCGGTCATAGCCCTTCCCGCCGCCCCCGGTCGACCCGGACCCCGAACGCCCGACGCTCCCACCGGAGTTGGAGCCCCGCGACCCGGGCCCCTTGGAGCCGGGACCCGAGTTGTTGCGGGAAGGACCGCCGCCGCTGCCGCCCCCGCCGCGCGAGGACCCGCCGCCGGCCTTCGAGCGGCCCTTGTCCGTGCCCAGGCCTGAGCTGGACGACTTCATGCGGTCGGCGTCGGACTTTCCACGCGCCGCCGCTTTGTCGCCCTTCGCTTTCATCATCGTGGCGTGGAGCTTTCCGTTCTGCTCCATCATCGCGACTTCCTGCGCGGTCCGGCCCTCCAGCAGCGCGGCCTTCCGCGCTATTTCAGCCTCACGGAAAGGCGCTTCGCTTTCATGATTAGCCCGCGCCCTTTCCAGCCGGAATTCGAGCCAGTCACCGAGACGGTCAGCGAGAGAACGAGGCTGGACGTATTCACCTTCCTCGTATCCTCCGTCCTCTTCTTCGGTTTCCGGTGCCGTAATTCCGTCCGAGTGCAGTGCCGTCGCCGGGTCCGGAGCAGCCGGAATCGGCGGCAGTTCCATCGTGGTCTCTTTCGGCGACTCCGGCGGCGCGGGGGAAATGTCCTCCGGCTCCGGAATGGTGTCGGCGTAGTCCGGGATCGGCGGTGGCACGTACGAGGAATCACCGCTCCAGGGGCCGCGGACCAAGGTCCCGCTGCCGTCCTCGTCGGACACGGTGCGCCTCCCTCCTGGGACTTGACAGAGCGTGAGGACTTGTGTGCACGCGTGTGCACGTGCACGTGTGCACGCTTTACGCGCGCGAGGCCCCGCCGCAGCCCGGCGGGGCCTTCGCTGGTGACGTTCAGTGACGCGGGGGGTGCTTCGCCACGACCTGCTCCGCGTACTGCAGGAGGTCGTTCCAGATCCGTCCGTTTCCCTGCGCTCGCTGGTCCATCGCCGTGATGAACAGGCGGCAGATCAGCGCGAATCCCGCGTAGACGTCGCCGCGACCGGCTTTGACGTCCTTGGCGATTCGGGATCGTGCCAGGCGGAGCCAGAATTCCATCTGCCCCGCCTCGCCGCGAGATTCGCGGGCTTTGTCCGCCTCTTCCTTCAGCCAGTTCCTGCGCCGTTCGATGGAGCGTTCAGCGCTGCTGAGGGGGCGGTTCACGCCGACTCCCTGTTACCCAGGTCGTAAATCGACGTGGGACTACCATAGCCGGGATTCTGACTCTGCGCACCCCGCTGCTGGGGCTTTCCCGGGGCGGCCTGGAGCTGCGGATTCTTCTTCCGCCGCTTCTCCAGTTCCTTTTCTTTTCGCTTCTGCGGGAGTTCCTTCACCTCGTCGGTGAAGGCGTTGCGCTTGTAAGCGGTCTTTTCCAGCCCTTCGGTCAGGCCGTTGACGTGCTTGAGCACGTCCTTGAGGGCCTTTTCGACGGGCAGGGCGCGCAGCCGGGCGTGGTACCAGCGGTCGCCGTCCACGTGCGTGCCCCGGCAGTGCACGCGGGTCTCGATGGCGAGGGTCTCCAGGTTCTTGCCGATGTCCAGCAGGACCCGCTGGATGTCGGCCAGGTACCGGGCAGTTGCCTCGGGGCTCTGCGCAACGTCGCGCAGAGGTGCGTGATTCGGGTCGTTGCTGGTCACGGTGAGATTTCCTCCTGGTGTACTCGGTGTGCTGTCGACTGGCTTCCGGCAGTCGCGGTGAGGGCCAGCCCAATTTGGGTGGGCTGGCCCTCACCGGTGTATGCCGGACAGGTGGCTCAGGAGCGGTAACCGTCGGCGAGCAACGCGACGGCCTCCTGGCGGTACTCAGAGGCGGTGCCGGGGGAGGTGACCGCCAGCTCGCGCTGGATGTCGGCGAGCAGCAGACGGTCGGCGTCACCGCCGGCCGCAAGGATCATCCGGGCGACCCTTCGCACCGCGCGCTCACGCGGCTTGAGCTTCGCGGCGTCCTCGGCTTCGACCGCACGCCGCTCGATTTCGGCAGCAGCCCGCCGCGTTTCGGCAGCAGCCCGCTCGGCTTCGGCGGCCTCCTTCTTGGCACGCGCGGCATCGGCGAGAGCCACCTCCTGGAGGCGCTCCTCCTCAGCCTTCTTGCGGTTGGCTTCGGCGGCGGCCCGCTGCGTTTCGGCGGTGGCCTTCTCTGTTTCAGCAGTACGCCGGTTCGCTTCGGCAGCGGCCTTGCGGGCTTCGGCGATGGTCTGGGTCTCGATCGCGTGTGCCTCCGCCGCGGCTACCCGGTCGGCCTCCGCCGTGAGCTTCCGCTTCTCGGCTGCCTGGCGCTCCAGCTCCGCCGCCTGGAGGTCCGCGGCGGCCTTGGCCTCGCGCTCGTCGGCCTCCTTGCGCTCCGCCTCAGCCTGGCGGGCGCGGGCTTCGGCGATGACGGCCGTCTCCAGCGCCGCCTCCTCGAGCGCAGCGGCCCGCTCTGCGGCGCTGACCTGGGCTCGGGCGTGGGCTCGGGCCTGGCCGGTCTGGCCGTCGACCTCCGCACGGACTGCCTCCACCTTGCCCTTGGCGCGCAGGCGCTCGGCTTCGGACGCGGCCTTGGCGACCTCGCTGCGTGTCTCCGCGTCCAGGCGCCGCCGCTCGGCTTCCTCCTCACGCTCCTGGGCTGCCTGTTCCTGCTCATCGGGCATGGCCAGGGCCTGGTCAACGGTGTAGCCGTAGGGGGCCATCTTCATCGGCAGCAGCTCGTCTTCGCTGGCCTGGGAGATGTCGCCCTTGTACTTGCGTTTGAGCCACTGCTCGTAGGCGATGAGCTGCTGGTCGCGGCGGATCATCTCCGGGTAGGAGGTGACGCCCCACAGCCGCATCCGGCGGAAGATCCGGGCTGTCGCGACCGGGGCAAGGATCCACCGCAGCCACGGGATCGAGTCGCGTTCTTCCTGCTCAGGCCGGACAACGCGGTCGATCGCGGTGCGCCCAAGTTCGACGACCGTGATGAAGAGGACCGGAACGACGCCGTGGGCGCCGGCGGCGACGTAGTCGAGCAGCTTCCAGGCCCCTTCCGGGGCGCCGGAGGCGGCGTTGAGGACGACGGTGGCGGCCGTCAGCAGCCACACCGGGTAGCGGATCCAGCTGATGGGGCGCTTGAGCCAGGCCATCAGCAGGTCGACCGCGATCATCACCATGATGCCGACGTCGACGCCCACCGCGAACAATTCGCCCTTGCCCAGCGAGCCGAAGCGGAGCTCGGTGAAGGCGAAGTCCGCGACGTGCTCGAAGGACAGGTACAGGCCGATGCCCGCGAGAGCGAGCGCGGCGATGACGATCGCTGCCGCCGTCCACTTCTGGGTGCCGGTCAGCTTCGCCGGGGAGGCATCTGTTCCGGTTCCGCTTTCCGTCTCCGAAACGGACTCCGGCGCATCCGAAACAGTGCCGGGCGTCCGCGAAACCGGCTGAGGCGTTCCCGAAACGACGGCCGGTGACGCCGTCTCGGGGTCGGGGCCAGCCGCGGTTCGCGGCCAGTCGGTCAACGTCATGGGGGCCTCCGGAAGGCATCGTTCAGGGCGTGCGCGAAACGGCGGGGACCGCTCCCGAAACGCAGGCGACTGCTGCCGAAACGGCGGTCGGCGTCGTCGAAGCGGCCGGGTAGCAGCGGCACGGGGCGTACGGGGTCGTGGTCAGTGCGGTCACGCGGGGATCAGGGCGGCGACAGCCGGGGTGGCCCGGTGCGGGGCGACGGTGCGCCCGTCGGGCAGCAGATCGCCGGTGTCGTCGAAGACCAGGACGCCGTTGCATAACAGGCTCCAGCCCTGTTCGGGGTGGGCGGCCACGGTGCGGGCCGCTTCCCGGTCGGCGCTGGTCGCTGCGGGGCAGCGGGGGGTGTGGCGGCACAGCGAGGACGGCTGACGGGTGGGGGCAGAGCGCATGGGACTCTCCAGTGATCCAGTCGGTTCTCAAGATTCGGGGGTGCCTCGCCCTCGCCCGTACCGGCAGGGGGCCGGTACGGGCGAGGGAGGCCACCGGCAGAGGTGGCGATGCCGGTGCGGGGCGACGGCTCAGCGGCAGGCGTCGCAGACGCCGCCATCCCAGTCAGGGAAGGTGCCGCCGCAAGACGAGCACTGACCGCTGTTCTTCGCGGTCGGCTCCAAGGCCGCGTCGGCCGCCGCGAGGCGGGCGCGCATCTCCGCGACGGTGCGCGGCGCGCGCCGGTGCGCGGGGATCGCGGCGTCCTGGCGGCGGACGACATCGAGGAGGTGGGCGCCCAAGCGCCGGTTGGCATCCGGGCCTGCCGGGGCGGGCCGGGGGCGTGGCATGCTGTCGATCACAGGGCCTCCTATTCAGGTCCTGTACTGGCGGCCTCGGAAGGTCAGAGCTCCGGGGCCGCCGCCCTTTGGCTGGCCGGACGGCCAGCCACGGCTCCGTCTCCCGCCCCGTGATGCTCTGGTGGGGTGGGAGACGGACCGTGGCGGATCGTCAGGCTGCCGGGGCGTAGGCCGGCCTGCCCTCGCGGATCAGGTAGTCGGCATCGGTCCACACCGAGCCGACCGCGAACGGGATCCCTTCGGGGCGCAGGGTGTCGCGGACGATGACCGCCCACCGGGCGCTGTCGCGGCGCAGCAGCTGCGCGGCCTCGCGCGGGTCGGTGACCAGCGCCAGGACCTCGAAACGGCCGTCCACGTTCTGGTAGATCGTGCCGGGACGGCGGGGCCTGACCTCGTCGTCGACGGTGCGGGGCAGGGTGACGATGGCGGGGGCGATCATGCTGCGGCTCCGATCAGGCGGGCGAGGTGAGCGATGGCGCGGGCGTCGGTGTAGTCGGTGGCCTCCTCGCGCCGGACGGGCGCCAGCCGGTAATGGTCAACCGCCCGGCGGCGGACCCGCATTACGAGGAAACCGGCCGGGCAGCGCAGTTCGTTGCCGCGCAGCAGGTGCTGCCAGGTGTCGAGCCACACCTCCTGGGCGATGTCGTCGGCCAGGTCCTGGTCGGCAGGGCGCAGCGCGCGGGCCGCGGCTGCCGTGACCATCGGCGCGTGCTCGCGGTACAGGCTGTCGAGCAGCTCGCGGACGGCGGTGTCGTCGTGCCGCGCGGTCTGCTGCGGGTGGGGCCGGCCACCGCCGGGCTGGGGCTGGCGGCCGTCACGCTCGTGGGGCTTCGGCCGTAACGGCAACTTGGGCTTCGCGTCCATGGCGGGCGCTGTCATGCTGGGCATCAGTGGGTCGTCCTCTCCAGAAGGTTGACCTGCGAAAGGACCCCCAGGGCGGCAACCCTGGGGGTCCATCGCGTGAGTGCGTCCTGCGCACTCCGCTGACCACCGGCCCGCAGTGAGGCGGGACGGTCGACGGCGGGCAGCGCAGGCTGCTGGAGTTGTCAGGCCTGAGCAACCGCGGCCCTGACCTTCCCGATCGCTCCGGGTGGCCGGGGCCGCGGGTGGTGTTCGGGTGTTCAGCGCGTCGGGCGCTGAGGATGGAGCGGGGTGAGGGGAACAGCGGGGCTATCCGTCGGCGCATCACCGGCGGGCCGCTGCGCGCGCCGGGTGTCGGTGGCACGTACCGCCGGGGCCGTCGACGCCCATGTGAGTTCCCGTACGAGCCAGGGAGCCCGGCCGTCTCGCCCGGCTTTCTGGATCGGTGTCGCCATGTGGGTGAGCGCAGGGGCGGGCGCGGGGAGCGGCTTGTGGTGCTGGCGGGCGGAGCGGCGGCCGGTCGCCGTGCTGTCGGCGGCCAGCATTGCCTCGCCCCACTGGTCGACGTTGTCGACGACGACTAACTGGTTGCTGCCCGGGCAGCTCTCGTGCTTCTGCCCCTCGGCGACCTGGTCGCTGTGGCAGTGCTCGCGGATCTTGAGTGTCGTGTCGCCCATCAGCCGCCGCCAAGTGCGGCAGTCGGGGCACACGATGGAGCGGATCTCGTCCTCGCGGAGGTTGATGTCCTGAGGGGCAATCATGCTGAGGAGCAGCGGGGCGCGGCCGTTGGTGCGTTTGGTACGGACGCGGCCGGGACGCTTGCGGGCTGCCATCTGACGGTCTCCTTCTCACAGGCGGGGTGCTGCTCTCTCTGCCGCGCCAGGCCGGCCTAGGCCGGGTGGTCCTGACGGACAGACAGCGCAACAACGCTGTTCAGGGGTGATGCAGGTGGAGCTATTCGGTACAGGTGCCGTCGACCAGGGGAGCGAGGCTCACCACACTTGCCGCCGTCCACGAAGGGCGGTGACTCCTGCTGTTTCACTGCGGTACTCACAACCTCGTTAACGAGGTACGCTCCTAGTAGAGCGAGACCTCGTTAGTGATGTCAAGTACTGCGCTAACGAGGTACCCCTCGCCGCTCAACCTTCCGGCGGATCAAGGCGCCCCTTCCGGTGCCTCGATAGTCAGCGGCCATAGGATCGCTAACGAGGAAGGGAGAGGCATGACGAGTGAGACGGGCCCGCAGCGGCCGAAGTACCAGCGGATCGCCGACGACCTGAAAGCGGCGATCGAGTCGGGCCAGTACGGCCCTGGCGATCGCCTGCCTGGCGAGTCGGCCCTGGCTGAGCAGTACAGCGTCGCCGTGCTGACTGCACGACAGGCGCTGAAGATTCTGCGGACCGAGGGACTTGTTGAGACGAAGCGAGGGGCTGGCGCCCGCGTCCTTTCGTTCCGTCCGATCCGTCGTCATGGCATTCAGCGGCTGGCGCGCGCGCAGTGGGGTGCAGGCAAGTCCATCTGGTCCGCCGACGAGGAAAGGCCCGTGACGATCGATGTTCGCGTCGACACCACCACGGCGCCGGATCACATCGCGCGCATGCTCGATCTCCACGAGGACCAACCCGTCTGTGCTCGCACGCGGCGCTTCGTTTTGGACGAGCGTCCCGTCATGCTCGCCACTTCGTACCTGCCGTTCCAACTCGTCAACGGCACCGCCATTACCCGCGTCGACACTGGGGAGGGTGGCACCTACGCCCGCCTCGCAGAGATCGGCCACGCACCAGCCCATTTCAGAGAGGAGATCCGCTGCCGCCTTCCCACGGCTGAAGAAGCCGAAGGCCTTGAGATGCCCCTGGAGCGCCCAGTGATCAAGCTCTGTCGTACGGCCTTCGATGCCGACGGTCGTGCAGTCGAGGTGAACGAGATGACGCTCGACAGCGCGGCGTACGTCTTGGACTACGCATTCGACGCCTGAGCGCCCCAACTCACCCACTCCAGTTCCTAACTGACAGCTCGTCTTGTGGGGGCCATCACACCGTCTGCCACTGCCGTGCAACATCACAAAGGCTTGTCGAAGCCCGTACGCAGCTCCATTCACCGGTTTTCAACATCCACGTACACATGGCATTTGCGGGCCTGGCTCTAGGCTCACGGCCATGACGATCACGGAGGGTCACAGGGTGGGGAAGCACCGAGCGGGCTGGCGGCCGGACAAGCTCCGCGAGCAACGCGAGGCTCACGGACTGACCTTGGAGAAGGCCGGTGAGCGCCTCCGTCAGGTCGCTGAGCAGGCCAAACTCAAGGGCATCCCCGCCGCAAATCCGCAGACTCTCTGGCAGCACGAGCAGGGCGAGGTCTATCCCGGCCCCCACTACCGACGCGCTTACTGCCTCCTGTACCGGGCCACCGAGCCAGACCTGGGCTTCCGCACTGCCCTGCCTGGCGAGGAGACGTCCTTCAAGCTCACCCCGATGGACGACCGTCTCAACGGCTCGCATGTCTTGGCGGTTGAGCGAGCCATTCACCGCATCGCGCCGGGCTCCGACGAAGCCGACCACTTCGACCTGCAGCAGCGGATCATCGACGCGTGGAAGCGCCGACACACCGGCGGTGACCCCCACCGTCCCGTACTGATCTTGGTCGGTGGTTTCGCAGGCAGTGGTAAGACCGAGCTCGCCCGCTTCTTCGTCCAGCTCACCGGCTGGCCGCTACTCGACAAGGACCCGCTCACCCGCCCGCTCGTGGAACGCCTCCTGGTCGCGCTGGGCGGCGACGCGAACGACCGGCACACCGAGCTCTACCGCGAGAAGGTCCGGCCCGTGGAGTACGACTGCCTGATGCAGTCGGCCATGGCCAACATCAAGTGCGGCATCTCAACGGTGTTGACCGCGCCGTTCATCTCCGAAATAACTGACCCGGACTGGATGCAGCGCCTAACCAACCGTGCAGGCTCGATGGGTGTCGACGTCTTCCCGGTGTGGGTTCGCTGCGACGAAGAGTCGATGCGCGAGTACATCGGATTCCGCTCAGCGGCCCGGGATGCGTGGAAGCTCCAGCGGTGGGACGAGTACATGGCCACGATCGACCTCGACCTGCGCCCGGCGGTGCCCCACCTGGTCGTCGACAACCGGCTGGGGACCGCGGTGACGCTCGCGGACCAGGCCCGGCAGGCGATGGGGGTGATGTACGCGTGACGGAGAAGCAGGGCGTGATCCTCTACGGCCCCCCGGCCTCGGGTAAGGACACCGTCACCGCCGCGCTCAGCGAACTCGACTCCAGGTACGCGCAGTTCGCGCGGCTCAAGGTCGGAACGGGCAAGGCCGCCGGCTACCGGATGGGCACAGCGGAGCAGCTGCGCGAGCTGGAAGCCGCGGGTGACGTCGTCTACGCGAACGCCCGGTACGGCAACACGTACGCGATCGACCGGCCCGGCGTCGACGCCGCGTTCGCGGCCGGTGTGCCCGTGGTGCACCTCGGGCAGGTCGACGGCATCCGAGCGCTGATCGACGGCTACCCGGCCGACTGGTCGGCGGTGCTGCTCTGGTGCCCGCGCGAGGTCACCGAGCAGCGGTCGGCGGGGCGCGGCGACAGCGATACTGCGGCACGCCTGGCGGCGTGGGACGCGACCAGCGAGGACCTGGTCGTGCACCCGAGCATGGTCTGGGACCTGACCGTGGACACCACGGCGTCGGCTCCGCAAGACGCGGCGCGGCTCATCGACCAGTTGCTGGCGCAGCGGGCGGGAGCGGCGACGGCATGAGCGCAGGCTACGGCTGGGCGAGTCGGTCCAGGGCGTCGGTGAGCGTGAGTTCGTCGTCGTCCTTGGCGTCGTTCCACCGTGCCAGCGTGGACGCGGCCGCGCGCAGCATCTCCGGCGGAAGGCCGGCGGCCGCGAGTGCGTCGGCAGCTTCCTCCAGCTCCGGGCCCCAGCGCCAAGCGCGGGCCGCAGTCTTAGCGACGTACTGCGGCTCCGACAGATACGAGTCGGTGCGCTTCGAGGCGACCTCGATGAGCTCCTGGTCGACGCCGTGCTCACGAGCCATGCCGACAGCGAGCGCCACCAGCACGCGGCTGGTCTTCTGGAAAGAGGCGTACGCCAGCTTCAGCGCGGATGCCTTTCCGATTTCCGTGCCCAGCACCGCCGTTCGGACGGCGGTGCCCGCGAACAGCGCCTCGATGCGCTCGGTCGTGTCGGCCGGCCCGGACAGGTACAAGGTCGGAGCCTTGCTGCCGACCGGCGGGGAGCCGACGACACCGCCGTCCACAACGGTTGTGCCGTGTTCATGCAACGCGGCGATCCGCCGCACCCGCTCAGGGCTGATTGCGTTCGCCTCCAAGTACACCCCGGCGAAACGGTGCCCGGCGACGTCGCGGGCCAGGTCCTCGGCCGCGGCCGGCGGGCAGAGACTGATGACGATGTCGCTGCGGTCGAGCAGCTCGGCCAGCGTGGCCACGGGCGTCAGCCCGAACTGGGCGGCGCGCGTCGCGGACGCAGGGCTGCGCCCAGCTTCGCACCACAGGACCTCGGCCGAGTTGGTTGCGGCGCAGGCGGCGACGGCGGCGCCCATGCTGCCGGGGTGGAGGATGCCGACGGTCGGCTGGTCCACTGTGCTACTCCGTCTCTGCCAGCAGGATGGTGATGGCGTCGGTGATGTCATCGACGACGTGGTGCGCGGCGGGGAGCCCGTCGGGCCAGGGGCGTCCTCGCAGCCAGATAGTGCGCAGGCCGGCCTGGTGGCCGCCGCCGATATCTCCGGTTGGGTTGTCGCCGACCATCCAGCCGCCGTCCGCGAGGCTGACGCCGCACCGGGTGGCCCCGAGTTCGAAGAGGCGCCGGTCCGGCTTGCGGATCTCCAGGTCGCCCGAGGCGGCGACGCCGTCGACCAGGGAGGCGAGGCCGGTTCCGGCGAGTTTGGCGCGCTGGATGTCGCCGGCCCCGTTGGTGATGACGCCGATCGTCCACGCGGCCGCGCGCAGGCGGGCCAGGCCCTCGAGGACCTCGGGGCGGCAGGTGACGGCGGCCGCCATGAGGTCGACGTACTCCTGCCACAGGTCCGCGGCCGACGCTTCCAATCCGAAGGCTTCGCGCAGCCGGGCGAAGTCGCCGGCGGTCGCGCGGTCGGCCAGCTCGGTGCGCAGCCACTGTTCGGCATCTGGGGAGAGTGCCCGGGAGCGGCACAGGCAGGTCAACGCGTCGCTGAGCGCCGACTGCCGGTCGGCCAGCGTGCCGTCCAGGTCGAAGAGGGCAAGGCGCATGCCGTTGACCTTAGCTTGGCGGTCTTCGTGCAACATGCGCTCAACTCCTCTGCCAACAGTCAAGATTTATGTATAGTTTCGGATCACGTGAGGAGAGGGGGATCAGTGTCTGAGCTACTCGATGCGGTCGACGCTCTGCTCGTGCGACCAGACGCCATGCCACCGCCGGAGATTCGTGCACGGCTGCGTAAGGCTGACGGGCTCACCCAGGAAGAGGTCGCCGCTGTCTTCGGTGTCACGCGGGTCGCGTTCAACAGGTGGGAGGTCGGGGCGGCAAAGCCGCGTCGTCGTCACCTGGAGGCGTACGTCCGTCTGCTGAGAGGGTGGGCTGCCAAGCATCCCGCCGCAGCCGACGGTTTCGAGTTCGCGGAGGCCAGTTGATCATGTGCAGCCCAATCCACCCCCCGTAAACGCGAAGCGGCCCCTGTCGCCACAACAGGAGCCGCTTCCAAGTCCGACTCGCTCGCCTGATCAAAAGCTTCGAGTCGTGAGCAGCGAGGTGACCTCGTCTGCCCGGTGATGCCCGTGGGCCATAAGCCCGCGTGGTCACCTATACCCAGAGTATGCGCAAGAGATTGCGCAACGCCACTACTCCGGGGTTCTACTAGGTCACATGCGCTGGTCACGGCTCCCCTATCTGGGGAGATGACCCACTTGCACAGCAAGTACATCCCAGTCACTCGGGATGCGTCCACGATCGACTTCGTACGGATCGGACTCGGGGAAGCGAAGCGCCCCGCCACCTGGACCGTCATGCCTGGCGGTTCCGACGGCAGGACAGTCCAGCTTCCGTGGGCCGACGGGCTGCTGACGGGATCGTCCCGGATGGCGGTGCCGCATGAGCACTGATGACTTCGGCTCCAGCTATCTGGAGCGTGCCTGGGAGGCGCCAGAAGAGGTCATCCTGCGGCGGGAGCTGGTGCGAACGCCTGGCCTCCAGCCGGAGGACCTGGGGGTCCTCGCCGAGCTCCTGCTGCGGGACCCGCGCCTGCCGTCGACTATGGAAGCGATCCGGGCTGACCTTCAGGCCCGCGGCTGGAAGATGGGCAAGGACCGCTACAACGGCATCGCGAAGCGGCTAACGACCGCCGGCCACCTCGCCCGCGTTCCGGTCTTCGACGAAGTGACTCAACGCCCTACGTGGGTCACCAGGGTGTACCGGAACCCAGCGAACAACACTCAGTACATCGACCTGGGCATCACGGCAACAGAGCAGGTCAGGCCCGAAGTGCGGGAAACCCGCGATTGCCAGACCTCCGGATCGCGGAAAGCCCGCGTTTCGCCAGGTCAGAGCCGAATCGCGGAAAACTCGCAGTCCGGAGCCGAATCGAGGAAAACCCGCGATCTGGAAACCCGCGTTTCGCAAGGTCAGAGCCGAAATGCGGAAAACCCGCAGTCCCCTCCGTCCCCCCCACACCCCCCGGAGGAGGAGGATTTCTCCTCCCCCAACCCCCGCACCGACCCCTCGAGGGAGCTCCCGTCACAGAGGGAGCACCAGGAGACGAAGCGGCCGGCGGAGTTCTCAGCGGAGGAGCTTCAGGAGGCGGCTGCGTTCCTGCAGGGCATGCAGCGGTGGCAGGCAGGTGCGGCGACGGCCAGGCGCTGCGCGCCGCGGCTGCTGCGGACGATGCGTGCGCAGGGCTGGCCGGAGCTGGCGGAGATGGACGACGTGCAGCGGGCATTGCTGGAGACAGAGATCCTGAAGAACACCGGTGGTGCGGTGTCTTGGACGAAATGCCTGCCGGGGTGGGTCGACGACCTGCGGGTGTACTCCCGGGTTCGGCCCAGACCCCGCCAGGAGAAGTCCTCGGACCGGTGTCGCAAGCCCGGCCACGGCGGAGGCGCGTTCCCCGCGGGCGACTGCCCGGAGTGCGTCCGGCAGTCCCGGCCGCGCCGTGACGGCGCCTCGCGGGTTGACACGGCCGCGCTCATCAGCCTGCTGCACGGCAAGCAAGCTGAGCCCGGCCGCCCGTCCTCGTGATCTGACCTGCTCGAAAATGCTGGCGCCCGAGGCCTGGTTTGACCTCCCTGCCCCGGGCGCGACGGACCCTGAAGGAGATCCGTGACCGCCACCGTATCCACGGCCACTGCCAGCCTGCCGCGTCAATCCGAGCCGCGGGACGAGCTGGACCGCACCCCGCCGCACGACCTTGCTGCCGAGCAGTCAGTGCTGGGCGGCATGCTGCTGTCGAAGGACGCTATCGGCGAGGTGTCCGAGATCCTGACCGGCCGTGACTTCTACCGCCCGGCCCACGAGATGATCTACGCCGCCGTGCTGGACGTGTACGCGGCCGGGGAGCCCGCCGACCCGATCACGGTCGCGGCGGAACTGACCAAGCGCGGCGAGATCAGCAAGACGGGCGGGGCCTCCTACCTGCACACCCTGGTCCAGGCCGTGCCGACCGCCGCCAACGCCGAGTTCTACGCCGAGATCGTCCGCGAGCGCGCGGTGCTGCGCCGCCTGACAGAGGCCGGCACCCGCATAGCGCATCTCGGCTATGCGGGCGAGGGCGAGCTGGACGAGATCGTCAACAGCGCGCAGGCCGAGATGTTCGCTGTCACCGAGGAACGCGCGGCCAGTGAGCCGGGCAACGGCATCGCCGCGATCGTCGAGCGTGTCGTGGACAGCGTCGGCTCCCGTGCCGAGGGCGAGATCACGGGCGTGCCGACCGGCTTCATTGACCTGGACTCGCTGACCAAGGGCTGGCAGCCCGGCCAGCTCATCGTGCTCGCCGGGCGCCCGGCCATGGGCAAGTCCACCGTGGCCCTGGACTTCGTCCGCGCGGCCGCCATTCAGCACGGCCGCAGCGCGGCGGTCTTCTCCCTCGAGATGAGCGAGGACGAGATCGGCATGCGCGTGCTGTCCGCGGAGGCGCGGGTGGCCCTGCACCACCTGCGCGGCGGCACCGTTACCGACGACGACTGGGCACGCATCGGCCGGCGCTTGCCCGCGATCGGTGAGGCCCGCCTGCACGTCGACGACTCACCTGGCCTGAGCATGGCGGACATCCGCACCCGCAGCCGCCGCATCGCCAGCCGGGAGGGCCTGGACCTGATCGTGGTGGACTACCTCCAGCTCGTTACCCCCGCCAGCCGCCGCGGCTCCTCCCGGCAAGAGGACGTCGCCGCGATCTCCCGGCACCTGAAGCTACTGGCCAAGGACCTGCGCGTGCCGGTCATCGCCCTCTCGCAGCTCAACCGCGGCTCCGAACAGCGCGAGAACAAGCGGCCGGTGGTGTCCGACCTGCGCGAGTCCGGCGCGATCGAGAACGACGCGGACATGGTGATCCTGCTGCACCGCGAAGACGCCTACGAGGAAGGATCTCCCCGTTCCGGCGAGGCCGACCTGATCATCGGCAAGCACCGCAACGGACCCACCGCCACGATCACCGTGGCCTTCCAGGGCCACTACTCCCGCTTTGTGGACATGGCCCTGACCTGAACGCCCCAGCAGCCTTAGGGGGCGCCCTGGCTGCCCCGCTCGCAGCCGATCACCTGGTCCGATGTCAAAGTCTCGCCGGACCGGCTGATCGGCCGTCAGGGGGCAGTACAGCCGCTCTTGAAGGGAGTGCCTTCGGCAGGTCTGGTCGCCGACCACGCCTTGCCCAGAGCCACGGCTTTCCGCAACGCGTGCAGGGAAGACGAGCAGGAGTGGGCGGCCGCGCTGGAGGAGTCCCGCCGGACGTTCTCCCTCGCCGCGTTGTACGCGGTCGTCCAGGTCTGGCAGGCCCGTGTCGCCTCCGCCCCGGCGGTCGATTCGTTCTTCGCCTCCGGCCAGGATGAGACCGGGTTCGTGGACCTGGAGGAGATCCGGAGCAGGCGCCGGTGAGCGGACAGCAGCCGTATGCGGTCCGGCTGTCGCCGCCCGCCGCCAAGGTGCTTGCCGGACTCCCGGAGCACGCGGAGCAGATGGTCTGGGACGTCCTGGACGCCGCAGCCGGAAACCCCTGGGGCTTCCCGCAGTGGGACATCGGCGGACCCGGAGGGCGAGGACGTGCGCATCGCGTCCGTCGGCCATACGTCGGTCATCTTCTTCGCGAACCGCGCGATGCGGCACCTGTCCGTCCTGGACATCGTCTGGCTCGGATAGTGACGCGAATAGCGGTTGCTGAGTCTGAATGCCTGCTCCGTAGCGGGAACTTGGAAGGGGTGCGTACCGCGCCCCACGCTCTGCGGGATCTTTCGCCACTCGCAGCGGCTGGCGATAAAGTATGGACGATCCCACGGACATTGATAAAGAAAAGTAAAGTGGTCGAAACGCTGCAGGCCAGGAAGTGTCCTCCCCACGCCCGTGGGGGTGATCCGCTGACCATTCCGCCCTACGTCACCCTGCAGGGGTCCTCCCCACGCCCGTGGGGGTGATCCGCCCACCCAGCACCTCGACCTCGACCAGATCGAGTCCTCCCCACGCCCGTGGGGGTGATCCGGACCAGGTCCGCCTTGGCCGGCTGAAGGGCAAGTCCTCCCCACGCACCTGGGGGTGATCCGACGATCGACCAGTCCCCGGACACCTCCACCCAGTCCTCCCCACGCACGTGGGGGCGATCCGCGGATGGCATCGACGTCGACGCCGGGGCTGCGTCCTCCCCAGGCGCGTGGGGGGTGATCCGAACACCAACGCCGCGGCATGCACCGTCACTCTGTCTTCCTCACGTCTGTGAGGGTGATCCGCTGCGCAGCCGTCCCGAGGACGCCATGCCGGAGTCCTCCCCACGCCCGTGGGGGTGATTCGGACGCGATCGGTAGGGCGTTCGGCAAGATCGAGTCTTCTCCGCGCCGTGGGGGTGATCCAGACGACCCGGTCCTGAAGCGGATGCAGCTCACCTTCTCCCCACGCGCGTGGGGGTGATCCGATGACCGGTGGTGCGATCGGCCTGAACACCACGTCTTCCCCACGCCTGTGGAGGTGATTCGAACGACATCACCGACTGGCAGATGTCCACGCCGTCCTCCCCACGCACTTGGGGTGATCCGCCGGTGTGGGCGATGGCGTCGGCGGTGGCGGGCCCTCCCCACGTACGTGGGGGTGATCCGATGGCTGGCGACTTCCAAGCCGAGACGATGGTGTCCTCCCCACGCCCGTGGGGGTGATCCGTACCACCTGGGCATGCTCCGGGAGACTGGGCTGTCCTCCCCACGCGTGTGGGGGTAATTCGATCTGATGGGGAACGCCGGGCGACTGAACGCGGGCCTCCCCACGCAGGTGGGGGTGATCCGCGGATCCAGGTCCGGTTCTTCTGCATCGCCAGGCCCTCCCCACGCGAGTGAGGGTGATCCTTCGTCGAGCCAGTGCAGGACGTAGACCCCGTCGTCCTCCCCACGCACGTGGGGGTGATCCGATGACGTACAAGGACGAGCGGCTCACCGAGTTGTCTTCCTCACGCCTGTGGGGGTGATCCGAAGTGCGCCTCGATCTGCAGGGCCACGTAGCCGTCCTCCCGACGGATGTGAGGGTGATCCGAAAAAGGCCGTCATCAATGAGCTCGTCCGCGCTGTCCTCCCCACGCGTGTGGGGGTGATCCGATTCCGGTCGGTGGGTACGAGCGTATCCGTCGGTCCTCGCCACGCAGGTGAGGGTGATCCGCCGTCCTGCTGCTCGAAGGCCAAGCGGGCGATGTCCTCCCCACGCACGTGGGGGTGATCCGTACGAGATCCACGTTCACGAGGCACGGACTGAGTCCTCCCCACGCACGTGGGGGTGATCCGGCCGTGGGGCTCGTAGCGTGAGTCTTGTGGACGTCCTCCCCGCGCCCGTGGGGGTGATCCGCGGTACAAGGTCAAGAAGGCCGACATCTGGTCGTCCTGCCCACGCCCGTGGGGGTGGTCCGCTCAGCCACCTGCTTCTCGTCGCGCACGCGCTGTCTTCCCCACGCTCGTGGGGGTGCTCCGTCGGCGAATCCCAGGTGGCCAACTCCGATTCGGTCCTCCCCACGCATGTGGGGGTGATCCGTCCACCCAGAGGCGCTCGTACCCGTCCGGGCCGTCCTCCCTACGCCTGTGGGGGTGATCCGGGGACCACAGTCCGCGCCGGGCCGCCAGGCCAGTCTTCCCCATGTACGTGAGGGTGATCCGCAGTACGAACGCCGCCTGGACGAGAAGACCGCGTCATCCCCGCGCACGTGGGGGTGGTCCTGTCAGCAGGGACACGTCGTAGAGGTCGGGGTTGTCCTCCCCACGCACGTGGGGGTGATCCGATCCCGGGCCGCATCACGGCGGACGATTCGAGGTCCTCCCCACGCCCGTGGGGGTGATCTGCGGATCACGGAGAAGCTGAAGAAGACCGGCGAGTCCTCCCCACGCCCGTGGGGGTGATCCGCGAGTTGTAGTCATCTCAGACCTGCAGGTCCCGTCCTCCTCACGCACGTGGGGGTGATCTGTGCACGCTGTGGCGGGCCATGTGCGGGTCCTCCCCACGCATGTGGGGGTGATCCGAAGGGCGGCGACCCGAAGAAGCTGGCCGGCGAGTCCTCCCCACGCCTGTGGGGGTGGTCCGCTCGCTGAGAAACACCTTCACCGAGGCAAAGTCGTCTTCCCGACGCACGTGGGGGCGATCCGATGGCATGGCAACGCTGCACGGGACCGCCGCGTGCTCCCCACGTATGTGGGGGTGATCCGGTGCGCGAACTGATCGCCGCCCACCAGCAGTAGTCTTCGCCATGCCCGTGGGGGTGATCCGCAGTCTTACTACGCCGGCTCGGGCCCGATCTGGTCCTCCCCACGCACGTGGGGATGATCCGAACATCATCCGGCCCTGTGCCATGACTGCGTCTTCTCCCCACACACGTGGGGGTGATCCGTCTTCGGTTCTGGCCACGCCCGTCCAGGCGAGCTTCCCCACGCATGGGGGGATCCGTGGCTCGGCCGAACCGACGGCACGAACAACCGGTCCCTCCCCACGCCGGTGGGGGTGATCCGTCGTCAAGCCAGCGCAGGACGTAGACCCCGTCGTCCTCCCCACGCCGGTGGGGGTGATCCGTAGGGCGCATCGGCCCACAGTCGGACGTCAGAGTACTCCCCACGCACGTGGGGGTGATCTCGTCTCCTGGCAGGTGGCGTATCGCAGCTGCGGGTGGGTTGTCGTACCTGCTGGTTAGGCTCCCTTGCGGTATGCCACAAGGGAGGGGCGCGGGGTGTCTGGCGACCGGTTGGAGTGCCGTATCTGGGCCAAGAGCAAGGGTCTGCCGGGTGGGGGGCACTATCCACTGATCTGTCACCTGGTGGATACGGCTGTCATGGCGGATGTTCTGTGGGACGCGTATCTGTCGCGGGCGCAGCGCCGGTTGATCGCTCGGGCTCTGGGCGTGGACGAGGCGGCGGCCCGGCGAGTGGTGGCGTTCTGGGCGGGGTTGCATGACATCGGTAAGGCGGTGCCGTCGTGGCAGGCCGCGCGCGGTGACCTGCTGGCGGCGTTGACGGCGGATGGTTTCCCCGGCGTGGACGCTGCGGAGGCTGCGGCACTGGGCCGGCATGAGGCGTCGTCGCAGTTGCTGGTGCCCGAGCTGCTGCACGGGGTCGGCTGGTCGTTGGAGGGGCAGCGGGACCGCGTGGCCGGCGTGGTGGCGTCCATGGTGCTGGGTGGGCATCACGGCAGATTCGGTGAGCCGTGCGCTCCGCGTGCCGTGGCCGATCCCGTGGCCGCGTTTCCCGGACTGGGCAACGGCGGCTGGCGGCAGCAGCGGGAATCGATGGCCCAGGTGCTCGCAGCCGTTACCGGTGCTCCGGCCATCGCCAGGACCGGTGAGCGGATTCCGGCTGGGGTGATCACGGTGGTGTCCGGTCTGGTGGTGCTGGCTGACTGGCTGGTGTCGCAGGAAGATCACCTGGCTGCGCGGGTCGGTGGCTCGGGGAGCGTGGTGGACACGGCGGCCGTGCACGCGTGGGCGGCCGGCTCCCGCGAGCACGCGGTTCGTCTGCTCGAGGATGCCGGGCTGACCGCGCCTGAACTCCCGCAGAGTGCAGCGTCGTTCACCGAGATGTTCTCCTACCTGCCGATCCGTGCGCCGAATCAGTTGCAGGCCAGCATTGCCGAGTATCTTCCGGGCATGCTGGCTGGGGGTCCGGGGCTGCTGCTGGTCACCGCGCCCACGGGGGACGGGAAGACCGAGGCAGCCCTGTACGGGGCTGGGCTGCTGGGACGGGCGTGTGGGACGCACGGCGTGTACGTGGCCCTGCCGACGATGGCGACCACCGACCAGATGCACGGCCGGTTGAAGAGCTGGGCGGAACACAATCTTCCCAGCGCGGTCACCAGGTTGCACGGGTCGGCGTGGATGCACGACGACCAGGCCGACGACGATCCCGAGGCGCGCGTCGTCCATGGCGAGGACGGCGTGTCGACCGAGGCGACGCGCTGGCTGCGCCAGTCCAACCGGCACGGACTGCTCGCCCACGTCAACGTGGGCACCATCGACCAGGCGCTGCTGTCCGTGCTGCCGCTGCGGTACACGCAGTTGCGGCACCTGCCCCTGTCCGGGAAGACGCTGGTGATTGACGAGGCCCACTCGTACGACGCGTTCACCCACGGTCTGCTGCTGCGGCTGATCGAGTGGTGCGGGGCGTGGCAGGTGCCCGTGGTGCTTTTGTCGGCGACGCTGACCGGTGACACGGCGGCCGGGCTGGTCAACGCCTACCGGGCCGGGGCCGGACATCGGCGGCCCGCCGCCATCTCCCCTTCGTATCCGGGCTGGTCGTTCACCGACCACGCGACCGGCATCGTGCACACCCCCGCCACGCCGGTCGGCACCGATCGAGGCCGGGATCTGACCGTCAAGATGGTCACCACCCGCGGATCCCGTCACCGGCACCGCACCATCCTGGGAGAACTCGCCCCGCTCCTGCGGGACGGCGGATGCGCGGCCGTCATCTGTACGACCGTCCCGCACGCTCAGGACACCTATCGGCAGCTGGCCGCAGCACTCGGCAGCGACGTCGACATGCACCTGCTGCACGCCCGGCTGCCGGCCCACCAGCGCAAGGCCTACACCGAGTGCCTTGAGACCGCGTTCGGCCGCGTCAATAAGCCCTCCACACGGCGCCCGACACGAGGGATCGTCGTCGCCACCCAGGTCATCGAACAGTCACTCGACCTCGACCTGGACCTGATCATCAGTGACCTGGCTCCGCTCGCCCTGCTCCTGCAGCGAGCCGGCCGTGCCCACCGCCATGGCCCGGACGCCTGGCGTGAAGCCGGACTGACCCGCCCCGCATGGGCAGGCACGGACCCCACCATGACCGTCCTCACTCCCGCCGACAGCAACGGCCAACCGAACTTCGCGCCGCCGACGTGGGGCAGCGTCTACCCGCCATCGCTGCTCCAGCGCACGTGGGAACTACTCGATCGCCACCCCGGCACGATCAACATCCCCGGCGACGTCCAAAAGCTGGTGAACGCCGTCTACGACCCAGCGTTCGCCAGCACCGACCCCGACACCCTGATGGTTACCGACCGCGACCGCATCAACGACGACGCGATGTTGGATGCCCTCGCAGACCTTGCGATGATCCCGGGACCCGGCCGAGTCCACACCGGCAATCTCCACCGGTTGACAGAGTCGAATGCCGACCCGGATCTGATCACCACCAGGCTCGGCGCCAACAGCATCGCCCTGATCCCCACGTTCCACGACCTGGCCGGGGAGATCTGGCTGGATCCCGGCCACACCGTCCGCCTCCCGGTCGCCGCGCCCGGTGCCCGAGGCCGGCTCACCAAAGCCCAGATCCGCACCCTCATGAGCTACGCCGTTCTGATGCGCGCCGGATCTTGGCTCACCCAACTCACCACCGGCCAGCAAGCCCACCCGGACTGGATGGCTGAGCCCCGGCTGCGTGACCTCGTACGCCTTCCTCACTACCAGACCCCGACCGGTCACCAGCCACAGCCCATCGGCCGCCGACGACTACGGCTCGACCCCGTTCTCGGTATCGTCGACGAGGCACGCTGAGCACGACACACGGCCAAGCGGAGATGATCTGACCAGTCTGATCCCCACGCAGGTGGGGGTGGTCCGTACGGCGATGACCACCCGTACGTGATGGCCAAGTCCTCCCTACGTGTGTGGGGGTGATCCGTCTTCGCCGCGCAGCGCCCGGTAGTGATCCCCACGTGGGTGGGGCCTGCAGCAACGCCCCTCCTGCCCTGTGCGGAGGGGCGTTGTCAGTGGGGGGTTGTAGCGTGCGATTTGATGACAACGACAGATGATGAGCCGCCAACGCCATGCCGTGGCCTGGACGTTGAGGTCGATCCGTGGGTTCCGGTGACCATGGTCGACGGATCACGCGCCGTGTACGGGTTGCGGGGTCTTCTGGCCGATGCCCACCGGATCGAGTCACTGGCGGTGGGGTCGCCGCCGGCGGAGTGCGTGCTGCTGCGCCTCCTGTATGCGTTCGGGCTGCGGGTATCCGGGCTGGAGGAGATGAGCGGCCCGGACCGGTATGAGCTGCTGGAGCAGAGCCGGTTCGATCCGGGCCTGGTGGACGGGTACTTCGCCCGGTACGCGGGCCGGTTCGCCTTGTTCGATCCGGTGCGGCCGTGGATGCAGGAGCCGCGGCTGCCGTCGCAGATGGATACCGTGGTGAAGTCCGGGCGACGGGTGGGGCAGGTCGACCGGCGGACGAGTGGTATCGGCAAGCTGGTGGTCAGCAGAGCGTCGGCGTCTTCGTCAGCGTGGTTCGGCGCTTTCCATGACGGGGCGCCGGTTCCGGTGCCGGCGGCCGACGCTGTGCTGCACCTGCTGACGTGGCTGTGGTGGGGGCAGGGCGGCCCGCAAGGACCCGCGCGGACGACAGCGGGGCACAGCGGGCGGCATGCGGCGGTCGGGCCGCTGCGGGGGCTGGTGTCGTATCACCCGACGGGCCGGACCCTGTACGAAACGATCATACTCGGCATCCCCGACACCGAGCTGACCGACCCGCGCCGGGATCTCGCCCCGTGGGAGGCGGATGAGCTGCCGGACCCGGGCGGGCATCTGCCGGGTGTGGCGGGGCCGGTGTCGCTGCTGACGGGCCGCGCCCAGCATGCGCTGCTGCTGGTGCCGTCCGAGGACCGGCAGGCGGCCCAGGACGTGTATGTGGCGTGGGCGTGGCCGTCCGCGCTGCCGCCGGTGATGGACCCGTACCTGAACTGGCTGGAAGGGTCCAAGGGCCAGCAGTATCCGCAGCGGGCCAAAGTCGGTCGGGCGCTTTTCCGTGACTTGGACGGGCTGCTGCTGCACCGGCCGCCGGGCAGCGCCAGGCGCAGGCCGCTGATCATGGACGCGATTCACGATGCTCCCGTAGAGGTGCTGGATCACGTGGGGGTGGCCGCGTACGGGTTCGAGCAGGACCGGGAGCGGGCCGGTGGCGAGCGGGGCTGGTACCGGGCGGTGACGCCTGCGGTGCTGCGGCTGATTCGCGACGAGGAGACAGCGAACGCCGGCAGGCTCGCGGCGGTGCGGGAGCGTGCGGAGCTGTGTGCTGACCGGCTGGTGTGGGCGGTCGATTCGGTGTGGCAGGAGACCGCGGTTCCAGCCGGCGGGGAGCGCGCGGACCGGTCGCCGCTGGGTGAGCGGGCGCTGGCCGCGTACTGGCCGCTGGCTGAGTCGGCGTTCTGGCTGCTGCTGGAGCAGCGGGCCTGGGACAAGGCAGTGGCAGTGTTCGGGCAGCTGGCGGTCGGCGTCTACGACCAGCTGACCGGGGAGATCACCGACGGTCACGAGCCGCGGACGGTGCGGGCCATGGTCCGTCACCGGGGCAAGGTCGCCTCCACCCTGCCGAGGAAGGACACGGCCGCAACGACGGCCGCGACAGATGGGGAGGCAGTGTGAGTACGCCGGTGGATACGACGTTCAGTGGGCGGCGGCTGGCTGCTGCGGACCGGTTCGTGGAACGGATCACCGCGGCATGCCGTCGCGACGCCGGGGCGGGGCAGGCGTTGCGGTCGGCGCTGGGCCGTACCCCGGTGGAGGCGGTACGCGCGCACCGGTACGTGGCGGCCCGGCTGCCGGACGAACCGGCACCGGATCTGGAGTGGGCGCACTACACGGTGGCAGCCCTGATTGCCCAGTACGAGCCGACCGCCCGCCCCGCGAAAGACCGGCCACACCCTGCGGACACAGACGACCAGACGATGGACGGCGACGACACCGGGCAGCCCAGGACACGGCAGGAACGGCTGCGCACCGGCTGTATCGGCGCAGTTTTGGGGCGGCTGGACGCCGACGCCGCCAAAGGCAGCGACAACCCCGAAGGCCCTCGCGCGCCACGCCTGCACGCACTGATGCGAGAGGACCTGCCCGGGCTGCACGCGGCACTGCCCGGCGTGATGCGGCTGGCCTGCACGAACGGCCGCCTGCCGGACTGGGCGGTACTCCTGCACGACCTGGCCGACTGGGAACGCGACAGCCAGCGCGACGCGACAGTGCTGCGTTGGTCCAGCTCCTACTACAAGGCCCTCACCACCGGCAGCAAACCGGGCGCCGGCGACAAGAACGAGAGCGAGAACTGACCATGGTGTTCCTGTGCCTGCACGCGGTGCAGACCATCCCGTACTCCAACCTGAACCGCGACGACCTCGGCGCACCGAAGACGCTGACCTTCGGCGGCTCCACCAGGATCAGACTGTCGTCGCAGGCCCTCGGGCGCCCGCTGCGCGATTACGTCGAGGACACCACTGGCATCCACGCGGTCCGCACCCGGCGGATCGGCCAGCAGGTCACCGCGCAGCTACGCGAGCGCGGCTGGAGCGAGGAGCTCGCCGCGGCCGCCGGTCAGCTGGTGCTGGACGCGACCGGCTTCAAGCTCGACAAGAACGGCACGAAAAGCCTGCTGTTCGTGCCGTCGGCGACGGCCGCGCAGATCGCAGACCTGTGCGTCGAACACCAGGACGCCATCGAAGAGACCCTGGCCAAGGGCAAGACCGACAAGAAGCTGATCAGCACCCTCGGTACCGGCGTGCGGGAGCTGATCGGTCGCCGCAACGGATCGATCGCCCTGTTCGGGCGGATGCTGTCCGAACTGCCCGGAGCCGGAGTCGATGCGAGCCGCCAGATGGCCCACGGGTTCACCACCCACACCGCCCGCAGGCAGCCCGACTTCTTTGTGGCGGTCGACGACGTCACCCACGACAGCGAGGAGACGGGCAGCGGACACATGAACCACCACGAGTTCATGTCGGGAGTGTTCTACCGGTACGCGGTCCTGGACCTGCCCGAGCTGCTTGCCGAAGACGGCCTGGACGGTGACACCGACACCGCCCGTTCCCTCGTCGACGCGTTCGTGGCCGGCTTCATCCGCGTACTGCCCCAGGCCAAGAAGAACGTCACCGCCCCGCATACCATCCCTGACCTGGTCCACATGTCGGTGCGTACCGACCAGCCGATCAACTATGCCGGAGCGTTCGAGAAGCCGGTGGCAGCCGAGCAGGGCGGCGGCTGGGCCCGCCCGTCCCGGACCGCACTCGACCGGTACGCCACGGCGATCAACCGCCTGATGGGCGCCGACAACGTCACGTTCTCCGGCTACGCATCGATCGCCGACGACGAGAAGCTGACCGGCCTCGGCCACCAGCTCGACTCCTACAAGGCTCTGTCCCAGGGCGCGGTCGACGCCCTGTTCAAAGCCCACACCACCGCCCTCTAGGGGAGCTCCCGCCCACAACGTGGAGCCGATCCGCCGACAAGCCGCGACCCCGGACCACTTGGTGCGGTCATCCCCACGCCCGTGGGGGCCCATCCTCGAAGGAGCCTTCTTGCCTGGCATCTTGATGCACCTCTCCGGACCGTTGCAGTCCTTCGGAGAGCACAGCAATTTCACCGACCGCGATACCCACGTCCGGCCCACCAGGTCCGCGTTGATCGGAATGCTGGCAGCCGCCCAGGGCCGCCGCCGCGACGCGGACCTGTCCGACCTACGCACCCTGCGCTTCACGATCCGCACCGACCGGTCCGGGGTGAGGACGGTGGACTTCCACACCGTGGGCGGGGGCCTGCCCAAGGACCGGTCCGTGCCGTCCGCCAACGGTGACCGTAAGGGCGAAGGTAAGGCAACGGTCGTCACGCATCGCCACTACCTGGCCGACGCCGCGTTCACCATCGCGGTCGATGGCGACCCCACCTTGATCAACACCGTCACCACGACGCTACAGGCCCCCCGCTGGCCCCTTTACCTGGGACGCCGGGCCTGTCCTCCTGCCGGTCCCTTGCTGATCGCCACCGGCCTGGAAGACGCCGCTGCCGCACTGGCGTCGTTTCCGCTGCACCGGCGCCGCCCTGCCGGCACGAACACGGTCACGGTCGACATCGCCCACGACCAGCCGCCCACCAACGGGCACCCAGCACGGCACCGGCTGCGGGATGACCCCGAGTCGTTCGACGACTACCACCGCAGCTGGAACGTCCGCACCGAGTACGTCACCACCCTCACCCTGCCCGCCGACCTCTGCGCCGGCCTCGGCACCGACTGGATCAACGCCCTCGCTACCGCCCAGGGACTGGAGGCCACCGCATGACCACTGCCACAGCGCCAACCACCACGGGCACAGCCTGGCTGACCCAGCTCCGCCTCAACACCCGCAACCGGGCAGTCCTCACGGACCTCGGTGACGCAAACGCCATGCACCGCACCCTGATGCGGCTACTCCCTGACGACCTCGGCGAAAGTCCCCGCGCCCAAGGTCGTCTGCTCTACCGCGTGGAGGAGTCGGACACCGGGATCACCGCTCTGGTGCAGACCGGTGCCCGACCGCTCACCAACCGGATAGACCCTAACTACGCCCACACTGTCACCAAGGACCTCAGCCCCCTCCTGGACCGGCTCACCGTCGGGCGGCCGGTCCAGTACCGAATCGCCGCCAACCCAGTCGTCCAGTACGGCACCCTCACGGACCGGAAGAAGGCCCAGGAGCGATTGGGCCTGGACCGGCTACCCGCCGCCCGCCGTGTCCTGTCCGGCAACGCCGCAGACGACTGGTGGCACACCCGCGCCGCCCGCAACGGCCTGGACGTTCACACCATTGTTCGGAACAGCAGCACGTCCAATGACGTCACCCGTCCAAGCGGCACCGGCCGTACCAGGCACCGGCACGCCATCACCGTGTTCGAAGGAGACGCCACGATCACAGACCCTGAAGCACTACGCGTCGCTATCCTCACCGGCATCGGACGCGCACGCGCCTTCGGTGCCGGCCTCCTCAGCCTTGCTCCCGCGTAACGCAGTAGTCGGGCGTGGCCTGTTTGAGGCTGTCACACCTGAGCCGAATGACGAGAAGGACTTTGTTCGTTGCGCGGGTCGGCAGTTTCTTGGCATGCCAAGCCGACCGATCGACGGAATCCGCTGGCGAGTCTGAGCGCGTGTTCTTTAATGGGCTCTGTTGAAGGGGTAGGTACCGCGTCCGACAGCCTGCGGGATCCTCCCCCACTAGCAGCGGCTGGCACTAAGGTATGCACCATTGACAAAGAAAAAGCATAGCGGTCGCAACGCTGCAGGTCAGAAAGTGTCCTCCCCACGCATGTGGCGGTGATCCGCTGCTGGTGCCGCCCGCACTGCCAGCGATCGCGTACTCCCCAGGCATGTGGGGGTGATCCGCCGATGCCCCAGCAGGTCTTACCGATGCCGAGGTCCTCCCCACGCATGTGGGGGTGATCCGAACATTCCGGTGGGGTTCAGGACCGCCGATCCCGGCGCTCCAGCGTGCAGGGCGACGTCCTGGGCGATGCGCTACTGGAGCGGACCAACCGGATCCATGACCTGGAAGTCCGCCTGTCACAGCTGGAGGCGGACTGGAAAGCCGAGCGCGGCCGCGCGGACGAACTCGCTGCCGCGCACCCCAACGTCTCCCAGCTCCTCGAGGAGCGCGATCTGCTCCAGCAGCAGGTCACCAGGCTGGGGGCAGAACTGCGGAACATGCAGGACGAGAAAGCCGCCGCCGAAGAACGCTGTAGCCTGCTCGAACGGCAACTCGAAACGCTGGAAAGCCCCAAGGCGTTGCCTGCCGGGCCGGACATAGCCATGCCGAAGATCCTGGTACCGCGGTACTCGGCACGCTGGACCAGGAGCTGGTCACCGTGTCATCTGGGCGAGAGGCACTGAAAGCCCTGCTGGACCATGACGACTTCGCCGTCATCATCATGGACGTACAGATGCCCGAGATGGACGGCTATGAGACAGCTGCCCAGATCAAGCGCCGTCACCGCAACCGGGACGTCTCGATCATCTGTAACCCACTTCGTCGACCACGATCAGCGGGATCCGTCCCAGCCGGGTCAACTCGTCGCTCAGACGCCCTGCTTGATGGGCCTCGGCGAGACGGATGACCCACTGGGCGGCGGTGCCGAAGGCGATCCGGTGGCCGGCCTGACAGGCCCGGATGCCGAGCCCGGTGGCGAGGTGGGTCTTGCCGGTGCCGGGCGGCCCCAGGAAGATCACATTCTCCTTTCCGGCGACGAAGTCCAGCGTCCCCAGATGAGCGATGACCTCGCGTTTCACGGACCGCTGGTGGTCGAAGTCGAAGTCCTCCAGCGATTTGCGGGAGGGGAATCGGGCCGCCCGGATGCGTCCCTCGGCGCCGTGGGAGTCGCGGGCGGACGGCACCATCAGCGCGCGCACCCGCAGCGCGTGCGGAGAAGAAGGTCACCGAGCAGCTGGTCAACGCGTTCAAGAAGGTGTCGGGCAAGGAGCACATCCTCTTCAAGCTCGCCGAGGCGTCGATCGGCGAGCCGGAGGGCACGGTCCGCGAGGTCGTCTATCCGGCGGTGTCGGGCGGTGAGCAGACGCTGCGGGAGCTGGTGTACGAGTTCAAGACCCGTGGCCCGGTCTGCCGGCGCACAGTGCAGACGACGCTGAAGGCGTCGTACACCAACCACTACCGGCGCGGGCTGATCAAGCTGCTGGACGTGCTGGAGTTCCGTTCGTCCAACCACACGCACCGGCCGGTGATCGAGGCGCTGGCGCTGGTGGCCCGGTACGCGGCGGCGGGCAACACCACGTACTACCCGCTGGGCGAGACCGTGCCCGTGCACAAGGCGATGGGCGGGGACTGGGCCGAGGTCGTCCACCGCACCGACAAACGCGGCCGGCGCCGGGTGGTGCGGATGGTCTACGAGGTCGTTGCCTTCCAGGCCCTGCGCGACCAGCTCAAGTGCAAGGAGATCTGGGTGGTCGGCGCCGACAAGTGGCGCAACCCTGACGAGGATCTGCCCCAGGACTTCGCTGAGCGGCGTGAGGAGAACTACCGCGAGCTGCGCAAGCCGCTGGACGCGGCCGACTTCATCAACGAGCTGCGCGAGCAGATGACCACCGAACTGACGCTGCTGAACGATGGGATGCCGCGCTTGAGCTGGCTGGACATCGCCGAGCGGAAGTCCGGGGCGGTCCGGCTGACCCCGGCCGAGGCCCAGCCCGAGCCGCGCAACCTGCGCAGGATCAAGAGCGAGGTACAGCACCGGTGGGGCATCGTGCCGCTCATCGACATGCTCAAAGAGGCCGTCCTGCGCACCGGCTGCCTGGACGCGGTCACCTCGGTCTCCGGCGGCGGCTCCCTCTCGACGGAGGTCCTGGCCGAGCGGCTGCTGCTGGTGATCTACGCCTACGGCACGAACACCGGGATCAAGGCCGTCGCCTCTGGCGGCCACGGCCACACCGAGGACGAACTGCGCTACGTCCGGCGCCGGTACCTGTCCGCGGAGGCCGCCCGTGCCATCGCCATCCAGATAGCGAACGCCACCTTCGCCGCCCGCAGCACCGAGCTGTGGGGCCAGGGCTCGACCGCGGTCGCCTCCGACTCCACCCACGTGCGGGCCTACGACCAGAACCTGTTCACCGAGTGGCACTCGCGCTACGGCGGCCGAGGGGTGCTCATCTACTAGCACGTGGAGAAGAAGTCCCTGGCCATCCACTCCCAGCTGATCAACTGCACCGCCTCCGAGGTCGCCGCGATGGTCGAGGGCGCGATGCGGCACGGCACCACCATGGACGTCGAGGCCAACTACACGGACAGTCATGGCTAGTCGGAAATCGGGTTCGGCATCACGCGGCTGCTGAACTTCGACCTGCTGCCGCGTCAAGCGGATCAACAAGGTGAAGCTGTACCGGCCGGTGGCCGGCGAGCCGGACGCCTACCCGCGGCTGACCCCGGCGCTGACCCGCCCGATCCGCTGGGAACTCATCGCCCAGCAGTACGATCAGATGATCAAGTACGCGACCGCGATCCGCACGCGGACCGCGTCGACCGAGGCGATCCTACGCCGCTTCACCCGCAACGCCTCCCATCCCACCTACGCGGCGATGCTGGAAGTGGGCCGTGCGCAGAAGACCATCTTTGTGGCCCGTTACCTGCGGCTTCGGGATCTTCAGCGGGAGATCGAGGAGGGCCTGAACGTGATGGAGTCCTCCAACGGCGCCAACTCCGTGATCGCCTACGGCAAGGGCGGGGAGATCGCCTCGAACCGGCGCGACGAGCAGGAGATGTTCGTCCTGTGCCTGCGAATCTTGCAGTCGGCCCTGGTCTTCGTGAACACCCTGATGCTCCAGGACATCCTCGGCGAACCGGAATGGACGGACCTCCTCACCCCCGCCGACCGGCGCGGCCTGACCCCGCTGTTCTGGTCCCACGTCCGCCCGTACGGAGAGGTCAACCTCGACATGGACAGCCGCCTGGAGCTTGCGGCTGGTGTGCCCGGACCTCGCACACCGGCGGACGACGTCGCACACGCAGTTCCAGAGAGACGGTGAGTCGAGCCATTTCTGCCGACGCCGAATTGCGAGTGAGGGCAGCGCCCAGCACGTCTACGCCGAAGGGCGGGGTGCTCACCGCGACACCGTGCGGAACCGAGAGCGCTTCGGAAGCGTGATATCTCAACGACGCTACGTGACGCTATTTGCAGCGCTAACGTGCCAGTAGGCCGATCAGGGGGTAGGGGATGCTGGAGCACGCTTTGGTGGTGCTGGCGGAGGCGGGCGGTACGGCGGTCGTGCAGGCTGCCGGGACTGACATGTGGACGGGGCTGCGGCAGGCCATGGCGCGCTGGTTCGGCCGAGGGGACAGCCAGCGCGAGCAGGCGGAGCTGGAAAGGCTGGACCAGACGGCGGGTGAGCTGGATGTCGCAAGGACGACCGTGACCGAGCGTGTGCGTATCCGTCAGGAAGCAACGTGGCAGGCACGCATCGAGTCCCTGCTGGAAAGTCTGGACGCTAGCGAGCGCGCTCAGGCTGCCGAGGACTTGCGTGTCCTGCTGGCCCAGCACACGGGCCAAGGGCCAGTCTCGGCAGGTCAGGGCGGATTGGCCGTCGGCGGCTCGGTGAACATACACGCCGATGGGGGTTCAGTCGGGGCTGGAGTCTTGCACGGGGGCGTTCACATCGACCGCCCTCAGGTGCCGGATCCGTCCCAGGGCTGAACGGACCGGCTACCCCCAGCCCGCCCTGGACGGCGTCGGCCGGTCTGGCCGCTCACGCCAAGGATGGCAGCGTCGCCATCGGATATGTCGCCAACGTTGCTTACCATGCGGCACCCCGATCTGCGGTCATCTGGCCACGCCAAATCGGCGCCATGCCGAAGGAACCCGCCGTCTTTCAGACCACTGCCGCCACGGAACGATTGGAACAGGCGGTGACGGAGGGAGCCGACGCAGTGCCGAACCAGGTCCTGACTGGCATGGGCGGAGTCGGCAAGACACAGCTCGCCGCCTACCAAGCCCGAGCCCTGTGGAAGGCCGGGCAACTGGACCTGCTGGTGTGGATTACCGCAGCCACCCGCACCGCTGTGGTTAACGGTTACGCCCAGGCCGCATCCGAACTCCTCGGCTGTGACCGCGCCGCCCCGGACCAAGCCGCAGCCTTGTTCCTTGCCTGGCTGGAACCGAAGCCCGGCATGGACAAGTGCCGCTGGATGATTGTGTTGGATGACCTGGCCGATCCGGATGACCTTCGCCAACTGTGGCCGCCGACGAGTCCCCACGGCCGGACCGTTTTGACCACCCGCCGCAGGGATGCAGCCCTGGCAGGCGCGGGCTGGCGTCAAGTGCCTGTGGAACTGTTCACCCCCGCTGAGGCCGTCGCCTACCTCAACGCCACGCTCACCGCACACGACCGTCGCGACGACCCCGATCAGCTCGCCGCCCTCGCCGAAGACGTCGATCACTTGCCGCTCGCCCTGTCTCAGAGTGCCGCCTACCTCATCGATTCCGGTCTGGACTGTGCTTCCTACCGTCGGCTGCTGGCCGACCGCACGGTGACTCTTGATGGCGCACCTGCCCGACCGGCTCCGTGATGACCAGACCACCCGGGTCACATCCGCATGGTCTCTGTGTCTCGATCGCGCCGACGAGCTGCGTCCCGTCGGCCTGGCCCGCCCCATGCTGCATCTGATCGCGATGCTCAACCCCAACGGAATCCCAGAAGCTGTTCTCACCAGCGAGTCCGCTCGTCGGCATCTCACCACCCATTCCGTCGGCTACACCCGGCTCTTGTCAAGGCGATTGCGCTCACGATCGCCACTGAGCAACGTCTCGGAGCAACAAGCCCGGGAGGCCCTGCGTGCCTTGCACCGGCTCGGCCTCATCAACCACGACCCCGAGAACCCCCACGAAACCGTTCGCGTACACCGGCTCGTGCAGCGAGCCGTACGCGAGACTCTCACTCCCCGCCGGCGTGACCTTCTTGCGTGCACCGCCGCTGACACGCTCATGGCCGTCTGGCCCGACAGCTACTTCGATACCGTGCTAGCCCAGGCTCTGCGTGCCAACACCGCAGCCCTCACTACCCACGCCGAACATGCACTCCACAAGGACGGCACGCACCAAGTTCTATTCGAGGCTGGCAACAGCCTAGGAGCGAGCGGACAAGAGGCCGCCGAAGTCGCCTATTTCCGCCAGCTTGCCAACGCCTGCCGCAAGCGCGCTGACAGGCTCGAAGCTCGCCATTCTCTGGCCTGGTGCCGCGGCTGGACAGGAGACGCCGCCACGGCCGCGGCAGACTTCAAGAAACTGCGCCGCTCCAAGATCTGGGCCCGAGGCTTCACGCATCCCGCCACGCTCGGTGCCTGGCACGCTCTGGCCACATTCCGTGGCCGCGCAGGAGACGCCTCCGGAGCCGCGAAGTCCTTCAGGAGGCTGCTATGGGTCCGGAGATGGAAGTTGGGATCCGACCACCCCGATACCCTAAGCAGCCGACACAGCCTCGCGTGGTGGACTGGCAAGGCGGGAGACCCAGCCAGCGCGGTGGCCATGTTCACCCGACTGGTAATCGACCGCGAAAAGGCGCTGGGCGCCGACACCTACGACGCCCTCGAATCGAGGTACGCACTTGCTTGGTGGACTGGCAAGGCAGGAGATCCCGACGCTGCCGTAGAAGCCATGAAGGGCCTACTAAGCCGATTCGAACGGATCGCGGATTCCGACCACCCGGACCTTCTTGACCTCCGATACGGCCTGGCTCGGTGGCAGGGCGAGGCTGGGGACGCTGGCGGGGCCGCGGAAGCTCTCACCTTGCTGGCTCGTGACCAGGAACGCGTACTGGGTCCCGAAGCCCCTGACACGCTCAGAACTCTGCGTGAACTTGCCCGGTGGCGAGGTGAGGCCGAGCTAACGGGCGCTCAAGAATCGAACGATTAATGAGCAAGATCAATTAGCGGGGGTTCGCGTCCGGGCCGACGCCGGGATCATGCTCGTAAAACGGTGTCAGAAAGTCGACGTGCTCAAGAACTTGAGTGGCACCCTATTCTGTACGATCCCGCGGGTGCAGACACCCTCCGACGACACCGCCGATCTCCTCACCCCCGTCCCCGCTGTACGGACCGGCGCCTTCGTGGGGTACGCCCGTGTATCGACGAAGGGACAGTTGCTCGACCGGCAGATCCACGCACTCACCGAAGCGGGCTGCATCCGGATCTTCGCCGACAAGAAGTCCGGCAAGAACGCCGAGCGCGAGGAACTGTGGAAGGCGCTCGACTACCTCCGCGAGGGAGACAACATCGTCGTCCCGTCCCTGGACCGGCTCGGTCGCTCGATCCAGGACCTCATCGCGATCGTCTCCGACCTACGCAAGCGCGGCGTCGGATTCACCTCGCTGCACGAGGCACTCGACACCACCATGCCGGGCGGGCGCCTGGTGTTCCGCGTGTTCGCCGCGCTGGCGGAGTTCATCCGGGAACTCATCGTGCAGGGCACCAACGAGGGGCTGGACGCCGCCCGCGCCCGGGGCGCCCGGCTGGGTCGTCCGCCGGCCATGACCGAGGAACAGGTGCGTCACGCCCGGGATCTGCTCACCCGCCCGGGGAACACCGTCACGTCCATCGCGAAGCTCTTGGGCGTCAGCAGGAACACGATCTACAAGTACGTGCCCGAGCTGAAGGGAGGGCGAGTCGCGGCTGCGCGTCCACGCGCGGGGCCGGGACATCGCCGTCGACCACTGTTTTCGGATCGGCCCGGACAGCTTGCGCTGTCCGGGCCGATCCTTGTCTTAAGTCGATGATGCCGAGACCTGCCTCGGGCCGCCTCGTGCGCTCACAAGCCGTCTTAAGACTTCGGCTGCCCGGCAAAGGCGTCACCCGGCATGGCCTTTCGGTGGTGAGCCGGCTTCGGCCTCGAAAAGCTCAGCGATTTGGGCGAGTTGACTGGCACTGTCCTTGAGCAGGCTCCAGTTGTGCTCCTGGGCTGCTTGGAGGCACTGCGTGAGGTGAGCGCGTAGCGCGGCGTGCGCGTCGACGAGATCCCCTTGTTCCGTCACTTGCTGGTCGGTGCCGGCCGGCAGTAGTTCTGCAGATGCTGGCTCCCGGCGTGCTGCTCGACGCTGTTCGGCCGCGCGGATGGATTCCCGGAAGCGTTCCACTTCGCGTAGCCCTGCGGCACGCGCGGCCTGGCCGCCGGGAGAGATGGTCTTCGCCGGCCGGCCTTTGGACTTCTTGCCCTTCGGCCCGCCATGATCCCCGCTCGTCAGCTGGACGCGCTTGGGTGAACCGTCCCGACGTTGCCTTCGCCCGCTGGTCATCCCTACACGCTACCCACGCCCGATGCAGGCAGAACCCGGGGTGCAGGAGCAGCTCCGGCCGGAGCTGCCGATGCGCCGGGTTCAGGTGGCCGTGGCGCCCTGGCCGCGCCGGATGCGGCCGAGGAGGTCACGGTGGTAGGCGGCGAGGCCTCCTTGTGGGATGGGGGCGGGGCTGCCGGTGAGGGTGTACCACTCGTCGGCGCCGGTGTACTGGACCGCGACGTGTGCGCTGTGCCTGTCGTCGGTGAGGGTGGTGTGGACGGTGAGGTCGCCGGTGATGATGCCGACTTCGTCGGTCATCGCCCCGCCCGGGCCGGCGGTGACGGTGCTGGTGTACGTATCGGTGTCTGGGCTGGTGTTCATGCGGGGCAGGTATCCAGCATCTCGTCCAGCTTGCTCTTCTCCGGCTCGGTGATGTTCAACTCGTATACGTATTTCACGTGAGTCCAGGCACGCGCGTGGGTGCACCAGTAGGAGCGCAGCGGCGGTGCCCACTGGTCGGGGGACTGGTCGCCCTTCTGCCGGTTCGAGCTCGCGGACACGGCGATCAGCTGCGGGTTGGTGAGGTCGTTGGCGAACTGGCGGCGCTTGGCGGTGGTCCACTCATCGGCTCCGGAGCGCCATCCGTTGGCCAGGGGAACGACGTGGTCGATGTCGACCTCGGTGGACGGCCTGGTGGAGACCTTCCCGTCGTAGGCGCTGTACCAGGTCCCGGAGACGGCCCGGCACTGTTCGTCCTGGACCACGTCCTGGCCGTCACGGGCGAGGACGGTCTCGCGGGTGTCGCAGGCGCCGTACTGGGTGATCCAGTGGGGGAACTTCGCGCGTGAGTAGCCGGTCATCGGATGCGGGGCGGCGACGGTGAGTTCACCGAGTTCCTTGCGGACGACATCGGCCGGCGGCGGCTCGGGAAGATCCCGGCGCACGCTCGGGGCACCGGCCATGTGCAAGGCGGGCACTGCGGACGCGGCCGCAGCCGCGGGAGCGGAGCTGAGGGGGGTGAGCAGCGCAGCGACCGCCGCGGTGACCAGGGCAAGCTTCGTGTGGAACAGATGCATGCGCTCATCTCTCTCGATCGGCAATGAAGCTGATCAAGACAGGTAGCGGTCCTGGCGCGCCGGTGCGGGCGTACCGTCAGCGGCATCACTCGGATGGCGGGTGGGTGTTCACCGGAGAAACGAACCATCAACGGCCCCCTGCTTGAGGCGACTGCTCGCCCGCGGGGGAAGAGATGGCGTCACTCACTTCCGAGCTCCATCGGTTCGCAGCCTCGGGCGTCAGCTGTACATGCGACCCACAACGGTCCCGGTAAATCCAAGGCCATGGCATCGCTTTGAGTGATACACGCTGCGTGTCTGCGGTGCGTGCGGTGCGAAAAAGGGGTAACCATCCACGGCACGCGGCGCGCATATGCCCCTCATCCCTTGGAAGTAACTCATATTTTGTGTGCTTGTAGGGCTGATGTAAGAGCATCCGGTGGCCAGGAGGTTGAGAACGATGGTTCCCCTGCTTCTGGTTCTTCTGCTGGCTCTGATCCTCTTCGGTGCGGGCTTCGCACTGAAGGCACTGTGGTGGATCGCAGTGATCGTGCTCATCGTGTGGCTGCTCGGCTTCGTCGTCCGGTCCGCGGACAGCGGAGGCCGCAAGGGCCGCTGGTACCGCTGGTAGACCAACGACACCCAGCGCGAGGAGCGCGCCACCGCGAGCAAGGAGTGGGCCCGGCCGACACGGCCGGGCCCACTCGCGTTAAGGAGAAGCGCCCTTGCGGCGGTTGGGAGGGATCGGGCTTATCGGACGCACCGCAGGGTACGTGAGTCATGCACCGGCCCCGCAGACACAGCAGTGGAACCCTGCTCCTCCTATCTGCGCGGCCGGTGCGTCGGAATGCATCTCATTCGGCCGGGTGGCCAGGCCACGCAGTTCGGCCCTGGCAGCTATGTCCACAACACGCCCTCCATCCCGACCGGCGCCACGTCAGCCACTCACGCACGATGTCAGCCTCGATGGCCGACAAGCCCAGCACCCACGGGGCCGACAGCCAGCGGCCGACGAACGTGGACTCGAGCGCAACCCTGCGCCGTCGAATTATCTACGGCACCACCCGCCCGTTCCCGCTGTACCGCCACATCGAAGACCCAGGCGAGGCGCCCACCGAGCCGGTCGCCGACCTGGTCCTGCGGCCGGGCGACATCCTGTACGTGCCGCGCCGCGTGTGGCACGCGGTCTCCGCCGACCAGGGCACCCGCTCCCTGCACGTCACCTGCGGACTGCAGACCCACACGGCAACCGACCTGACGACGTGGGTGTCCGAGCAACTGCTCACGCACGAGGACTGGCGGCGCGACCTGCCACTGCTCGCCGCGCCGGACGTCCAGGCCGCCGTGGACCAGATGAGCTGTCGGTGCGCGTCGACCAGCCGGTCCTGTCCGGCGACCCGATCCTCCAGCACGACCTCCAGCTGCCGGACTCCTGGTGGGCCGACCTGGCTAAGGCGCTGGAGAAAGTGTCGGCGACTGTCACTGACCGCATCGCCGTGCGTCAGCAGTACATGGACCGGGCGATCCCCGAGTTCGTCGGCATTCCGGCCCCGGCCGTGACCTGCTGGACGACTGCCCATGCCGACGTGCACTGGGCGAATCTCACCGAGCCCCTGCGACTTTTGGACTGGGAGGGCTGGGGGCCGGCTCCGGAGGGGTTCGACGCCGCCACGCTCTACGCCTACTCGCTGCTCCAGCCGGACGTCGCCGCCCGCCTCCGTGCCGCCTTCCCCGTCCTGGGCAGCCCGGCCGGCCTCGCCGCCGAAGCGACCGTGTGCGCGCAGCTGCTCCAGACGGTCGCCCGCGGCGACAACCTGGTCCTCGAAGACCAGCTCCGGACCTGGGCCGGGGAACTCCGCCACCGCTGACCGAGCCCCCCAACGCGCGGCTGCGGTCTTTCCCGGATGCGGAGGGATCCGCGGCCGCCGACGCTGGAAGCATGAGCGCCACCGCCACCTGGTCGGGCACGATCGCCTTCGGGATGGTCGTGATCCCCGTCCAGCTGTACGCGGCCACTGAAGCGCACACGGTACGGCTCCATGAGATCCACACCGCCGACGGCAGCCGCGTTCAGCACCGCCGCTTCTGTGCTGCGGAGGATCGCGAGATCCCGTACTCCGAGGTAGGGCGGGGCGTCGCCCTCCGGGACGGCCGCCTGCTGCGTCGTCGGCGGCGGGCCCGTCGGCCTCTTCTCGGCGTTCCTGCTCGCGCGTCGCGGACACCGCGTACAGCTCTTCGAGGCGCGGCCGGACCCGCGCTACGAGGGGGTTAAGCCCGGCAAGTCGATCAACGTCACGCTCTCAGAGCGGGGGCTCGCCGCGCTGCGCGTCCTCGACCTGGAGGCGCAGGTGCTGGATAAGCTGTGCACGCCGCTGCACGGGCGCGTCGTGCACACCGCCGATCGCACAGCCAGATGCCCTACGGCCGACCTCTGCAAGCCGCGTCCCGGGCCGCTCTGACGAGGTTCCTGGCCGACGCGGCCGACCAGGAACCCAACGTCCGCCTGTTCTTCGGGCAGCGTTGCGCGAAGCTGGAGCCCGCCACCGCGACCGTCACCGTCGTCGATCAGCAGACGCGGCAGCGCCGCGAGGTGACCGCCGACATGGTCGTCGGCGCCGACGGAGCATCCTCAACCGTCCGGCAGCAGATGCAGAGGGGCCAGCTCGCCGACTTCAGCGTTCATCATGTTCCGTGGCGCTACAAGGAGTTCACCGTCACGGCAGAAGCCGCTGAGGCGGGAGTTCTTGCCGAAAACGCGTTTCACGCCTGGCCAGGGGGCCAGCTCATGATGTTCGCCATCCCGAACGCCGACAGGTCGTTCAACGCGGTGATCGTACTGCCCGCGGTCGGCGAGGACAGCTTCGAGAGCATCACCACGCCGGCCGCAGTGGACGAGTTCCTCCGGTGCCACTTCAACGGCGTCGCTCCGTTCATGCCGGACGCAGCGCAGGAGTTCCTGCGCGGCTCACCGTCCGGGTTCGCCACGGTCAGGACCTCGCCATGGCGGTTCGCGAACAAGGTGGTGCTCATCGGCGACTCAGCTCGTGCCGTGGTGCCCTTCTACGGGCAGGGCATGAACGCGGGTCTCGAGGACGCCGAGTGCATCGTGACGCATTCCGGGGACTGCGGCCTGGCGTTCGCGGCCTACCAGGGACACCGCAAGCCGCATCTGGATGTGCTGGCGGACCTCTCCATGAAGAATTTCGACACGCTGCGTGAAGGGGCGCGCCGCCCCCACGTGCTCGCCCGCCGAGAGGCAATCGAGCTGCTCCACCGCATCCTCGGCCAGCGCGTCATGTCGCTCTCCTACGCAGTGCAGCACACCACCCTCCCGTACGCAGACTGCCAACGCATGGCCGAGCGCGTCCACCGTCTGGCGCGCCTGTGCGGCCTGGATCTCGTCGTGGGGGTGCTGGCGCTGCGGCACGTCAGCAGCGGCTGGCTGAGGCGCGTGCGGTCGGGGCGCAAGTGATGACCAGCCTCGCGGGGGAATGCGGTGGCTGCTTCGTCTCGGGCGGATGGCAGCCGCCGCACCAGTAGCCGTATCGCAGATGCGCTCGTAGTCCGGGTGACCGAGGTGCGATTAGCGCGGCGGGGGCCCGGGCCCGACCTGCGCGTCCCGGGCTTAGATACCCGCCGTGTACGCGAGGGAGAAAATTCATCCGCCCGGGCGTCCCGCCGCGGCACTGCTCGCGCCGTCATGGTCGGTGGTGAGCGCGGCCCGACCATGGGTCTGGCCGTGGCGCGCTCATCAGTTCTTCAGGGCCTGACCGTTCCAAATCGTGCTCTCCCTGCCCTGGCCGCCCCTTGACTCACTGGCTGTTCTCGATCACGAGGGCAGACGCTCCACCGTGGCCACCGACGAGTGGATCATTGCCATGGGGACGTAGGCGTGCCGTCCGGGTCCAAGCCGTATGGCCATCGCTTCCTGAAAGCCTCTTCCAGCTGGTGGTAGAACGAAAGTGTGGCGTCGCCAGCGTCGGCGACCTGCCGGTAGACGGTTTCGGCGCCCTCCTGGTCCCCGGCCTCCTCCCGCATCACCGCCAGGCGGCGCAGGGCCTCGGTGTCTCCGGCGTCGGCGGCCTGTCGGGCCAGGATTTCGGCGCCCTCCTGGTCCCCGGCCTCCTCCCGCATCACCGCCAGGCGGCGCAGGGCGCCAGTGTCACCGGCGTCAACCGCCTGCCGAGCCAGGGCTTCGGCGCCCTCCTGGTCCCCGGCCTCCTCCCGCATCACCGCCAGGCGGCGCAGGGCGCCAGTGTCACCGGCGTCAACCGCCTGCCGAGCCAGGG
>NZ_JBVKAI010000012.1:239490-258298 GCF_055639495.1 Streptomyces sp. NPDC039424
GCGTCAACCGCCTGCCGAGCCAGGGCTTCGGCGCCCTCCTGGTCCCCGGCCTCCTCCCGCATCATGGCCAGGCGGCGCAGGGCGCCAGTGTCACCGGCGTCAACCGCCTGCCGAGCCAGGGCTTCGGCGCCCTCCTGGTCCCCGGCCTCCTCCCGCATCATGGCCAGGCGGCGCAGGGCGCCAGTGTCACCGGTGTCGCCGGTGTCCGCGGGCTGCCGGCAGACGGTTTCGGCGCCCTCCCGGTCTCCGGCCTCCTCCCGCATCTCGGCCAGGCGGCGCAGGGCCTCGGTGTCTCCGGCGTCGGCGGCCTGCCGGGCCAGGATTTCGGCGCCCTCCCGGTCTCCGGCCTCCTCCCGCATCACCGCCAGGCGGCGCAGGGCGAAGGAGCTGCCGGCGTCGGCGGCCTGCCGGGCCAGGATTTCGGCGCCCTCCTGGTCCCCGGCCTCCTCCCGCATCACCGCCAGGCTGAACAGGGTGCCAGTGCTGCCCGCGTCGGCGGCCTGCCGAGCCAGGGCTTCGGCGCCCTCCTGGTCCCCGGCCTCCTCCCGCATCACCGCCAGGCGGAGCAGGGCGAAGGTGTCGCCGGTCTCGGCGGCCTGCCGGTAGACGGTTTCGACGCCCTCCTGGTCCCCGGTCTCCTCTCGCATCTCGGCCAGGTGGCGAAGGGCGAAGGGGCTGCCGGCGTCGGCGGCCTGCCGAGCCAGGGCTTCGGCGCCCTCCCGGTCCCCGGCCTCCTCCCGCATCTCGGCCAGGCGGTACAGGGCGGCGGTGTTGCCGTGGTCGGCGGCCTGTCGGGCCAGGGTTCCGGCGCCTTCCCGGTCCCCGGCCTCCTCCCGCATCACGGCCAGGTGGAGCAGGGCGAAGGTGTCGCCGGTCTCGGCAGCCCGGTGGCGGAGGTGGTGGGCCCACTGCAGGCGATGCCGGACCTGGGCTGCGCGGGTGAGGTTGGCCAGGTCGTCCGGATGGGTGAGGCAGGCGTGGGCGGCATGCCAGAAGGAGGCGGGCGGACACAGCCGCCTACGGGTGGTGCGGCCGTGCTGTTCGAGGTAGTCGGCGAGCCGGAACACCGGTCCCGCCTGCTGTGGGGAGGGCGGGGCTGAGGCTGTGGAGGGGGTGGGTGGGCGTCGTGGGGGTCGGGGGGTGGTGCGGCGCAGTGGGGCTTGTTTGCCGTGGACCTGTTTGGCGAGTTCGGCGAAGGCGGTTTCGGCCCAGTCGTCGGTGAGCTGGTCGTAGTCGGTCTGGCTGAGGTAGTCGATCGCGGCGTCGGTGAGGAAGGCCTGCGGGAGGTGCAGGCCGACGCCGAGGCGGCGTGCGTCCATCGCTGCTTCCAGCAGAGCTTTGGCGGCCGGGCTCGCGTGCTGGTAGCGGGTTAGGAGTTCGGGGGCACCAGCCAGGTCCTGGGTGATGCGCCCGTCGGTGTGGGCGCGGGTGAGGGTGTCGGCCAGCAGCCGGTCACCGCCCTCGGCGAGGGCGGCTGCCGCGGCCAGGGCTGGGGCGTCGAAGGAATCCGGGATGGTCAGGGTGCGGCCGGCGAGCAGTTCCCTTACCCGGCTGTGCGGATCGTCCCCGCCCGGCGCGGGCAGGGTCGTGTATTGGCGGGCGTATTCGGGCCAGAGCGTGCCCAGCACGAGGACCGGCCCGCGCTCCGGGGTGACCAGCAGGTGGTGCACGGCCGCTGCGACCTGCTCACCGGCCGCCCGGTTCCCGAGGTAGTGCTGGGCCTCGTTCAGCCACACCACGGTGCGCGGCTGGACATGGTGTAGGTCCTCCAGGGCGGCCTCGGCCCGGGTCGGGTCGAAGGGATGCCAAAGCCGCCAACCCCGGTCCGCGAGCGGCTGGACGGCCTCCCAGCACGCCCGGGTCTTCCCGGTCGACGAGGCGCCCACCAGGACCACGATCCGGCTGCGGCCGGCCGCCACATCCCGCACCGCCTCGGCCAGCACCCGGTCATGGTCGCGCCGCACATACCCGGACAGCACCCGTACCCCGGGCGCATCCGAGCCGTCAACAATCTTGCTGTGCCCGGCCGGATGGACCTCCAGATCGTGCGGCTCCCACTCCCCGATCAACCTGCCGGGCCCCGGCCGTTCACCGCCCCCTCCCCCGGCCGCGTCCCGCTGCAGCGCCAGTAACTCTTGGACCGGCAGATCGAGCGCGCGGGCCAGCGCCGCCACGGTCTGCGCCGAGGGCACCGGCCCGTCGGCCTGGAAGGCCTCCGACACGGTCGTTCGCCCCAGCCCCGCCCGGCCGGCCAGCAGCGTCTTGTTCAGCCGCATGCGGGCCAGTCCGTCATCCAGTCTCCTGCGCAGTTCGGTGAGTGCCGGATTGTGGCCGTTCTGCTCGTCGCGCACGTGCTCGTCCCCGGGCCGTGATGTGTTCGCCGGTGTTCATCTTCGTCCCGGCGAACCCCAGCGCACACCACTTCTACGACCGTCGACCACGTCAACACCCCATCGTGTAACGGGAGTCTGTCGTGACCGTCGCCGTCGTCCTCCTCGCCACCGCAATCGTGATCGTCGTCGCGCTGCTGGCCGCCGCCGGCGCGGGCAAACTCGCCCGCATGGACGGCGCCACCTACCCCGCCGCCCTCACCCGCGCTGCCGTCACCTTCGCAGCGGTCATCACACTCGCCGCCACCGTAGCCAGCGTCTTCACCACCCTCCTGACCTGATGATCCTGCGACGGCAGGCCACCTACCAGACCGCGCTCAACTACGTGCCAGACGTGCCTGAACATCGCAGACTTGCGCTGACCTGCACGGGAGCCCAAGAGCACGGGATATTCGTCCCTCGATCGAGCCCCAGCGATGGGGCCGGAACCCGTGCGTACTCCAGTTACGTACGTCGCCAGGTGTTGGTCGGCGAGCTCCTTCGCGCGGCGGGGGCGGGACAGCGCGCAGGACTGCGCCGCGGCGAAGCTGATGTGCACGGTGCCGTCGTCGGTGGCGAAGTACACCACGGCCTCGCCGTCCAGGATCACGCCGGGCGGCAGGCTCATGGCGGCCACGCTCAGGTCCATCCAGAGGACGGTGACGTCGCGGCCGGTCCGCGACTGCAGCCGGACGCCGTCCTCGGTGCGCCACAGCACGGTCCGGTGGCCGTCCTTCTCCAGAATTCGATGTGTCTCATGAGACAGGTTGGGAGTTGGCGTCTGAGAACCAGACCTGGCTTCCTGAAGCAAACCGTAGTCGCGGCGATGGCGAGTGAGGCGGGCAGACGTGCCCATGAGGCGCCCGCGACCTGGTGGACCTGCCGGGTGCCGCGGTGGGTGGTGGCCGGCCAGCCTGCCGCGGCTCGAGAACCCGTTCTCCGTCGATATCAACCCCGCCGGACTCGCCTGCCAGTAGCCACCAGAAGCACCGAAGCGTCCCCGGCAGGAAAATTGCTAGAGGTCGCTTGCCTTCTTCAGAGTAGGGACCAGCCCGGGCCTCGCTTCTCCCAGCCGAGCTCATGGGGCAGCCCGATCACTTGTGACGCTTGCGCCATTTACGGATCCCCCAGACAGCCAGTGCGGTGAGGGACGCCGTGAGCAAGCTGGCGGGCAGCTGCGTCAACAACCCTTCGGCTATCAGCTTCATTGCCGTGTTCAGCATCCTGTCCTCCTGAGTGAGGCTTGATCGCTCTCATCCAGGCTCTTCTGCTGGAACGGATCGCTGACATGGCTTGACGCACCCTTACAACTCAACACGCAGACTTACGAGTTCGGACCCTGTACGTTGTCGGTCGGACGAAATCGTACGCTTCTGGACACATGGGGATGGCTCATGGCTCGACTCACACCGCCTGCACTGGCCCCCGGGCCACGCAAGCAGCTGAGCGATGAACTGCATGCGCTCCATCGGCGGGCGGGGTGGCCTTCAGTGCGCGATTTGTCCCGTGCGCTCGGTGACGGAGTGGCCAGTTCGAGCCGGATCCACGACGCCTTCACCAAGCCCCGACTGCCTGCCTGGGGTCTCGTAGAGGTGCTGGTGGAGCATCTGGCGAGCAAAGCACCTGGAATCGGCGTTTCGGCTGAGGTGAAGCGCTTCCATGGTCTTTGGGACGCTGCCGCGGTGGCTGACACTTCTTCACCGGGAGGTGGCGGAGAACAGCGAGCATGTGACCCGGCACAGGATGAGTTGGAACGCCTACCACAAGGGCATGTGCTGCGCAGACTCGTGGAGGACTACCGCGCGGGCCGCCTTCTTACCACCACTGACCTGGACGACATGTTCCCGCTTATCAACGCGCCGACCGAGCTCTTAGGCAACGCGGACCAGTCGATGCTCCGCTTGGACGAGGTTGATGAGCAGGCCGACAAAGCGACGACGGACGGCAAGCTCAGCTCCGAGATGGTGAGCACCTTCGCCAACGAGCAGATCGAGCGGCTCGCGGGAGTGATAGAGAACCTCAGCAGGGGCAGCGTCGACCTCGATGCAGAGAACCAGCACTGGCTCCTTGCCCTCACTCGCTGCATCAGGCACAGTCTCGACGCCATCAGCACCTCTGGCGACCACGACGTCTGGGGCAACGTTGCCGCCTCCCGCTATCTGAAGGAACAGAGCCGCGCCCTCGTGCGTGGGGTGGAGATACGGCGTCTGTTCCTCGTCGACACCCCCGACGAGATCGACGACGAGCTCACGGCACTGTGCACCATCCACCGCATTGTCGGCATCGACGCCCGCTTGGTGGCCCTGTCGGAGCTGCCGGCCTGGGCCCAGCTTGGGTTGAAGCGTGCCTTCATGGTCTTCGACCGGGAAGTGTCCTACGAGATCGACCGGGACTCTAAGGACGCCAAGGTGAACGCCCGGCATGCGTATGTGGATCACCGAATGCGGCAGTTCGCCCGTCTGTGGGAGGCGACGACGAATCTGCCGCACCGGGGCATTCCGAAGGCGGACGGCTAAGTGTTTGCAGGACGGCGCCCCCCAACCTGTTCGCCCCGCCTGCGAGGCATACCTGCCGCCGAGGAAGCCACCGCCCATGCCGAGGCGGAGGCCCAGAAGCGCCGCGGCGTCTTCAGGCACCGCCGGTAGCCGTCCGGTAGCGGCACCAAGCCTCCGCAGAGCCGACTGCAGCGGCAACAGCACCGAGTAGACCGACCCCAAGGCCACTCACGCTGCCTCCAACCCCGGTCCCGCTCGATGAGACAGTTCTAAGACCGTGTCCTATGTGGTGAGGCGGTCGTTGGTCTGGTCATGGGGCGGGGTACGTGGAGTTGGATTGTTCCGGACGGTCTGTGGGAGATCGCGAAGCCGCTGATCCCACCCTCAAGGGTGCGGCCGCAGGGCGGCGGGACACAGGACACGCCTGATGAGACGCTGTTCGCGGCCATCATCTACGTGCTGGTCAGCGGCTGTGCCTGGCGGGCTCTGCCGCCCTGCTTCGGGATATCGAAGTCGACCGCTCACCGCCGGTTCCTCATCTGGTCGCGTGCCGGCGTCTGGGGCCGGCTCCACGAAGCCGTGCTGCACCGGCTCGACGACGCGGGCCTGATCGACGTCACCCGCGTCGTCCTCGACACCGCCCACGTCAGGGCGAAAAAGGGGGCGAACACACAGGTCCGAGCCCCGTGGACCGGGGCAAGCCGGGTTCCAAGATGCACATCTTGTCGGACGCGAACGGACTGCCTCTCCTCGTCGGTGTCTCAGCCGGCAACACCCACGACAGCGAAGGGCTGAAGCCCATGGTCGAGGGTCACCAAACGAGACACGACCCCCACCGTGGCCGATACTTCAAGCCCCAGCGCCTGCATGCGGACAAAGCCTACGACCGCGCCGACCTGCGCAGATGGCTCCGCGGGAAGCGCATCGGAGTACGCATCGCCCGCAAAGGCATCGAGTCCAGCGAACGATTAGGACGACGCCGCTGGGTCATCGAGCGGACGATGTCCTGGCTGTCCGGCTACCGCAGACTCAGCCCCCGATACGAGCGCCACCCACGCAACTACCTGGCCTTTCTCGGCCTCGCCGCAGCCCTCTGCTGCTACAAGCGGCTCCTGAAACTCACCATGTAGGACACGGTCTTAGTGGGCTGTCGGCATGTCAGTTCCTGCCGGTAGCCTGAGAGTTACTTCCGGTGGCGTGCCGGGTGCACGTCGTCCGGACAGGGGCTGGAACACATCGGAGGCTGAGCGGACAGTCGCCTTCCAGGGTCACTACTCCCGCTTCGTCGACACCGCCCAGACATGGCCCTGGTAGCGCAGATGGAGCCCCACGACGTCGCTCCACAGCCGTTGACGAAGCGAAAGACCGGCTGATCCGACGGGCGGTGGAGCTATCAGCGTCCCCTGTCTCCCACGGCTCTGCGATGCCGCCGACGCCGTGGAAGACGAGCACTGCGTCCCGAGGGGCGACGGTCCGGTGGGCCTATGCCAGAACTCACCCGTCGACGGCAAGAACCACCCCGTGCGACCGGGTTTGTGCCAGGCGGCGTTCGGCAGGTTAACGGGGCACTCTGGTGAGGCGATCAGAAGCTTGGGGCCGCGTCTGTTTTCGGTGACGCGGCCCCAAGCAGCGGCTCACACGGTGTTGATCCGCCAGGCGATCATTCCGGACGCTTGAGCGTCGCCCTGGACGTCGATTCGCAGGCCCTTGCTGCCCGTGAAGCGCTCGAAGACTACGGAGCGATCGCAAGGTACGGCCTTTTTTGCTGCAGCCTTGACGGGGGTAAATGCGATTTCCGCACTGCCCTTTCCGGCACAGACTACTGTCAGCTTGTAGGTGCTTCCGGCCGAAAGGTCGGGCTGGGTGTGGATGCCGTCGGAGACACGTTCCACCCCCGACTCAACCATCGACTTGCCCTGCTCAGTGACGGCATCGAGTGCCGTCTTCACCTGTGCGGTGAGCTTCTTGTCTGCCGAGGGCTCTGCGCTGGCATGAGGGGAGGCAGTTGCGGACCGGTCAGGCGAAGGGTCTTTGCCGGACGTGCAAGCCGTCAGGCACAGGACCGGGACCAGTACGGTGCCAAGTAGCCACGCAGGCGTCGGCCTCATGAGGAGGTCTCCCAATATTTCCAGCCCGTTTCCTTGGTCGGGAGTGTCGCGGTGCCGCTCTTGACGAGGGTCGGGCTACCACAGCCGTCACCCCTGCGCCGCCACTTCTTCCACGAGATCTTGTAGCCCCACGAACCGTACTGCAGGTGGCCGTATTTGTGACTGGAGATGTTATGGGAGTAGGTGTGCCCGGTCGTGATCGTCACGCTTCCGGCCACCTTGACGCTGATGCTCGTCTTGGCCTTGGCGAGTACTGCACCCGCCTCAGCTTCCGCGCCGGCTGTGATCTCCATGCCGATGGTGCCGCTCTTGGTGACGCTCACGGTCATGCTGCCGCCGGGGCCGTCCTTGTATTTCGTGCCATTCCACCACGACGGCACGTGGTAATTCTTCTTGGACGTGATCTCGATCCAGGTCTGCGGGCCGTCGCAGTAGTGAGGATTCACCACACCGGTGGCCTCGCCGTCCTCCCAGTCGGCTTGCGCGATGTGTGGAGGCAGGCCGTTCATGATGGCGTCCGTGATGAAGATCCGCCGGAAGTCGTGGGGTGCGAAGGTGAGCGGTCTGCCTGACGTGTCGGTGAGTCCGGATGCCATGAGGGTCTCGTTGAGTGCCTCGCGGATGGTGTGTTGCGAGATCTGGCGGTTCTCTCCGCTGACGTGCCACTGGTAGAGAAGCGGCATCGGCGGGTTCCACGTCCTCTCGTGGGAGTCGTAGCTATGGACGAGAGGGACGGGGCCGTTCGCCGAGCGGACCCGCGAGATGACTGCGCTGAGTACGTCCGCAAGTTCAGGCGTCACCAGCAGAAGCCGCTCTTGATCGTTCTTCGATGGCGCGATCTGGAGAAGCGGAATGACTTCTCCGCTGGTTGGCAGCTTGTAGCTGATGATGCTGTGGTGGCCGATCTCGCCGAGCTCTTCAATCCGGATCCCCGTGTGCCGCAGGATCTCGATCGTTGCCCAGGCCCAGAAGGCTCGCTTCTCCTCTGTTCCCAGGTGGCGCCGACGGCCACCAGCGTCGTAGGCGTTCACGGGCCGGCCGTCGAGCCGAGCGGTCCGGCGCGCGAGAGTGAAGGTCTCGCCCAGCACCGTGATCGTGGCGCCCGGACTGGCGGCGTTCAGAGCGTCCAACCTGGTTCTGGCGTCCTTGAGTCGACGTTCCGCGACGCGGACCAGAGCCGGCAGCACCGGCAAGCGTTCACGAGTCCGCTGGTCCGAGCGGGACTTCTGCTGTTGTCCGAGCTTCCTGGTCGACCACTCGTCTTGGCTGATCGGGACCGGCGCTGCCCAGCGGCCCCACCGTTCAGGCTCCTCAATCGCCCAGTGTGCGATGTCGAGGTAGAACGCTCTGACCATCTGCTTCACCGCCGCGGCGGTCTCCCGCGGTTCGGTGACGAGTGCGGTAGTGCCGTCAGGTTGCCGACGGCGGACCGTCTTCGTGGCGAGCCGGGCTTTCCAGGCGGCGGCGACTTCCTTGTCGAGGCGCAAGGACTCGATCCCCGGATGATGGTGTTCGATGTCGGACCAGAACAGCTTGGCCAGCACCGTCGACAGTTGCCTGAGTGAGCTGTAGTCGATGCTGGGGCGGCGCTCGTTGAGGTAGTCGACGATCAGATCCCGAACCGGTTTGCATTGCAGCTGGTAGCGGTCGACGAGCATGTCGACGCTCACCTGTCCGGCACGGTTGGAGAAGCTGAGCAGACTGCCTGGCGCGTCCGGCGGGAACTGTCCCATTTCCCTGAGCCAGAGGTAGGCGAGCCGCGCATTGCGCGCGGCGGTCTTGCGGGGACCTGCAGCCTGCAACAGGGCCAGGCAGTCTCCGACAGTGATGTCCTGGACCGTGCCGCCGTAAGCCACGATGATCTGGGCGATGGCCAGAAGTGCCGCCGAGGCGGTGCCCATGTCTCCGTCCCCGGGGCAGCCGGCCGCCTCCATGCGAGCGAAGCCTTCGGGGTCCCTGCTGTGCTGAATGGCCGGTCGGGCGAACCTCGACGAATTGGCCATGAGCCATGTGAGACTGGGCCGGATGGCATCAGCGCAGATCAGCGCATGCATCCCCGCCTGAATCGTCGCAGCCGGAGTTTTCCGGCCCAGCGTCCGGGAGTAGGCCTGGACGTGTGCGTACCAGCCCTTCTGCTCCTCGGCCGCAGGGGAGGCCAGCCAGCGCTGCTGCCAGGTGTCGCCCGGAAACATCTCCATCCACCGCAGCAACAGACGGGCGCCGACCATCCGGGTTGACTGACTGCCTTCGGCGCCCGGCAGACGCCGGTCGGGGTGGCGGAGCCAGTCGTGGAGGTCCGCCCGGTTCAGGGAGGTAACCGGCCAATCCGTAGGGCGTGGTCGTGGTGGGAAACGCTGCAGCAGTTTGGCCGCCTCAACGCCGGCCAGGGGGCGAGTGGAGCGGAGATCCTGCTGCGTGTCGGGGACCGCGATGGTCATGGGTGTGCTCCTCCGAACAGGACGTTGAGCGATTCCGTGTTGTAGGCCGGGGCGGTGGGTGCCGGCGGCGGGTTGCGGCGCCGCTGCTCCAAACGTGCGAAGTGAGCGAGACCTGCGGTGATCACTTCGTCTTTGCTCGGGTTGAGGTACTTCTGCAAGGTCGTCTGGTACTTGTGCGCGAGGATGTGCTGCACGTAGACGAGCGACATCTCCGGGTCCTCGGTCATCCGGAACGTCGCGGTATGCCGTAGATCGTGCAAGGTCCAGTTCGAGCCCAGCAGCTCGTTCACGCGGACGAACATCGCCCGAGCCGCGTGGTAGTTCAGCGGGCGCCAAGGCCGCCGCAAGGTCCACCACAGCGGCTCGCCCCGTCCGCGTGGAGCACCCTTGCGCCAAGCGTCCTCCTGGTAGAGCCGCAGCCAGACGAACGCGTCCGGCGACGCCGGCACCTGCTGATAGGCCCGGGTGCCTTTCCGGATGACGCCGATGAGTTGCTGTCCTGGGAAGACGTGGCGCTCGCTGGAGGTGAGGAGCTCGCTGGCGCGGGTGCCGGTGGAGACCCAGAAGGCGAGGAGGGCGCGATCACGGTGCGAGCGCAGCCCGGCAAAAACCTCGGTGTACTTGTCGTCCGGGATCCTGCGCGGCACCCGCTCCGGGACGGAAGGCCGATATCGGCCTTTACGTTCGTTCCTGAACTCATCCATCGGGTTGTGATGAGCGTTCGCCCGGCCCCTCCTCCGGGAGCGGTCCAGAGGAAAGGGGTTGATCAGCAGTGAGCCGGAGTTGCTGTCCAGGTGGAAGTCGTAGAAGGTCCGCAGCACCGTCTCGCAGTGAGCGTTTCTCATCCTGAGCGCCAGGCGATCTCGATGGCGTGAACGGCGGCGACCGCTTGCCGACCTGACGATGACTCAGCCCAGCAGGTCGCGAATCTCCCGGACGAGGTCGATGGAGGCGTCGATCTCCAGTTTGCGGTTGGTGAGGCTCTCGACGTTGATCCCGAAAGGCAGGCCGAGGCGGCGGCAGTACGCGATCAGGGCCCGGGCGTTGAGGAGGCACTGCTCGTACGACGCGGCGAGGGGGTCGCCGCGGGTGATCTCGGCCTGGAGCCATCGCGGGACCTCGATGCCGAGCCAGGTCATGAACTCCAGGGTCTTCACCGACCCGCACGGGGCCAGGGTCAGCACTACCGGCTTCGGGTCCAGGCCCTGGTCGCGGCAGCCGTGGGTGTAGTCGGAGAGCATGTTGCGGGTGTGGTCCAGGTCGTAGCAGACCTGGGAGACGAAGAACTCGCAGCCGGCGTCCTGCTTACGCAGCATGCGTGCGTGCTCCGTCCCCGAGGCGGCGTGCCGTTCGGCGATGACCACGCCGCCCATCCGCGGCGGGAGGGAGAACCCGGCATGCCGGCGGTAGGCCTCGGGAAGGCTCGTCCGGACCACCTGGTGCCCGGAGGCCGCGCCGACCAAGACGGTCAGCACCCGGTCGCGGTCGGCTTGCGACCACCAGCGGTCCAGCTGGTCGCCGGTGTACTTGCCCACGGCACGGTAGACGATCACCGGGCCGGCCCAGTCGGCGAGGTGGCCGTCGAGGAAGTGGGCCGGGTCCATCATCGGCATGAACGGGAACGGTCGCGGGGCCTCGGTCCGGTCGGCCTCGGCGTCCACGTCGTAGAGGATGAGCCCGTCGACCTGCACCGACCGGAGCCGGGTCAGGGCCGCGGCGGCGACGGCGTCGGCCTGCTCTGGGGTGGTGGTCTGCCGTGGCGGGGTCAGGCCGAAGAGCAGGACGCCGTCACGGGTGCGGTCCATGAGCTCGGCGGCTGTCACGGTCTCGGGGGAAGCCATTCGTGCATTATTTCATCCCACGAACGCTTCTGATCTTGTGGTTCGCGGGTGGTGGCGACTGGCGGTCGGGGTCCGTAACGCGGCAGGGCTCCTGGTCGTTGCGCTGGTGATCTCACTCGCCAACGTCTCGACATAGGAGCCCTGTTGGTCCCGTATCGTGCCATGCTCGACGTCCCTCACGAGGTCGTTGAGCACGTTTCCTGGCTCATCTACGCCCGAAGGTGTGAGGTGAGCTCCCGCTGGCGCAAGCTGGGCTGCTTCAGGCAGGCCCTGCTCGTCCCGGTGCACCTGCGCAAGAACGAGACCCTGGCCCAGGTCGCCGCGGGGTTCGGCGTCTCCACCGCCACCGCCGGTCGGTACGTGACTGAGACTGTCGAGATCCTCGCCGAGCGCGCTCCGAGCCTGCACGAGGCTCTGTGCGAGCTGCCACCAGAAGGGTTCGTCATCCTCGACGGCACCCTGATCGCCACGGACCGCATCGCGGCGGATGAGCCGTACTACTCGATGAAGCACCGCCGTCACGGGATGAACGTGCAGGTCGTGGCTGCCCCGGACGGCAGGCCGCTGTGGTTCTCGCGGGCACTGCCCGGCCGCACGCACGACCTGACCGCGGCCCGCGCGCACGGTGTGATCCAGGCATGCCTGTCCCGTCAGCTCCTCGTCTTCGCCGACCGCGCCTACCGCGGAGCTGGTGCCACTATCCGCACCCCTTACTACGGCCGCGACCTGCCCGAGAAGTACGCCCAGTTCAACCGCGACCACACTCGGCTGGGAGAACGCGCCTTCGCCCGCCTCAAGCAATGGCGAATCCTCCGCAAAGCACGCTGCAGCACCAACCGAATCGGCCGCACGGTCGCCGCCGTTCACGCCATCGAGATCGCCTGGCGCTCAGGATGAGAAACCCTCAGTGAGCCTGAGTGCTCTTGGCGTACTTCTTCCCGATCGTAGGCTTGCCGGTCACCAGGTTCGGTGTCCCAGGCTCAGACGTTCCCACCCTGCGAGCCGGCGGCCTCGCTTTCGGCTTACCGCGGTGACGCCAGTGGACCCGCTTCGGCTTGTCCGCCAACTGCATCCACAGCATGAAGTCCCGAGCATCCGTCCGGGGCGCCCGGTCCCACTCCAGATCGAGAGCCCACAGGAACCGCCACCAACGCAGCAGGTCGTTCCCGTACGACCGCAGGGTTGTCGCGGGGGTATGACCGGCGAGCAGGTCCTTGAGATACAACGCCACGGGCTCCACCAGGGATCCTGCGGGATCCATCAGCCGGTACGGCTCCCACGGATTGCCCGTCTCGTGCAGCTTGCCGATCTCGGGCAGCACGAACGCAGATAAGTCCCTTTCGGGACTGCTTGATGCAGACATGCGGGGAAGCTAGCAGACAAGCCTCTGACCTGCGAAAACTTCGCTATTAGTTCAGTCAACACGCCCAGCACTTCCAGGGCGGCCGAGACGAACCGCCGGACGGCGCTGCGTCGGGCTCGCTGGGAGCGCGCCGGACAGACAGCGGGGCCGGTGGCGCGGGCGCTGACGGCATGAGCAACGGAAATGTCACCGCCACGGTATCCAAACGGAGATTCGATTATGAAAGCGTGGAAACGGATCGGATGCGGTCGGATACCGGCGTTCGTATGCCGCGACTCCGGCCGGGACGGCATCGTTGGGCAGCGCGCAGAGGAAGCCGTCCATTGCGGGGACGCCGTGGACGTGAGGGTAGGAGGGGACCAGTGAGCGACCGCAGCTCCATCGAGTGGACCGAGGCGACCTGGAACCCAACGACGGGCTGCGACCGGGTGTCGGCCGGCTGCGACCACTGCTACGCCCTCACGCTGGCGAAGCGGCTGAAGGCGATGGGGTCGGCGAAGTACCAGAACGACGGGGACCCGCGCACCTCGGGGCCGGGGTTCGGGCTGACGCTGCACCCGGAGGCGCTCTCTGTACCGTACGGGTGGAGGAGTCCGCGGACGGTGTTCGTGAACTCCATGAGCGACCTGTTCCACGCGCGGGTGCCACTGGACTACGTGCGGCGGGTCTTCGATGTGATCGCGGACACGCCGCAGCACACATACCAGGTGCTGACCAAGCGGGCGCGGCGGCTGCGGCTGGTCGCCAGCCGCCTCGAGTGGCCGACCAACCTGTGGATGGGTGTGTCGGTGGAGACCGCCAGAGAGCTGCCGCGCGTGGATGACCTGCGGCTCGTTCCGGCGGCCGTCCGGTTCTTGTCGTGTGAACCGCTGCTCGGCCCGCTCACGGATCTGGACCTGACCGGCATCGACTGGGCGATCGTAGGCGGCGAGTCCGGGCCAGGTGCCCGGCCGATGCGTGAGGAGTGGGCCGCCGACATCGTCGAGCGGTGCCGGCGCTCTGGGACCGCGCCGTTCGTCAAGCAGCTCGGCTCCTGCTGGGACAAGACGCACCACAAGGACATCACCCGGTTCCCCACCGCCCTGCGGGTGCGCGAATACCCGAAGGTCAGGGATATCGCTCAGGTTTGACCGGCGGAGCTGGATCAGGCCGCGCCGGGCAGGCTGACCCAGCTCTTGCTGCTCAGCTTGCCCGGCGACTGGACCGCGACGGAGCCGTCCTGCCGCATCTGCCGCACAGCTTTCAGCGCGTGGGTGGGCATCCAGCGGGCGGTCTCGGTCAGCAGCCACTGCCCGACGGTCTCCACCGTCGCCCTGCCGAGCGCGAGACGCTGGGTGACCAGCTCGATCAGCTCCGGGTCGCAGGCGTCGGAGACCTGGAAGATGTCGAGCTGCCCGTCCGGCTTGGCCCCGCGGGTACGGGGATCCTGGAAGCTCTCCCCGTCACGGTCGTCGACCTTCCACATCGCTTCCTTCATGGCCTTCAGCCCCGCGTCACTGCCGGTGCCGAAGACCAGGTACAGAGGCTGGCCAGTGCGGGGCACGAGCCGGAACTGCAGCTGGTAGCTGAACCCGGCCCGCCGCAGCGCGCTGCGGTAGGTGCCCAGCCACGCCCGCCACCGCTCATCGGGCCGGGCCTCGTCCGCGGCCGGCACCCAGTGCTCGCGGCCGCCGAACACCTCGTCGAAGATGTCCGCGTTCAGCTCCTCGCGGCGGCTGAACCAGTTGGGGCCAAACGTGGTGATGACCTCGCTGGAGCGGTTGCGGGCTATCCGCCGGGTCACCTCCAGTGGCACGTTCACGCTGCCCCAGCTGTCGAAGATGCCGAGGATCGGATTACCCCAGGCGCCCAGTTCCGTCAGCACCGGCAGGCTGTCCCGGCCCGCGTCGCCGCGCCGGACCTCTACCCGCACCGGCAGGTCGGCCAGCTTCCCAAAGCGGTCCGTCAGTTCGGCCAGGAGATGTTCGTGGCGGGCCCGGTCCTTCTCGATGAAGACCAGGTGCACCCGGCGCGGGCTGAGGTTCATCCGGTCCACGGCGGTGTGGTGCAGGAGCCGGTCCAGGATGAACACCGGCGAGCCCGGCTCGCCGCCTTCGTAGCGTCCCGGGCCTGCGAACGCGTCCAGCAGCGTCACCCGCGGCCTGCTGTAGTTCGTGCGCTGGGAGGTCTGCAGGAGAATCGGCCACCAGGCGTCCAAGTACCGCTGGTATAGGCGGTGCTTGGCTGCCGTAGCAGGCTCCAACGGCCACAGAACACCCATGCCGGCCCCCCTCGGACAACAGAATGTGGCACCGATTGTCCGCTGAGTACCCGTCAGGCGCCAGAGCGCATGCGGCCGGGATGCCGGGGTGGGTCCGTAACCTCGGTGTCCCGGTGGGCGGCTTCGGGTAGCACCTGTCGGAGCTATCGAGGAGGGGAAGAAAGTGGGCAAGGCGAGTCGCGGCAAGAAGCAGCGAAGCCGGGACAGCTCGATGACATGGAGCGCAACCGGGGCAGCACGTGCCGCACACCGAGCACGAGCCGACAGTTTGCGGCTTCTGCAGCACAACGTATGGGTACGCACAATGATGGCGTCGAACACGGTCAACCGGATGGCGGAGCTGCGCACCGTACTTCATCACAGCAACGTGCCTGAGGAGCACCACGAGAACTTAGCGTTCGCGATGATGCTCGGAAAGCAGGGGAGAAGGCCGCCATGGCCGTCAAGCCCCGCCGAGGCGGCGCAGTGGCAGGTCCAGCAGGTCTTGAAGCTTCTTGATGGCGCTGAGGTCCTCATCATCTCGCCAGCCGCCCACGCGGCCGTCATGGCGGCGGCCGCCACCCTGGAACCCGCCGACGTCGGCACGCTCGATAAAGACCGGGACATTCCCATTCGGACAGGCCTGCTGGTGCTGCCGGAACCCGTGGTCGTGGAGAACCGGGGTGGCTCCGTTTCCGACATCCGTGCCTTCGGTTGGCAGTTCGTCACTCAGCATCAGGTCCTGCCGGACGCCCAGTACCCCGGGGTCCAGCTCACGTGTTTCATGGATCGCGACGGCCCCGTACAGCCGCAGTCCTGGCGCCTCGCCGTCGCCCAGGCCCGCGCCTCCGGATCGCCGCTGCCTCCACTCGTCCCAGACGGCATCTACGGACTGCGAGCCGACGCTGCACTCACCGCTGAGAGCAACGAACAGCACGCCGATATCTCCGAGGAGCACCGCAGGCTGAACACCGTCCTGAACCAGGTCGCCGAACACAGAGCTCTGCCGGCGGAGGAAGGGCAGTGGGACGGCGGCCGGATCAAGGACACCTACGACGACTTCGCCGCCCGCTACGCGTTTGCGTTCTGGCGGCTCGCCGCCCAAGGCGTCACCGTGCTCGGCGCCCCGCGCGAGGCCGCCGAGAGCGGACCACCACACCAGGCCCGGGCTCAGCCGGCGGACCCGGACGTGCGCGTCATCCGCCTCGCCAATCAGGTGCCCGCGCAGCGTTCGGCGGCGGATGATGGCGCGAGCCGGATCTACCACCACCGGTGGACCGTCCGGATGCATAAAGTCCGCCAGTGGTACCCCAGCGCCCAGGGACACCGGGTGATCTGGCGCGGCCCCTACATCAAAGGCCCAGCTGACGCGCCTTTCATGGTGGGCGAGAAGGCATACACCGTGACCTGACACCAGTCACGGCTCGACGCTCACAGGCCGGGGGCAGACCCGCCACCTTTAGGCAAGTTGTTCGCGCGCAGCTCGACACCGGCCACTGTGGGGCCGAGGCGTCGAAGGCCGGGCAGACGCCTGACGGTCGTTGCGCGATCTGCCCTCGATTCAAAGTCTGACGAGGCGGTTCGGTGAGGTGCCCGGCTCGGTACGCTTTGCTGGCATAGGGACATGGGGGCTGGCCGCCTTGCGGGGGGATGACATGTTGGATCAGGCGTTGGTTGTTCTGGCTTCGGCGTTCGGGGCGGCGGTGGCTTCGGCGGCCGGCACCGAGGTGTGGTCGGGATTCCGGGACCGGGTGGCTCTGATCTTTGGCCGCCGGGACGCGCGGGAAACCCAGGTGGTCCTGGAGCGATTGGACCGGTCGGCCCTCGAACTGGACGGCGCCGACCCCGGTGGCGCCGACCAGGTCCGTACCCGGCTGGAGGCATCCTGGCAGGCCCGGTGCGAGGACCTACTGGAGAGTCTGGGCGAGGCGGACCGCGAGGAAGCCGCCGGGCAACTGCGCGAACTGGTGGCCCGGCAGGCCGCCGGCGGAGTCACGGCCGGGGACGACGGCATCGCCATCGGCGGCAACGCCGACATCAAGGCCGACCGCGGGTCGGCGGCCGCCCTGCGCATGGGCGACGTGACCCTAGGAAACCCTCCGATGCCGGGTCCGGAGCAGCGCTGACCGCACCCGGCGCCAGTCAGGCCCCGCACATCTCAGCGCAGACATCGCTGTACGCGCAGTCCGGCGCCCTGGTGGTCGGCCGCGCCGATTCGGTGACGCACCATGCCGCGCCGCGGGCGCCGCTCTCCTGGCCGCGGCTGGTCGGCGTGGTCCCGCGGCAGGCGGACTGTTTCCAGCACCGCGATGCCGTCGATGCCTTGGAGCGAGCGGTGGCCGGGGGTGGGACGGCGGTGCTGTGCCAGGTGCTGTCCGGGACCGGTGGGGTCGGCAAGACTCAGCTCGCCGCCCACCACGCCCGCACCGCGTGGCAGGCCGGGGCGGTGGACTTGCTGGTGTGGGTCACCGCGACCAGCAGGGACGCGGTCCTGAGCGCTTACGCCGAGGCCGCTGTCACGGTGACCGACCCCGACGACCCTCAATGCGCCGGACTCGACGACCCTGAGCGGGCCGCCGTCCGCTTCCTGACCTGGGCCCAGTCCACCGACCGGCGATGGCTGATCGTGCTCGACGATGTGAGTGACCCCACGCACCTGAGTGGCACGGACGGACGGCGTGACCTGTGGCCGCCCGCGCGCCCGAACGGCCGCACCGTGGTCACCACCCGCCGCCGCGACGCCGCCCTGCCCGGCCACCTCATCGACGTCGGCCTGTTCACCAAGGGCGAGGCCGTCGGCTACCTGAGGGCCAAACTCGCCGCCCGACGCCGCCACGACGACCCCGGGCAGGTCGAGGAACTCGCCCGCGACCTGGGCCATCTGCCCCTGGCCCTCTCCCAGGCCGCCGCCTATCTCATCGACTCCGGCCTGGGCGCCGCCGCCTACCGTTCTCTGCTGGCCGACCGCGCCCGTACGCTGCCCGACCTGTTCCGCGAGGACAGCGGCCTCCCCGACGCCTACCGCGACACGGTGGCCGCCACCTGGTCTCTGTCCATCGAACACGCCGACCGGCTCCGCCCGGAGGGCCTGGCACGCCCCATGCTCCAACTGGCCGCCATGCTCGACGCCAACGGCATCCCCCAGACCGTCCTGACCAGCGAGCCTGCCATCACTCACCTCCACACCCGTCGCACCCCTACCCACAAGGACGGGGCCGAGGAACCGGAGCAGGTCACAGCCGAGGACGCCTACCTTGCTCTGCGAGCCCTGTACCGCCTCAGCCTGATCGACCACACCCCCGACACCACACATCAGGAGGTACGCGTCCATCAGCTCATCCAGCGCGCCACCCGCGACGCCCTGGCTCCCGAGGCTTTTGACCAGCTGGCCCGTACCGCCGCCGACGCCCTCATGGCCTCCTGGCCTGATGTCGAACGCGAAGCTGCCCTCAGTCAGGGTTTGCGCGCCAACACCACTGCTCTCACCCGCAATGCTGAAGTCGCTCTCTTCCGGCCTGTACCGCACGCGGTGCTGTATCGAGCGGGCAAGAGCCTTGCCGACTCCAACCAAGGTGCCGCTGCTCGTGACTACTTCGACAGCCTCGCTGCCGCAGCATGCCGCCGCCTTGGATCGGACGACCCGTACACTCTTGCCACCCGGCATAACCTGGCCCACTGCCAGGGCGCGGCAGGAGACCCTCGAAGGGCCGTTGCCGCGTTTGCTGAGCTGTTGCCCGACTACGTAAGCGTCCTGGGCCCGGACGATCTGGCCACTCTCGCTTGTCGGCATAGCCTTGCCCACTGGCAGGGCGAGGCGGGCGACCCCTCCGGGGCCGCGGCAGCGTTCGCTGAGCTGCTGCACGACTACGAGCGTGTCCTGGGCCCGGATCACCCCGACACCCTCGGCGTCCGCTTCCAGTCCGCCCACTGGCAGGGCCAGGCCGGCGACCCCTCC
>NZ_JBVKAI010000012.1:258394-277542 GCF_055639495.1 Streptomyces sp. NPDC039424
TCTGGCCTACCTACGAGGGGACGCGGGGGACGCGTCCGGGGCCGCGGCAGCGTTCGCTGAGCTGCTGCACGACTACGAGCGTGTCCTGGGCCCGGATCACCCCGACACCCTCGGCGTCCGCTCCGAGTCCGCCCGCTGGCAGGGCGAGGCGGGCGACCCCTCCGGGGCCGCGGCAGCGTTCGCTGAGCTGCTGCACGACTACGAGCGTGTCCTGGGCCCGGACGACTACGGCACCCTCGGCGTCCGCTTCCAGTCCGCCCGCTGGCAGGGCGAGGCGGGCGACCCCTCCGGAGCCGCTGACGCCCTCGAGCAACTCCTTCCCGACAGCGAGCGAGTGCTGGGCCCAATTCACCCCCTGACTTTCGCCACCCGGAGCGCTCTTGAGCGGTGGCGAGAAAGGGGCGACGCCAGTGGTCAGGCAGCGACCGGTTTTTGAACAGGGTTACGTAGCGGGCCTGCCAAGCGATGAGGACCGCTACTCTGCGGGATCCTCGTCGCCGTGCCGCACCGCCTTCTTCACCGACTGCTCCAGTTCATAACGGTTGCCCCCGGTCTCCTGGGTGTGAGCCGTGATTGCGGCCTGTGCCGCTTCTGATGCGTCACGCCAGCGGCGCCACTGCACGTCGTACTCGTCGCCGGAGAGGCCGGCCAGCCGGGCACGCTCCAGCTCGGCGGCACGCTCCAGTTCGATCAGGTTTTCGGGGACATCTGTCACGTGCACGGATCCTAAGAGGTCATCTCATTTGGTGGCTATCTGTGGGGAATCCGCGACAAGTCGAGCCATCTCGTGCAGGCGGTGTCAGTACTCAGGGTCGTCCGCTTCACTGAGTACAGGTATGACCCGGTCCAGGCGGGCGATGCAGCGAAGCAGACCGCTTCGGCCTCGCGCTTCGAGCTCGCCGCCGTTCTTGATCCAGATAAAAACCCAGGCTGCGGTGTCCGAGTCCAGCATCACCAGGTCGAAGCCGGCCCGGTCCGCGCCAGCCAATCCGGGAGGAAAGGGCAATCCCATGAACTCTTGGTACAGGCGTGCTACGGCCTGAAGCGCAGTCTCTTTGCTCACGCGGGCCATCATGGCGCAGCTTTCACATCGCATGGAGTCGTCTTGAGTCTGCGGTAGCAGATGAGGGTGCAGGCGAGGCTGGTGAAGGCGAGGAAGTGCTCGGCCTTGCGTTCGTAGCGGCGGTGGAGTCGGCGGCAGCCGGCGAGCCAGGCCATGGTCCGTTCGATGGTCCAGCGGTGTCGCCCGAGCCGCTGTGAGCTCTCCACGCCCTTGCGGGCGATGCGGTGGCGGATGCCTCGGTCCGAGAGCCATTGCCGCAGGTGGCCGTAGTCGTAGCCCTTGTCGGCGTGGAGCTTGCCGGGCTTGCGTCGGCGAGGTCCTCGGCGGGACCGGATCGGAGGTATGCCCTTCACGAGCGGGATCAGGGCCTGGCTGTCGTGGACGTTGGCGCCGGAGATACCGACGGACAGGGGCAGACCGGTCCGCTCGGTGATCAGATGGATCTTCGAGCCGTATTTGCCCCGGTCGACAGGATTCGGACCTGTCAGGTCCCCTTTTCAGGGCCCGTATGTTCACCGAGTCGATCGCACACCTCGACCAGTCCAGCTCGCCGCTGGAGCCGAGTTCGTCGAGGACCAGGCGGTGAAGCCTGGCCCACACCCGGGCCTTCGTCCACTCGGTGAACCTGCGGTGGGCCGTCGCACCAGACGGCCCGAACGACGCGGCGGGAAGCTGCCGCCACGTGCAGCCCGACGTCGCCACGAACACGATCGCCGCCAGCACCTCCCGGTCGCCGTGGCGACGCCGGCCGCCGCCCTGAGGCCGCGACTGCGCCTCCGGCACCACCCGCTGGAACAGTTCCCACAGTTCATCCGGCACCAGGTGCTCAACGATCCCCGCCACGGCCAACAGCCTGCCCAGCCAAATGAGATGACTTGTAAGTGGTTGTCGCGAAGAGCCGACGATCGGACTTACCGCCCGATCAGGTAGAGCCGGCACTGGCCCCGGGCGAGCCGCGGGACGAAGCCGCTACGAAGATCGCGAACTTATGTGATCTCCGAGAGGAATCGCCTCGTGCGTTTTGCCCGCCACACCGCTGTCACGGCTGTGATCGCTGCCCTGCTCCTCCCCGCGACAGCCCATGCCGCTCCGGCGGCCGATCCCGGCACCACTATCACCGCCCCCGTACGGGACGTGCTGGCCAAGCTCCCGGTCCGCAATGAAGACCGCACCGGCTACGAGCGCAGCAAGTTCAAGCACTGGGTCGACGCCGACAAGGACGGCTGCAATACCCGGGCCGAGGTACTCAAGGCCGAGGCCGTCATCGCGCCCGAGCAGGGTCCGAAGTGCACGCTCACCGGCGGCGAATGGTACTCCCCCTACGACGACAGGTACATCCAGGGGCCGCGCGGGCTCGACATCGACCACCTGGTCCCGCTTGCCGAAGCCTGGGACTCCGGCGCCTCGGCCTGGACCGCGAAGGAGCGCGAGGCCTACGCCAACGACCTCGGAGACGACCGGGCGCTGATCGCGGTTTCCGCCGCCTCGAACCGGTCCAAGGCCGACCAGGACCCGACGACCTGGCTGCCGCCGGCCCAGGGGTACCGCTGTCAGTACGTCGCCGACTGGGTCGCGGACAAGACCCGGTGGGGCCTGAGCATCGACTCGGCCGAGCAAGCCGCACTTTCCGGGGAACTGAGCGCATGCCCCAACGCGCCGATCACCGTCACGCAGGCCCGCTAACGAGGCGAGGGATGCACGGGCCGCAGCGCCGTTCCGGCGCGCACCGGCCTTTACCCCTGCTTCCGTGCCGCGCCGGTCGGTGCGCGGAAGCAGGAGGTCGGGGGCCGGCGAAGACCTGCGGCAGCTATGGCCTTTCCCGGTCCCCTTTCCTCGAAGCGCGGGGCGGCTGCGGCTTAGGCTGATGGTGCTCGGGGCTACTGCGGAGGTCTGCCATGCCCCGAACCATCTGGTCCGGCGCCATCTCGTTCGGTTTGGTCACCGTGCCGATCAACGTGGTCAGCGCGACCGAGGACCACAGCATCCGGTTCCACCAGTACCATCTGCCCGATCAGGGGCGGGTCCGCTACCGCAAGGTGTGCGAGCTGGAGGACCGTGAGGTCTCCCCGGGCGAGATCGGCAAGGGATACGAGCTGACCAAGACCCAGGTCATCCCGATCACGGACGAGGATCTGAGCAACCTGCCGCTGCCGACGGCGAAGGCTATTGAGATCGACGCGTTCGTGCCGCTGGGGTCCATCGACCCGATCCGGGTCGCCGAGGGCTACTACCTGCAGCCTGCTGGCCAGGTTGCGGCCAAGCCGTACAAGCTCCTCGTCCGGGCTCTCGGCCGCTCCAGCAAGGTGGCCGTCGCGAAGTACGCCTGGAGCGGCCGGGAGAGACTGGGCCTGCTCCGGGTCCGCGACGAGGTCCTGGTTCTGCACGCGATGCGCTGGCCGGACGAGGTCCGCGATCCCGCCGAGCTGCTGCCGCCGCCGGTCCAGGTGTCCGATGAGGAGATCGAGCAAGCCCTCGCACTCATGGACACCCTGACCGTGGACACGCTGGAAGGCCCCGACTTCCAGGACCGCTACACCGAGGCAATCGCTCAGATCATCGAGGCGAAGCGCGAGGAGAAGCCGCTGCCCGAGGCGCCCGAGCCACAGGAGCCGGCCCAGGTGCTGGACCTGATGGCCGCGCTGCAGGAATCGGTATCGAAGGCCAAGGCCGCCCGCGGCGAGGCCGGGGCGCAGGCGCATGAGCTGGCGAAGCCGCAGAAGGAAGCCGCCGCGAAGAAGCAGCCCTCTGCGAAAACCCCCGCGAAGAAGACGAGCGCGAAGAAAACTGCAGGGCGGCGACCGCGCAGCGCCTAGTCCAGGACGCCCAGCTCGGTGTCCGGGCGGCAGTGCGGGCACGCCGGCACCTGCTGCCTCAGCGCCTCGACCGCCTGCTTGCGGGTCACCGGCCGGCACCGTCCGCTCTTCCTCGCCGCCCAGCAGTCACCGGTATGCACGGCGTCCACGTTGGCCCGGTTGAGGCCGTACTGGATCAGCCAGTCCGCGGTCCGGGCCTGGCGCGCCTCGGCGGCCCGTCGCTTCGCCTCCCGCTGTTCCTCGTCCGTGATCCACCGGTCGATGAGGGCCAGCTGCCGGGTGGCCTGCTGTTTAACGACGCGGCGGGCAAAACGCAGCATGTCGAGGCGGGTCAGCGGGCGCGGTTCGTTCATGTGTTCGATAATAGGAGGTACGCTGCCCACCGGCACCAGAAGGGGGCGAGTGACAAGGAGGAGGTCATGCGCGATGACCTGCACATCCTCACAACCCTCGGCATCGACCCCACCCGCCCGGACCCAACCCCCGACGGGCCACTGCGCCACTGCGGGGCCCGGGACCGGACCCACCCGCCAGGCCGTCACCGGTGCTCAGCCTGCGCAGCACCAGCCGTCGCCACCTGCCGCCGCACCATCCCCGGGTTGGGCCTGCGCTGGCAGGACTCCTGCCGCGACTGCATGATCGCCGGGTGGGCGCTGTGATCCCCGGCCGCTACCACCTCACCCTGACCGCCGCCGGCCAGGCGATGATGCACGGCTGGTGGGGGAGCGAGACGACCGCGCGCCGCCAGTTCACTATCTGGGTCGGCGAGCGCGGCACCCTCCCCGGCGCACGCATCACCCTCACCGACGAAGAGACCGGCAGCGTGTTGACGACCTGGCCGACACAGCCGTAACCCTCTGCCAAGCTGGGGATCATGGCCCACCGCCCCTACCCGGATCGCAAGCGTGCCCGCCGACAGGTGGACCGCCACCATGGCGCGGTCGATCGCTGGGCGTCCGCGCGTCCCCGAACCGCTGCCGAAGACCTGGCCCGGGGGCCGGTGGACGACGTCTTCCGGGTAGGCGAGTATCAGATCTCTGCCCGCTGACCGGCGGCCAATCCAGCCCTGGCTGGACTCGCCCCGGAACGCCGCCCGTCAATGTCGGTCGGCCGTCGCTCCCGACATGTCTGGTGCGCGTCGCATGCGTGTGGTGCGGTTACCTGTGCGCCGGGCGGGCGTGCTCATGTGTCGTGCCCAGGAGCGCCTCCAGAGCGGGGCAGTATCCCTCAGGTTGGGGTCTTCTGAGGGTCGGTGGCTGGGTGGCTCAGGCTGTGGGCAAGCTCTTGCAGAGGCTTGCCCACAGCCTGAGCGCCCTTCAGGGCTGCTGTTACGGGCGAAGCGTGATCGGGATGGAGACGACGGGCTGGAGGATTTCGAGGCGGGCCGAGTAGGTGCGGACGACCTGATCGTAGAGGTCCGAAACCGAGGGGGCTTTGAGAGTGACGACGAGTGCGTAGGACACCTCGGGGCTGGTTTCCGGCGGGAGGTCGTCCAGGCGGAAGACGTGGCGCACGTCGAAGGCTGGGCGCTTGAGCCGGTCGGCCTTGAAGACGGCCGACTTGTGCTTGACCGTTTCCCACTTGTGGGCGTCTGACCGGAGTTCCTGTTCGCTCATGTAGTCGCGGGCCTGGAAGAACGGCTCTGATTTGGGGACGCTTCCTGATGGGCTAAGCCGTTCCATGTTCGGGCGGAAGGTTGGTTCGAAAGCGCTGGTGGTGTAGTTACGCGGAGCTCTCGGGTCGGTTGGGCAGGCGATGCAGTAGGTCGCGGTGATCTGTACGTCCCCGGTGCTGACTGTCTCGGGTAGGGGGAGGAACATGCGGACGGTCTGCTTGGGGGCGAGTTTGCTCTGGTAGACGACGCGCGCGGTGTGGGGTGGGCAGATGACGTAGTCCTCCAGCGTTCCGGGGAGTCGGCCCCAGCCTCGTTCGGAGGTGTCCTGCTCGTTGTCCTCTGCGCAGTGGACGAGTAGGGCTTTCAGGGCGAGCGGTGTGAGGACGTTGCCGAAGTGGGCGCGCATGCCGGCGCCCATTCGTAGGGCGCTGGGTGCGGCGAAGCTCGTGCCGAGCGACATCGGGGGTGCGTCCTGGCCGTACGGGGCAACGAAGAAGAAGGGCTCTTGCTGGTCTCCGCCAGAGCTCAGTACGTCGGGCTTGACCATGCCGGGGCAGCGGCCCGGGCCAAGTGCGCTGTGTGAGGCGCGTCGCCAGGAAGGGCGTGTGGAGTCGGCTGCCCCTACCGAGAGGGCGTTGACGCAGTCAGAGGGCACCTGCACCCGTGCGTTGCCGGCGGGCCGGTCCAGAGTGCCGTGGGTGGGCGGTAGCGCGACGCGTAGCGTTCCGGCACGGACGAGCGTCTGAGCCTATGGATCAAACTGCCTGAAAATCAGTCACAGGTTCGATGTTCCGTCCCATAGGCTGCATGCAGCGCATGACTCCAAGGAGTCACCTCAGTGCGCCGAATGTCATGCACCACGACGGGGGTTGGGTGGCGTGAACAGTCTGTTCATTGTCGGTATGGGGTTGGGAATCACTGGGATTCCGGCCGTGAGGTCGTAACCGTCATCGACGGTTCGGCCGCCAGTGCCATGACTACACACAGGCTTCTGCCTGGGGCGCGTGTGTCACGCCGGGCTGGTCCCTGTCGGCATCAGCAATCGCCTACGGCGCGGACGCGCCGCGGCCGCTGGTGTCCTTCCTTTCCCTCACCGAAGGAGAAGCATGAAGTCCTTGCGGACAAGCACGAGTTCGCGTGTGCGGAAAGCTTTAGTGGCCGCGAGCTCTATGGCGGTTGCGGCCGCCGCTTGCGTAGCGGTTCCCGCGTCGCCCGCGAACGCTGCTTCGGCGGCTGATTCCACACCGGCTACCGGATGCACGGTGCTCAGCGCCACGAAGACGCGGCTGGTCGGCGCGGACGGAAAGACAGTGTCGCCGACTGCTGCCAAGGCCGTGCGTGCCCAGGCGGGCCGGGAACTGACGTACCGTCTGCCGGGTGGCGCGACCATGTCGACGATCGTCCCGCCCCGGGGTTTCCGGCCGCAGACAGCGGCGCCGGCGACGGCGCGGGCCTTCGGCTTCGACGCCCCGGACAGCCCGAAGGCGCTGGCGGCCTGGCGGAACAAGTACAAGGGGTACCGCGAGACCATTCCGTCGGCGCCGTGCCTGGGATCGTCCGGCAAGTCGGCGCTGCGGTTCACCACCTACAGCACCAACTGGGGTGGGTACATCGCCAAGGGACACTCCAACTACAACGAGGTCTACAACGACCAGAACATTCCCAAGTACTACACCAACTGCGGTGCCAACAATAAGACGCTGGCGGCGCCGTGGATCGGTCTCGGGGGCTACAACTCCGGAAAGCTGATCCAGCAGGGCTTCGCCTCAGGATCGTCGGTGGGCTCGACCACCCAGGGTGCCTCGCTCTGGTACGAGTACCTGAATCCCTCGCACCAGAACCCGCCCGTCTACATCGGGCACACAACGAAGACCGGCCACGTCATCTCGCAGTACATGACCTACAGCTCCGGAAAGGTCGGGTTCCACTGGTATGACCGGACCGCCGGGTCCGGCTGGTCACCCGTCAACGTGTCCGGCCTCTCCAGCTATTACGACGGGTCGACCGCGGACTACATCACGGAGCGGCCGTACGGCTTCAAGCTCCGCAAGTTCAGCAAGCAGACCTTCAGCGCCGCCGGTGCCAGGTACGGCAGCACGTTCAAGGATCTGTTCAAGCTGCCGAACACCGAGGTGCGGCTGACGACCAACGGCCGCTCGTCCGGTGCCGCCCTGTTCACCGACACGCGCTCCAGTGCCAGTGCGTTCTACCAGACCTGGAAGCGCTGCTCCTAGCTAGCGCGGAGGTGCCGAGCCGGCTGTCGCCGGGAGCCGTCGTACGCTCCCGGCGACAGCCGCTCAGTCGGCCGAGCGGAGCCTCACCTTGTGGGCGTCGGCCGTGACGGCGTACGTGACGGGTGTACCTGCCTCCGTGGTCGAGCAGTACACGGCGACGGTGCCGCCGGGAACACCGGGGAGAACGTCCGCGGCCTTGATTTTCGCCCCGGCCAGGTGCTTGGTGCGGATCCGCTCGACGGTGGTGAAGGTGCCGTCGGCCGTGGCCCCCCGGCCGAGCACCTTCTTGCACAAGGCGGTGCCTGATGTGATCGTGGCGTCCTCGCGCCACAGCGCAACGAGCCGTCTGCGGCCGTCCAGGAACCGCAGCGTGCGGGTGGCGGAGCCGGCTGGCTTCTCCATGACGACGTATGCGGTGCGCGCGACCGCGTCCACGAGGTCGGGGGGCTGTGTGCTGTGCATCGGACAGGACTGAAATCCCGGCCGCGGCAACGTGGCGGTGAACGAGCCGTCCGCGTGCAGGGCGAAGGTGCCGCCGACCAGCGGGCCGCAGGCCCGGTTCACCTGCCATCCGTTGGGTGCGTCGTCCGCCCCGATGACAAGGTTCGCCGGGTTGCCGCTGGCATCGCGCCACGCCGTGACATCGCGACCGTCGATGCGTACGGCGGTCCAGCGGCCGCCGAGGTCTTGGGCGGTTACGGCCGCACTGCCGAAACTGGGAGTGGCCATGGTGTTGCTCCTGTCGTGACCAGCCTGCGTCGCGATCGCTGCCGATCCGGCAATGGCTACGACACAGGCGACGACGCCGACGGCGGCGAGGCGTCGTCGGCGCCGCCGCCTTGTCCCCGCGCGGACAGCGGCGTCCACGTCGATGTGATCGGCCGGAGCACTGATGCTGAGGGACGCGATACGCGCGGCGAGATCTTCCGGCGTCTGGTCGTCTTTCACGATTCTCCTCCAACCTCGGCGGCTCATGCGGTCTCTGCGCGCCGCGTCCGCAACGCGGCGCGCAGAGCCTCAAGGCCGCGGCTCGTCTGGCTCTTGACGTTGCCGGTACTCGTCTTGAGCAGGGCTGCGGTTTGCTCGATGGACAGATCCTCGAAGAAGCGCAGCACGAGTACGGTCCGCTGACCGGCAGGGATCGTTTGCAGGGCGGCGATCAGTTCGTCGTCACGCTCATCCATGCTGGTGTGCGGATGCGGGCGCAGGGTGGCAACATCCGCCTCGCTGATCTCACGTCGTGCCGGTCGACGTAGATGATCGTGGTGAAGGTTGCACAGGATGCGTCGGGCGTACGCACGCGGATCACCGGCTGCTACCACCCTCCCCCACCTGGAATACAGCCGCCCTAGAGCGTCCTGGACGAGGTCGTCGGCGAGGTACCAGTCACCGCAGAGCAAGAACGCCGTCGTCCGCAGGCGTGCACGGTGCTGGAGCACCCAGGTACGGAAGTCGGTCTCGCGGAGATGATCGCTCACGCTCTTCCTCGTCTCACGCCTTCAGGCGTCCCCTGCATCACATAACCGATCCAGGTCCGCCTCTGCCTACGTCCTACACGGAAACCGGAGCACCCGGGGTTGCACGCGTCCGCGAGACATTGCACAGGATCCGCAACAACCAGGCCTTCACTTCACCCGTCAGCGTCCGCGCGGATCGGCCGGCGGCTGTACGGGCATACCTGACAGTCCCTCTCATGGTGTTGGACAGCCCGCCGGTCGCGGCGAGGGTAGGGCAGCGTCTCATGTCGGACGGGCTGGGGGAGATGCTCCAGCGGGTGGTGCCGGAAGCGCCAACTCGACCAGGGCGACGGCTGGCGTCGAAACGGCGACCGAAAGATGCTGACCGCGATCGTGCTCGTCGCGGCATCGGGAGGCATCCAGAAGCAGCGCCTCGCCGCTTTCCTTGGAGCCGTCGGGCGCGACGAGGAGCCCGAGCCGTGGTTATGCGCGTGACTGCGGGCTCTGGTGGTAACCGCGACGTGCTGGAGCGTCGGGTAACTGGGTACCGGTCCGCGTGTGATTCCCAACCCTGGGCTTCCCCGGTGGCGCTAGCCTCAGCCCATGACCCACGGCCATGACGTCATGCCTCAACCCCAGCCAGCCGAGCCAGGAGTTCTCCGACTCCGTGTCGACCGACCCCGCTGCCATGTTTGATGAAGTCAAGCTGCGGGCTACACCGGGTCTCGCTCGTGCACTCTCAGCCCAGTTGGAAGAGCAGGGGCGGATGCTAGCTACGTGGCAGAGTTCGGCATCGACTCCGGTCAGCTCCTCATCGTTGCGTTGATGATGCGCGACAACGGCGCTTGGATGACCTTGCGGACCGCCATCGAAGCTGTTGCCACCCGCCACCAGGGCGCCCGAATGCGCATCGAGCTGGGAGCCAACACGGTTGAGATCGAGGGCAAGATCACGCCTGAGGCGGAGGCACTCCTTCGCCAGGTGCGCGAGATCTATGAAGCAGATGCTCAGCGAGCGCGCGAGAGCAGTAGCGGCGACGGCAGCGAAGACCAGGAGCAGTGAGGGCTAGCCGAAGAGGACTCTGAAGCCTTCTTCCTAGGCTGAGGACCGATTCCGTCCCGGTCGTCATTCGACCGGCAGTCGGACGATCAATTGAGTGCCGGCAACAGGGACGGCCCCGAACTGGTCAGCGAGGGCACGTGCGCGTTGTGGGCCGAGCGCCGTTCCATCGAAAGCCTGTCAGGTCCCGTCGAACCGTTCGCCATGCAGGACTGCGCCGCAAGCGGTCCCGAAAGCACGCACGGAGGCGCGCATCGTGGACGGTCTCCGAGCGCGGCAATGACGGAAGGATCCATGTTGGTTGATCCTTCCGTAAGTCCCGTTCGGGCGAGGCGGGCCGCACAAGAGTTCAGAACCTACGAGCGACGCCTGGCAATGAACCGCAGCACAGACTGGATCAGCGTCGGCCCGATTTGCGCACCGCCCACCGTCACCGTGTCCCGGCTGCGCAATCGGCGACGCGATCGCGCAACGGCTGCGCAACGCTGTGACCTGCCGTGGTTGGGTCTGTGGTCGGGGTCCCGGGGCTCATGGTCGGTCTCGTGGTCGGGTGGTGCGCATCGTCGTACGGGCGGTGTGGTGGTGCGCAATCGCTGCGCGGTAGTGGATGCGCAGCGATTGCGCACGCTTGTTTACGGGTGCCGGGTCTGGCTCCAGGGGACGTGCCGGTCGGGGTTCTCGATGGGGCGCCATATGGGTGCGGAGGGGCCGTTGCGGAGCAGGTCGGTCATGGGTACTGCGAGGACGGGGACGTGGTGCAGGAAGCCGGAGAGTGCCGGTTCCGAGGCGGCCGCGCGCAGGGCGCGGACGCGCGTCTCGACGCCTGTGGAGCCGGTGCCGTCCAGGACGAACAGCAGCCGCTGTCCGCCATCGGCCGTCCTATTCGCCGGAGATGATCCCGTTCCTATTGGGCCGTAACCGAAAGTGGATCACAGTACTCGAAGCCGCATGCCTGTCTTCGGCGTGAGGAAAGCCCCGAGGGCACGGATCAGTGAAACGGTGCCGTCAGCGGCCCTGACCGCTCAGGTGCTCGGTGCGGCTTCAGGGGTGGTCTTATAGTCGAAGTACCACCAGTTGCTGGTGTCGCTTACGGTGCCGTCTTCGGCGATGGCGGTGACATGCCATCGGCCTTGCTGGTCGCCGTACCAGTCGAAGCTGAATGACGTGTCCGTAGTGGTATCGCTGAATGAAGTGACCCATACCCCGGAGCACATGCATTCCACTTCGTACCTGTACGAGGTGGCTCCCGCTTTCGCCTCCCAAGTCAGCGTGGTGTCGCGCGGGTAGTTGGTGAAGAGAGTGCCGTCGGCCGGGCTGAGATGCCGCGGGGCAGAAGTGGTGAACGTCGGTGGATTGCTTGATGTGTTCGGAGGCGTGGTGGGAGGTTCCAGCTTCGTGGCGGAGGACTTCGCGGGGTCCGGGGTCGATGGCGGCTTGTGGGACCCGTTGCCGCCGCTGTTGCCCCCGGAATGATTGCCGCTGGAGGACAGAGTCTGGTCTGGCTGCTTACTCGGGTCCACGCTGGTGCCCTGGTCGGTTGGGGCAGCCGACGTAGCACCATCGGTATCGCCGGTGTGTGCTTTGTCGGCCAGCCACAGTCCAAGGAGCACCGCGCCCACCACCAGCACAGCCGCACATACCGCCGCCGCTGCAGGCCCGGCCCAAGAACGCGACGATGTCGGCGAAAGTGAGGCAGGAGGAGGGCCAGGCACAGGTACGGGCCTGCTGTCCTGCTCTGCGTGGCGTTCGGAGGCTTCCAGACGGGCGATGTCGAGTTCGAGTGATTCCCGCAGCACATTCAGGATCTGGTCGGTCTTGTCGAGGATGGCCTGGACAACCGAGCGGCGGCGGGTGTCACTGGGCTGGTCGGGAGGAGAGAACGGGTCGCCAACCAGGGGGACGCCTTCGTGGACTACCTTCTCGGTGAGCTGCACGCTCTCGTTGTGCACTTGTACGGCGGGGTGGTCCTCGTCGAGCTCCTGCGCCGGCTCTCGCTCCTCTGGCTCGGCAGATGTTCGGGATGCATGCTCGACCCGACGCTCGTGATCGTTTTGAGCCTGCAACTGCTCAACTTTGTCGGCGAGTAGGTATTCGCGTAGCTGTCTGGGTCTGGTGACGCCCAACGCGCGGTAGTACACCGCCATCACATGGTCTCGCACTGGCTTGGTCAGCGGATCGCCGGCGATCTCCCCTACCAGGTCCAGGATCGCTTCCACCACGGGGCGGTCAGGAACTCGTTGCCCGTTGGCGATCCTGCTCAAAGTCGTTTCGCTGAACCCCGATCCTCGCCGTCGAAGCCGCTTACTGATTTCGGCGTAGCCAATGCCACGATCCTTCATCGGGTCGAAGAACTGCATTCGCATGATGTCGGCGAACGCACGCAACTCCTCCGGCAGCTCCGACGGCAAGGGGTTGCGCCGCCGTCCCCGTTCGTGTCGGGGGACTAATCCGCCGTCCCGGCTCTCCTCAGGCACGGTCCCCTCCTTGTTTCACAGACGGCCTTATTTCAGTCCTGACCTGCGGTTCTTTCTGCCTTATTTCCTCTTGGGCAGCAAATTTCTGTTCCTCGACGGTGGGGGCAGCTGCTTCGGGCACGACCCTCCGGCCGTGTCACCAACTTGCCGCAAGAGGAGGACCAGCATGCTGCACTACGCCCGTTTACCGCAGCCGATCACACGCACCCCGTCGATGCTCGGGCGGGCGTGACGATGCACGAGTTGCTGATACAGATCACGGGGAACCTCTTGTCCGGCCTCGCGCTCGCGGTCGGCACCTTTACTCTGCGCAGGATCAATTGCAGGCGCAGTCGCCGTCACCGCTCCGACGATGACAGCAGCACATAGTCGGCCCCACCCGCGATGTGCGGCCGTCGGCCTATGCGCAGCGATTGTGCAGGGTTGTTTACGGGTGCCGGGTCTGGCTCCAGGGGACGTGCCGGTCGGGGTTCTCGATGGGGCGCCATATGGGTGCGGAGGGGCCGTTGCGGAGCAGCTCGGTCATGGGTACTGCGAGGACGGGGACGTTGTGGAGGAAGCCGGTCAGTGCCGGTTCCGAGGCGGCTGCGCGCAGGGCGCGGATGCGCGTCTGGATGCCGGTGGGGCCGGTGCCGTCCAGGATGAACAGCAGCCGCGGGAAGAGGGGGTAGCGGCGTCTCCAGTCTTCTTCTGGGAGTTGCTGTCCGGCGGCTGGCCTCGGGCGTCCGGGCGCGGGCGGGGGTATGTAGTCGTGGAGGCGGGCGTAGGCGGTGAGTTTCGCGGCCAGGCGTTCGGGTCCCATGGTGGCCCGGTCGACCTCGATGAAGGCCCGCAGCATCGACCCTCCGTCCTCGCAGGTGCGGTAGTACAGCAGGGCGTCGGGGATGACGGCTTCGCCGCTGCCGAGGGGGTGGTGGACCTCGGGGATCCAGTCCAGTGGCCGGCACTCGTCGCCGCGGCGGCGGGCGTCCTGCAGGAAGGCGAGCCCGGTCTCCGTCACCGTCAGTGCGTGCCCTGCCCGCAGCCGGGCCGCGGTGCGGTCCGCGATCAGCCTCGGCGGCCGCCGCTGGCGCAGCTCGGGCCACTCTAAGGCGACGTCCACGCCGTACTGGGTGGCGGACCACACCCGGGTGCGGCCGGCCTGCGGCAGGGTGACGCGGTCGATGAGGCCTTCGTCGCGCAGCTTGGCCAGGCGGCGCCGGGTCTGCTCGATCCGCACCCCTGGCGCGATCACCAGATGCATCTGTTCAGTCGTCGCCATCCGGTACTGCGCCAGTACGGCCAGCGCCAGCCGGTCCCCGCCGCCGGCGTCCACGTTCCGCATCGCTACCGTCGCCCCTTCCGTACGGTGCAGCGCCGGTCCTGCTCCGGCGCCGCGCGTACCGCCCAGGCCAGCAGCCGACCCCGACCAGACCACCGACCACAAAGGCCCGACCAGCGTCACACTGCGATAACCCCGCCCCCGACCACGCCCGCAACCCCCCCCGACGTCCCCTCCGACAACCCCGCCGACAACTGTCCGCACTCGTCGGCCGCCTGACGATGTACCCACAGGTCACCACGCCTTTTAGGCGTGGTCGGGAAGCCCGACATCCCCCTCTGCACCCCCACAACGCCGCCACCATGGAGAAACGGGAAGGGAAGGGCGGGCGTGGTGGCGGAGCGTCGGGGGATCGGGCGGCCCTTAAGGGTGTTGCGCGTCGGCGGGGCCTCCGCGCTCAGCGCCGAGTCGGCGCACCAGGAAGGCCAGGGCGACAGCCGGGCGCAGCTGGCGGGAACAGACATCAGTCATCCTGCTCCTGGCCGTGCTCGTACAGGGGCGCGGGCCTCGGTCACGGCGTGCTGCCAGTCGCGCTCGTTGCCGCCTTGCTCGCGCGCCAGGTGCGCGGCGGTGCCGCGCCGGTATCCGCCGGCCCGCCTGAGTTCCTCGAGGGCGGTGGCGACGGCCTGGTCGCGCTGGGTGCGGCTGGCGCCGCCTCCCTGGTTGCCCCGGCCGTCTCCGGGGCGCGTCCAGCGGTCTGGAGACGGCCGGTACCGACGTTCTCTCCCCAGGCAGACCAGAACGCCTGTATGGCCTCCTGGTCGTAGTAGTGGGTGCGCTCGTTCGTGCACGCCACCTCTGGGAAGCGGCGCTCTGCCGGTTACTGCTCGCGCTGGGAGGCGGGAAGCCCCTGGAACTGGACTGACGCCCGGCTTTCCGGATGTCGGGTGAGGTGTTCGGTTAATCAGCGCCGGACTTCTGGGCGGCGCTGATTTGTGTCTGTCTCCCTTTCAGCGCTGGGGGATGAGCTGGCTGAGATGTGGTGGGTGGTGGCGGTGGCGTGGATGCGAGTGGTGTGCTGCGGGTGAGGAGGACGCGGTAGGTGTTGAGGGCGTAGGGGAGGTACTGGTCGGGGGTGAGGTGGCGGAGGTCTTTGTCACGGCTCCGCCAATGACGCGAAGGGTGGCGATGGCCTCGTGGGTATGGCCCAGGGTCCAGCACGGTGGCCAGTTCCTCGTGCATCCGGTCCTCTAGGTCCGTGCTCAGCGAGGCCTCGCGTGTGGCATTGACCAACTGCTCTCGGGCTTGTCCAAGGAGTCCTTCCCGATTCCGCGAGGTCTGTGCCTGCTTGCGGTAGGTGACCGCCAGTTCAAGCCGAACTGTGTCCCGTTGCTCTCCGGCTGGCAGGAGCTCGATCAGCCGGCGCAGCGTTTGCTCGGCCAGGTCGTACTGGGCCCGCTGGTCGCGGTGCAGCTGGTCAAGTGTGAAACGTGGGTAGGCGTAGAGGGGGGCCAGTTTCAGAGAGCCTCGGCAGTCACGTACGGCATCGCCGACGCAGTCAGCCAGCGATCCGCGGCTACGGACCGGTTAGCCGGATTCGACTAGGAAGTCCGCCCTCGGCGGGCTGCCAGGGCATCGACACGGAAGACTGCGGCAACGGGGCCTCCTGTTGCTGCTCGGTGATTAGATACCAACGAGCTGTTCAGGAGGCCCCACTCGCATGCGCCCAGCGTGCCGCGACCGCCCGGTCGAGACCCCGTTCGAAGCGCATCCTTCAAGATCGGAAAGACTACAGCTTCTTAGGTGAGGCGGCAGCCATCCGGGAGGGTGTCAACATGACTGGCCTTGCCGTGCGCCGGGGCCGTCGCCGCAGCGGAATCCGGAACGGCCGCTGATGGGAAGGAAAACGGCATGCCAGGACGGTTCCAATAAGGAGGCGATCCGCAGCTGATGGCACCCTCCCGGCTGCCCGCCGCTGAGGAATCCGGAACGGCCGCCACCGCGGCGGAAGCCGGGACGATGACGCCGGCCGTCACGGCAGCTGAGGCGGCAAGTATTGCGAGGCAAAGGCTGCGGCCCTTGGGGCTGGAGTGCTTATTACGAATCATGGGATTTCTCCTTATTGATCTGAGGGGATTTTTTGATGTGCCGCAGGAACCGGACCGATGGCCAGCGGATCACTGAGTACCAAGGCGGATCGCCGCGGTTCGGTGAAAAGGAGAATCCTTGGAGAATTCTCCCTCACCGTGATGCCTCATGCATTTCCGATGAGACTGCATTTCAAGTGGGCATGACCGGCACCGTATGAGTCATGTTCCGAGAATTCGGGACTTGACGGAGCATGCTGATCGCCGGACCCTGATCCGGCACATCCCGGGTGGCGCAAGAGTTCCGTGCCGCGTATGCGGGGGGCGTGGCCGGGTGAGCGCGAGCGCGCGAGGCGTCTGCTGGCGGACATGATCACGCGGCTTGAGGACGGCGGCTGGCCGCTGGGCCTGGTCGAGAAGGTGTACGTCTTTCGGACCCGGTTCCTTGGAGATCTGCATCTTGATGAGCCGCGGTGTTTTGTCGGTAGGTGGCTGGGTGGATGTCAGTTGGTGTTGTGGCTGGTCAGGTGCCCGGGTTTGAGGTTCGTGGTGTCGTTGCTGCAGTTTGTGTGATGACGGGTTTGCGGTTTTGGTGCTGTCGGTCTGGCGTGGTGCCTGTAAGCCTTTTCGGTGTTGAGGGTTGTGATTGTCTTTCACGGGTGATCGGCTGTTTCGAGATGCTTGCGGGTGAGTCGATGCTCGGATCCTGGGTGTCTGGTCTGCCAGGGGATCGGCCGTGTGTGCGTGGCCGATGTCTGGCTATGTCCATGAGAACGGGTTCTGGCTCAGCTTCCGTGCGGGATGCGGCCGGAGCGTCCCTGGACGCGGGCGTGCCAGAGGCTTCCGAGCCGGCAGCCGAAGCAGGCCGACCGTTGGGGATCGGAGTCTGGCAGCAGTGGCCGTCGGCCTGCCCGGGGTGCTTTGCGCGTCACAGTCCGGCTGCCTGGGCCAGTGACGCCCGCTCGCCGTCGTCGAGGTGAAGGCCGGCCAGCAGTTCGTCATCGGCTAGCAGACGTCGCACCCATGCCGCGTCGGCAACGAATGCCGCTCGGCAGAGGGCCCGTTCAGGGTGGTCCTTCTCAGGGCCGCTGACCGCCAGGTCCCACGCGTTGTCGGGGTCGGTCGGTGCGGACAGGGCGGCGGCTACGAGCACGAGCCCGAACAACTCGTTCCGGCGTGGGATCGATGGATCGGCAGTCAGTCGGAGCAGGTACGGGACGACAGCCGGCATCGTGGCACTAATGGACATTGGTCCTGACATCACAAGCCAGTCCAGTGCTCGCTCTGCCATCTCAGCCGCGTCGGGATCGAGCAGCCCGCGCAGGACGACCGGGACATCAACCGGGCAGCCAGGAATGGACGACCACTCCACGTCCTCGCACCCTTCCAGTGCCGGATGCGGAGAAGCCTCTTGCCTCAGGTGCGGGTAGGCCGCCGTCAGAGCTGCTGTTGCGGTCACTGCTGCGGCCTCGTGATCCACCTTGCACACCAGCGCGCCTCCCATCCGCTCACTGGCGCCGTACCGGCGGACATCGACCACCGACGCCACGAGTCTATCCACGCCCCACCTTCACGACCCTGAGGACCCAACCCTTACCCACCAGCGCATCTACCCAGGGTGATGGGCGTCGTGTGGTGTGCACTGGGTGTGCGTCATCGGTTTTCACTGGTGCTGGGCTGGGGTGCGGCGGTACTGGGGTGTCGTTTTGCCGGTGAAGGCTGTTGTCGTTTGGTGTGTGGGGTGTTTGTCGCCCCTGTGGGCGGGTGTGGGGGAATGCTGGGTGGGGGTGGGGCGTGGCTGGCTACGCTCGGTGGATGCCGTCGTTTGCGGGTGATCCGCGTCATGAGCGTCTTGTCGCTGTGTTGGTGCCGTTGTTGCGTCGTTCGTGTCCGCCGGGTGGGGGTGGCTTCGGTGGGTCGTACGAGCTCCGGCTCGGTGTCGATGAGGCAGAGGGGTTGGGCGGGGTAGATCTGATCCGTTCGGCGTTGCGGAAGGCCGGCCGGTCGCTGGGGTGGTCGCGGCTGCAGACGTTCGGTGGTTCCTTCCCGTAGGTTGCGGTGGCGGGTGTGGTGGATCGGCGGGAGATTCCCGAGGAGTTCGCCGCAGCTGTCGAGGAGTATCAGTTGGCGCGGGGGAGGGCCTCGGCGGAGGTGATCGGGCGGACGTGGCAGGACGGGAAGCCGCGTGCGGTGCCGGGTTCTGTTTTCGTGGTGGCGCAGGAGTTCCGTGCCGCGTATGCCGAGGGAGCGGCCGGGTGAAGCGCGAGCGCGCGACGCGTCTGCTGGCGGACATGATCACGCGGCTCGAGGGCGGCGGCTGGCCGCTGGACCTGGTGGAGGAGGTGTACGTCTTTTGGACCGGTTCCTTGGAGATCTGCATCTCGGTGTCACTCGGCCAGGCATGGCACTGTGGCGACAAAGAACGGGCTGCCCCGGTACAGCCGCTGTGATCCAGAATCGATCCGTAAGCGATTTTGAAGCATCAGAATCTGTAGCTGTCTGTGTTGCCCGGACGGCAGACTGGCGGTCATGGAACGAAGAAGCCGCCAGCGGGTGCTGCATGTCGATGGGGAGCGGTTTGAGGTCTGTGATCGCCTGGACGAACAGGGGACCTATGACTTCACATGGCTGACCGGACCTGATCCGGAGTACGGCTTCACTTCTCGAGCGCATCGGGGCGAGCCGCTGAGCGTGGAAGAACTAGAGGAAAACGCGAGGGATTTCCTGCGTCAAGTGGACCCAGACACCGGACACATTGAGTGACCTGAGCCAGCCCCCACCCTCCTCTTACTGCCAGCCATGGCGGGCCGCGCGAAGCGAGGCGCGCCTCGTGACGCGTGAGCGTCACGGTGGCTGGAGCGCAGCGGAAGCCACCCCGGCCGGAGGCCGGCCACGCACCGCGAAGCGGTGCCGTGCGCTCCTGGAGCGCAGCGAAGGGAGCGTCAGGAAGCCTGCGCAGCAGGCTTCCTGGGCGGGGAGCGCAGCTCCCCGCTTGCGCTCCCCGCTGGGCGGGGAGCGCAACCCCCGTGCGCAGCACGGGGGTTCGCTTGCATCGCGCGCAGCGCGATGGGACCCGCTCCGCGGG
>NZ_JBVKAI010000013.1:0-255095 GCF_055639495.1 Streptomyces sp. NPDC039424
ACAACACCAAGCCCGCACCAGCCACTACAAGCGACACGGACACAACCCCTGACCTGGCCATCAGTCACCACAAGCACCGTTGCAGTACTAAGGCCCGTCGTTTGGATGATCTGGTAGTTGGCCAAGGCTGCTCACTGGAGACTCGATCGCGGTACCGATAGTGGCGTATGCGTCGGCGCGGAGGACTTCCGCCGGGCTCACGGGAGCAGTTCGATGTGCGGATGGTCCGGGGATGCCGGGCAGACATGGAGTTGGAGATCGTAGCCGCCGATGATGTCGATCAAGGTGAAGTTGCCGTCCTGGGCTCCCAGGGGAGGCGGGGCCGGGTTGGTCAGTTCCTCCTTGGCGATCCAGGTCCCGCTGCCGCCGTCCCATTCCCAGGAGGCGATGGTGAGTAGCGGGACCTGCTCGGTGCCGCACTCGGGGCAGGGGCGGGGCTTGGGGTCGGTGCGGGGCCAGCTGCTCCAGCCGCCGGTCTTCCAGCCAGGGGCGGTGGAGAGGTTGTTCAGGTAGAGCTCGCCCGGGTCGTCCGCGTACGTGTTGTACCGCGCAGGATCGATCGTCTCCCAGCGACTCATGTCGTCCAGCTGTTCCCGGAGCTCCTTGCTCAGCTCCCCGGGGTGGGGGAATTCGGTGACCTGCTCCGGTGAGAACAGGCACGGCTCCGGGAGGTAGCTGTCCCGCTGGACGATGGGCGGCTCGGGCGGTGCGTCGAGAACGTCGGTGACGGTGGCGGAGGAGCGCCAGAAGAGGGCTGTCCGGGGGTGGGCCATCTCGTGGTCGAAGGGGCACCAGAGGACCTGGAGGAGGTCCGCGTCGGGCGGGCACAGGAAGGGGACGTCGCGGGCGTAGAGCTGGGCGACGGGCAGGAGGGGGATGGGGGCGTCGAACCAGGGGCGGCCCACATTGATCCGCTCCCAGGTCGCCCGTTCCTCGGGGGTCCACTGGGGTGCCTGGGGGTCGAGGCGCAGCCGCTCGGCCGCTACGGCGCGGTCGCGCCGGAGAAGCCGGACGTCGTCCGGTGAGTAGACCACCGGCGCCGCGTGTCTGTCGTGCGGCTCGTCGCAGTGCGGCCACGGCTCGCCGGCGGGCCACAGGAGCGGGCCGCCCACGGAGCTGTCGCGCACGGTCGGCGCCCCCGGCCGCGGGTGCAGCCGGGTCGCCGTCCGCGCCAGAGGAGCCAGCTCAGGGAAGAGCGCGGTGATGTCGAACGGCCGCGGTGGGGTGGTGAAGATGGCGTTCATAACGGTGATGCTGCCAGCAGCGTCTGACAATGGGCGTACCGATCTACGTCAGCTGACCCTACGCAGCTTCCCTTTGTCAGCAGACGGACCAGAGGAAAATGCCAGCAATATGGAGTCCGGATGGAGTCCGGCCAGGTAGATGGTCGCGGTCTTCTCGTAGCGCGTGGCAATGCCGCGCCACTGCTTCAGGCGGTTGATGCACCGTTCGACGGTGTTGCGCTGCTTGTAGGTCTCGCGGTCGAAGGCCGGTGGTCTGTCGCCCCGGCTGCCGCGACGCAGCCGGTGGCCACGCTGATCAGCCGGGACCGGGATCACCGCCCGGATGCCGCGCCTGCGCAGGTGGTCGCGGATCGCACGGGACGAGTAGGCCTTGTCTGCCAGGACCACGTCCGGCCTGTTCGCGGCCGTCCGCGTCGTCGGGGAACACGCAGGCGGGCCATGACGTCGGTGAAGGCAGGTGCGTCCTCGGCCTGGCCTGCGGTGAGAACGAACGCGAGGGGCCGGCAGCGGGCATCCGCCGCGAGGTGGATCTTGGTGGTCAGCCCGCCGCGGGACCGGCCGATGGCGTGGTCGGCCGGTTCGCCGGCCGGGGCCCCTTTTTTCGTGCCCCGGCCGCGTGCTGGTGGGCACGCACGATCGTGGAGTCCACCGATACGGCCCTGTCGAGGTCCTCGTCGGCGTCGGCCTGGGCCATCAGCGCGGTGAACACCCGCTCCCAGGTGCCGTCGAGGGCCCACATCCGCAGCCGGTTGTAGACGCCTCGCCAGTTGCCGTACTTCTCGGTCAGGTGGACCCACTGCGTTCCGGTCTGGAACTTGAACGCGATCGCGTCGATCACCTCACGATGGTCACGCCACCGGCCACCCCGCTTCGGCGTCCGGTCCGGGAGCAACGGCTCAATCCGCGCCCATTGCACATCTGTTAACGGCACACCCGGACCAACGACCGACTGATCTAAACGAAACTGCCTAGCTGTGGCGGCAAGCGTGCTGTATGCCGTGGTGCGGCTGGCCCACGGCGGCGTGGTCGAGCCTGCAGGCCTGCTCGGGTTTCCCCTTGGCGTGGCGGCCCTGGCGGTCAACGTGGTGAACCTGCGGTGGCCTCCTGCGGGTGACCTGGCGCGGTTGGCGCGCGACTGGTCGGCGACCCTGGCCGAGCAGGTGAAGGAGGACGGGCAGGAGCAGTGGGGGCAGCGCGCCCTGCCCAACTCCCCACACGGACAGGGGCGTGCAGCGACACCGCGTGGGGCCGCACCACCCTCCTTCGACCATGGGTTGATTGAGCAGTCATTTCGCCATGGCGTCTTTGCTGCCCCACAGGCAGGGCTTCCAGGAGATGGCCGGGCGGCGGCGTCCGGGGCTCCCGTTCGCTGAGCGTTCGAGGGTGACCCGATCGCGGCGTGTACATCCGTCTGGGGCAGCACAGCTTGCCCTGGGACGATCGGCACGTCGTGGTAGAGGACACCTATTGGCGCGCCAGGCCATGGCGGTCGGCCCAGGCGCTGATCGCCGCGGCCAGTTCCTCGGGGCGGTCCTCCGGGGAGTGGTGACCGGCGAGGCCGTGACGGGAGACCTCCAGGCCTGCGATGTTTTCCTCGCACCAGGCCACGGCCCTTGGGTCGGTCATCGCACCGGGCCCCGGCTCGAACGCGGCGAGCAGCTTGGGGACTTCGGGGCTTTCGGCCAGCCAAGCGTCGTAGTGCTCGACGCGGGCCACGACGTCGGCGGGCTCGCTGTCCAGCGGCATCATGCGCGTCCACGCCAACACCGGGCGGCGGCTCCGCGGGGTGGGAAAGGGGCGGCGGTAGACCTCCAGGTCGGCAGGGGCGAGCGGGGTGGCGACCGTGTCCGGGAGCCCTTCGATGAACAGCGACTTCTCCAGGACCATCGCCTCGCCCACCCCGGGGGTGCGCAGGAGGGTGAACAACTCCCGCCCCGCAGCCGGGAACTCGTCGCCGACCAGCGGCTTGATGATTGTCTCGGTGAAGGCAAGACCGCGGACCCGGCCCGGGAGACGGGCGGCCCGGTCGAAGGCGAGCGCGCCGCCCCAGTCGTGGCCGACGAGGACGGCCTCGGTAAGGCCGAGGGCGTCGAACCAGGCGTCGAGGTAGCGGGCGTGGTCGTCGAAGGAGTAGGCGAGGTCGGGCTTGCCGGAGTCGCCCATGCCGATGAGGTCCGGGGCCAGCAGGCGGCGGCCGGGCGCGGCCACGCCCGGCAAGACGTTCCGCCACAGGTGGGAGGAGGTGGGGTTGCCGTGGAGGAAGACGAACGGCAGCCCGGCGGGGTCGCCGGACTCGCGGTAGTGGAGGGTGGACTCGAGGACGGGAAGGGTGGGCATCGCGGGTCACTTCGCTTTCAGTACGGGGGATCAGAGGTTGAGGCTCAGGACGTGGTCGACGGCGATCTCGACGACGACCAGGTCCAGCGGGGCGGGCGGGGCCGCGCGGTAGCGGACGATGTAGCGGCGGACCGCTTCGGCCAGGCGCGCGGGGTCGTCGGTGACGGTGGCCCGGCCTTCGAGGGTGACCCAGCGAAAGCCGTCCGCCTGGCAGAGCGCGACGCGGACCGCCGGGCCGCCCGCCGCCACGTTCCGGGCCTTCCGGGCCTTGGCCCGGGTGGTCACCCGGGCCAGGCCGGTGGACGCGTCGAAGGTGAAGCGGACGGGGGTGACGTGCGGAGTGCCGTCGCGGCGGAGGGTGGTGAAGGTGGCCGGGTATGGGCTAGTGAGGAACGCCCGCGTGCTGGCCGGGAGTTCGGCGGTCGCCCGGCTCACTTCTTCTTCACGCCCTCATTCCAGATCAGCTTGGCGATATTCGGCTTCACGGCCGTGGTGATGACGCCCATGGCTGTCCGGACGTACCGCCGTTCCTCCAGCTCGCGCAGCATGCTCGCGGCGAGGTCGGCGCGGGCGGTGAAGACGCCGTCGGCGCTGGTCTCGGCGGTGTGGTATTCCGTGACGACGGGGTTCTCGAACAGGCCCGAGGGTCGCACGAGGGTCCAGTCGAGGCTCGTCTGACGGATCACGTCCTCCATGCGGCGCATGTCCTCGTGAAGGGTGCGGCCCAGGCGCCGGTTCACCAGCGGGTCGAGCACATGGTTGAAGAAGTGCGCGCCGGTGGGACGCCAGGTCGGGTCGGTGATGCTGGAGCTGACGGCGAGAAGTCGCTTGATGCCGTGGCGGGCCATAGCCCCGGTGATGGCCGTGGCGCTCGCCGAGTACGTGGTGATGGTCTCCTTTCTGAAGCGTGCGCCCAGCGCGGAGAGGACGGCGTCCGTCCCGCCGAGCGCGGCATCGACGGCCACCGGGTCGGTGGCGTCGGCGACGGCCACGGTGAGGCCGGGCCGCGCGGGCAGGGAGCCGGGGCGGCGGGTCACGGCGACGACCTGGTGGCCGGCGGCGAGGGCCTGCTCGGTGAGGTGGCGGCCGGTCGGTCCATTGGCGCCGAAGACTGCGATACGCATGGTGTCGGGTCATCCCTTCGTGTGTTTCCCGGAACGCCCTTGACTGTGCTGATCACGAAGCACAAGCTCAACGTTGATGAATAACGCCGCCCTCGCACCCGCCCGCACCCGAGGCCGCCCTCGCGGCAACCCGCCGACCCGCCAGGTGATCGTCTCGGCGGCCCGCGGGTTGTTCCTGGAGCACGGGTATCGGCGCACCACCGTGCGTGCGGTTGCCGGGGCGGCCGGGGTCGATCCGGCGCTGATCGCCTACCACTTCGGCTCGAAGAAGGGCCTGTTCGCAGAGGTGATGCAGTTCCAGTGCGCCAACGCACTGGCGGTGGACGACGTCCTCGGCGGCGACCCGGCCACCCTCCCCGACCGCCTGATCGACGCGGTCACGGATCTGTGGGAGAACTCCGACTTCCAGCAGCTCACCACCCAGGGCGACGAGGCCGCCGAAGTGATCCGCGAATACCTGGAACACGAGCTGCTGACCCGGCTTGTTGAATTTCTCGGTGGCCGGGACGCGACCGCCCGCGCCACAGCCGTGGTGACGATCCTCGGCGGCCTTATCTACACCCGCTACCTCAACCCCTTGCCTACCCCCGCCGCCCTCACCCCGTCCGAGACCCGCCACATCCTTACCCCGGCACTGCGCACAGCTCTGGCCCCGAGGCTGCGCACCGCGACAACCGCCAGAACAGGCCGTCGAGGCTCACCGACCTCCGCTGGAGGCGCCGTCCGGCATTGACCACCTCCGCACCTGCGATGCGGCTACCCCTGGAGGTAGCGGTGCAGGGAGGTCTTCGAGATACCGATCTTGCTGCTGATCTCCCCATAGCTGCTGCCTTGGTCCTTGAGCAGGCGCGCTACTCAATCTTGTCGGAGGAGTGGCTACGGGGTGGCCGAGGCGGCGGCCCGCGGGCGAGGGCATGGGCCGCCACCTCCACTCCGCGACCGGCACACTGTCCGTAGCCGCGGGGTGGCTCGCGCTGGACTCGGGCCGCACCCACGACGCCCGCTCGCTGTACACCGAGGGGCTCGCCAACGCACGGCACGCCGAAGACCCAGGGCTCGAGGCCCACGCCTTCGCCTGCCTGTCGCTCCTCGCCCACGCCACAGGCCGACCCCGCGAAGCTGTCGGAACCGCCCAGGTCGCCCAGCGCGCCGCAGCCCATCTCGGATCCCCCCGCTGGCTGTCCCTGCTGGCGATGCGCCAGGCCCGCGGCTGGGCCGGAGGGCGACCGTACCCTCACCGAACAAGCCTTGGTCCGGGCCTACGACCTGTACGCCGAGGGCCCATCCGACGCGGATCCTGACTGGCTTGAGTTCTACGTCCCCGCTGAACTAGCTGGCCTGGAGTCGCTGTGCCGCGCCGATCTCGGCCAGCAAACGAGCGTGCGCCGGAGCCGAGCAGGCAGTCATGCTCTTTAGTTCCGGCCACGCCCGCAACCGCTCCCTGTACACGGCCGACATCGCCCTCCACCATGCGAGGAAGCCCAATCCCGACCTCGACGCCGCCACCCACGCCGCCCACCGCACCCTCGCCTACCTCCCTGACGTCCGCTCGCAACGCCTGATCCGCTCCCTGCGCGACATCGCCGGAACACTGTCCCCTAACCCGGATGACGGGTGTGTGTCCGCGCCGGGCCCAGGGCCGTGCGGTGGGCGGCGTCATCGAGAAGCCGGCTTCGTCTTCGAAGCACAGCCAGGCGTCGAGCGCCGCCACGGACCTTCCACCTGTGGCCAGGTCTCCTTCACCCAGCCCGCCACGGCCTCCTCGTCTCGCTCGACCGCTCGGCGGGCCGGACCTGGTGGCTGAAGCCGTGCCGGTGCAGCATCTGCGCGATCGCCGACAGCGTCATGCTCTTGTGGAACCGGCGCCCGATTAGCGTCTTGATCCGCGCCAGCGTCCACGTCTGGTCCGGCCAGCCGTGCGCGACCGGCCCCTTGGCGAGCTCCTGCTCAAGCACGGTGAACAGGGCCTCACTCAGCTTGGGCCGTGACACCGGCCCGGCAGACCGCAGCCCCTCGGTGCCGGCGTCGTGCCAGGCTCGGCGCCAGCGCTGCACCGAGCGCACACTCACCCGTAAGTCCTTGGCAACCTCGGCGTGCAGGCGCCCGCAGCGAATCGCTCCGCGGCCTCCAGCCGGATCCGCTCGCGAAACGCCTGCCGTTCAGGCGTCAGCCCACCACCCTGCGGATATCTCACACCACAGGCATACCGCGACGGTCACACATCGTCAGCCCCCAACGACATCACGCCGAAAGGGTCAGTAACTCCATGACCACCGCCTTGACTTGCCTGGTCAGGCGGGTGGTGCGGCGCTCGTATCGGTCCAGGACTCCGGGCACCTGCTCGCGGAAGGTATGTCGGCAGCCGCCGGTGGGGCACACCAGACGTCGCACCCGCACACGGACCACCACCCGCCGCCCGTCGACCGGCACGTCAGCCACAGTCCGCCAGTGATAGCCGTGCACCCGCCCCCGCCCCGACGACACCCCGCACACCGGGCAGGCCGCAGTGTCCTGCGGAGTCCGTGCCCGCACCACGACTCGCTCGCCCTCGTCGACCACATCCTCGATGACCAGTGGGGACAGTCCTGAAAACACCGTCTGCACAAGCTCGTTGACATCCTTCACATGGATACCAACGACACCTCACCACTCTGCGTCACCACCGAATATGAGACAGGGCCGTTAAATTGACACACCCGGACTTGGCGGCGGCGCTCAGACCGCCCCGGGTATCACGAGCCCCGACTCGTACGCCACTATCACCAGCTGCGCCCGGTCACGTGCCCCCAACTTGCCCATGATTCGGCTTACATGGGTCTTCGCGGTGAGCGGGCTGAGCCCCAGCGCTTCGGCGATCTCGGTGTTGTTGAACCCGCGCGCGACCAGGGTGAGCACCTGCCGCTCCCGCTCGGACAGCCCGTCCGGGCCGCCCACCGCTGACATCGCCGTGTCGGGTGCGCGCAGGAAACGGGCGATGAGCCGTGAGGTGGGTCCTGGCGAGAGCAGGGAGTCCCCGGCGGCCACGGTCCGGATAGCGTCGAGGAGTTCGGCCGGCTGGATGTCCTTCACCAGGAAGCCGGACGCCCCGGCCCGCAGCGCATCGACGATGTGCTCGTCGGTGTCGTACGTCGTCAGGACGAGCACCTTCACGCCCGCCAAGTCCTCGTCGGCGGCGATGAGCCGGGTCGCCTCGATGCCGTCCAGGTCGGGCATGCGGATGTCCATCACGACGAGGTCGGCCCTCGCGGAACGGGCGAGGTCCACGGCCTGCCGCCCGGTGCCCGCCTCGGCGACGACCTCCATGTCCCCGGCGGACGCGACGAGCATCGCGAACGAGGCCCGTACGAGGGTCTGGTCGTCGGCGAGCAGTACGCGGATCGGCATCGGGGCCGTCACGAGGGTTCCTCCCGGGGCAGCGGCAGCTCGGCGGTCACTTCGAAGCCCACGGTGGGACCCGGTCCGGCGTCCAGTGTGCCGCCCACGCTACGGGCCCGCTCACGCATCCCGACGAGCCCGAACCCCGGCGCGCCGCCGACGGCTCCCTGTCCGTGCCCCACCCCGTTGCGCACCGCGCTACTCACCCCGCGGCCCGCCCCCTGCCCCGCCCCGTCGTCGGCGACGGTCACCCGCAGGGTCCCCTCCGCCGCCCGCAGTCCCACCCGGACGGTCAGGTCGTCGCGGCCCCCGTGGCGTAAGGCGTTGGTGAGCGCCTCCTGCACGATCCGGTAGGCGGCGGCGCCCACCGAGGGCGGTACGCCGTCCGCGTGGACGGACAGTTCGACCTTGGCCCCGGCCACCCTGGCCGCCTCCGCGAGCGCGCCCAGCCCGTCGAGCCCGGGCAGCGGCCCGCGCCCGTCCGGAGAGCCGAGCCCGGAACCGGAACTCGATCCGGAGCCGGGTTCGGCCGTCCACTCCCGTTCCCCTCCGACACTCACGCTCATCTCGTTCGCCCGCAGCACCTCCAGCGTCGTCCGCAACTCGCCCCGGGCCGTCCGGCAGGTCTCCGCGATGTCGTCGAGCGCCTGGGCGACCGCCTTGCGGTTGAGCCGGTCCGGATCCACGGTGAGGACGTGGGCCGCCACGGACGTCTGCACGCCGATCAGGGTGATGCTGTGCGCGAGCAGGTCGTGCAGGTCGCGGGCGATCCGCAGCCGCTCCTCGACGACCCGGCGCCGCGCCTCCTCCTCGCGGGTCCGTTCGGCCCGCTCGGCCCGCTCGACGATGGAGGCAACGTACTGGCGGTAGAAACGGGCGTCGACGCCGAAGAACAGGACCGCGATGATCCAGCCGGAGATCCGCAGGAGCTCCAGTGCCCCGTCGGGGTTGGTGAAGCTGTTGATGATCAGCGTCGGGCCGAGGACGACGACAGCGGTGAGCAGCGAGCGGCGTACCGTGCCGGTCGCCGCGACCGTATAGAGCGCCAGGAGGGTCGCGGGGATCGGTACGGCGTGGTTGTAGTCGAGGACGTGGTATGGGGTGACGCAGACCGCCACCGCGAGCAGCACGAGCAGCGGACGGCTGCGCCGCCACACGAGCGGCACATGGGCGCCGGCCAGCAGGGCCCAGCCGGGCGGACCGAGCGGGAGTCCGTCGTCGAGGAGCAACGCGAAGATGACGGCCAGCACGGCGACAGCGACGGCGAGGAACGCGTCGTTGCGGGTGCGGTGCGGCGCGGTGAGCGGGTCCCGGTTGACGACCGCCATGACGCGCTCGATCCGGCGGGGCCGCGCGTCACCCCGTACGACGGTGGTTCTCAGGTCCCCTGCGGCTGAGGTCGCTCCCCGATCTTGCACGACTCCATCTTCCGTCATGGGGGCGCCCCTCCGGCAGAAGGCAGGAGAGGCGCCCGGTCGGCTGTGGTGAGCCCGGCAGTTCAGGGCGCGCCGACCTGTTCCGGCTGCCGCGGCGGCTCGGTCGGTTCGGACGACCCGGCGCCGGGCGCGGGTTCGCGGGAGAGGCCGCCCGGCCACCACATCTTCCGGTGCAGGGCGACGCTGGCACTGGTCACCAGGTACGTCCGTACGAGGAAGGTGTCGAGGAGTACGCCGACGGCGATCACGAAGCCGAGTTCGACGAGTTGCACGAGCCCCATGTTCATCAGCACGGCGAAGGTCGCGGCGAGGACCAGGCCGGCCGAGGCGATGACGGCGCCTGTGCTCCGCAGGGCGGTGAGCGCGGCGGCGGCCGGTTCCGCGCCGGCCAGGGACTCCTCCCGCATCCGGTGCATGAGGAAGATGCCGTAGTCGACGCCGAGGGCGACGAGGAACACGAAGGACAGCAGCCCGAGCCCCGGATCGGTTCCCTTGATGCCGAGAACCGGCCCGAAGGCCAGCCCGCCGATCCCGAGGGCCGCGCCCCAGACCGCGACCACGGCGGCCACCAGGATGAGCGGCGCGACGAGACTGCGCAGCAGGACGAACAGGATGAGCAGCACCGAGACGAGGACCAGGGGTACGACGATCTTCGTGTCCCGGCTGTTGGTGTCCTCCAGGTCGATCTGCTCGGCGCTGTCCCCGCCGACGTACGAGCCCTTCAGTTCGCTGCGCAGGGACTTGATGGTGGCGGTCTCTCCCGCCGACTGGGGTGTGTCCTTCGCGATGACGGAGATCTCGGCCCAGCCGTCTCCGGTACGGCTCTTCTCGGCGCTCTCGACTCCACGGGTGGCCCGGATCGCCGCGAGGGTCCGGTCGACGCGGTCCGCCGGGGTGATCACGTCGATGGGCTGAGTGCCGCGCTCGGGGTAAGCCCGGGCGAGGGTCTCCATGGCGGTGACGGCCTCCGGCTTGGTGACGAAGGAATCCTCCTGCTTGACCGGTCCCGGCAGGTTGAGCGTGCCGAATGCGAGTGCGCCGAGCAGGACGGCTCCGGTCGCGAGCACGGTCAGCGGCCTGCGTCCGGCGGAGTCGCCCATCGCGGCGAAGAGGCTCCGCCGCTGTTTGGGTTCGCTGCCGTAGGCCGGTACGAGCGGCCAGAAGACCCGCCGCCCGAGCAGTACGAGGACGGCGGGGAGCAGTGTCAGCATCGCGATCAGCGCGCACAGCACACCGACAGTGCCGAGCGGGCCCATGCCGCGGCTGCTGTTGAGATCGGCGGCGAGCAGGCACAGCAGGCCGGCGGCGACGGTGCCTGAGGAGGCGAGCACGGCGGGCCCGCAGCCGCGCAGGGCGGCGACCATGGCCTCGTACGGGCGCTCGTTGCGCCGCAGTTCCTCCCGGTAGCGGGAGACGAGGAGCAGCGCGTAGTCGGTGCCCGCGCCGAACACGAGGATCGTCATCACAGCGGAGCTCTGGCCCGTGACGGTGGTACCGAAGGCCTGGTTGAGCCCGTACGCGACGCCCATCGACATGAGGTCGGCGATGCCGGCGACTACGAGCGGCACGAGCCACAGCACCGGGCTGCGGTAGATCAGTATCAGCAGGAGGGCGACGACGGCGACGGTGGTGTAGAGCAGTGGCCCGCCGAGTGAGTCGTAGACCTTCCCGGCGTCGGTGCCGAGCGCTGCGGTGCCGCCCACCTCGACGCTCAGCCCGTCCTGGCCGCGGGCGATGCCCCGGACGTCCTCGACGAGCGCGTCCCGCAGCTTCTCGTCGCTCCCGGGCTCGTTGCTGACGACGGGGTACATGAGGGTCGTACCGTCGTCGGACGGAATCCCCTTGGGCGCCCCGCCGACCAGCTCATGCGCTTCGGCGATCTCCTCGACCTGCCCGGCCGCCACCCGCCGGTCGTCGGCGCTCAGCCCGCCGCCCCGGTGATACACGATCACCATCTCGGTGCTCTCGCCCCCGGGCAGCGCGTCCTGTATCCGGGCCACTTGGGTCGAGTCGGCGCTGGAGGGCAGGTAGTCGGTGGCCCGGTCGTGCTGCACGTCGGCGAGCTTCGCCGCGAACGGGCCGACCAGCGCGAGCACGGCCACCCATAGCCCGAGCAGCGCCCAGGGCACGGCCCGCCTGCGTCCCACGCCCTTCGTGGTTGTCTTCCCGACCGTCATGAGCAGATCTCCCTCGCTACGACGACTACCGTTTCAGCTGTCAGCCTTCCGGCACGGGGAGGGGTTTACGTCAGACGGGAGGGGGAGCCTGCGGGTACTGCCTGGGGTGGCGGGGGGTGCGGATTACTCCCCCGGGAGTAATGGGAGTCGCGGGTGCGTGTTCGCCTGCGGGTGGGTGGGGGCTGGTCGCGCAGTTCCCCGCGCGAAGATGTCCGCAGCGCCTGGACCTCATGCGAGCCGATCGATGCCCACGCCCCCGCCAGGTACCAGTCCAGGCCCCGACTCAAGTGGCGGGTGCCAGCCGGGCAGCGATGCCAGGGGGCTCGTGAATCCAGGACAGACCTCCAAGGTCCAGGCGCCATTTCACCCGCGGCCTCTTGCGCGAGGCAGCCAAGGACTTCAACCAGGAGAAGGCCATGTTGCTGGGCGCGGACGATCTCGTCGAACGTGTCCGGGCGCTGGGCGGCCGGGCTGACACCGTGGACCCCGATTGGACTTGGGACTTCCAACGGCGCGGCGACACTGTCATTCAGACGCTGCGCGCAAAGCACTCCAGGGCCCATGAGGTCAGCCCCATCTCCTTGAATCTGGTCGGCCGCCCTGGGGCGATGAGCGCTGACCTCACCGCGGCCATACCCGCACGCTCGGGTTCGGAACCGCCGAAGACGTCGCGCTGCCCGGGTCTTCACTTCACCACGGTCGACGCCGCGCGATGCAGATCCGTGCGCCGGCGACCTGCTGTACGGCCTGCGCCACCCGGACGACCACGACGACGTGGCGTTGCTGGTGGCCCAGTCCGTGCGGTCAGCCGTGGCGCGTCACGTGTAGCTGGGAACCAGCCAGCGCGCGCGGTAGTACCCGGCGACGCCCTCGCTCCACGAGTAGCTCTTGCGGCCGTTCGCATCCACGAAATCGATCTCCGGCGTGGTCCAGTCGCGCCACTTCTCGCTGCCGACCGGGGCGTGGCAGTTGTCGGTCTTGTTCGGGTCACGCTGCAGGCAGATGGTGGCGACCTGGCCGGTCACCGGGTCGTTGCCGGCGGACTTCACCATGGAGTACCGGTTGACCTGCGACTCATAGGGATAGTCGGTGCACCAGTGCGAGGCGTCGGGACCCAGTTCCCCCGTGGTCGGCCAGCGGCTGCTGGTGTAGCAGGCGCTCTGGCCGCTCTTGGAGAACTGCACTGCGCCGGCGTTCGCCGACACCCACAGCCGGTCCGGGTTTCCGTACACCGGCGAGATGTCGTGGCCGTATGCCAGGCTGGTGCCGTTCTTCGGCAGGGCGTAGCCGTTTTCGCGGTGGAGCTTGCCCTCGGCGGTGAGGCTGTAGCGCACCAGTTCCGAGTCGCCGATCGCCCACAGGGAGCTCATCGTGTCGTCCCACAGCACCTGGTGGGCGCCCGCGAGCGGCTGGGAGTCGTACGGGGTCTGCCAGGCGCTCGGGCCGTTGCCGGGCGCGCCCTGCGCCGCGGTGTACAGCCGGACCGAGCCGGTGCCGACCTCGGCGACCGCCACACTGCCGTTGGGCAGCAGTTCCACGCCGTGCATGTTGACGTTGTGGCCGACGTTGATGGCCCAGCGGTAGCCGGACAGCGCGGGGAACGGGATGACACCGATGAACCCGCTGTTGCCGTCGCCGACCACCATCAGCTGGCTGCTGAGAGCGCCGCTGGAGCTGTACGCCCCCGTGGGCCGCAGCTTGAACTCCGTGCCGCCGCCGAAGGTGCCGCCGGGCACGGTGGACGTGCCGCTGACCAGGGAGGAGTCCAGGATCGAGTGGTAGGCGTCCGGGACCCAGCGCTGGTACGGCCCGGAAGCCGACCACACCGACGGCTTGGTGCTGTCGTAGAACTCCAGCGCGGGGCTGGTGGCGGGGTAACCCCCGTAGTCCACCGCGTAGTTGTCCCCGGCCATGAGCGCGGTCGCACCCGCGTTGAACTCCACCTCGAGAGTAGGCGTGTAGTAGCCGATGTTGCACGCATAGTCGGCGGAGTCAGGGTTCATGGAGCAGAAGTCCTTGTAGGCCTTGCTGTCCAGTTCGCCCGCGGAGAGCTGCATGCCGTAGTTGGTCAGCGTGCCCTGGGCCCAGGCGTTGACCATCGACGTCACGTCGATGCGCCGCAGGCCGTTCGACTGGTCGGGGTCGGTGCGGTTGGGGACGTCCGGGCAGTTGGGGTGGCCGATGCCGAAATTGGCCGAGGCCTGGTAACCGGCGGTGACAGCGGGCTTGTTGGCCCAGGTGATGGTCGACTGGTCCCAGGACGCGGAGACCGGGTCTGCGTACATCCACCAGCCGTCGCAGGAGCCGGTGTAGGAGTCGTAGAGCCGCAGCTTGGCGCTCTTGATGCTGGCGCCGTGCAGCTTGGAGACGTCGAACTTGAGGTAACTGCGGTACTTGGTTGTGCCGTTGTCGGGGGTGCCGATGTGCAGCACCGCGCCGGTGGAGTGGTCGCGCGCGTCCGTGCTGCTGACGTACGTGTCCTGGACGCGCGTGATGATGTTGCGCGGTCCGCTCTGCACGATCGGCGAGAGGCCCGCCGGGGTCGTGTAGGCGGCCGATGCCTTCGCGTCGGAGACTCCCGTCCGCGCCGCGCCGGCCTGCGCCGGGGCCGTCGCGTCGCCGGGAGCGGCGAGGGCGAGGGCCGCGAAGGCCGCCGTGGCGACTGCGGCAACCGTGGCCCGTATGCGCAGCGGTGTATGCCCGGCCGCCCGCCTATGGTTCTTCACTCGAAGCCCTTCTCTGCGGTGATCATGGTGTGGGGCGGCGCAAGGCTAGCAGCGAGTGTCACCGGGGTGAAGAAGAGAGGGGCCGCCGCCGGGTGGTGAGGAAGGCGTCTCATGCCACGATCGTCAGCGACCGCAGGATCACGGCCTGTCGGCCGATGTGATCGCCGAACTCGGCACCGAACCGGGCCCGTTGTGGCATGAACGCCAGCAGGCCAGGCTTGCGTCCAGGCCACGGCAGCGGGCCGCGGGCGCGGGCGCGAAGCACCGGCTGGTGTTCGTCGACCGGCTCCTGGCCACCCTCGTGCACCTCCGACACGGTGCCACGCACGACGTGCCCGACGACGCTCCGGTCGCAATGATGGACGGTTTGCCCGTGACGGCTGCCATGGCCCGGGCACACGACGCCGTGCTTTCCCGCCGGTACACCGACCTGTGGGGTCCTCTCCACTGGCACGACGAGGCGCTACTGCCAATCGGCGAGCACTTCGAGGATCAGCCGCAGCCGGACCCGCACGACTGAGCCAGCGTGCTCTACACCGCGTGGCAGATGATGCAGCAGCACACTGGGGAGACGCAGCTGGTTGACATCAGACGGCACAACATTTTCCCACCTGCGGCGCGGAAGAAGGCGAAGGCCAAGGCGAGGCAGACAGGCCTTGCACCGACCATCGGCGACGGTGTCGTGCACGTCGTCGACCCCACCGCCTCCCAGCGACCGGCGAAGGCCGAAGCAGACCGGGACGCGGCAGCCTCTGACGGTCGGCGGAAGGCGGAGTGGAAATTCCGGTGGAAGGTTCCGCCGTACCGCCGCATGACGTGCATGAATCCGCGACTGCATCGCTCTACGTCAACCCCGCAGTGATCCCGAGGAACGGTGACGGCCGCGATGGCTCCTCTTTCGTCCGAGACCGGCGGTCGCACCTGCAGGAGTCTGTGTTCTCTTGGCTCGCCTCCCCGAGACCGCGCCACCGGTGACGGAGACCAAGCCCCTTACGGAGTCCGATCCCGACGGCCCTCCTGTGCTGCCTACGAAGGAAGAGAAGCCGGACCTCTCCCACCTGTGGGTCGTGGCCGCGGAGATCGAGGCCGTACCGAAGACCGCCAAGGCGGCCGGCCACCGGGGCAGCTTCAAGGCATCCAGGGGGCAGTGTCCAGTCTCGCGGAAGGTGAGGCAGCGTGCGTGCCTGACCTGAGGTGCCTCAGTTCGAGCGAGACGGGGGCGGGTCGACTGTCTCGCTCAATCCGAGGTCATCTGCGTAGGGGCAGCGGCGATAAGCAGCGCGGCGAACGCAATGGCGGCGGCTGTCTGGTAGCCCATCCAGACTTCGCCACCGGCGCTGCTGCCCTGCCACGCCATCAGAAGGCCAGCCAGGGCCGCCAACACCCAGCCGCTGTCGTAGGCAACCATGAGCTGCGTGTAAGAGGTCGTTTTCACCCGTTGTTTTATCCCGAGTCCTCGGTGCTGCTGCGATCGTTCCTCGCGTCACTTTGATGGCACCTGCTGTTGCGGCCGAATCGTGTCAGCGGCTCGCGACAGGGCTGTCACAGGTTCCAAGATTGCTTGACCTTGCCCCCAAGGGAAGGACAACAGTGTCTCCGTAGATCACAGGAGTGCGCTCGCTGGCCAGGCGGGACGAAGAGGGGGAGTTCGCGTGACCACGACCTGCATCATTCTCGACATCGGTGGCGTACTGGAGATCACGCCGGAAACCGGAGTGGTGCAACGGTGGGAAGAGCAGTTGGAGCTGCCGCTGGGCACCGTGAATGAGCGGATGCGCGACGTGTGGCGTGCTGGAAGCGTCGGGAGCATCAGCGAACACGACGTGCACCGGGAAGTGGCATCACGCTTGGGCCTCGACGTTCGCCAGCTCGAAGCCTTCATGGCTGACCTTTGGGCGGAGTATCTGGGAACGCCGAACGAGGAACTCATCGCCTATGTGCGAGGGCTGCAGGGACGATGCAGGCTGGGCATCCTGAGCAACAGCTTCGTCGGGGCTCGGGAACGGGAGACGGCGCTGTACCACTTCGACGAACTGGTTGAGCAGATCGTCTACTCGCACGAGATCGGCATTGAGAAGCCTGACCTGCGTGCCTTCGAAGCTGCTTGCGCCAGCTTGGAGGTGGGGCCGGAGAGCTGTCTCTTCGTGGACGATGTCGCAGCCAACGTTGAGGCCGCCCAGGCGGCGGGCATGCAGGCGCATCTGTTCGAGGACAACATCGGGACGATCACGCGCATCGCCGCTCATCTGGACGCTGGGCCCTTGACTCCAGCACGCGTCCTGCGCGGATGACGCGTCTGGCCGGTCTCTCCCAGCCAGATCGAGTTGCTCGCCTTGCGAACCATCCGCCATGACACGGTCCTTCGCTCGCTGATCCGGGCCCTGCCGTCTGGGAAATCACAGGGTCAGGAGGAGAGCTGAGGCTTCCTGGGCCAGCTGGGGGTGGCGCCTTTCCGGGCGAGACGGCGGGTCATGAGGGTGATGGCGGCCCAGGTGATCAGGGCCTCGGAGTGCTGGATGAGCCGTTCGTAGTCGCGCGCATGTCGGCGAGCGTGCATCATCCACGCGAGTGACCTCTCGACGACCCAGCGGCGGGGCAGCACGACGAAGCCGGAGGCGTCCTTGGGACGGCTGACCGGCTTGATGGTGAGGTTGAGGTGCTGTTTCGCCCAGTCGACGAGCTTGCCGGCGTAGGCGGAGTCGGCCCAGACGATGGTGATCTCGGGGTGCATCAGGCGGAGGCGGAAGAGGACTTCCTTCGCGGCCGCGGCGTCGTGCAGGTCGGCGGGGGTGACCATGACCATGAGGGGCAGACCTCGGGTGTCAACGCGGGTCCGCGCCATCGAGAAGGCGGTCGTCCACTACGGGAACACCACCCTGACGTTCCTGGCGAATCTGCGCCGCGCGGACGACGCCGGCCAGGGCACGTCCTACATCTCCGCCGTCACCGTGGAAGAGGACGCGGTCGTCGCCTACAACGAGGGCTACCCGTGCGGCAGTGAATCAGCCGAGCCTGCCTGCACCACGACTCCCGGCCACCTCAAGCCGCCGCTCACCAACCTCGTCGCGTTCTATCCCACCGACACCACCTCCGGCGACAGCGCGGAGGCCGAAACCCTCTACTCCGACCACCCCTACATCCAGCTGAACAGCATCGGCGCGGCCAAACAGGCCGTCGCCGACGACTTCAAAAAGTCCCTCGCCTCCGCCACCGCCCGCCAGCGCTTCATCCAGCTGGGCTTCCGCACCTCGCCCGACAAACCCACCACGGAGCTCACCCAGGACAACGGCGCCCTGCCCGGCGAGAAGATCCAAACACTGGCAACTCCCGCGCCCGATGTCCTGGACCAGCTCCTCGCCACCTGGCGCGAGGTGCGTAAACCCGCCAACGTTCTCACCCTCATCGACACCTCCGGGTCGATGAACTGGGGGGTACGCAGCGGGACGAACGACAAGGCCGCCGGCGAACCGAGCAAGCTCGACCTCGCTCCTACGACGCCGACGCCATCAACGCCGTCGTCATCCTCACCGACGGCAACAACGAACCCGCCAACACCCCACCCGCCTTCACCGATCTCATCAAACGGATCAGCGACCCCGCCCAACCGCCCATCCGCGTCTTCACCATCGCCTACGGAAGGGAAGCCGACATTGCCGTGGATGCCGCAACCGGCAAGACGTACCTCGAAGAAATCGCCGAAAAAACCCACGCCCGCGCCTACAACGCCCGCGACCCCAAAGCCATCTCCAACGTCCTGACCAATGTCATCTCCAACTTCTAGCCCACCGACCTGCCGCGACCACCACCACACACGGACGCAGGAGATCACGACAGCGACACCCTGTCTGTCCCGGCCCTTGGGGGACCGGGACAGACAGGATGCGCACCCGGCAAACCCGCCCCCGACAGTAGCCCCCAGCCTCCGTCTCCCCCGTCTTCGCCGGGCCCGTGGGCGCGGCTGCAGCTGGCGTACCGTGCTGCCAGCCGACCTGGAGGCGCTCCCCGACGCGCACAGAGAGCCCGCCCGCCCGGCACACAAGTAACCGCACCGCACGCATGCGACGCGCACCAGGTGTGCCGGGAACGACGGCCGACCGACATCGACGGGCAGCGGTCCGGGGCGAGCCCAGCCAGGGCTGGACTCGCCGGTCAGCGGGCAGAGATCTGATACTCGCCCACCCGGAAAACGTCCACCGGCCCCCGGGCCGGGCCTTCGGCAGCGGTTCGGGGACGCGCGGACGCCCAGCGATCGACCGCGCCATGGTGGCGGTCCACCTGTCGGCGGGCACGCCCGCGATCCGGGTAGGGGCGGTGAGCCATGATCCCCAGCTTGGCAGAGAGTTACCGCTCTGTCGGCCAGGCCGTCAACACGCCGCCGGTCTCCTCGTCGGTGAGGGTGATACGTGCGCCGGGAAGGGTGCCACGCTCTCCGACCCAGGTCGAGAACTGGCGGCGCGCGGTCGTCTCGTTCCCCCACCAGCCGTGCATCATCGTGGTGCCGGCGGCGGTCAGGGTGAGGTGGTAGCGGCCGGGGATCACAGCGCCCAACCGGCGATCATGCAGTCGCGGCAGGAGTCCTGCCAGCGCAGGCCCAGGCCGGGCACGGTGCGGCGGCAGGTGGCGACGGCGGGTGCTCCACAGGATGAGCACCGGTGGCGGCCTGGCGGGTGGATCCGGTCCCGGGCCCCGGAGTGGCGCAGTGGCCCGTCGGGGGCTGGGTCCAGGCGGGTGGGGTCGATGCCGAGGGCTGTGAGGATCTGCAGGTCATCCCGCATGACCGCCTCCTTGTCGCTCGCCCCCTGCTGCTGCCGGTGGGCAGCACACCTCTTATTATCGAACACGTGAACGAATCACGCCCGCTGACACGCCTCGACATGCCGCGTTTCGCCCGCCGCGTCGTAAACAGCAGGCCACCCGGCAGCTGGCCCTCATCGACCGGTGGATCGCGGACGAGGAGCAGCGGGAGGCGGAGCGACGGGCCGTTGAGGCGCGCCAGGCCCAGGCAGCGGACTGGCTGATCCAGTACGGCCTCAACCGGGCCAACGTGGACGCCGTGCACACCGGCGAGTGCTGGGCAGCGGCCAAGAGCGGACGATGCCGCCCGGTGACCCGGCAGCAGGCCATGGAGGCACTGCGCCAGCGGGTACCGGCCTGCGTCCACTGCCGACCATGCACAGCCCTCGGCATCCTCGACTAACTCAGGTCCGGCTGGCGGGCGACCGGACGCTCGCCACCGGGCCCCCGGTGCCGATGGGGAAGGAATCGCCGCATGACATGGTCGTTGCCCGAGCCGATGCTGACCATCGCGGTGGACAGTCCTGTGCTGGCCGCCGGGTGGGCGGCGGAGCCGAAGTTATGGGCAGGGTTTGGTCTTGTCCCTTGTCCACGAACGTGGACCGCGATTCGCCGCACACTGGCGGCGCTCGATGCTCAAGCACCAGGGTTTCGCTTTGAGCTGCCTAGAAACGCTGCGGCGAGCGCCGCGACACCACCGCCGAGTATGCCCGCCGCAGGCACCGCGGCGCCGTGGTCGACGAAGTATTTGGCGACCCACAGGTAACCGGCTACACCGCCACTGCCAACGATCACGCCTGTTGCGCGCAGGGCCAGATTGACCAAGTCCAAGCGGCGCTCATGGACACGGTCGAGACACCACTGCCGGTGCTTCTCAGCTTGGCGCTCGAAGTCCTGCTCCATGAGCCGCAGGATGCGTTCGCCAGCGCCTGGGACTACACGTTCCCATACCTCCGCCTGGCTGGCCGCCGGCAGAGTCGAGTACGGTGGCGGCACCTGGGCTGGCTCCGCGCCATCGTCGACGGCGGCAGTAGCGCCCGGCTCATCGGGCGGTGTCGTAGTCACCGCTCGCCCCTTTCGGCTTCTCCGGGCTGGCGGCCGTGAGTAAAGCCAGGCCACGGGGCCAACTCTTCGGGCGGCACGCCGAGTTGACCGTACCTCTCGCGCAGCGCCTCCTCGACATTGCGCCGGCTCAGCTCGCGGGAGGGCTTGTCAACGGTCGGGCGAACAGGGACTCGATGGCCGGGAGTAGCTGTTCCCGGGGTGGAACGGTAGGGCCACAGATCGCGCAAGCCATCCAGAAAGGCGCTCGATCGAGCGGCGAGGATACGAGCTTGGGAGTCTGGCTGAGACGCGTGTCCAGCATGGCGGCTGCGACGCGCGGTAAGAAGCCCTCCCGCCGCCACCACGGCCCACACCACGAGGAAGCTCCCCAGCGACCACCCGCCGTGTGCGGCAGGAAGAGCCCGCATCAGCAGGAATAGACCAGCCGTTAGCAGGGCAATCACGGACAGGACCAGGATGGGAAAGGCTAGGAGCCGAGGGGCACGGCGCCAGCGCCGGACCGACGCGTAGAGGAACTCGGTTGCGACCGGGCTGAGATCACAACCGTCTTCAAACGAAGTCCAGGCCACGGCTAGCTGGTGGCCTCGGTACAGGGCCCTAGGGGCGCGATCGAGGCGCAGCCAGGCTGCTGCGGCCTCCTCGACCTGCTGGCGAACCAGGAGACCAGCACGTTCGTCGGAGAGCCATGTCCGCAGGCGCGGCCAGACTCGCAGGAACGCCTCCTGTGTGATCTCGACGGTCTCCTGGTCTAGCCTGAGGACACGGCTCTGTGTGAAGGCGTCCAGGACCTTTTGAGCAGAGGAAGTGTTGCGGTCGTTGCCGATCAAGTCGGTCAGGGGAACGCGCCGCCGGGTCGGCTGGCTGTCGTCTGCGACTCTGACCAGCTGCAGGAAGATCTTTCTGGCTGTCGGCTGTTCTTCTGGATCCAGCCCGGCAAATACACGTTCGGCCATGGCCGCCACAGCATGTCGGATGCCGCCGGTGGCTCGGTAACCCGTGACAGTCAGTCGGAGGCCTTCTCGTCGGCGCCATACCTCGTGCAGCGCGTTTGCTAGCAATGGCAGTTGGGCGGCCTCGGATCCGTCCTCAAGGTCCCGCAGAAGCAGCTCGGTCAGACCGGGATCGATCTGCAGTCCCGCTGCCTGAGCTGGCAGCATGATGGCTTTTCGCAGCTGTGGGACCGACAGCGGACCAACCCACACGGGGTCGCGCAACGCCACCTCTAGCTCGGAGTACCTGGTGCTGAAGGTGAGGTACTCGGCGAGGTAGTTGGATGACAGTGCGTACACCACCAGTGCAACGGGTGGTGTTCCACCGGGGCCTCGTCTCGCTAGGGCGGACAGTGAACAGAGAAAGTCGCGGCGCTCCTGCTCGTCTTGGCAGAGTGTGAAGACCTCTTCGAGCTGGTCGACCACGAGGACCACGTGGGCATGTGCGACCTCGCCGCCGGCCTGTGCATGGGCCGCCTCTCGGAGTATTTCCGCCAAACGCTGCGGGTTCTCCGACAGCGCCTCGGCCAGGCTGTCGGGTGACACGCCGGCGAGGGACCCAAGGCGGGCGAGCAGGGAGTTCATCGGGTGTTCGGTGGGGGTGAAGTACAGCTGCGGCATGCGATCCGTGCCGGGGATGGCTCCGGCGGCGAGCGCGGGGAGCAGGCCAGCTGCCAGCAACGACGACTTGCCCACGCCCGTCGGACCAACCACCGCCACCGCGCCACTGGAGCGCAGTCGCCCGCTGAGACGATCAATCAGCAGTCCGAGCCGTTCCTCCCGGCCGAAGAACCACTGCGCCTGATGGGGTCCGAAGGAGGCCAGGCCGGGATATGGACAGGCCTGCGCAGTCTGCTCTGAACGGAACCACTGTTCACCACTACGGGGGTCTGCCCGACCACCAGACTCTGCCCGCCTCACAGCTTCGGGCAGTTTCTTATCCACTCCGCTCCCCTTCATGCCCGTGCGAGATCCAGACCTCACCGTAGTCCAGGGACTTCCACAGTGACAGCACGTCAGCCCCGCCACTACGGGCGCCCAGGCGCCAACTCCCCGTCGGTAGCTGATGCTTGTTCGGCATGGCCTTCAGGCTGATGTCCAACGGGCGTTCAGCACGGCGTCCGATCCATGCAGCGAGGAGGTATGAGGCCAGATACCGGCGAGTGAAGTGCACTCGCCATCCGTGATCGACATGGCGCTGGACTCCATCTCGTGAACAGCTCAACAGCGCATAACGGAAATGGGACGGCTACCGCGCCCAGCTCGCCGTGTACGCGGACCGGCGGGTGCTGCTGCACTCCAGGCAGGAGACGGACATGACGGCGTCATTTCCAGAGATCCGGGCGGCGGCCCTCGCGCAGCTGCCGACGGACACCGGGCTGGACGGTGAGCTGGTGGTGTGGGAGCGGGACCGGCTGGCGTTCGAGCGGCCGCAGACATGCGGTGTCTCCACTTGCTCGCGGGCTGCTGCCCAAATCAGCAGCATTCGCTGCTACTCGAAGCGAACCAAGTCAGACAGCGCCGGATCGGGTAGCACCCGAGCGGCAACGCAGCAATCACGTCCGGAAAGACAACAGCTAGTGATGCGGGCCCGTGACTGTCACGGGAGCCTGGAGGCTGTGAAAACCGCCCGAAGCGGTTCTCCAAGCCCAGGAGAGGCCATGTCCGACTCACGCACCCCCGTCGTGTTCATCCACGGCCTGCGGCTGCACGCCTCCTCCTGGCAGCCCTGGCTAGACCTGGCCGCCGAGCACGGCTACACGCCGCTCGCTTTCGGCTGGCCAGGTGAGGCCGCCACTGTGGCCGAGGCGCGTCGGCACCCCGAGGAGGTCGCCGGGCTCGGGATCGACGACGTCACCGCCCACTACACCGGCATCATCCGTTCCCTGGACCGCCCCCCAGTGATCGTCGGGCACTCCTTCGGTGGTCTGATCGCGCAGAAGCTGCTGGGCACCGGTCTGGCGCGTGCCGCCGTCGCTGTCGACCCGACCCAGATCAAGGGTGTCAGGGCGCTCCCTCCGGCAACGCGCTGCCGCGCGAGGAGTCCGACGACCTGCACGCGCGCTTCAGCGTCCCCTCGCTGGGCATGCCGCTGTTCGAAGCCGCGTTCGCCGACTTCACCCCCACCTCGGCCGCGGCGGTGGCCACCGACAACGCCGAGCGCGGGCCGCTGCCGCTGATCTCCGGCCAAGCCGACCGCACCGTCCCGGACGTGGTGACCCGCTCGGCGTACAAGCTGTACGACAACTTGCCGGCTGTCACCGAACTCAAGCAGTTCCCCGACCGCGGCTACTCCCTGGTGATCGACCACGGCTGGCCCGTCGTCGCCGACTACGCCCTCCAGTGGCTGGCCCGCCAAGGCATCAAGGGCCAAAACCTCTCCTACAGCTGACCCACCACCCCACGAGGACAACCAGGAGCTTTCATGAACACCCCATTGCAAGGCCGCACCGCCGTGGTGACCGGTGCCAGCAAAGGCATCGGATTGGCCATCGTCACAGCTCTGGCACAAGCCGGGGCGACCGTCGTCGCCGGATCCCGCACCTCCACACCCCAACTCGACGCGTTGGTGAAGGAGGGCATGGTCACCTGGGTCCCCGTCGACCTCAGCAAGCCCCAGGACGCCGAGCGGCTCATCCACGAGACCAAGGGACGCATCGACGTCCTGGTCAACAACGTCGGTGCCGCTCCCGCCCGGACCGGCGGGTTCCTGTCCGTGACCGACGCCGACTGGCAGCACATCCTCGATCTGAACCTGCTCAGCGCCGTACGGGTCACCCGGTCGGCCCTACCCATCCTGCTCCAGGCCGGGCAGGGCTCCATCGTGACCGTTGCGTCCGTCAACGCCACCCTGCCCGACCCCATGGTGATCGATTACAGCGCCGGCAAGGCCGCCCTCGTCGCCTTTTCAAAGGCACTGTCGAAGGAGGTCGGGCCCAAGGGCATCCGTGTCAACACCGTCAGCCCCGGACCAGTGCGGACCGATCTGTGGCTGGCCGAAGGCGGCGTCGCGGCCACCGTCTCCGCCGACGCCGACATCGCCCCCGACGACGTGGTCGCTCAGGTGGCCGGCTCGACCGCGACCGGCCGCTTCTCCACGCCCGAGGAAGTCGCTGGCCTGGTCCTGTTCCTCGCCGGCGATCAGGCGAGCAACATCACCGGCAGCGACATGATCATCGACGGGGGATTCGTCCCCACCTGGTGATCACACGGACGGCAGCCGTCCGGCCCGTACATCGCCGCCCCGCAGCCGTCCACCCGCCCATCCTTCCGCACGCAAAGGAACGATCATGAGCGAGATGAACGCAATCCGGGCACACCGCCGCGGCGGCCCGGAGCAACTCACCTACGAAAAGGCCCCACGCCCGCAGCCCGGCCCCAGCGAGATCCTGGTCGCTGTGCGGGCTGCCTCGGTCACCGCCGGAGAACTGGGCTGGGACGCCACCTGGACCGACAGCTTTGACGGCTCGGGCCACGACCGGACCCCCACCATCCCCTCGCACGAGTTCTCCGGCGTGGTGTCCTACCGCGGTGACGCCGTCACCAGCTGGCAGGAAGGTGACGATGTTTACGGGCTGATTCCCTTCACCCGCAACGGCGCCGCGGCCGAATACGTCACCCTGCCCGCCGAGATGGCGGCCGCCAAGCCTCCCTCCCTGACCCATGACCAGGCCGCCGCTGTGCCGCTGGCCGCACTGACCGCCTGGCAGGCCCTGGTCAACCACGCCCACCTGCGCCCCGGTCAACGCGTCCTCGTGCACGGCGGCGCCGGCGGGGTGGGGTCCTTCGTCGTGCAGATCGCCTCCGCTCTAGGCGCCGACGTCACAGCCACCGTGGGCTCCGCCGACCTCGACTTCGTACGATCACTGGGAGCCGGCACGGCCATCGACTACGTCCGCCAGCGCTTCGAGGACGAGATCGACCCCGTGGACGTCGTCGTCGACCTGGTCGGGGGGCAGACACTGGCCAGGAGCTGGAAGGTCCTGGAACCGGGCGGTGTCCTGGTCGGCATCGCGGCACCCCCCGACCAGCACGAGGCCGAGCGTCACAGCGCCCGCGGCGTCTTCTTCGTCGTAGAGCCCGACCGGGCCGGACTGGAGTCGATCACCCGGCTCGTTCAAGACGGCCGCCTTCGGCCGGCGGTGGATCGTGTGCTGCCCTTGTCCGAGGGCCGGGCAGCCTACGAGGCCCTCGAGCGCGAACACCGGCGCGGGAAGATCATCCTGCACGTCAACGACTGAGAGGTCGTTCTCTTTCCGAATCTGGTGTGCGGATTCCGCTGGTCAGGCATGGGATTGCGGCGGTCACGGAAGCCTCGACTCCTTGCTGATCGAGTTGCCGTGGGGGTGGCGGATGCCGTCGATGCGGGCTGTTCTGGAAGCGCGGCGGAAGTCCGCGGTGGTGCGGGTGAAGGAGCTCAAAGCCGAACTGGAGCGGGTGCGGGCGGACTTGGCGGACGCGGAAAAGGTCCTCAGACGCCGGGTGAGCGGCCTGGAGCAGTATCTGGAAGCGCTGGCCGAGGAGGAAGCACCGGCCGTGGTGGTTGGCGGTCCGTCGCGAAGGAAGCCGGTGGGACCGCGCCGTGCGGTGCCGCATCGGGAGAATGCGGCCGGGCTCGAGGATCTGTCGATGGACTACCAGGCGGTGATCGCTGCCGCTGCGGAGGCCGGGGGCGACCGGTTGGGTGCCCGGCAGGCGGCGGTGGTGTCGGCTGGGACAGTGCGTCCGCTTCCCGGGTCGAGGGTGCGAGAGCACGGTTGAAGAGGCTGGTGGAACGGGGCTGGCTGGTGGAGACGAAGCCGGGGATGTTCACCCTGCCGGCAGGGCAGCAGACAGATGAGGTGGTGCGGCCAGGCGGCGGTTCATGAGGGTGATCATCGACCACCGGATGACGGCTTCGCTGGTGTCGGTGCGTCGCTCGTAGTCCCGGACCAAGCGCCGGCTGCGCAGGAGCCAGGCGAAGGATCGTTCGACGACCCAGCGGCGGGGCAGTGCCTGGAAGCCGCGGGCATCGTCGCTGCGGCGGACGACGTCGAGGACGAGCCCGAGGTGTTGAGTGGTCCACCCGGCAGCTGGCCCTCATCGACCGGTGGATCGCGGACGAGGAGCAGCGGGAGCGGGGCGACGGGCCGCCGAGGCGCGCCAGGCCCGGGCGGCGGACTGGCTGATCCAGTACGGCCTCAACCGGGCCAACGTGGACGCCGTGCATGCCGGTGACTGCTGGGCGGCGAGGAAGAGCGGGCGGTACCGGCCGGTGACCCGCAAGCAGGCGGTCGAGACGCTGGGGCAGCAGGTGCCGGCGTGCCCGCACTGCCGCCCGGACACCGAGCTGGGCGTCCTGGACTAGGCCGTTTCTGATGGCTCTTGCTGGACTGGGTGGATCAGCCCTTCGGCTGGGCAGGTGCGCCTCATGGTGCGGCGACATGAGCTCACGGACGCGCAGTGGCAGAAGATCGAGTCGTTACTGCCCGCCAACGGCAAGCCCGGCGGGCAGTGGGCCGTCCGCAAGCGCAAGGGCCGGGCCGGAGGGCGTCCACCGGCTTTCGACAAGGCCCAGTATCGCCGCCGCAGTGCCGTCGAACGGTGCGTCAGCAAGTGGAAGCAGTACCGGGCAGTGGCCAGCCGGTATGACAAGCGCGACTACATCTTCAACGGCACCCTGGCCGTCGCAGCGATCGTCATCTGGCTCCGCGACCTCGTCCAAGAGCCGTCAGAAACGGCCTAGCCTGCTCACCCTGACCGCAGGCGGCCGCGGGGTGATGCGCAGCTGGTGGGATGTCCGCGTACCGCGGAGCGGTCGATCGCGTTGTGGGTCGACTCGTGGGGGTGTGGTTCAGCGTGACGGGTGCCTGATCCGGCCTCAGCCTGGGGTCCGTGTCGGGAGCGGCTGCCGCGGAGGTGGGCTGGACCCGTCTCGCGTGTGGGCTCAGTGCGTCTTTACTCCGTCTGCTTGTTCCGCGAGCTGTTGCAGGGCCTGGGCGGACGCAGACCCGGGCTCTGCGGTCATCAGGATGAGGGACTGGTCGGGGGTGTCGGGCACGGGTAGGGATTCGAATTCGAGGGTCAGGTCACCGACCAGGGGATGGTGGTAGTCCTTGCTGCCGTGAGTGTGGCCGGTCACGTCGTGGTCGCTCCACCAGGCGCGGAAGTCGGGGTCCCGGTCTGACAGCTCACTGATGAGTTCCGTCAGGAGCGGATCGTGGGGGTGGCTGCCCGCGTACAGGCGGAGGGAAGAGACGGTGTCACGGCCGGCGGCGGGCCAGTTGGTGAAGAGGCTGCGGGCGGCCGGGTCGAGGAACACGTAGCGGGCCACGTTGCGTTCGCGGTGTGGCTTGGCGTCGAAGTCTGTGTACAGGGCGCGGGACAGCCGATTGCTGGCCAGGACGTCCATCCGACAGCCGATGATCATGGCAGGGGTGTCGTGCAGGCTGTCCACGAGACGGTGCAGACCGGGCCGCACGCGCTGAGGGGGCACCGGGCGAGATGACCGGGGGGCCGCGGTACGCCGGGCCAGGGCGAACAGATGGGCTCGCTCGGCAGCGTCCAGACGCAAGGTCTGGGCAATGGCCCCGAGGACGGTGTCGGAGGCGTTGATGGGGCGGCCGCGCTCCAGACGCGTGTAGTAGTCCGCGCTCACGCCGGCCAGCAGCGCGACTTCCTCGCGGCGCAGACCGGTCACCCGACGGCCCGCCCGGGCCGCGAGGCCCACCTGCTCCGGAGTCACCCGGGCGCGGCGTGACCGCAGGAAACCGCTCAGTTCCGCGTTGCCGCCTGCGCCGGAAGACGCACTGCTCACGGCTCCCAGCATAGGCGGCGAGCGAACCACAGCCCCTGGGAGAGGGGGTCTGGCAGACCCCGGATCGGCAGGCCCCTGGTGAAGGAGCCCCCTTTGGCCGGTCCGCGGGCGTCGAAGGTGCGCTTCGCTGGATGCACCGGCCCAAAACGGGCTGCACCGAACCGGCGATCGCCGCCGGAACAGCGCCTCGGCCGGACCGACGAGATCATCCGACGGAGGAATCCAGAAATGCCCGGACCCCAGCACAGTGCCCCCGAGCCCGCCCGTACCGTGTCCATCGGATCGGAGCTGGTGGTCGACCGGATCGGCTACGGAGCGATGCGCCTGACCGGCGATGGCATGTGGGGAGAGTTCCCCGACCGCGAGGCCGGCGTCGCGCTGCTCAGGCGCGCTGTCGAGGCCGGCGTCACCTACATCGACACTGCCGACGCCTACGGCCCCCACACCAATGAGATGCTGATCCGCGACGCCCTGTACCCCTACCCCGAAGGCCTTGTGATCGCGACCAAGGGCGGCTTCATCCGGGGCGGTCCGGACTACGCGGACTTCGGCGCGGTGGGCAACCGCGAGTACCTGCGACAGTCGGCCCACCTCAGCGCCCGGCGCCTGGGTGTCGAGCAGATCGACCTCTACTACCTGCACAGCCCCAACGCCACCGACGTGCCATTCGCCGACCAGGTCGCCACCCTCGCTGAACTGCGCGAGGAGGGGCTGATCCGTCAGATCGGTCTGTCGAACGTCAGCCCCGAGCAGTTCCGGGAGGCATCCCGGATCGTCGACATCGCAGCCGTCACCGCTCTGTACAACCTCGGCGACCGCACAGGCGCCGACCTGCTCGCGGCAGTCGAGGAAACCGGCACGGTCTTCTCCCCCTGGTATCCCACCAGTCTGGCCAAGTTCTCCGCCGGCGCATCGGACGCAGGCCCTGACCCCGACGACGTCAACGCCGTCCTGAGCCCCATCCGCGACAAGCACGGCGCCACCGTGCCCCAGATCGCACTCGCCTGGCTGCTGCACCGCTCACCGTTGATTCTTCCCATCCCCGGCACGACGTCGCCCGCTCACCTCGACGAGAACCTCGCCTCGGCCGCGATCCGCCTCACCGCCGAGGAAGTCGACGCCATCACCCACTTGGTTCCCGAAGCAGTGCACGCAGCATGACCCAGAACAGCGGACCCCACGAAGGCGCCGTCATCGGCACGGGCCTGCTGGACCTGCTCGGTGTAATCGATGCCGGGCTCACGGGCAGCTTCGAAGGCTCGCTGCTCCCGCTCGGCCGCTGTGAGCTCGCGGGTAGCGAGGTCCTCCAGCAGTTCCGTGATGGTGGTGAGGAAGCCCTGGACCCGCTCCACGGCGATCAGGCCCGCCGCCTGCACACCTCGCTGCGCTCCCTCTTCAGGGCCCTCAAACGCGAGCGCCTCGTCTTCCGCGATCCCGCCCGCAGCGTCTCTCTCACCAGCAGCCGATCTCTGCCCGCCTCGCTGCCCTCCGACCGCATCGCCGGTCTCCTCGACCGACTCGACGACCCCCGCGACCGCCTCATGGTCGCCCTCGTCGCCGTCCACGCTCTCCTCCCCGGACAGCTCGTCCACCTCCTGCAGACCGACCTCGACCGCAGCAAGGGCCGGCTACGCCTGCGCCGGCCAGGACGCATGGACCACCTCATCTACCTCGACGACTTCACCCTGCGCCTGGCCACAACGTGGGAACTCCAGCGATACCGACGCTGGCCCGACAGTTCCACCCCCACCTCTTCGTCACCCGCAACACCGCCGTCGACGACTCCGGCCCGCCCATCAGCGCTGGCGTCGTCCAAAAGCCCTTCAAGCGGCTCGGCCTGGCAGCCGGAGTCCTGCGTGTGGATCGGATCTACGACGAAGCACGCCACAGTGCCGACCCCGTCCGGCTGATGGAGCTCTTCGGCCTGTCCAACCTTTCCGCCACTCGCTATGTCCTGTCGGCACACCCGGACAAGAAGAATGGCCCCATCGCCCCGTAGGGCGATAAGAATCAGGTTTGGCACGCGATCACCGGACGGACTGCACCAGGTGAAGGGCGCCACGCACCTGCGGCCAGCGTGCCGAGGAGGAGTCGCAGAGCTGTCTCCGGGGGGTGGGGTTGGAAAGGCGGACGTCGAGGTTGATGCCGACCTCGAATTTTGGCTCTGCCCAGAGTCCCGGATGCTGTTGGTGATCTCTAGATGATCTACGTCAAGCGGCTTGACACGACATAGCAGCCTCGGGGGCACCTTGGCTCACTTCTGGTGGCATGGCAGACCTTCGCGCCCCGGAGTGTCGGCGGAGCCGTTCACCGACATCACCAGCGTGTCATCGCCTAACGCACCCTCGAACGGGATACGTTCGCGCCGTTCGGGAGCGTCGGTAGTGGCATACCTCCGAAGGGTGCGCGAGACGGTGACGTGGGCAGATGACAAGCACGCCGAGCTGTTAGCGTCCGGTCTGAACCTGGGCGCTCCCGTGGGGCCGGAGGAGGCCCTGTACGACGGGGGCGCCATGCGCCCCTACGAGTTCGGTCGGATCCTGTTCCATCCCCGGAACGGCGAGGCATTCGAGCTGCACGGCTTGATCCTGGCCACCTACCTGGACCTCGGCGCGGAGTACAGCGGTCTCGGCTATCCGGTCACCGACGAGATCGACGACGCAACCGTTCCGTTCGGGCGAACGAATGTGTTCGAGCAGGGATCGCTGCGCTTCAACCCCTCTGTCGGCGTGACGCAGGAACTGTTCGAACGCGAGCTGGCTCCGTCAGTGACGGTGAAGGTAGTCGACGGCACCTTCGTCCCGCTCGGCCCGGGCGGTGCCCTCACCCTCACCGACTTCGCGAACGCGGTGGTCGGGCCGGGGTTCGAACCGGTGATCGCGGTGATCGACTCGCTGTTGCCGAACCTGCGGCTGCGCCGCGTCTTCGACACGCACACCGGCGACGAGATCCAGGTGATGATCGACGAGGCCCGCGCTGCGGACCCCGACTACCTGGCAGCCGACTTCAACAACTTCCTCGCGATCGACTGCCCGCCGGGCTTCGACACCGACGGATTGGCCGCGGTGCTGTCCCAGCTGGTCGGCACAGTGGAATTCGCATACACCACGCCGCTGGCGTCCGACCCCGTCGTCGGCACCTCGAACCCGCTGTTCAACCAGCAGGGCTATCTGCGGGCGGCGCTCGACGGAATCGGTGTGCAGGCGGCGTGGGCGAAAAGCGCCGATGGTTCCGGGTTGCAGTTCATCGACGTCGAGCAGGGCTGGTTCCTCCGACACCAGGACCTGCCGGCCAGGATCCAGCTACTCGGCGGACACAACATCGCCAAGAGCTTCCCGCACGGTGCCGCCGTGCTCGGCGAGGTGATCGGTGCCGACAACACCGTCGGAATCTGCGGCATCGCGCCGGCCGCGTCCACCCGGGTGATGTCGTACAACCAGTCGAATCCGCCGTTCAACTCCTCCCAGAGCCGCCAGGAGCTCGCCAACGCGGTGATGACGGCGCAGGCGCAGCTGCGATTCGGAGACGTCCTGCTGCTCGAGGCCCAACTGGCGGCGTTCATCGGCGGCGTCAACCACTTCGTTCCGGCCGAGACCGATCCCGCGGTGTTCGCCGCGATTCGGCTCGCGACCTCGCGCGGGGTGAGCGTCGTTGAGGCGGCCGGGAACAACGGCGCCCCGCTCGACCAGTTCGTCAATCCGCAGGGCCGCCGGATGCTCGACCGGCAGAGCCCGGACTTCCAGGATTCCGGGGCGATCGTGGTCGGCGGCGGCTCATCGGCGCTCCCGCACGGGAGGCTGACCGCACCGAACCCGGCGACCAATGGGGTAGTGAGCAGCTTCGGTACTCGTATCGACTGCTATTCGTGGGTGGAGAACGTAGTGACCTGCGGCAACCCCCAAGCGCCGACGAAGGTCGACGGCTACTGGACCGCACCGCCGTTCGGCGGGACCTCGGCCGCGGCGCCGGTGATCGCCGGCGTCTGCCTGTTGGTGCAGAGCCTGTTCCATACCCTCAACCCGGCGACCGGGGCGCCGGGGAAGATCTCCGCGCAACGGATACGCGGCGTGCTGACGCGCCCGCTCAACAGCAGCGCAGGGGCTCCGGGCGCCTTCATCGGGGTGATGCCCGACCTGCACAAGTTGATCGCCAACGAGTTCGTCTAGCCCAGCAGAGAGAGCCCCACATGCCTGCGGACGAGGTACCGGTCGAGATGGCGGCCGCGCTCAACGAAAACGCCTTCGGCCTGCTGCAGCTCGGAGGTGTGAACGGCATCGACGTCGGGGTCGATGACGCCGACGAATACACGCTGCGACTTCTGGTGGACGATCCGGACGACCCACCCTTGGGGCTGCCGGACTCGATCGGGGGATTCCCGTACATCCTCGTCGCCGGCAAACCGCAACTGGAGCAGGCCGGGATTCCGGACCAGAAGACCTACGGCATGCCGGGCAACGATCCGATCATGGGGGGAATCCAGCTCGGGCCCGCGGCGATCGTGGGTGGAAACGTGCACGCGGGCACACTCGGTTGCGTGTTCCGCGACTCGGCCGGGTTGCCGGTCGCGGTCAGCAACGCCCACGTCATCTGCGGCGCGGTCAGTGATCCGATCCAGCAGCCAGCGCCGCAGACCGACCCGGCACCGACGATCGAACGGCTCGGCTCGCTGCGGCAGTGTCTGGCGCCCGACATCCCGTCGCCGTTCCCCGGTGGTCTGATTTCCGGCTTCTTCGACGCCGCGCTGTGCTCGGTCGACGGCGCGCGCACGGCGGAGGTCGGGCGGATCGCCGACATCGGCGCCGCGACCGCCATCTCCTCGCCGCGGATCGGTTCGGTCGTACGCAAGCGCGGTTACCGTACCGGCGTGTCGCACGGAGTGGTCGAGGGCACGCTCGGCGCCTACGTGGCACACAACCACGACGGTAGCGCGCGCTGGATGCTGCTCGGACAGGTGTCGATCGTGATGATCCCCGACCTCGGGCTGAATCCGGAGGGGGTGTGGTCACGGTCCGGGGACTCCGGGTCGGTGGTAGTGAACGAGAGCAACGAAATCGTCGCCCTGCACTGGGGTGGCGACGGAATTCGCGGCTACGCATCGGATTTCGCCCCGATCGCGTTCGCGTTCGGCATCGGGCTGTAGGCGAGCATCATGGCGATCTTCGGCAAGCCCGGGGCCAGTTACCTCCACCCCGGCCGGCTCGACATCTTCGTCCGCTCACGCGAGGCCACGCTGGTGCACCTGTGGCTCGCCGACGGCGTAACCGGCGCCCTCGACCTGGGCGGCTGGGTGGACTGGTTCGCCGAGCCGGTTGCCGTTCACCGGGAACCACAGGGCCTCGACGTGTTCGCGGTCGGCGGGCTGAAACTGCTGCACTGGCGATGGGACGCCGAGCGCGGCCGGATGATCGGACCCGAGGAACTGCCCGGCTACCTCGCGACCAGACCGGTACCGGTGGCCGACGGCGATACCCTCTACGTGTTCGCCGCCGACCTCGGCGGCCGGTTGCGGATCTGGGAGTCCCGCCACGGCGGCCCGTGGACCCACACCACCCGCGCGGACATCGCCGACATGGACGGCCTGGTTGCGGTGCGCCGCCTGCCCGGGATTATCGACACCTACACCACCTCGCTCGGGATCGTGCACCGAGCCTTCGAGAACGGGCAATGGCAGGAGCCGGTGCGGCTGCCACGCAGCGAAACCCTGCTAGGCATCGTCTCGGTCGCGGCGATCGCCTGGCCGGCCAGCTTCCACTACACCCGACAGGATGTGTACAGCCGACTGCGGGACGGCACCCTCATGCACTGGGGGAAGGGCTTCTTCGTCAGCCCCCATCCGACCGGGTGGTGGGGGCCAGATCCCACCCGCAGGGAGCAGCTGCCGTTCGAGGCTGCGGTGGCGGCGCGTGGGCCGGACATCTTCTTCCGGGACGCGACCGGGCTGCTGCACCACTGGATCTGGCAAGACCGGGGACAACATTGGGACGACTTCTCGCCGGTTACAGATGGCTGGACCGCTGATCCGGTCACGGTCGAGCGGGGCGGCGCCCAGGCGGGCGTCGACGTGGTCGCCCAAGTTGCCGCCGACCGGGTGCGGGTAGCGTCCTGGAACACCCAATCCCAATCCTGGTCGCATCTCATCCTGGATCTGCCCAACCGGCGCGACGCGGCCGGCGCCGTGCTGCCCGAACTGGCGCAGGACGCGCTCGCCGGCGCCACTGACGACGTACCGCCAGCCTTCCTGCTCACCCGGCCCGCCGACCACGTCGTGCTTGGGGTGCACGCGGTCGGCTACCGGATGACCACCGACCCGGTACCGCGGCTGGTGGCCGAGGCGGGTGACGCCCACCTGGTGGTGACCTTCCCGCCGCAACACATCGCCGAGGAGGTGTCCGGGCCCGGCGCGTCGGCGCTGCTCGGCGACGTCTGGCAGGCGCGGCTGGCCGGTTCGAGCCGCATCGCTGTCACCGCCGCGCCAGAGTTCGAGCTGACCGCTGCGGGTGTGCTGGCCGCGTTGAACGACGCGCCGATCGATCGCAACGAGCAGCGCACGGCCGTCGAACTGCCCTGGGGGCTGATCCTCGTCCCGCAGCCCGGCGCCGGCGCGGTGGTCACCCGGCACCCGAGTGAGCCGGTGGACCTCGACGGCACGACCGGGCTGTGGCGGACCCGATTCGGCACCGATGCGGGCGACGGCGGGGTCGCGGTCGCGGCGCTGCGGGCCGGGCGGCCGGACCCGTTTCCGGTGGCGCTGACCAAGGCCAACCGGGTGAGCATCGCCGGGCAGTCCCCGCCCGCGCGCGCCGACCGGCTGGAGCTGAGCAGCCTGGGCGGCACACTGATCGCGGCGGGCAGCTGGCGGACGCTCGAGTGGGAGCAGCGCACGGTCGGCGGGCGTGACCAGCGGGTGCGCACCGCCACCAAGGGCGTGCTGTACCCGTTCGGGCACCAGGCGGTGTTCGTCGAAACCACCGAACGCAGCACCAGCGAGCCGGTCGCGGTGCTGCGCAAGACCCGGGCGCTATACGTCACTGAGTCGACGGTCGACGGAGTGCTGTCCCGAGCGTTCCCGTTCGAGCAGGTGGACATCACCACGCTGGAGTTCGGCGGTCTCGACGACGCCGACTGGCAGACGGTGCCCCGGCCGACCCGGGAGATCGCCGAACTCGAGAACCAGGCACTGCAGGCCGAGGTCGAGGCCGAGCGGGTCTTCGACGACCTGTACGGGGCGGACGCGCTGCTCGCCGGGATGCCGCAGGTGGAAGAACTCGCCGCTGGCTCGCCCGCCGACGCAGCCGAGCTACTGGACCCGGACGACCCGGAGGGGCCCACCCGCGCCGGGGCCGCGCACACTTGGTTGCGGCTGGATACGAACAGGCGGGACGCGCTGCGCGCCATCGAGCTGCTGCAGCGGGAGAACCTGGGCACCGATCCGGTGGAGACCTTCTTTCTGCCGACTCGCAACGGCGCGCCGATCCGCTTTCCGGTGCGCTGCCGTCAGCCCGGACGTCAGGTGGGGTTCGAGCTGCCGCTGGTGTTCGTCGCCGACCTCGAGCTCGGCGACGACGTCCGTGCAACGTTCCGGTCGTTGGACAACCTGGAGGTGACCGAGCGGGTCCACCAGTTCTACACCGAGCTGGGGCACGGGATGGTGGACCTGCCGGGCGCGAAGATCAACATGGTGCTCGACGCGGCCCGCACGGCGCCGGGCGACGTGCAGGAAGTACACCGGCTCAACATCGCCAGCAGCCCGTCGCCGGGCGGTGGTTTCGTCCCGTCGCTGGGCCGCGCGGACGAGCTCGGGTCGTGGGCGGCCGAGGTCGCGTTGCCGACGCTGCGCACCCTACTGGACACCGACCCGCGGGTGCGGACCATCTTCGACCAGGCCTATCTGGACGCCACCTCCGACGGCATCCCGCTGCGCATCCTCGACGATCTCGAGGTCGACTTCACCACCATGGCCGATCGCTCCGGCGGCCTCGCCGCGCCCAAGTTCATCGCGGACGGCATCTCCCGGATGCAGGGCCTGGTCAACATCGCCGGATCGAGGTCGAAGGCCCCGGCCGCCCTGTTCGCCGAGGGGGCGTCGCTGTTCGGCTTCGACCTGCGCGACCTGGTCCGCGACATTCCCGCGCCGCCTGAGATGGTCACGCTCGACACGACACCCCCGGAAGTCCGGCTGAGCTGGGAGAAGATCCCTCTCGCTGCGGCACCCGGCGGGGACTTCCTGCCGCTGTCGGCGGAGACATCCACGCTCACCCTGCGCAACACGAGTTCCGCAACGGGCAACGAGACGACCTGTGTGATCACCGACTTCAAGCTGGTGCTACCACGCAGCGAGCCGATGATCGAGATCAGCTTCGGCCGGGTCGAATTCCGGCAGCTCACCGGCAAGGCGCCGCATCTGGCCATCGACGGGCTCAGCGCGACGTTCGTCGGCAAGCTACGGCTGCTGGACGTGCTGCAGGAGAAGGTGGGACTGGGCAAGCTCGGGCCCCAGATCGTGCCGACCGCCAAGGACATCACCGCGCGCTACGCGGTGCCCTTGCTGGATGTCGCGGCGTTCTCCTTCGTGCTGAGCAATCTGAGCTTCAGCGCCGCGCTGCGGGTGCCGTTCGACGGCCAACCGGTGTCGATGTCGCTCGGCTTCGCCTCGCGGGCACGGCCATTCACGCTCACCGTGCTGATGTTCGGCGGCGGTGGCTACCTCGATCTCGAGCTGGACCGCTCAGGGCTGCGCCGGCTGGAGGTGTCGCTGCAATTCGGCGCCGCTCTGGCAATCAACCTCGGCGTGGCCACCGCGGAGGTGCACGCATTCGGCGGCATCCGCTACGAGCTGGTGGCGGGCGCACCCCGGCTCACCGGCTTCATCCACATCGGCGGCAGCGTGGAGCTGCTCGGGCTGGTGTCGGTGTCGGTGGATCTGCAGGTCGAGCTGGCCTACCAGTTCGACACCAACGCGCTGGTGGGGCGCGCGAAGATCATTATCGAGATCGACGTCACCTTGTTCTCCGAGTCGGTCGAGCTGGACAGCGGCGAATGGATGATCGCTGGTGGCTCGCCTCGTGAACGCTCCGGTCCGACGCCACCCCGGCCGCTAGGTTTCACCGCACCACCGCCCGGACCGGATCCGGTCGCGCTGCAGGCCTGGCGGAACTATCGAGGAGCGTTCGCGTGAACGAGATCCTGTGGATCGCGGTGCCGGCCGGGACCGTCACGAGCGATCGCGCGCCCCTGCGGGTTCTGGTGGTGCCCAAGCTCGACACGGCGACACCGCAGCCGCTCTCGAGCTTCGGATTGCAGGACTGGCCGGCCACTCTGGCCGGTGCCGAGTTCACCGTGGAGACGGCGCCCAACGCCGAGACGATCGTCACCGCCGTCACCGGGCTCACCCCGCTGACCGCACCGGCCAGCGAGGTGTGGCGGTCGTTCTTCCCCGCCACCGTGGTGGAACCGCCACGTCGACGGGTATACGACACCCCGGCGGTGAGCCCCACATCGACCGATGCCGCCCGGATCCGGCAGACCTACACCCTGTCCGCGCAGGCGATCGCCGACCCGGCGGTCGAGGCCGACCCGGTGCTGCGCGAGCAGTACGCGCAGTGGGCCACTGAGCAACCCGCCGCGGTACCTGGGCAGCTCGGGCCCGAGGCGTGGCGGACGCCGGATTTCGCGCGCACCATCTCGCTGCTGCGCGAGCATCCTGCGGTGCTCACCCGGCTGGGCCTGATCCTCGAGTTCGCCCTCGACGTCGCCACGATCCCGGTCGGGTCGCAACTGATCCGGGTGCGGTGCACGCTCGGCGCGGACCTGCCCGGCGACTGGCGCATGGTCACCCCGTGGACGCGCTTCGAGTTCGATCGGGTGCATTTTGTGCCGGCCCCCGGGGCAGGCAGCGACCTGCGCACCGGCATGGTCAACCTCACGGACGCCAAGCAGATCGCCGCCGACCCAGCCACTACGGCGACCTGGAGCGTGGCCACCTTCGACGTGGCCGGCGGCGTCGACCGGCTCCGCGACGGCGCCCGATCGATCACTGACAGCGACAGTGTAGTGACGTTGCCGGTGCTGCGGTCAGCAGGACTGGCACTGCTGCGCAACGGCCGCGGCGCGCAACTGGGACAACGGGCCGCGAACGCCCAGCGGCCGCTGCACGAGCGCGAACTCACTGCCGACGATCTCGTACTCGGCTACCGCGTCGACATTCGGCAGGCCAGCACCGAGGGGCATACCGGCCAGTGGTTCCCACTGTGTGAGCGCACCGCCACCTACCGCGTCGGTAATCAGCCGATCGGTCCGGCGGAACAGGTCGAGGAGGGGCACGTGAAGGCCAACGCCGCGGTGATCGGCGACGGCCGGGTGTTGCGCGCCGACGAGGTGGTGACCCAGTGGACCGGGTGGAGCCAGGTGTTGCCCCGCCCGGTGTTCGACGAGCGCGGCCCGGTGCCCAGCGCGGCGACCCGCCTGCCGCTGCCCTTCGACTTCCACTTGGACTTCGGCCGGTCCGAGCGCAAGCTGGGCGAGCTGCGGTTCGGGCAGGGCTACCAGATGCGAATCCGGGTCGCGGACATGGCCGGCGGCGGTCTCCGTTTCGACGACCTGCCGCCCGGTAGCAACCGCAACGCCACCGACCTCGTGCTCTATCGGCGGCACGAGCCAATCCCGCCGCCAGAATTCGCGCCGCCACCCGACGCGTTCCACTTGGAGTCCGGTCAACTGGTCGCCAACCCGGCCGCGTTCGGTCCCGGCGGCACCCTCGACTGCCTGGTCATCCGGAGCGACCCGAAGGGCGCGACCGCCCTCGACCCGGACCAGTTCGCCGCCGCGCACCCCGAGTATCCGCGCAACGACCGCCGGATCCTGCTGCCGCCGCCGACCTCGATGACCCTCGCCGAGCAACACGGCCGGCTCAGCGGGACCGACGCCAACGGCAACGCGATCGACGACACCGTCATCTTCGGCTGGGTGCAGCGGGCGGTGACCCCTCCGAGCGCAACCGAGCAGGGCGATTACAGCTGGCTAGCCGATCCGGCCGCAGTGAGCGTGCTGGGCCTCCTCGCCCCGGGCCCCGATGCGCCGGCGCCGGGGGAGAACACCGACAGCGCCTGGCAGCCGCGCTGGCCCGACTACTCCGCCAAGGCGCTCGTGCTGCAGGATCGCCGCAGGCCCAGCGAGCCGGTCATCGAGTGGGAGGAACGTCCCGGCCGCGGCGTCGTCGAGACGCTGGTGGTGCGGCTGGCACCCGGAGAACAGGCTGAGCTCGAGCTCAGCTCCCGCCCTGACGCCAACAAGATCGACGAGTTCGAGATCAAGGAATGGGTGCCCAACGCCGCGGAGGCCAGCCTGGCAGCAGGGCGGCACCCGATGCTGACCCCACCGCGGGTGGTGCGGCTGGTACACGCCATTCGGAGGCCACTCGAGGCACCGGCCGCCGCCCTGCGCGCCACCCGCGAGGTTGGCGCCACCTGGGCCACGCTCGCCGACTCCGACCGTCAGCTGTTCGGCGTCGACCGCAAGTCCACCGGCCAGGTCGACGTGGCGGCGCAGTGGCACGAACCCGGCGACAGCGATGCTGCTGGCCCCCTGCTGACCGAGCAGGTGTGCTCGATCGCGGTCGCGCCCGATGCCACCCAACTGGAGGTGCGGCACGAGTTCGGCGACACCCGGCATCGCCGCGTCACCTACACCTTGACCGCGCTGAGCCGTTTCCGGCAGTTCTTCGTGGCCGGAGAGGACGCCGCCTTCCAGGATGACACCACCCTGGCCGAGGTCGTCATTATCCCCAGCTCGGCGCCACCCTTGGCGCCAGTCGTGCTCGCGGTGTCCCCATCGTTTCGCTGGGAGGGCTCGGCCAACCTGGCAGCCGGGCCGGTGCAGCGGATTCGTCGCGGCGGCCGGATCCGAGTCGAGCTTGCGCGACCGTGGAACCTGTCCGGCGCGGGCGAGCTGCTTGCCGTGCTCACCGGGCCGGACCTCACCCGGGTTTCGCGAGATCCGATCTGGACCACCGGTGATGCCGCCGGAATCGCCCGTCCCGATGCGTTCGCCGGAACGGCGGGCGAGACCGAGGAGCACATGCTGCCGGGCACCGACACCGTGGTGCAGGTGGTGCCCTACGCAGCGCACCTGCACGTCGAGACCGACCGCTGGTACGCCGACGTCGAGCTGCCCGGCGCCGCGGCCGACTCGTACTGCCCGTTCGTGCGGCTGGTGCTCGCGCGCTACCAACCAGAGAGCCTGCCCGGCTGCGCCCTGTCGACCCCGGTGACCACTGATTTCGTGCAACTCATGCCGGACCGCACGCTGTCCGTGCAGCGCGTGGCCGACGGTCTGCAGGTGCTGCTGACCGGAACCGGGCCACTCGGGCCGACCCGGAACCGGGTCGTCGCCCTCGTCGAGGAGTGCTCCGGCGCGTCGGCCAGCGACCTCACCTCCGCTTCGCCGGACGTTGTCGGCATGTGGCATCGGGTGCCGGGACACGTGGTGGCGGGGGTGCTCGGCGAAACGCTCCCGGTGCTGGCAGTCCCGGCGAACGGCGGGCGGCTGCGAGTCGTGGTCCGGGAGATCGAGGACATCGAACCCGCCGTCGTCGGCGACAACGCCACCCTGGCCACCGAACTGCGGCAGCGGACCGTGTTCATCGACGTGGTGACGCTGGGGTAGCCCTCTCAGACAGATCCGTCGATCCGGGCAGCGACGATCCCGGCGATCTGCGCCTCGACCCACGTGAGCGTCGTGTGCCGCATGACGACCAAGGCAGGACCCACGAAGCTCCGAGTGCCTCGCCATTGCCGAACGTCCTTTCGGCGACGGATTTCTCCATGAGCAAGGGGAGACGCGCGCGTTTCGGGACCTGCGGCTGGCGATCTTCTCCGTCCAAACCCGCAGTGCGGCACGTCGTGCGGCCAGATCGCGATGCCGGACCAGGGAGGCGAGGAAGGACGGCGCCAAGTGGTGCGAGCACAACAGCGCGCTCCGTACGGACGGTTCGGGGTCTTCAGGAGACGCCTGCACACGGCGTCCGGTAGCGGACGGACCTTCGTCCCGTGATCGTGGGTCCACTCGGGTCCGTTTGCGACGGCGGCCCGCACCTTGGGCGAGGGGTTGTCCGCGAGCCGGGCCCGCTGCTCGGCATCCGCCTGGCTGCTCGTCGCGAACTGGACTCGCGCGTCCAGGACCGGTGAGGACAGCCGCCACGGACAACTCGGGCAGCCCCGGCCGGTGGAGGGCTTGGAAGGGCGGACCGTAGCCCCTGCCGTCGAACGTCGAAGGCGATCAGTCGCAGCAGCAGCGGTGCGGGAAGAGCCGTTCGGGTTGGCGGCGACTCCGTCCAGCGCGAAGGAGTAGAAGGCGACCATGCCTCAGCTCTCCGACCCGTCGCTCTGCGCGCAGCCCCTTCGGACGCCTACGCGGCATCGGCCTTTCGGGTCAACATGCCGTCTTCTGCCACGGACTACTACTAGGCCGCCTCCGCACGTGATCACCGAAAGCCCGCACCACGCCAGGTAGATGTCTTCGCCCCGTGCCAAAGACCGATGATGCGGCCAACGGAAGAATCTCGCCCAGATATGCGAGCGAACCCACGCCAGACTCAACGCGACAGGACAAAATTGCCGCCGGTTACCAAGCAGAGTCCTTTGAGATTCGGCGAACTCGTCGGTTTCAGGTCGTCGGCGACTCCGTGATCGAGGCCGCGATCTGCGACGGCGACTGGGTCACCGTCCGCCGCCAGCCGGTCGGCGAGAACGGCGACATCGTCACCGCCATGACCAACATCCTCGCCGAGCAGGTGATCACGAAATTGCCTCCCGGAAGTTGATCGCGGGATTCGCGATGGCGGCCTCGAAGTCCTCGAGCGAGCCGAACGCCCGGTTGACGGAGGCGAGCCGCAGATAGGCGATGAAGTCGAGGAAGACCGCACGATTGCGCCGCGATGAGCAACTGCGGTGCGAGAAGGCGTTGCGCGCTGCTTGGGATACTCGGCTCATGACGCTGATCCGCAGTGCAGCCAGGTCTGACTATCGGGTGATCATGCATCTGCTGGAAAGTGAAGAGCTCGGCCAGAGTGGCTCCTACAGCTTCGAGGGCATCGACGTCGTCGTGGCTGAACGTCACGGACATGTCGTAGGACTGGCGGAGTACGACCTCAGTTGCGACTTCGGCCGCTCTCAGGGACGGGCTGACCATCCCGGCGTGCAGACGTGGATCTACAACATCGCAGTCGCAGCCGAGCATCGGCGCAACGGTGTCGGTCGAGCACTACTCGTCGAGGTCGCCCGCCGGGCACAGAAAGCCAGCCGGACGTTCCTCGCCCTGGCTCCCCAGGATGGCGACGGTGCACCTGGTCGGCTCGCCTTCTTCCAGGCGTGCGGACTCTCCTTGATCGAGCCCGACACACCAGGTGCAGCATGGGGCTGCCCCATTAGCGAAATCCTCGCAACAGAAAGATCACCGCGCGACGAGGAGGAACGCGGAGCCGACACGGAGGCCCAGGCGCACTGACTGGCGGCCAAAGCGAGCAGGCTTCCAGCACTTCGTCAGCCTCAGGCGAGGACGGCGGCCATGGCGGCCGCCGCGCTGAGGACTCGTCGGATCATGCCCGGCCACCCCGCGGCCGGGCACGTGTTTGCCCTCAGCCAGGCGCGTTCGGGAGCAGGCCCTGCGGCGCTTGCTACGGCAGAACAGCGGCACGCAGGAAGTGCGACAACCGAACCCCGACAAATATCCTCGTCGCGGCCGTGCGCGGTGGCCCGCGTCTTGTCCAGGAGTGGCACTTCCCGCCATGGCAGGGCCTTCAGCCACTGGTGCAGGGTGGGCTGATTGCCCTTGATCAGCGCGATGTAGTGGGCGTGCTTGTCCTCGACGAGGAAGCGCGCGTGGGCGGTCTGCGAGTGGAGGGCGTCGAAGGTGACCACCGGCATGGGCCACCGAGCCGGGCCAGGACGTTGGGCGGGGCGTCGGCGGCCCACTCCGCGATCGCGGCCAGGGACTTCGCTCCGGCCAGGACCGCGCACGCGGCCAGGGAGAGGACGAAGGCGAGCGGGTGGCGTCGGTCCTGGTCCCGGCGGGGATCGGAGTTCCAACTGCCTTGGGATGGACGTTGATTCGTCGGTGTCCACGCTGATCCGCGCGGCGAGTAGCGCCCTCTGTGTCTCTGCCATAGGCAGAGCGGAGAGCAGTTTCAACCTACGTATCTGCGGAGCGCCGTAGGAGGTGGAGAACGTCTGCGCGTTGTCGGGATGCTTGTGCAGCAGGTAGCCGAGGTCGGTCGCGGGGCGTTCGGGGGTGCCGGTGGTGGTGATGGTCAGGAACACGTGGCCAGGCCTCATGGAAGGCGATGAACTGCGGATGGGTTGAACCGGGATCCTTACTGTGCGCCAACGTACAGCGAACATCCCCTGCGTACCCTGGCATTTTCGCCGCCCAAGCGGAGCCGACCTCCCCTCTTCGCGCGGGCCTGTGTCGGCCGTGGGGAACCCTGTGACAAGATCCGCTGGCATGTCATCTGTCATGTCGTCTGCCATGCCTTCGTTGCCTTCGTCGCCCAGGGGCCCCTCAAGAACCGGTCGCCGTCTGCTGGTCGCCCTGCTCGCGCTGCTCGCGACTGCAGGCTCCACCGTGGCCGAGGCCGGCACGCCGTCCGGCCCGGCGCCCGGCGCCGCGGTGAGAGCGGCCGAACCCGCGACGCCCGACCGCCCCAGCTACGACGTGAAGCTGCGCGCCGACGCCGACGGCTCCCACTGGGCGGGCCGGCAGACGGTGTCCTTCCGCAACGCCTCCAGCCGGCCCCTGCGTGAGGTGTACATACGCCTGTGGGGCAATGGCGAGGACGGCTGCGGGACATCCGGAAGACCGTCCCCCGTCCGCGTCTCCCACGTGCGCGGCGGCACTCCGGGCCGCCCCGGGGTGAAGTGCACGGCGCTGCGCATCACTCTGCCGAGGCCGCTCGCACGCGGTGAGCGGACGGCCGTCTCCTTCGACGTGGCCCTCACCGTGCCCGCACGCAACAACCGCTTCGGCCGCGAAGGCGCGTTCCGCTTCCTGGGCAACGCGCTGCCGGTCCTCGCCGTGCACGACGCGAGGGGGTGGCACCTCGATCCGTATGTGTCGTACGGCGAGAGCTTCTACACCCTGGCGAGCGACTTCCGGGTGCGCCTCGACCACCCATCCGCCCTCAAGGTCCCGGCGAGCGGCAGCACATGGACCCGCTCCGGCGGTACCGGGCGTACGGTCACCCACAGCGTCGCCAAGCGGGTGCGGGACTTCGCATGGGCGGCGGGCCCGTTCCGCACCGCGACCCAGACCTCGCCCGACGGCGTGCGCGTGAAGTCGTACTGGTCGCCGAACACGCCCGCCGCCGGTGTCCGCCTCAACCGCAAGGACGGCGTCGCCGCCATCGACCGGTTCGGCAGGGAGTTCGGCCGCTATCCGTACGGCGAGATAGACCTCGTGATGACCCCCGGGTTCGCCGGCGGCATGGAGTACCCCGGCCTGGTCATCCTCGGCACCGAGGAGGAGGGCGGCGCCACCGTCCATGAGATCGCCCACCAGTGGTGGTACGGCGTCGTGGGCAACGACGAGTACAACTCACCCTGGCTGGACGAGAGTTTCGCTCAGTACGCCAACGCGCGCTACTACCGCTGGGACGGGTTCGAGTGCTCGCCGGACGACTCCTGGCCGAGCGCCACCGCCGCGCTCACCAACTCGATGGCCTACTGGTCTACACACCGTGGCGAGTACTTCCAGGTCGTGTACGGGATCGGCCCCTGCGTCCTGGCCGACCTGGAGCACGTCCTCGGGGCCGGCACCATGGCGCGCCTCATCAAGAAGTACGCCCACGACCACTGGTACGGCGTCTCCACCACCGTCGACTTCAAGAAGGCCGCACAGGCGATGACGCACAGGGATCTCGGCCCCTTCTGGCGGAAGCACCGCATCCGCTGAAGTCGCACTCCGCTCGCGGGTGACGGGCGTACCCCCTCGGCGCCACGATGACGGTGACCGACGGGGTACGCGAGCAGGGCGGCGTCGTTCCGGCGGTGCATCCGGGTTGATGGGGCTTCAGGAGCTGCGGCAGGACTGCGGGTTGGTCGGCGGGGGCTGACGCGGAGGCAGGCACGACTTCCGGTGATCATGAGGTGTCGAGTCCCTGATCACCACGACGGAAGACCGTGCCTGCCCGCTCATCCTCGCTCATCCCGCGCCCTCTGGGCCAACTCGCCGACACCGCGCCGACCGTCCCCGATGACCTCCCCGGCCTGCTGACCTGCCTGGCTCAGGTGCCCGATCCCCGCCGGGACCAGGGCCGACGCCACCCGCTCGCCTTCGTCCTCTCCCTGGCCGCGTGCGCGGTCCTGGCCGGAGCGAAGTCCCTGGCCGCGATCGCGGAGTGGGCCGCCGACGCCCCGCCCAACGTCCTGGCCCGGCTCGGTGGCCCATGCCGGGAGCCGGGCCGCGGCCCCGTCGCCCCGGCCGAGGCCACCGTGCGTCGTGTCCTCCAACGCATCGACGGCGACGCGCTGGATACAGCCGTCGGAAGTTGGCTCGCCGGGCGCGAACGCGCCGCCGGCCAGGAGGAGAACGACAGCGACCGGCGGCCCCTGCCCTCCCTCGCCGTGGACGGCAAGACCGTGCGCGGTGCCCGCCGCACCGACGGCACCCAGGTCCATCTGCTCGCCGCGATGACGGGGATCGGCCTGATCACCGCCCAGCGCGAGGTGGACGCCACGACCAACGAGATCACCGTCTTCCAGCCCCTGCTTGCCCCGCTCAACCTGCACGGCACGGTGGTCACCTTCAACGCCCTCCACTCGCAGACCGCCCACGCGCGCTTCCTCGTCGAGGACAAGCACGCCCACTACATCGCGCTGATCAAGGGCAATCAGCCCACCCTGCACCAGTGGCTGAAGGCCCTGCCATGGCGGGAAGTGCCACTCCTGGACAAGACGCGGGCCACCGCGCACGGCCGCGACGAGATCCGCCGGATCAAGGCCGCCGCCGTCGCCGGGATCGCGTTCCCACACGCGGTGCAGGCCGTCCAGATCGTGCGCCGCCGACGGATCGCCACCACCGGCAAGGTCACCCTGGAACGCATCTACGGGGTGACCGACCTGACCGCGGAGCAGGCCGACGCAACCGAGATCGCCCGCCGCGTCCGCGGCCACTGGGGCATCGAGAACAAGATCCACCACGTCAGGGACACCACGTACGCCGAGGACGCCTCCCGCGTACGCACCGGCACCGCTCCACGTGCCATGGCATCCCTGCGCAACCTGGCCATCGGCGCTCTCCGACTCGCCAACCAGACGAACATCGCCGCTGGACTCCGCCACCACACCCGCGACGCCAACCGTCCACTGATCACCCTCGGCATCATGTGATCAACCAGGACACATCACCTGAACGACGCAGCCCTGCCACCTCCCCGGCTCGGAGAATACTCAGTCGATACAGAACTCGTTGCCCTCGATGTCCAGCATCGGGATGCACGCATCATTGCCGTCATACAGCGTTTGCACGTGTACCGCACCGAGGGGGACCAGCCGCGCGCATTCGGCCTCAAGTGCGGCGAGGCGCTCCTTACCCACGAGGCCGGTGCCGACCCGCACATCAAGATGCACCCGGTTCTTGACGGCCTTCCCCTCGGGAACGCGCTGGAAGTACAGTCGCGGGCCCACCCCTGAGGGATCTATGCAGGCGAACCATGAATCCCGCTGCTCAGGTGGCTGCGAGCGCTTGAACTCGTCCCAAGTGGCAAACCCCTCCGGCGGGGGCGGTATGACGTACCCCAACACCTCGCACCAGAAGCGAGCGAGGCGCTCTGGTTCTCCGCAGTCAAAGGTGACTTGGAACTTCTTGATCGCTGACATCGGCGCACCATAGCAGGGGGACTCTGCCGCTCTTTTCCCCAGGCGGATCCGCCCGCCATCCGGTCACGCCCGGGGCCGCCTTGGACCGCAAGTGATCAAACCGGACGGTCCAAGAGAACGATGCGACCGTGGCGGCGGAGCGCCCCAGAGGCCCCCAGGATCCAGTCCTGACCGACCACCCTCATGTCAAGATCAGTTGCGGGACAATGCTCAGGTGAGATGCCCCTGGGCGTGGATGTGCAGTGCCAGGTCTCGGACGGTGTCGAGGCGGATCTCGATGGTCTTGAGCTGGTTCGGTAGCAGCCCAAGGCGCTCGGCATTTCGCGCACCAGTGCCCACTCCGCCTCGCTCATGTCCGAGTCGTACCGGGGCTGGCGCTCCGGCCGGTCGGCCGCGTTCCCGAACCGATGAGCGAGGCAGTCACACCCAGGAGCGGACGAACTGGACTCGGCGAGCACGACCACGCGACACTTCGACAACAGGGCCTCTTGCTTCTCGCTGGATTCGACAACCGCGAGCTACCAAGAGGCCCTTCTTCCATGCACCTGCACCGGCCGACTCACCCGAACCAGAACCCTGTTCGAACCCCTCCGACCACATGGACGGATAGAGAACGGCCAGTTAAGCGACGGGGTGACGACAGCTGCGCAGATGACCAGAGTGTTGGCTTCGGTCCCCTGCTCACGACCTTCGACCGCACGGATAAGGGCCTGGGTATACCCGGTGGGGAGCGTCTCGGTCAGGCCGTCCCAGTGGATTGGTACACCCCAGCCCGATGCGACCGGCGCCTCATGCTCATCCACCAGCGTGAGGTCCAGACCGGCGAACCACCCACCGACCCTGCCTATGTACTCCTTCACCAGCCGGTCAGCGGTGATGAACTCCGGAAAGCCCTCGCTGAAAAGCTCCTTCAGCTGCTCATCCGGCCACGTACGCGCGTCAGTTCGCTCGATCTTCAATGCCATGCCTGTAGCACCTAGACCAGGCCACGCTGTTCGCAGCCAAACGGGCAAATACTGTGCCTGCTCGGGAGCGGGGTACCACTATGGGAGGGTGATCTCGACGAACGACGGTGAGCGCACTGCGGCTGTCAGCCTGACCAAGGTGCTGGAGAGGGCACCTGATCTGGTCAGTCTGTACAAGACAGCGGGTGCCAGCGTGCATAGACATGGGCTGGAGGACGTGCGGGCTGCGGTGTACCTCGTACTGGACCGCTCCAGGTCAATGCAGCCCTACTACCGAAACGGCACCATGCAGCACCTGGCCGAGCAGGTTCTGTCGCTGTCGGCTCACCTCGACGACGACGGCACCGTTCCGGTGGTGTTCTTCTCCACCGACGTCGACGGATCCACCGACCTGACACTCGGCGGGCACCGCGGCCGGATCAACAAACTGCACGAGAACCTCGGCCACATGGGACGCACCAACTATCACTGGGCCATGGACGAGGTCATCGACCACTACATGGCATCCGGCAGCAACTGCCCCGCCCTGGTCATCTTCCAAACCGACGGTGGCCCCACCAGCAAGTCCGCTGCCGAACGCTACCTGTGCAAGGCCGCTCGCCTTCCGTTGTTCTGGCAGTTCATAGGCTTCGGCGACCCCGACGACAACGAATTCGCGTTCCTGCGCAAGCTGGACACTCTCGCCGTCCCGGCCCACCGCATCGTCGACAACGCAGGCTTCTTCCACGCCGGCCACACCCCACAAGCTACCCCAGACCACCAGCTCTTCGACCAGCTACTGCAGGAATTCCCCGACTGGCTGGCCGCCGCCCGCACCGCCGGCATCGTGCAGTGAAACGTCCCTGGCTACCCAGCCGGCGCACCCAGTACTTCAGCCCGGAGCCTGTAGAGGCGTTCTGGGCGGCCTGGCGAGGGGGCATCGGTACTGGCCGTCTCAAATCCGCTGGACGGCGCCCGAAAAGCGTGCATGGCAACCAGGGGCACGGCTGGAGCCACGTCCACCGCGAGCAGGCTGTCCCCCTACCTTGAGGAGCTCTGGCTGATAGACGGATACCGGCGCGGCACCGCCGCACAGCTGGTGCGCAAGAATTCCGCTCACGAGACGACGGGCCGCCCCGGCAAAGCGCCGTTCAGGCCGAGCTGCAGAATGCGCGGCGCTGGGCAGCGTGCGGCCGGTAGGACCAACGACCGTCGGGGAGGACAGTCCAGTTCCGGCGGATCTCCCGGCTGATGATTGACGAGCTACGGCCCAGCTCGGCCGCGATAGTCCGGACGGTGGCCTTCTCCCGCAGCCGGTCGGCTATGTGGATGCGGTCGGCCTCGCGCAGGTAGCGCGAGGGGGCGGACGGCTCCTCAGGCACGGGAACGAGGTGAGGCGGCACCACCCCGGTGCTAGGCAGTGCCGGCTTTTGACGGCGGTCCGCATGGCGGCCGTTACGCCATCGCCTGCCGGTCTTCGAATTGATGCCGACGATCCGGCAGGCGTCCTCGTACGGAGTTCTTTGATCCACAAGCCGAAGGTATTCCTCCCGCTCCCGGACCAACTGCCTTCGGCCCTGTGGCTTCCGGTCATCCCGGATCTTGAAGTCCACCGCACCCCTGAAGTGAGGTGTTGCGACGCTCAAGCCCGAAGTCGGGATGCCGGGCTTTACCGAGGCGGGCGTCAGGCGGGGCGAATGTTCTCTGCCTGCGGGCCCTTCTGGCCCTGGGTGACGTCGAACTCGACCTTCTGGCCCTCCTGCAGCTCGCGGTAACCCTGGCTGGCGATGTTGGAGTAGTGGGCGAAGACGTCAGGGCCGCCGCCTTCCTGCTCGATGAAGCCGAAGCCCTTCTCGCTGTTGAACCACTTGACAGTGCCCTTGACCATGACTGTCTCCTTCTAGGGAAACCGGGCACGCACCCTGCGCGCCCGGGAGGTGATCGCCCTGGTCCGGAGAGGCGCTGAACAGCAAGAACGCCCGTGATGGCGATCACGGGCGAACGGAACTTCGGAACCACGACTGGTGAATCACAACGTATAACGGCGTGGCGGCAGCCGCTACCGATAACGCGCCACCATCGGCGCCCCGTCTGTCTGGGCAAACCCGGCACCTGGCCACCCGCTCAGACAGTGGTACGGGTCGGCGCCCCTTCCGCTCCGTCCGAGTGACCGAGCGGGAGGGCTGTGCAGCGCACCAGGCGCCGCAAGGGTCACGCCCCTTTAGGGCGCGTATCGAGTCGTGATCAATCTATGGATTCGCTCTCGCGGCGGGGCCTGGACACGGTCCGTGAACCGCCCGAAGAGTTCCCTTTCGTCGAGGACGACGATGCAGGACTCCCCCGCCCTGGTCGGCCGGCATCCACAACCTCCCCGGTGGGTCCGATCTGCCCCGACTTCACAGCGACCGGGACACATCGGACCGCCCGCCCGCGCCGGCCGTACCGACTGTGCCGGCTGCATCGATTGTGCTGGCTGCGGCACCTGTGCCGACCGTGCCGGCCGCCTCCCGCAGTGCGTCCACCAGGCCGCGCAGCGCGGGGTGTTCCGGTGCGGTGCGGCGGGCCGCGGCGGAGATGACGCGCACCGGCTCGGGATTGCGGACCTCGCGCACGACCACGCCCGGGTGCGGGGTACGCAGCCCCAACCGAGGCATCAGACCGATGCCGAGGCCGGCCGCCACGAAGCCCTGCGCGGTCGCGTAGTCCTCGGTCTGGATGACGAAGTCGGGGCTGAAGCCCGCCGCCGCACAGGAGTCGAGCACCGGTTCGAGACAGGGTCCTGGCGGCTCGCTGCCCACCCACTGTTCGCCGGCGAGCTCGTTCAGGTTGATCACCTGCCGCTCGGCGAGCGGGTGGTCGGCGGGCAGTACGGCGGCGTACGGGTCGTCCAGGAGATGGACGAGACGGATGGAGCCGTCGCCGGTCCTGTCCCGGGCCTGTACGACCACGGCCAGGTCGGCCCGCCCCTTGACCACCTCGTGGAACGGGTCCTCGGGGTCGGCGAGTTCGAGGTCGATCCGTACGCCGGGGTGTTCGAGCCGGAGCCGGGCCAGCGCGGGCGCGACCAGCGTGGAGCCCGCCGTGGCGAAGTAGCGGACCGAGAGGCGGCCGGTCCGCCCGGCCCGCAGATCGGCCAGGGCCGTCTCCGCCTGGGAGACGGCCGCGCTGATCAGACCCGCGTGCTCGGTGAGCAGCAGACCCGCAGCGGTGGGCCTGACCCCCCGGCCGACTCGCTCCAGGAGCGCCGTACCCGCCTGTTTCTCCAGAGCCGCCACCTGCTGGCTGACGGCGGAAGGGGTGTAACCGAGATGGGCCGCGGCAGCCGTCACCGTGCCGCTGGTGACCACCGCGCGCAGGACCTGGAGGCGCCTCACATCAAGCATGCAGTACAGCTTAACAAAAGGTGTAGAACCATTTGCTTGTCCTCAAAGCTTGGCTGGGGCACCTTCATAACAGGGATGCCGTACCAAGCCAGCCACGGACCAGACACAGATCCAGACACAGATACGGAGACACCATCGTGAACAGTGGCAGCACGCAGAGTCTGAGGGGTGCGGCACGAGTGGCCGTGCTCGCGCTGCTGTGGGGATCGACCTTCCTGTGGATCGAACTGGCGCTACGGGGGCTGTCCCCGCTCCAGGTCACACTCGCCCGCTGTGTGCTGGGTGCAGTCGTGCTCACCGGCGCGCTGTACGCCACCGGGCGGCGCCTGCCGACCGGCCGCACGGTCTGGCGGCACATCATCATCGCCGCCTTCTTCTGCAACGCCCTGCCGTTCGCCCTCTTCAGCATCGGCCAGCAGACCGTCGACTCGGGCCTGGCCGGCGTACTGAACGCGACGACCCCGTTCTTCTCCCTCGCCCTCGGGCTCGCCCTGGGCACCGAGCGCGGTCTGCGCCCGGTCCGGCTGGCCGGGCTGCTGCTCGGCTTCGGCGGGGTCGTGGTCATCTTCGCGCCCTGGGAGCGGTCGGGCTCGCTCGGCTGGGGCGCCCTCGCGATCCTCGGCGCCGCGGCCAGCTACGCCGTCGCCTTCGTCTACATGGGCCGCACCCTGGTCGGCCGGGGCATCCCGACCCTCTCCCTCTCCGCCGCCCAGCTGGTCGCGGCGACCGGGCTGACCGCCATGGCCGTGCCGGTCGGCGGCCTGGACGCGATCCACCTCAGCACGACGGCCCTGGTCGCGGTCCTGGTCCTCGGGGTCTTCAGCACCGGCGTCACCTTCCACCTCACCTACCGGATCATCGCGGCCGAGGGCGCCACCCAGGCCGCCGTGGTCGGCTACCTGCTGCCCGTGGTCTCCGTGGCGCTCGGCGCGGCCTTCCTGGGTGAGAGCGTCGGCCTCCGGGTCGCGGCCGGCATGGTCGTCGTCCTCGTCGGCGTCGGCCTGACCCGCCGCAAGGGCGCCCTGAAGCCGGCGCCGGCCGTTGAGGAGCCCGGATCCGCATCCGCAGTTGAGGAGCCCGGATCCGCACCCGCCGTGATGGCACCCGCACGATGACTCCTTCCGCTCCCGACCCACAACCCGGGCTCCCTGAGCCCGGGTTGTGGGCTGCGTACCGCGAACTGGCAGCCAAGACCGTCCGTACGGACCTCACCCGCGCCTTCCACCCCGGCCAGCCGCACTTCGCGGGCTTCCCCGACGAAGGCCGCGAGACCCTCTTCGACACCGAACGCGGCGACGGATTCACCGTGCACGCCACACGTTGGTGGGCCAGTGGGGCACCCATGTCGACCCGCCCTCGCACTTCGTGGCTGGCAGGCGCACGGGCGGGTCGAGACCGACCCGGACGCCGTGCCCACCCTCGACGACGTGCGGGGCTGGGAGCGCCGCAACGGCCGTGTACCGGCAGGGTCGTTCGTCGCGCTGCGCACCGGGTGGAGCCGGCGCTGGCCGGATCCGGTGGTGATGGCCAACCGCGACGAGGCGGGCATCAGCCGTACGCCGGGCTGGTCGCCGGACGTCCTGCGGTACCTGTTCGAGGACGCGGACGTCACCGCGATCGGCCACGAGCAGACCGACACGGACCCCGGCCTGGCCGGCTCCACGGGCGACTACAGCCTTGAGCTGTACGTCCTTCAGCGGGACCGCTGGCACATCGAACTCCTGGCCAACCTGGACCGGGTCCCGGAGGCGGGCGCCCTGATCATCGCGACCTGGCCGAAGCCGTACGGCGGCTCGGGCTTCCCGGCAAGAGTGTTCGCCCTGCACCCGGCAATCTGAAACGGCCATGTACGCCTGAATCGGTCTCGTATGCTCTGCTCGCGATTCCGTGAAAGAGCACACTCCGGTGGGTGCCGCCTCGGCACTTACCGAAGTTCCTCGCACCAGGGACGATCTCCATACGCCTGGGTGATGGCAGTTGCCAGCCACTGTCGTTGACCGGCACAGAGGGCTGGGAGTGCAGCCCGGAAGTCCTCTTCGTCCTTCGGCCGGGGCTGGCGGGCCTTGTAGAAGAGCTGCACCTCGGGCGCCAGGTAGGAAACTCAACCAGGTGCGGTCCGACCTCACTGCCCTGTACAAGCGGCTGCCGTACTCCGTCGAACCGATGGAAGCCTGGCAGCGTCCCGAGGGCTACTGGCTCGCCACCTCCCGTGCCTACCCGGACTCGCCGGGCTGGTCGGATCAGGAGCAGCAGGAGGTCGCCGTGCTGCGGGAGAGAGAACGCGAACTCACTGGAGTGATCCTCACGCACGCCTTCTGGAACGAGGTCCCCGGGCCCGAACGGCTCGATGCCCGCTCCCAGCTCAAGCACGCCCTCGAACGTGAGGACGGCGAGGGCCAGGAGGCGGCGTAGCCGTGGCGGACACGCCACCCGAGCCGGAGCCGCCGCCGATCACGGTGGTCCTCCCCGACGGCCAGGAGTTCTCCGGGGCAGGAACATGATGGCACGCGAGTCCGGGCAGCTCAGCGGCGGTAGCGGCGACGATATCTAACGCAACACGTGTGGCGCCATCACCAATCCGAGTGATCAGGCCGCCTAGAATCTGGTTGGGCAGGCCACTAGGTGATGTATCTGTAGCCGAACAAGTCAGCCGTGCCCGCGAACACCGACCGTCCGTCAGAGCTCCAACAGACAGCATTGACGTTGGCGTCCATCCGCATCACGGCGGCGGCTTCCCCTGTAGCCACGTCCCAGATCGCCATCGCACGGCCAGCGCCGGTCGCGAGGCGGGTGCCGTCCTGAGTGAGTGTCATCGCGACTACGGGTCCGGAAGCAGTCAGGGATTGCCGCAGGTTCCCGCTGGAAACATCCCAAATCTGAACTCTTCCGGTGAAGTCGGAAGTGGCCAGCCAGGTGCCGTCGGGACTGATCACCGATTCGTAAATCCGGTTGGTGTGGTGACCGGCGAGGGTGCGCACGAGGCTGCCGGTGGCGGCATCCCAGATCCTCACCGATTCGTCGTCGCCCGCGCTGGCAAGCCAGGTGCCGTCCGGACTGATCGCTACCGTGCAGACGAACCCGGTGTGACCGGTGAGGGTGCGCACGAGGCTGCCGGTGGCGGCATCCCAGATCCTCACCGATTCGTCGTCGCCCGCGCTGGCGAGCCAGGTGCCGTCCGGACTGATCGCCAACTCGTTGACGTATTCGGTGTGGCCAGTGAGGGTGCGCAACAGGTTGCCGGTGGCGGCATCCCAGATTCGGATGACTGTGTCTTGCCCGGCAGAAGCGAGCCAGGTGCCGTCCGGGCTGATTTCCACTGCGGCTACTGTCCCGGTATGCCCTTGTAGGACGCGCAGAGACTGTCCGTTGGCAGTGTCCCAGATCCGCACTGTGGAGTCGCGGCTGGCGGATGTTAGCCACGTGCCGTCGGGGCTTACTGCCAGTTCATAGATTGTGTCGGTATGGCCCTGAGGGGCGTGTTCAAGATGCGCGTTGGTCAGGTCCCATGTGCGCACTGTCGAACCGGCGGTGCTGATGAGTCGTGTACCGTCCGGACTCAACTCCACGCTGAGCACGGCACCGGTATGCACGCGGAGGGCGTGCTCGAGCTGGGCGTTGGAAGGGTCCCAAACGCGCACTGCTTGATCATGGCCTGCGGTGACGAGCCGCTTGCTGTCGGAACTAATGGCTACCGAGTCCACTCGACCGGTGTCGAGGGTACGCAGCAGCTCGCCTGTCGCCGCGTCCCAGATGCGTACGGCGTCGGCATCATCGCTGCTGGCAGAGGCAAGCCATCTGCCATCTGGGCTGATCTGCACGTCGAGCACCGACCACGTGTGCCCGGTGAGGGTGTGCAGTGCATTGCCAGTGGCCGCGTCCCAAATCCGCACTGTGGCGTCTTTGCCGCCGGTGGCGATCCACGTGTTGTCCGGGCTGACGGCCACTGCGGCGAGCCAGCCCCGATGGGCCGTCAGCGTCCGACGGTGCTCCCCGGTTGCGGCATCCCAAATGCGGACCGCGGCGTCCTCACCAACTGACGCAAGCCAGGCGCCATCGGGGCTGAACGCCACCGCGTCCACTCGATCGTTATGGCCGGTGAGTGTGTACCGTAACTCTCCACTGGCGGTGTCCCAGATGCGTACAGTGCCGTCCTCACAGGCGGCCGCGAGCTTGCCGCTTGCGCTGGCTGCCAAGCCGAATACGGTGCCTTGACCGTCAAGGGTCTGCAGTGGCTCGTGGGTGGCAGCGTCCCAGATCCGTACCGTGTGGTCGTCGCCCGCGCTGGCGAACCAGGTGCCGTCCGGGCTGACCACCACGGCAAAGACAAGGCCCTGGTGGTTCGTAAGGGTGCGCACCAGGACGGGATGGAGGTCGGGAGCCGGCCAGAGGTTGACCAGTGCTGGGCGGGCAATCGCGGCGTCTGCGGCTTGCTGCCAGCGCGTGTCGCCGGGAACGCGGCTACGAAGAATTGCATCCAGACTTCGCGCAGGCTGGGTGGGAGACAGCAGATGTGCGGCTCGGGCGAGTTCCGCTCCTCGGTCCCGAGCCGCTTGACTGGGAATGCGAGCGAGGTCGCGCCGGGGAGCGGTGGGGCCGCGCTGGTGCAGGCGCATGCTGACCCACCGGAAGTCGGTAGCCAACGTCTCGGCCTGACCAGTGCGTCCGGCGTCCAATAGGTGCGCGATGAGATGGTCCTGCAAGTACGTGCTGCGTGTGGTCCACCATGCCGTTGCGTCTTGGTCGGTGCTGCCAAGAACGTCAAGGAAGGCGGCATTTAGGTCAGTGACGCGGTCTCCCAGCTTCGCCCGCAGATGGTCGCGGAATACGTCGTGGATCGTGATGGTGCCGCCCGGGGTTCCACGGTCGATAGTGATGAGCGAGAGGTCGGCCATTTGTTTGCACAGCGAGCGCGCAGTGCATTCGTCGAGCTGTGCTGTCGCCTGCCAGAGCCTGGCGACAAGAGGAATGGGGACTGCTTCATCTTCGGGGAATATGCCCAGCTCGGTGAAGCGCTGGTCGCCGGCGGCAGGAAGTAGCGTAGTGGCCGCTTCGAGGCTCGCGTGGACGGCGGTGTTCCGGTGCTCCGGGTCGTCCAGGTCGACGAACCCGTGGGGATCATGAGCAGCTGGTCCGTCAACGCGTAGCCGCTCGAGAAGGCTACGCACGACCGCCGTGGGGTCGGCTCCCGTGGAAACCTGGTCGCTTAAGACGCGATTGACGACTCGTAGGAGCAGGGGCCAGCGCCCGGTCGCCCTGGTCAGCTCATGGATCGCTGAGGAATCGGGCGTGTGCGGCAGGCCGTGGGTGAGAACAGCCCGGGCCTGCGGTTCCGTCATCCGGTCGACCACGATGCGCGTGGCATGGTCGGGAAGGGCGTTGTGGTTGCGGGTAGTCACGAGACGGATGCAGCTTCGTTCAGCGCCGATGAGGAACGGAGCAAGCTGCTCTTTATGCCAGACGTCATCGATCACGAGCAGGGTTCGTGGTCGTTGTTCCAGCAAAGCCCCGAATCGAGCGCCTGCCTGCTCGGGGTCCTGACCAGCTTCGGTGGTTTCCTGGGTGATGCGCCGTGTTTCTTCGGCGACCTTGGCGGCAATAGCGGCACGTCCACCTACGTCCCTGCCGATGGTGATCACATACACGCCACCAGGGAAACGGCGCCGGATAGCGCTTTGCCCGGCCACGTATTTCGCCAAAGTGCTCTTACCGAATCCGCCGGCTCCGTGCAGGCCAATGGTTGTCGCGCCCGGCCTGCTGCCGCGGTACCGCCTACGGGTTCCACGGCGCAGGGCGGTGAAGACGAGGTCCGCTTCCTCACGATCCACCCATCCTTCGGGTACGAGCGGTGCTGCAGGCGGAAGTGGCAGTTGCGAGGACGCACTGCTGGGATCGACGCGAAGCGCCAGCAGCAGGGCACCGAGCCCGGCTGCACCTCCCAGGACACTGGCGACAGGGTCGGCTTCACCCCATCCGTCCCGCAGCGCTGTCATGATCAGCCAGACCAGCCCGGCCACACACACCCCGGCCGCGATCCTCGTACTCCAGCGTCCCCATCGCTGCATGCCCCCACCTTCGATACCAGCGCATCTTCGCCAGCGCCTCCGTAGCGGTCGCGCCCGGCCTCATACATACATGTTCCAAGAGATCTGAACCATGATTCCCGGCTGGTCAACCACGCTGGTTCAGGGCCTTGGTCAACTCGCGGTTGGCAGCCCGAGCTGCAGCAAGCTCGGCCTCTCGCTCTTCCAAGCGCGCGGCCAGTTCAACGCTTCGCTGTTCCAGCCTGGTGATGGTGCGCTGAAGTTCATCGATATCCGCCGGAGAGCCGAGGCCGGACTCGCGCCAGACCTGCTCACCCAGCGCTTCGGAGAGCCGCCGTTCCAGTTGCTGGATGCGTCCGACCAAGCGCGCGTTGCGGGCCTGTGCGTTGGCAAGATCGGCCTGGAGCGAGATCCGGCTCACCGGGGCGGCTCCTCCGGCGTCCTGGCCACCGGGTTCGAGTTCGGCGGCGTGGACCAGAGCGAGCAGGTCGCGGTGGCGGTAGAGGAACGTGCGGTCCACGGCCGCCTGCCGGGCGATGCCGGAGACGCTGATCGGCGATCCGTTCCGGGCTGCCGCCTTCAGGGCGTTGAGCACCCGTTGCCGCCGACGGTCCGTATCGGCCTTACGGCCCTCGCTCATCGGGGTGCTCACGAGATCCTCCTTGGATGGACATCGGGGAGAGGCTGGCCGATGCGTGGCATGCCGAGCATGACGGTCCGGCCGCGGCGGATGACTGCGACGGCTTCTTCGATCTGTGCCTGCTCCCCAGGAGTGAGGTCCTCGAGATCGGCTTTGACGCGCTCGATAAGGCGGCGGACTCGCTGGATCTCCTCCTCGGAGGGCATGGCCTCGCTACGCGCCCAGTCGTCCGCCTCGAAGGCCGACATCAGCCGCTCGCGACTGCGCAGCAGGTCAGCGAGATACGCCTGAAGGTCGGGCAGGTAGGAGATGTCGGTGCGGAAGTGGTTGCAGCCGACACATCGGAAGCGGATGGGGCAACTCTGTCCGCCGGCTGCGACGTTCGACGGCTCTTGGCAGAGGCCGTAGGGGACGCTGACTTCGCCGATCGCGCGCCTAACGTGCTCGGACTCCAGGAGTGACTGGGCCTTGCGCCAGACGCGGTTGCCGTTACGGTCGAACTGCAGGGCAACCACCCGTTCGACAGCCTCGCGGCGCCGCTCCTCGCTGACCCGGTAGTAATTTTGAGTCACCTTCAGGCTGGTGTGATCCATCAATTCTTTGAGGACGTCCGCGGCCACTCCGGCGTCGGCGTGCCGCTGGGCGTAGGTGTGCCGGTAGGCGTAGGGGAAGATCTTGGTCTTGTCGAACGGGAGCATCCGAGTGACCGGCTGGCCGCCGTCCTCCACGGTGACCGGGATGGGGAAGTCGGGCAGGGAATCGACCCAGGTGCGGTGCCCTTCGCTGATCGAGTAGATCGCCTTGGTGCCGCACGGGTTCGTCCGCGTCCTCGGCAGCAGTTTCAGCTCGCCGATCGGCGCCACCGCTTGGGCCGGAGGCTGCCGATCGGCAGGGCCAGCGCAGCACTTCGGATCGGACCGTGGTCGTACCGTTTGCCTCGTGTACGCCCCGGCCCGATCCTCCGACCAGACACCATGCTGCTCGGCGGCTATGGGCGCGTGCCCCAGGCGCGCCTTGCCCCGCCCTGCGCCGCCAGTTCCGGCGTTGTTCTACAACCCGTCGTCTCCGAGGCGGCCTTCGTCTGAACATGTGCTCCGACCAAGGAACACACGTTCAGCACGAAGGCCGTGAGGATGAGTCTGCTGCATCACGACACCCGGCGAGAGCCGTTGGCGCAACTGTCATGCTTCCGGGGCGAGTTCTACGCCTGTCTGACCGCTCGTTCGGACGCGTTGTTCGAGCTGGCTGATGCTGTTCTGTGCGCCGACGGGCCGGTGAGGGCGCTGGCCGAACTGTCGCTGGTGGGTGAACACCGCCGCGGCCATGGAGGGCTCTACGCCGCAGTGGCCCGTGGACGCATCGATGCCGGCCGGCTGCGACCGAAGTGCCACTGCCGCGGGCTGCCGACGGCCGGCTGGTCCTGGCCGTCGATGTCACCTGCTGGCTGCGGCCCGACCCCCACACCTCACCGGAACGGATCCTGTGTCACACCTACGGACGGGCAAGGACCAGCACATCCCCGTCCCCGGCTGGCCCTACTAGATCATCTGCGCGCTCGAGCCGGGCCGCAGCTCATGGACCGCACCGCTGGACGCACTGCGCCTGAAGCCCGGCGATGACACCGCCACCATCACCGCCCGGCAACTGCGCGATCTGTTGCAGCGACTGATCACAGCGGGACAGTGGCAGACAGGTGAACCCGACATCCTCATCGTGGCGGACGCCGGATACGACGCACCCCGCCTCGGCTTCCTGCTCAAAGACCTGCCGGTGCAGGTGCTGGCCAGGATGCGATCCGACCGCGTCCTGCGCCGAGCTGTCCCACCACGGCTCCCACACACCCAGGGCCGACCGCCCCGGCACGGCGGCGAATTCGTCTTCGGGCAGCCCGACACCTGGGGCGTCCCGGACACCGAAACTGTCACCGACACACGTCTTTATGGCATCGCCAGGGCCCGCTCCTGGGACCGGCTGCACCCCAAACTGACGCACCGCTCCTCCTGGGCAGCCTCCGACGGCACCCTCCCGGTCGTCGAAGGCACGGTGATCCGCCTGGACATCGGCCACCTGCCCAGCGGAGCAACACCGAAGCCGGTCTGGCTGTGGTGGTCAGGCACCGACGCCACCCCGGCTGGCGCCGACCGTCTCTGGCAGGCATACCTGCGGCGCTTCGACATCGAGCACACCTTCTGCCTGTTCAAACAGACCCTCGGCTGGACCTCCCCAAAGATCCCCACGCCCGAGGCAGCCGACCGCTGGACCTGGCTCATCCTCGCCGCCTACACCCAGCTCCGCCTCGCCCGCCCCCTCGCAGCCGACCGACGCCGTCCCTGGGAGCAACCCAGCTCTCCAGACAGGCTCACTCCCGCCCGCGTCCGCCGCGACTTCCGGCACATCCGCCCACAGGCCGCCTGCCCGGCCAGAGCACCAAAACCCACCCGCCCCGGCCCCGGGCGACCAGCGGGCCGAAAGAACACCCGTCCCGCACCCCGCCACGACGTGCACACACCCAAGAAGACACAGCCAGCAGAACGACAAAAGAAGAGGTCAACCACCCCAAAGCCCCGCCGCACAGGTTAAAGATCAAGCTAGGCGCTTGTTCACCTTGGCTGTCACGAGGGGCCGGAACGTTGTCGGTGGCGGCCGGTACGTTGCGATCATGGGTCTCTATCTGGTGAGTGTCGCCGCGCAGGACTGGTCGCGGCCGGGGGAGGACGGGTACGGGGACGTAGCCGCCGCGCTGAACATTGAGCTGGAGCGGCGCGGGCTGCCCCCTTACGAGCTGCGGCAGACCGCACGGGAGGCGCCGGGCTGGTTCGAGGAGAAGGTCAGCCCGTCCATGGACGGCTTCGCGGCGCTGTGCAGGACGCGGCTGCCCGACGCGGAGCCGTTGGCCCTCCTCGACTGGAGCGTGCTGGTGCCGTTCGCGCTGGAGGAGGAGATCGTGCTCCCCGTCGGCACCGCGTACTCCGGCGAAGAGACAGCGGTCGCCGGGGCCCCGCGGGTGCTCGCCCTGGCCGAGCGGCTGGCCGGTGCCGTCGGACTGCCCGTGGACGCGATACCGGCGGGCGAGAACCTCGCACTGAGCCTGTGGTTCCTGGAGGGCGGGGCGGAGCGGACCGCCCGGGTGCGGCCGGGACCGTGGGCCGAGGACCTGGACACGGCCTTCTACGTGGCGCTCTACCTACGCGCCGCGCAGTACTCCCTGCGATACGGCTGCCCGATGACCTACTCCTGAGCCACGGCGGCGGCCGACCGGCCGGAGAGGCCGTATACGGGTCCGAGTCCGGGCCGGGGGCCGTGTCCGCCGGGTGCCCGAGCCAGTGTCCTGGCCCCCGGGCCTGGTTGGAGGGCGGCCGGTTCACCACCCGCCCTTACGGCCGACCGTTCTTGACGGGGCCCTAACGGCGAGCCCGGCTTCCTTGACGGAACTCTGACGGGCGATGGGCACAGGGGCGCTACTGCCGCCGCACGCCCAGCCCCGCGCAGGCGCGAACTCAACCTGGCGCCTGCCCCGCCGTCCTCACAGTCATCGTCACCGTCTGCACCCTTATCTACCGCGCCCTGCGCTGCAGAAATTGGCATGACCAGCCGCCCTCGGCTCACTCAGGTACCTCAGTACCGGATGAGGGATCCGGGGCCGCATACGCGATGATCGCTGGTGCCATAGGCAGCTCCGGTAGCCATTTCAGTGATCAAACAGCGAAAGGACAACGGGGATATGAGTGAGGCGAGTGGGCCGGTGATGCCGGAGACGGTGGACAGTCCTGCACTGAGGGCGCAGCCGACCAGTGCGGCGGCGCGGTGGCTGCTGCGTCACCGGGTGCAGCCGGTGGGACCCGCGGCCGGTGAGAGTCATACCGAGCCGCATGCCTGGTGGAAGGTGATGTGCCTGACCGGCGTCGACTACTTCTCCAGCCTGGCCTACGTACCGGCGATCGCCGCCCTGGCCGCAGGAGCCGTCTCACCTCTGGCGACGCTGCTGATCGTGGCGCTGACACTGCTGGGGATGCTGCCGATGTACCGCAGGGTTGCCAAGGAAAGCCCGCACGGGGCGGGGTCGGTGGCGATGCTGGAGGATCTGCTGCCGTTTTGGTGGGGCAAGCTGTTCGTGCTGGTCCTTCTCGGCTTCGTGGCCACCTCGTGGATCATCACCATCACGCTGTCGACGGCGGACGCCTCGGTGCACGTGGTGGAAAACCCCTTCTTCCCCGCGGTACTGCACGGCCACGAGGTCGCCCTGACGGTAGGACTGCTGCTGATCCTTGGCGGAGTGTTCCTGCTGGGCTTCAGCGAGGCGGTCAAGGTGGCCATCCCCCTGGTGGCTGTCTTCCTCGCCCTCAACGCCGTCGTCATCGGCGTCGGCGTGGCGCATGTGCTCGCCGATCCCGCCGCCTGGTCGGCATGGATCGGCTCCCTCACCGACCTGGGCGGCTTCGGTGATCTGGCCGGCCCTGCCCTGCTGGCCTTCCCACTGCTGGTACTGGGCCTGTCCGGCTTCGAAACCGGTGTGAGCATGATGCCGCTGGTGGCCGCCGACGGCGCCGACGCCGAACAGCGGCTGAAGGCCCGTATCCGCAACGCCCGCAAGCTCCTCACCGCCGCCGCGCTCATCATGAGCGTCTACCTGCTCGCCGCCAGCTTCGTCACCATCGTCCTCATCCCCGAGGACGAGTTCGAGCCCGGCGGCGCCGCCAACGGCCGCGCCCTGGCCTGGCTGGCCCACGAGCACGTCGGTGAGGCGTTCGGCACCGTCTACGACATCAGCACCATCCTCATCCTGTGGTTCGCCGGCGCCTCCGCCATGGCAGGGCTGATCAACATCGTGCCCCGCTACCTGCCCGACTACGGCATGGCCCCCGAGTGGGGACGCGCGGTACGCCCGGTCGTCCTCGTCTACACCGCCCTGTGCATCCTGATCACCATTGCCTTCGACGCCGACGTCGACAAACAGGCTGGCGCCTACGCCACCGGCATCCTGGCGATGATGGTCTCCGGCGCCTTCGCCGTCACCGTCTTCGTCGCGCGCAACCGCCGGCGGATGGCCGCCACCGGCTTCGCTGCGCTCACCGCGGTCCTGCTCTACGCGCTGATCGCCAACATCATCGACAAGCCCGACGGCATCGCCATCTCCGGATTCTTCATCCTCGGCATCATCGCCGTGTCACTGGTCTCCCGCGTATCGCGCACCACCGAGCTGCGCGCCGACCGCATCGTCTTCGACGAGACCGCACGCCGGTTCATCACCGACACCCTGGCCCACGACCAGTCCATCAACATCATCGCCAACCGCCGCCAGGCCGGCGACGCCGCCGAGTACAGCGCCAAGGAACGCGAACAGCGCGGCACCAACCCCGTACCGGGCCCGGCCGACGTGCTCTTCCTGGAGATCGACGTCGTCGACCCGTCCGACTTCAGCGACACCCTCACCGTCCACGGCATCGAAGTCGACGGCTACCGCGTCCTGCGCGCCGAAGCCCCGGCCGCGCCCAACGCCATAGCCGCCATCCTGCTGGCCCTGCGGGACGGCACCGGTGTGCGCCCACACTGCTACTTCGCCTGGGCCGAAGGCAGCCCCCTGGTCCACATGTTCCGCTACTTCCTCCTCGGGCGCGGCGACACCGCCCCCGTCACCCGCGAGATCATCCGCAGCAACGAACCCGACCCCGACCGCCGCCCCGGCATCCACGTCGGCGACTGAGCCCGTCACTCCGTAGCTCTGCACAGCGACGACCGAAGGGGAACAGAGGCCGATGACGGAACCGCACGACCTCACCCGCGGAGTCCGGCGCACCCAGTACGTTCTCCTTCTCCTCATGGCCGCCCTGGGAACACCCGGGTTCCTCACCCAATCGATGTGGCTCATGGGGCTCGCCGCATGGGCTCTCATCGCGGCCGGCCTCATCGAGATGGTCTACCGGCCCTGACAAGGGAGCCCCGCGGCACCGCTGCTAGGGCATCGAGGCCGACGTACGAGTCGACGGCGCGGACCAGGCTCTGCAGTTCGTCGGGTACCCCTCGCCGCCGTCCAGCGCCTGCCCCTAGCAGTCCCTCGCGTAGGTCGCGCGGATGGACCCGAGGGCCTGGCCCGATGTGCGTAATCCGAACGCGGTGGAGGGATCCGGGAGGCCTTCGGGAGGCGGTGCTGGATCCAGTACATGCCGCAGACTGAGTCAAGCCAGTCGGCAGCGGAGCTCCTCTGCCCAGGTACGGAGCTGGTCTTCGAGGGCGAGGTTGTCGCCGCGGGCCACGGTCTGGAGCAGCTGGGCACACACGGTCGCTTCGGCGGCGAGGCCGGCCGGACTGCCCAGGACGGGGAAGGCGTCGCGGACGCGGGCGGCGGTGTACGGCTGGAGCAGCGAGTACGCATAGAGGGTGGCGGCGTCGAACCCCTTAGGAGCCAGGCCACAGCCCTCCCAGTCCAATATCCACAGAGGCGCGCAGAGGTTCGCCCAGTGCACGTCAGCATCGTCTTACACGATCTGGGCAGCCGCCGGGAGTCCCGCGCCTGGTTCGCCACCGCCGCCCGGGCCGCTGCCGAATCCGGCGACGACCAGCTGCACGCATGGGTCCTCGCCCGGGAGGCGATGGTCCCGCTCAACTACGGCGCCCCGAAAGCGGCGGCCGGCCTCGCCGAACGGGCCCGCCGCGCTGCCGGGCAACGGCCGACTGCCGCCGCGGTGCTGGCGGCCGCGGTCGCCGCCCGCGCCTACGCCCTCAACCACCAGGGCGAGCAAGCCCGCGCCGCGCTCAGGGCCGCCGACGCCCTCATGGGCCGGCTCCCCGAGAGCGAGCGGTCGGACACGTGGCTGACGTACGGCGAACAGAAACACCACGTCCACCTCAGCCACGCCTACACCACCCACGGGGACACCCGCCGCGCGAACGAAAGCCAGCAGCGCGCCTTGGAGCTGTCCGCGCCGACCAGCACCATGACGCGCACCCTGCTGAACATCGACGCGGCGGCTTCCTCTCACCACGACGGCGACACCGAGCAGGCCTGCCGTCGTACGGTCGCCGCCCTGACAGTGAGCCTCTTCAGCGTTGCCGCTCCAGGGTGAGGACGGCTTTGGCGATTGACGTCATGCGGTTGGGACTGCATCGGGACCTGCGGAAGATCCGCCATGCCTTCAAGCGCGCGACGCCCCGCTCGACCGGCGCCCGTGCCGCGGATAGCGCCCGGTTGGCGGTCTTCTCGGTGAGAGTGAGCTCCTGCAGGGGCTTGCGCTTGATGCCGGTACTCACCCAGGGGCCGCCGCCCTGGTAAGCGAGATCGGCCAGAATGGGGACGCCCTGGCGCTCGCAGATGCGGATGATCCGGTGGGTGCGGGCAGCGGTCAGGTCGTGAGCTCGACCCGGCAAGGTGGGCGAGAGCCACAGCAGCCGGCCGCCCGGATCGGTGACCACCTGCACGTTGACCCCGTGTCGGCGGTGCTTGTGAGAGTAGTCGGCCCGTCCGTCGCCGACCCGGTCGCACTCGGCGAGCGTGCCGTCCAGCAGGACGAAGTCGGGGTCGGTCTCGCGCAGAACCTTCAGCAGACCCGGCGCGCGTTCGGCGAGCAGGTGGATGACCCGGCTGGTGTAGGCGTGGGCGGTGGACTCGCTGATCCCGAACCCGGCAGCGCTCTTCGCCAGGGTGGTGTGTTCGCGCAGGTACACCAGTGCCACCCTCGCACGCTGAGACGGGCGCAGCTTGCAGCGTCGGTCGCCCTCACGGGTGACGACGAGCATGGTCACCCACTCCACGAGCGCACGAGGCAGGTCGAGTGCGGCAGGATAGATGACCAACGAGGCCCCCGAGCAGCGTGGTTGAGACGTCAGACATCTCAATCAACAGCTCGGGGGCCTCGCTCGTTGCGCTTCGTGCACCGTCACCTGATCGATGTCCAGCTTGAAGAAGCTCATGGATGTCGGCTCGGCGTTCCCAACGGACGCGGAGGCGCCGGAAGCCGTGGAGCCAGGCGAAGCTCCGCTCGATCACCCAGCGATAGGTGCCGAGCCCCGTGCCGTGTCCGGTGCCGCGGCGGGCGATGGCGGGCACGATCGCCGAGTCTGTGGGGCGCACGTGATGCGTCCACCGGCGCGCGACATGTGTCGAGGCTGCGCGCGTTTTCGCACGCCTCCTGGCACCGTCCGGTGTCAGGACCGTGCGGCTCTCGCGATCACCGGGGCCGGAGCCGGTTCGGCAGCAGGCTGGTGGCGGCGGATGATCAGGTGTGTGATCTCGGCCGCGCCGAAGGCAAGGACGATCAGTGCGGCGCCGATGGGGCCGAGCCAGTGCACGCCGGCCCAGTTAAGCGCGCCCTGGCCGACGACGGGGGCGACGGACACCCCGATGTAGAGCGTCGCGGAGTGGAGGCCCGTCAACCCCTCGCCTTGCGAGACCTGAACGGAAGGCTGAAGCTGAACGTGAGGCATGCCTACCGACCCAATGGACCGAGCGCAGACGGCTGTGGGGCTCGGCCACCGCGGCCCGTGCAGGGAGCGGATTCCAATGAGGCTTGTCGTCGATCTCAACCGGTGCCAGGGGTTCGCACAGTGCGTCTTTCTCGCCCCGGACGTCTTCTCCCTGCACGGGGAAGAGGCGCTGCTGTTCTCCCCGCGCTTCGACGAGGCACAGCGTGACCGGGTGGATAAGGCTGCCGCGGCCTGCCCGGTCCAGGCCATCCTGGTCGACTACTCCGACGAGCCGACGAAGGGTGTGGAGCCCCATGTCGGCTGACACGGACGTCGAGGTCCTGCGGCGTCAGGGCCGTATCGTCGTGGTCGGGGCCTCGCTGGCCGGTCTGCGCGCGGCGGAGACGCTGCGCGAGGAGGGCTTCGCCGGATCGCTGACCATGATCGGCGACGAGCCGTACGAGCCCTACGACCGGCCGCCGCTGTCCAAGCAGGCGCTGCTCGGGCGGGCACGGCCCGAGGACACCGCGCTTCCGCGGCGGCGTGACATCGACGCCGAGTGGCGTCTGGGTGTCGCCGCCGAGGGCTTGGACCGGGACGCCAAGCAAGTGCGCCTGACGAACGGCGACACCGTCCCCTACGACCGCCTGCTGATCACCACCGGGACCAGAGCGCGGCCCTGGTTCCACCCGGAAGAGGCCGCGCTGGACGGGGTGTTCGTGCTGCGTACCCGCGACGACTCCGCTCGCCTGCGCCGGAAGCTGACCGGGGGTGTGTCCCGTGTGCTGGTGATCGGTGCCGGTTTCACGGGCTCGGAGGCCGCCTCCGCCTGCCGGGAGCTGGCCTCGAGGTCACGGTCGCCGAACGCGGCCCGGCACCGCTGGTGGGCGCGCTCGGCGGGGTGATCGGCGCGGTGGCGGACCGGCTGCAGCGCAAGCACGGAGTCGACCTGCGCTGCGGCATCAGCGTCACCGCCCTCGAGGGCGACGATGTGGGACGACTCAAGCGCGCCCATCTGTCCGACGGTTCGGCGATCGACGTGGAGGTAGCGGTCGTCTCGCTCGGGGGCATGCGGAACACGGAATGGCTCGCCGGCTCGGGGGTGGCCGCGGGTCCCCGGGGGATCGCGTGCGACGCCGGTTGCCGACTGTTCGACGTCAACGGCATCGTCACCGACGACATCTACGCCGCCGGTGACGTCGCCCGCAGTCCCCACCCGCTGTTCGACTACCAGTTCCTGTCGCTGGAGCACTGGGGCAACGCGGTCGAACAGGCCGAGATCGCCGCCCACAACATGATCTGTGCGGGCCCGGATCGCCGTCCGCACCTGTGGCTGCCGATGTTCTGGTCCACCCAGTTCGGTGTCAACATCAAGTCGGTGGGTGTTCCCCCGCTGGGCGACCAGCTGGTCATCGCCCAGGGGGCGCTCGACGAGGAGCGGTTCGTCGCGGTGTACGGGTACCGCGGCCGCGTCATCGCCGCGGCGTCCTTCGACGGAGCCAAGTGGCTGGGGTTCTACGAACAGCAGATCGCGTCCGGCGCCCCCTTCCCGCCGGAGTACCGCACGGTCGACCGCCGGACCGAGACGCTACAGCCGATCGACCCGGCCTTCCCCGACCCCCATCTGCCCACCCACGGGCCCACCGTCACGCTGACGGGCCACTCACCGAGCGAGCGGCGTGTCACGTTCGTTCCGTCGCATGCCTGATCACCGGCCCTGTACCGCCCGGAGCCCTCAGGAGTCACCATGACGTCCGGCAGCATCGTCGCGCAGATCACCGACTACGCCAATTGGGCCGATCCGTACCCGCTCTACGCGGAGCTGCGCAAGCAACCGGTCAGGCGGGAGGACGACGGCACCTACCTGGTCAGCACCTACTACGAGGTGCGGAGCCTGGCCAACGACCCACGGCTGAGCAACGACACGAGCAACCGGTCACCCGGCTACGCCCGCCCCGGACAACTGGTGGAGTCCGGCCTACCGACCAGCTTCATCTTCACCGACCCGCCCGTCCACGACCGGCCGCGCGACACCATCAACCGGCCGTTCGGCCCCCCGCACAGCCCCAAGTTCCTCGACGGCCTGCGCGGAGAGCTGGCCAAGGTGGTCACCGAACTGCTCGACGCCTTCGAGGGCAAGGACCAGGTCGACATCGTCGAGGACTTCGCCTATCCCCTTCCCGTCACCGCAATCTGCAAGGTCCTCGGCGTCCCGCGCGAGGACGAACCGCGCTTCCACGGCTGGGCCGACGCCCTGGCGTCGTCAATCGATCCCCAGGCCGGCGACGACGGCCCGGAAAAGGCGCAGCAGGCGCGCCAGGAGCTGGGCGCCTACCTGGCCGATCTGATCGAGACCAAACGCCGCCACCCGGGCCCCGGGATGCTCAGCGCGCTCGCCCCCGACATGACACCGGCCGACCTGGAGGCCACCGCGGTGCTGCTCCTGGTCGCCGGCCACGAGACCACCGTCAACGCGATCACCAACACGACCCTCACCCTGCTGCGCCACCCCGACATCCTCCAGCGGTTCCGGAAGGACCCGGACCTGGCCGTCCCGCTCATCGAGGAAGTGCTGCGCTACGAGCCCCCGGTCCAGTTCGTCCCGTGGACCACCGCCCTGGCCGACATCGACGTCGCCGGCACCACGATCCCCAAGGGCTCGCCGGTCTGGCTCATGCTGGCCGCGGCCAACCGCGACCCCCGGCGCTTCGAGAATCCCGACCGGTTCGATCCCGACCGCAAGGACAACGAGCACCTGGGCTTCTACACCGGCATCCACTACTGCTTCGGCGCCCCGCTCGCCCGCATAGAACTCCATGTGGCTGTGCCCGAACTCTTCCGCCGGGTCCCGTTCTCCCGGCTGCTCGAGGACCCGCCGCCGTACCGCGCCAATGCCGTCCTGCGCGGCCCCCGCCACCTTCCCGTGGCCATCGAGAGACTCATGGCCTGAGCGCCACGCGGCCGGTGCCGACCTGAAGGACATCCAGGAGATGCTCGGCCGCTCCTCGATCACCCTCCCGAAGCGGAGCCCAAGCCCGCCGGCACGCAGGAGCCCGACACGGAATTCGTGCCTAATGGTGCTGATCCGTTGGGAGATGTTCGGGAGATCAACTCCCCATCCGCTCACGCACCGCTCACGCAAACGGCCCCGTCCGAGGCCGAATAGAGCGCCTGCTTGGGGAAGAAACCCCAGATCAGCGCGGTAACGCGTTGTGCCCCCGGCAGGATTCGAACCTGCGACACCCGCTTTAAGGGGCTTTCCCTGGGCGGGGCCGTGACCTGCCGAGACGTCGACTGCAGGGTGTCTGGCCTGGGGAAACACCCCTCCGTAGTTCTCACGTGTTCACGGGTTTCCCGTCCTGATGTGTGCTGGATCCGTTCTGCGCCAGCAGCAGGGCCAGGGACTTCGGGATCTGGGCGGCCGCCCCGGCTGCCTGCACCACCCGGGCCGCGACGAGGGTCCCCAGGTTCGGGGCCAGGGCACAGCCCAGCGACGCGAGAGCGAAGACGGCGATCCCGGTGAGGAATACCGGCCGCCGGCCCATGCGGTCACCCGCACGCCCGGCCACCACCAGCAGCGCGGCGAAGGTGATCGCGTAGGCGTTAAGGACCCAGGACAGCGAACCGAGGGCCGCGCCCCTGCCGCCCCCGGAGAAGCTCGCTCCCACGGCCGGAAGTGCGACGTTGACGATCCACAGATCCAGGATGGTCATGAAGACGGCCACCAGGACGACCGCGGTGGCCGTTCGAGGGTGATTTCAAATTCCAAGCATCCTGGGCATGGTGCAAGCCAAGCACGGGTGGTTTGGAAATCAAACCTTGCCGGGGTGATACTGGAGGCGTGACCACGCGCATCGATCCCCAGGACATGGCCGGACGCCCCTGCTCGCTCGCCGCCACCCTGCAGGTCGTCGGCGACCGATGGGCCCTGCCGGCGATCCGCGAGGTCATGCTCGGCAACCACCGGTTCCGGCAGATCGCCAGGAACACCGGCGCCCCCACGGACCGCCTGGCAGCGCGCCTGAAGGCGCTGGTGGAGAGCGGTGTCCTCGAACGGCGCCCGCTGCCGGACGACACACGCCACAGCGGCTACTACCTGACGGAGGCGGGGCGCGACCTGGCGGGCATCACCCGCGAACTCATCGGCTGGGGCGACCGCTGGGCCGTCACCACGCCGCCCGTCCGGCTCCTTCACCAGGACCACGAACTGGTCACTCGCGCCGTCTGCGGGACCTGCGGCGAGCAGGTCCACGCCAAGGACGTCCACCGGGAGGAGATGATCCCCGGCTGGGACCGCTCCGGTCCGGTGCAAGCCCCATAGACCGTGCAATGGTCGCCGATCCCGCCCCGGAACGGGCGTGAGATCGACCCAGAATGGGGCGCCAGGGAGCAGTGAACAGATCTAACGCCGTGCTTGAAGGAGATGTGATGCAGGTAGCCGTGGTCACCTTCGACGGGTTCAACGAACTCGACAGCTTCATCGCATCCGCGCTGATCAACCGATGCCGTAAGTATGGCTTGGAAGCCTTCCTCACGACGCCGACACCGGTGGTCACGTCGATGAACGGTGTAGAGGTGACAGGGCAGCGCCCGATGGAGTTCGTGACCGAAGCCGAGGTCGTGCTGATCGGTAGTGGCGTGAAGACACGAGACGTGGTCGCCGACGACCGGCTGATCTCCCGGCTGCCGCTCGACCCTTCGCGACAGCTCGTCGGTGCGCAATGCTCCGGCGCGCTGGTGCTCGCCCGGCTGGGGTTGCTGGACGGCATGCCGGCTTGCACCGACATGAAGAGTCGGCCCTTTGTGGAAGCCTGCGACGTGACCGTGCTGGACGCGCCGTTCCACGCCGAGGGGAACATCGCCACGGCAGGGGGCTGCCTGGCGTCCCAGTACCTCGCCACCTGGGTGATCACCCGCACACTCGGGGAGGACGCCGCGCGCGACGTCATCGGCTACGTGGCTCCGGTCGGCGAAAACCAGGAGACCATCGAGCGCGCCATGCGCGCCGTCCACACGGGCGAGGTCGCAGTGCGCTGACGCCCGGCCATCAGTCTCGGCACAATGAAGATCCACCATCTTGAAGCCGTCTGGGCACGGCCTGATGTGAGGTGACGGTCGGTGCTGGTCACGGGCGGTTGTCGGAGCTCAAGCTCTCGTCTGCCGCTTCGGTGATCACGGGTCCACGGAGTCCCCTGGCGTGAGACATCTGTCCGTACCGCGCAGCCGGCCGCCGAGTCGAGCAGCGTGGCGTAGACGCCGCCGATCGGGTTGTAGTGCTCCTCGCCCGACACCAGGACGAAGACCGCCCGGCCGTGCCTCCAGAGTGAAGCCCAGGGTGGCGGCGATCGGCGGAGCGGGCAGGCGCCCGGCCAGGATCTCGCGGAGGAAGTCGAGGCCGCTGTGGTGAGGGACGGCGTCGGCGGAAATGGCAGGGTCTTCCCAGCCGAACACGCGTGATCTGTGTATTGCCGCTCCTGCCCGGTCGGTCGTGTCGGCACTCAGGGACTTCTTCGATGTTTCGGACGTGCGGGAGTTCCTGGGGGGCGTGAGTTGTCGGTGTAGCGTGCCGGCCGGCGATGGCGGGGACGGGGGCGGGCCACTTTTGCGGTGGAATCGTCCTGCCGGGAGTTTCAGCCGCCGCTGGGTTCAGGGGCTGTCCGGGCTGACGCGGATGAGACCCGGGCCGGCGTCGACGAACGAGTCCCCGATCGGCACGTCGTGGCCGTCGTCGCAGCGGAGCACCGCGTGCACCGGGGCGCCGCAATTCTCGTGGCGTACGACCACGGGGGGCCCTTGTTCGTCGGTGGCCCAGGTGTCGCCCCACTGCCGCAGCGCCACGATGACGGTCCGGAAGTCCCGTCCCTTCTGGGTCAGTTGATAGGCGTACCGGGTCCGCTGGCCGGGCTCCTGGTAGGGGACGCGTTCCAGGAGACCGGCGGCGGTCAGTTCTTTCAGGCGCGCCGCGGCGGCGGGTTCGCCGATGCCCACACGCTTGGCGAAGTCGTCGAACCGGCGTGTGCCGAAGAACGCCTCGCGCATGATCAGCAGCGCTGTCCTGTTGCCGACGATCTCCAGAGTCCTGGCGATGGAGCAGTTGGCCATGGACCAGGCGTCCCGTTCCTCCAGCAGATCCTTCATCTCTCCACCCTTCACCTGGCTTGCCTCAAGCAAAGTCAGCCTATACTGTCGTAGCTGACTTATGCAATCGTAAGTCAGCTGGGGTGTGTGCATCACGAGGGAGGAATCATGGACATCAGCACAGCAACCGTCCTGGTCACCGGGGCCAACCGCGGGCTCGGCAGGGCGCTCGCCCAGGAGCTGCTCGCGCGTGGCGCCACGGTGTACGGGGCGGCCCGCCGACCGGACCAGATCGATCTGCCCGGAGTGAAAGCGATACGGCTCGACGTCACCGACCCCGCCTCCGTCGCCGCGGCCGCCGAGGAGGCCCGTGACATCTCCGTCCTGATCAACAACGCGGGCAGTTCCACGGGCGCCGATCTGCTGACCGGCAGCTGGGACGCCGTCCGCCTGGAGATGGAGACCCACTATCTGGGCACCCTCGGCATGATCCGGGCTTTCGCTCCCGTGATCGAGTCCCAGGGCGGAGGCGCCGTCCTCAACATCCTGTCCGCGCTGTCGTGGATCAGCTTTCCCGCCGTCGGTGCCTACGCCGCCGCCAAGTCCGCGGAGTGGAGCCTGACCAACGCGGTTCGCCAGCAGCTCGCGCCCCGGGGCATCACCGTGTCCGGACTCCACGTCGGCTACATGGACACCGACATGGCCCGCCATGTCAACGGGCCCAAGACCGACCCGGCGGGCGTCGCCCGCGCGGCCGTCGACGGCATTGCCTCCGGGGCTGCCGAGATCGTCGTCGACGACCGCAGCCGCCAGGTACAGGCCGACCTCTCCGGCGGCGTCGCCGCCCTTTACCCGCAGCTCGGCTGAGACGAGGACACCGTGACTTCCACTCCTTCCCCCGCCCCGGGCCGGCTCAAGCCGACCGACCGGCACACCGGTGTCCGGCCCTCCCCGAACCACCCCTCCCGGCTCGCCGTCGGCGTCACACTCATCGCCATGTGCCTGGGCGCCACGACGACCTTTCTGCTGATCACCGCATCGGTGTCGGCACTGTCAGCCATCCAGGACGACCTGCACGTCTCCCCGACCGGCCTCGTCTGGATCCCCTCCGCGTACACCCTGGTCGTGGCCAGTCTGGTGATGTCCGCGGGCACCATCGGCAACCTCTACGGCCGCAAGCGCGCCTTCGTCACCGGCGCCGCGGTCATGATCATCGGCTCGCTCATCGTCTACGCGGCGGGTTCGGCGGGAGGCGTCATCGCCGGCCAGCTCGTCTCCGGCCTCGGCGGCGCACTCATCCTGCCCAACAGCCTGGCCATCCTGGGGGCCACGTTCCCCGACCCCCACCGGCGCACCGAAGTCGTCACCATCTGGGCGGCCTCCTCGGGCATCGGACTGGCCGCAGGCCCCCTGATCGCGGGCACACTGCTGGACCACTTCCACTGGAACACGGTCTTCCTGTCGACCGCCGTCCTCGCCGTGGTCACCCTGGCCGCAGCAGCCTTCGTAGGGGAATCGCGCGGCCCCGCCGGCAAGCTCGACATCCCCGGCCAGGTCCTGGCCGTCCTGGGCATCGCCGCCCTCGTCTACGCCCTCATCGAAGGCGGACACGACGGCTACACCAGCCCCCGCATCCTCATCGCCTGGATCACCGCGGCCGCGGCCCTGACCAGTTTCGTCCTCGTCGAGCGCGCCGGCCGCACACCCATGCTGGACATCACCCTGTTCCGGTCAGCATCCTTCAGCGCCGTCATGTTCGTCGCGGCCGTCTCCCTGTTCGGCTTCACCGGCCTGGCCATCCTGTCGGTGCTCTTCTACGAGCGTGTCCAGCACCTATCCGCCCTGGACGTGGGATGGCGGCTGCTGGCCTTCTTCGGCGTCTACGTCATCGTCAGCTACGCGACCGGACGCGTGATCCGCCGCACCGGCTTCAAGCTCCCACTGACCCTGGGCTTCCTCATCGGAGCCGCCGCCACGGCCGGACTCACCACGCTGGAGCCGACCACCCCCTATGCCCGGGTGTGGTGGCTCTACGCGCTCTTCGGAGCCGCAAGCGGGATGGTGGCTGCGCCGAGCACCGCCGCCGCCCTGGTCAGCGTCCCTCATGAACACGCCGGCATGGCCTCCGGAGCAGTCAACACCTTCCGCCAGATCGGATCCGTCACTGGCACCTCCCTCCTCGGCGCACTGCTCGCCAGCCGGCTCCAGTCCCAACTGCCGCCCCAGCTGGATGCCCACCACGTGCCCCGAGCGGCCTGGCCCACCGTCGAACACGCCGTATCCAGCGGCAGCGGCGGCCACCGAGCAGCCCCGCCGAACGTGACCGCCGCGATCGGCGACGCCTTCACCTCCGGCGTCCACGCCGGCCTGATCGTCATCGCTGCCGTGTTCCTGTGCGCGGCCCTCGCCTCAGCCCTGCTGGTACACAACCGACCGCACCACACCACCGCCACGCCGAACTGACGCGCAGCTTCTCGCCGTCGCAGCGATGCCGACGGTGCCGGGGCGGTCAGGCTGCAGTGGCGGGGCGTGGCTCACCGTGGAAGACCTGGCGGGCGTGCCAGTCGCGGTGAGCGGCCGAGACAGGGTGCGCCCCGGGCTGTGGGCCGAAGAGTGGCCGGCCCGCGAGGGCTATAACGCGCTCGCGGGCGGCGGGGCTGTGGCCGACGAAGCACTGTGAGACCAGGATGCGCTGATCGTCTCCCACGCCGAGGACGCCCTTGCCCGAAGAGCTTGTGGTGCAGCGAGCACAGGCACAGCCCGTTGTCGATGTCGTCGGGACCGCCGAACGCCCACCAGCGCACGTGGGCGGCCTCCAGCCCGACCGGCACCGCGCCGATCCTGCCGAAGTATCCGCAAAAGGCGCACCGGTACTCGTAGGCGGTCAGCTCCCGCATCCGCGGGTCCCGCTGCCTGCGTACCGCCGAGAGCTGCTCGGTCTGCGCCGGCTCCAGTTCCAGGCCGACGGCTTCGCGCAGTTCGCCATGGAGGGAGGGTGGGAAGTGCAGGTCGAGCAGCAATCGCGTGATCCTGCCGAGCAGTTGCGGTTCGCGTCGCAGCGCTGCTCTCAAGTCCGGCGCCAGCCGTCCGGTGGCACCCGTCTCGCGCAGCTCCCGCACCCCGCTACCCCTTCCACCACCTGGTCAGCGACGGCGTATGGGAAGTGCGCATCGACCGGGGGCCCGGCAGCCCGGGACTTCTAGGAGGACGCGGAGGGCGGCCTGCGCTGCAGCGCGGTGGCACAGGACCTGCAACGACTGCTGGCCGAGTACGGCCCTCCGAACAAGTCCACGCCCGCTTAGGCAGTGGACCCAGGAGCGGGACCCGCGCTCCGCACAAGCCGCTGCTGCTCCTGTACGCCCTCGGCCGGTCCATGGCGCCGGGCTCGCGGCTCTCGCCGTGGCGATCACCGTCGCCCTGGCGCGCTACGGCATGCCCCTCAAGCTCGTCCTGCTGTCGGCGAGGGTGCTCCTCGGGGCCATCACGCGGATCGTGGCCGCCCGCGATGCCGCCTGCGTCGTGGTGCCGCGGGGTTTCCCGCCTGCCTGGCAGCCGGAACTGGACCCGGCCCGGGTGCTCGACGACCATCCGCAGCTGCCCGTTCGCGACCTGGACCGGGCCGACAGCGTCCTCACTACCGTCGCGGTCGCGATCGCCGAGACCGGCACCCTCGTCCTGGACGGCGGTCCGGGACAGGGACGACGCGCTCTGACCCTGGTGCCCGACCACCATGTGTGCGTGCTACGGGCAGAACAGGTCGTGGCCTGTGTCCCCGAGGCACTGGCACGCCTGGAGCCCGCCCGGCCTCTGACGTTCGTCTCCCGGCCCTCGGCGACCAGCGACATCGAACTCGACCGAGTGGAAGGCGTGCACGGACCGCGCACGCTCCATGTCCTCATCGTCGTATGACCTTACGTCTCTCATGACAGGAGTCGCCATGCCTGCCCCAGACCGAGACATGTGCCGCCCCAGGGCAGCGGTGTCCGACGCCCCGGAGCCGCGCCCCCAGAACCCCAGCGCCCTCGCGGTCTGCGCACTGCCGGCCGAAGAGCGGGCGGTGCCGCAGGCCAGAGCATTCGCCCGGGCACAGCTGACGGCATGGCGGATCGGTGAGGAGGTGGCCGACGCGGTGCGCGTCGTGGTCTCCGAAGTCGTCACCAACACGGTCCGGCACAGCGGCTCCGCCGACGTGAGCCTCCGGCTCACGCGTTCCCCGACGGACGTGTGGATCGAGGTCTTCGACAGCGGCGTGCGGCACGGGCCCGTCGCCTCCACCCCGCACGGCGACCTCGCGGAGGGCGGCCGGGGGCTTCTGCTGGTGGAGGCGCTGAGCCGGCAGTGCGGTGTGCACCGTACGCCGTACGGCACATGCGCCTGGGCGACCTTGCAGGAGGATTCGCCCGGCGCGCGTCCTGCGGAGACCGCCCGGGTGGATCGCAACGCCCCGACACCGCGCCAGCTGCGGCCCTCGGCGCCCAGAAGGTCGACGAACTCCTCGGGGTCATCCCGCCGAACGACGGCACGACCAGCTTGCTGACCTGAGCTGCCTGGCGGCTCCCGTGTCCGGACCCGGCCGGGAACGTGGCGGGAGCCGTGGCCCCCTCCCGACGGTGTTGTTCGAAAAGCGGCGGAACCGGCTCGCCGACCCATCCGGACCCGGCCGACCAGGAGTGACTGCGCGGGCCGCTCCCCAGTCAGCTGCCGAGCCTCAACTGCGGCTCCGTTCCGCAGGCGGCCGGGGGTGGTGCCCAGGCGCTGGCGCAGCAGTGTGGTGAGCGTGGAGGCGTTTTCGTACCCTATTCATCATTGGGTGGGAGCTGCTCGGCATGCAGGGTCTGGCGCCCGAGCACGCGTCAGGGCCAGGACGCCGTTCGACCTGGCGAAGCTGTCCTTCGGGGTGGCTGCCGACGCCGGCGCCCTGGTCGCCCTGGTCGTGGCCTACCGACGACAGCGCGTCGCCGAGGACGGTGCCCTGCGGGAGGCCACCCGCCTGCACACCGAACGCTTCACCACCGCTGTCGCCCAGCTCGGCGAGAAGTCCGAGGCCGTGCGCCTCGGCGCCGTTCACCCCTGGCCGGCCTCGCCCACGACGCCCCCACCCGCGAGCTGCGCCAGACTTGCATCGGCGTGTTGTGCGCCTACCTTCGCCTGCCCTACACCGCCGGAGCCGACTGCCAGCTGGCGCCGCCCAAACCCACAGTGATGATGGCTGGGTGAGCGCTTCGGACCTGACCCAAAAATCCACCGACGCTGTTGAGTTGTCCTGGCGAGGATGCGTCGGTCCGGAGCGATCATGCGCGTGGCCCGCCGGACTTTCGTGACCTAATAGGAGCCTGACCAGGCGTCCCGTCACTGTGTTGATCGTCTGCGCGACCGGCCCGTGCTATCCCCTTTCAAGAGCGCGGTTCGGAAGGACAGCACCAGCAGCATGACAGCCAACGAGGCAACCGAGATATCTGTGGTCGGCGGGATCGACACCCACACCGACTTTCACCAGGCCGCCATCATCGACACTGTCGGCCGGCAGCTGGCCACCGAATCATTCGAGACGACCCCGGACGGCTATTGGCGACTGCTGGAATGGTTCGCCTCCCACGGCGAGATCATCGCCGTCGGGATGGAGGGGACCGGTTCCTACGGTGCCGAGCATTGTACGCGCCCCGCTACCCGAGGAGCCCCCGGATAGCGGCACGCCTTACGGAACGGGCACGCTCTACTCGCGGTCATGACGTCCTGGTGAAAGCAGCCGAGCCCACGAGGCCGTGCCTTGGGCGTTGACGCATGTCAGTGCCCGATCGAACCTCAGATGATCGTAGCTGCCCAAGCCGAGAATGCGACTGGCACGAGGCGGCATCGCAGTGATCCGTATGCGCGTCGCGTCAGTCGACGGGATCCGCTTCCGGGAAATCCTCGTATGCTCGTTCGAAATATTTAGCCAGCTGCACATCCCGATCCGAAATGCGGTGGCCGATATCCCAAGTGGTGAGGTAAATCCTAACAGTGCGCCAGATGTTTTCCCAAACTGGATGATGAATAGCGATGTCGCAGCCCGGGGCGGTCGCATGCATGAAAGAAACTGCCTCTCGAAAAGTCCGAAATCGATACTCGCGGTACAAGCCAACCGATTCCGACGCAGCGCCCTTGGCTCCCGGTGAGGTTTCGCCGAGCTGACGCCGCTGTACGCGCCATCGACGCAAGGTCCCGCTCAGCGCTACCTCGATCTTCTCCTTGCTCAACGGATCGGGCAGCTCCGGGGCGGGGCGCGGAAACAAGCCCGTGCTCCGATCCGAATTCGACACCCCCAGCAGTCTGATCAGATGATTCACAATCAGAGCAACATCATTGGCGCTACGCAATTCGACGGCCTGCCGTAACGAAATCGCTGAAATTGATGCCGGGAGTGATTCAGGGGGAGGCATTTCGGCACCTCGGACCAAAATTGGCAGGACGACCTTATCTGAATCTAACGACTTCTCCACTTCCAGGCGAATCCAGTCGTCTTGCAGGTCTATTCTCCGCCGCGACCATTCATCGGACGCCGTTATCCAATTCGGGCCGATTATCACGAGTACGGCAGACGCGTTGTCCAGCGCTTGGCGTAGTCGGTCAGGCCAAATGGTTCCTGGCGATACAGAGGACGTATCCAAGAAAACGGCTGCACCACCCAGCTGGTCACTCAGCTTTTCCTGCAGCAACCAGGCCTCTGCCGCACCATCCTCGCGACGATAGCTAACGAAGATCTGTTCCATCTGATTCTCCCCCAACTTTCCACCATGCAAGGCTAGCTGAGATGCCGTCGGGTGACACCTACTTCCGTAGCGAGTGGCTACGGCGCGAAGGGGGATATCAGGCAGGGGGAGGGGTGCTCGTCGTCGGGTTCGGCGGACGTCGGTTCGTTCAGCCAGCGCTGGGCCGCGGCGAGGTTTGCTGCCGTGCCCGCAGGTTCGTACACAAATCCGTTCCACTCTTCCAGGACGCGGGGTTCGTCGGGGATCAGGTGGCCGCCGCGGCCGTGGAACGGGCGTGTTGGTCGAGGGGTGGTGGGCGGCGCTTGTCGTACCGCGCGAGCGGATCGTCGCCGTCGACGTGCGGCATCGCGCGGGAGGGCTGGTTCGGCGGTCCGGGCCGGGAGGGCTTGCCCATGGCCTTGATGGTCTCAGGCCGCGACCGGCCTCGGGTGTACTGCCGCGAGATCCAGGGTGTTGGATCGGGAGGCGACGAGGGTGGAGTCGACGCGGGCCGCTTCGTCGCATGCTTGCTGGGCGGCTCTGGCGGCCTGCTTTGCCTAGCCCCCGGCGAACAGGGCGGCGGACAGCCCGATCCGGTCCATGACGCTGACTGCCCGGACGGACCACGGAGATCACCGTCTGCCGACACGACCGGCTCACCGCTAACCTACGGGCGGCCAGCCTCGGAGCCCTCGCCGACCTGGGCTTCGTCGGCCTCGACGACAGCGGTCCCGGCCAGGAGCGGCGCGAGACGGAGCGGCGTCGGGATGAGGAGATGCGGCCTCCCCCGCCTCAGTGGCTGATCCAGTACGGGCTCAACCGGACCAACGTGGACGCCGTGCACACGGGCGGCTGTTGGGCCGCGGCCAAGAGCGGGCGGTGCCGGCCGGCGACCCGGCAGCAGGCACTCCACGCACTGCGCCAGCAGGTACCCACATGCGTCCACTGCCGACCAGGCACAGCACTCGGCATCCTGGACTAGGCACTCCGCGGCCGATGACCCGACACCTTCTTCGCGGAGCTTTTCTTCGTCGCGTCCTTCTTGGCGGGCGCCGCGGGCCAGACAAGTCCGGCCACCGTGCCCAGACCTGGGAGGGCCCCGACCGGTGTTCGGTCGGGGCCCTCCCACAAAGAACGGGCTGCCCGCCCACTACGCCGGCGCGGCCGCCGGACAGACGCAGCTCCCCGTCCCAGCTCGGGGCACCAGGGATCCACCTGCCCCGTCCCCGTCCCGACGTCCTCCTCGTCCCCCGCCACCCCAGACCAGCGATCGGATGAGATCTGGGTCATCAAGCCGCGTTCATAGCCCGCAGCCAGCGCTGCAGCTCGATCGCCTGCGGGATCTACTCGACCTCGATGCCGAAGTCCTGCACGAGCTCCTCCAGGCCGCCCGTGTAGCCCTTGCCGCCCAAGACGAAGTCCCAGTCCCCGTTCGACCTGTGGCGGAAGGAGCCGAGGACCAACGCGGTCTCATGCGGCCGGCCGTCGGAGACTTCTAGACGTCCCAGCTCGGCTAGCGTCGGATCGAGCAGGCGTATGCAGGCGTCCGTGAAGCCGGAGAGGTCGGCGTGCGGGTTGACCTCTGGGTCGATGGCGGCCACGAGTACGAGCCGGTCAGCCTCATCCGGCAATCCGTCGAAGGAGACGCACAGCGCAGCCTTGTCGGGTGCAGGGGCGGGAAGAGCGCGCACGGAGCCGTCCGGTGTCTGCGGGTTGTTGAAGAACACAAAGTGATCGTCACTGAGGACCCGGTTGCCACGGCAGACGAGAGCGCACACGTCCAAGGCGACACTTCCCCTCCAGGACATGCCCAAGACGTTGTAGTCGTCGGGCAATCGAGTGTCCGGAACCGTCGCCGTTGACTGTGCTGCAGCTCGACGGGCACCATCGCCCAGGCGACCACGGAGCCCATGGCGATGCAGCAGGTCGACGAGTTCAGTTCCCGAGATCAGTTCCAGCGGCTTGCCGTTTGCGAAGGTGTGTGAACCAGGGCCGAACCCTGACGTCGTGACGAGGACACCCTTGTTGGCGCCGGCGTCTTGTACGGTCCCGTACAAGTCACGCACAGCGGTGGGCGGCACCGTGTTGCGGTAGCGCTTCACCTGTACGACGATCTTGCCGCCTCGGATCGGTGTTGGGTCCAGTGCATCAACGTCTACCCCGCCATCGTTCGAGCGCTGGGTGGTGACTGCCTGCATCCCCATAGCCCGGAAGAGATCGGCAACGAGATCCTCGAAGGCAATGGGGTCCATCTCGTACAGGTCGGGTTCATCGTCGCTGCCATGCGTGACAACGCGGTTTCCGATCTCCTGAGGTCGGCGACTCGGCCGCACCGGCGCGAGTTGGTCAGGTCGAGCCGAGAGTTGCCCGCGCAGTGCATCGGCCAGGCAGCTGCCGGCGTCCACCTGCGCCAAGTGCAGGTCACGAAACGTTGAGTGCGGGGCCATGACGGTTGCCAGGTAGATGTGGCCCGGCTGGCCCGTCGTAGGGTCATGCCCATCCACGAACCCGTTCAAGGTCACCGACTCGAGCGCGCCCAGCTCATCTGCGGCGAAGAGTTCGTGCAGGACGAGCAGCATGCACTGCGCGAGCACCTCTCGGTACAGGGCACGCCGCTGGCCTACTGGCCGGGGAGTCTCCTTGTCCTGATCCAAGCTGGGCATGTACCGAACGGATTTGACCTCGGGGATGACGCTGTAGGCGGGCATCTCCCAATCCAGCACCAACTGTCCGGCCACTGAGTCATAGGCTGCTGCTACCTGCCGTGGGAAACCCTCCGGCCACGCAGTCGAGGCGTAGAGAGCGGCAGAGAAGTACTCGACCACAGAGTCAGGATCGCGGCGTCTCACCCCTTCGGTCAGCTCGAGGACGCCGGCATTGTGCCGCCGCACATCGGCCAGCTGTGCGTCGGCCCACTGCTGGTATCCCTGCTGGTACGACGCCAACTGTTGCTGCCGCTGCGCCTCCGCCGCCTGAGCCGCGTGCCAGTCCCGCTCGAAGCGCGCCCGAGCTTCGGCCTGAGCCTGTGCCCGGCGGCTGGCAGTCCACCCACTCTGCACTTGGTAATGATCGAAGTCCGGCATGGGCACGGGCTGCGCCAATGGTCCCGGAGTGAAGGGCTCGATCTCTTCGAGGCGCATGAGCGAGGAAGCTCTGAAAGCTGGAGCCTGACATCCCGATGCGAGAAGACCCTGCAGCGACGTGACTTGGGCGTCCAGTTGCTCAGTGCGACGTAGTGCCTCGGCCTGCCTGTACTCGCGGTGACTTTGGGCAGCTCGCCGCTGGTAGGCACGTGCTTGCTGCGCTTCCTGTCTTCGCCGTCTGGCTTCAGCCTCCGCCTGGCGCTGCTGCTGCCTCTGCATCTCAGCCCACACGCTGACCACGCCATTAGAGCGACGACTCATGTGCTGCAGGCCCTCCCCAAGGTGCTCTGGTTGTCCCCACAACCAGTTGTAACTGCACGACTCTATCCAGCGACGGCTGCCTCGTACATCCACTCGGCAAAAGCAACTTGCTCAGTTGTCTCCGCAGGTCAACATGACTGGAGAGTAATCGAGGCCGCGCCGGGCCGGAGGGGACTGCTGCATGATCGGGTGACAGCGGGGTACATGCAGCCAGAGCTGCGGGTGGGGTCATGATGGTTTCGTACTCGACGGGGATCAATCGGCCCAGGCGTCGTTGCCGTCGGCGCCGGTGGTAGGTCCGCTCGATCCAGGTGACGATCGCGATCCGCAACTCCTGGCGGGTCGCCCAGACGCGGCGGTTGAGGACGTTCTTCTGCAGCAGTGCGAAGAAGCTCTCCATTGCGGCGTTGTCGCCGGCGGCCCCGACCCGGCCCATTGAGCCGACCAGGCCATGCCGGGTGAGGAGGGCTGCGACCTTGCTGGACCGGAATTGCGATTCGCGGTCGGAGTGCACGATGCATCCCGCAGTGGGGCCGCGGCGGGCGACGGCGGACTCCGGCGCGGCCACCGCGAGGCGAGGCGGGACTTCCTCCGGGAGTCGATGGAATGGCCCACGATGCGGCCGGAGTACACGTCCTTGACCGCGCACAGACACAGCTTGCCCTCGCCGGTCGCGTGCTCGGTGATGTCCGTGAGCCACAACCGGTTCGGCCCGTCCGCGGTGAAGTTCCGCCGCACCAGGTCATCGATGCCCTGCAGCGTCATGCTGCCGGAGCCGAGCAGACCGAAGGCCTGGCCCTGGCCATCCTGCGGCAGGGCGTCCAGGAACGGCCGTTGCAGGCCGAGACCGTAGGCCAATCCGAAGCCGCAGAGCAGCAGCAGACAGGACGAGACGCCCACTCCGGGCTCGGTAGCGAAGCCGACCAGCGGCAGTCCCGTCAGCGCAATCAACGGGACTACCAGTCGCTCCCGGGTGGGTGGCCGTAGCAGTCGACCCACCAGCAGGTCACCGACAAGCATACCGACCGGCAGACAGCCCATCAGCACCGCGTACCAGCCGGGTGCGAAGTGGCGTCCTCCCGCGTAGGCGACGATCAGACCTTCCGCGCCCGCTACGAACGCGGGTGGTAGCCACTGGGCCAGCATCAGAAGCTGTGTCACATCCTCTTTCCGCAGGTCACGGCGTCATAAATCGCGCTTGTGATCTGGCTTGCCGTTCCGTTGGTTGTCGATGGACGGGAAGCCGAACGGCAACGTTAAGAGCCGCTGCCGGCGTCCACTGGCGTCCACTGGCCGGTGGCACGGAGCGGATGCGGTGATTTTCTGAAGACCGGCATACGCAGCTCAGTGACGCTCGGTACTTTTCTGATGATGGCATGGCGCGGCCGTTGGGGGTTTCCGCGCCGCCGTGGCGAAGGCTGGTTCGGCGTGGCGCGCAGATGGTCCGGGCAGGGCACGGCGGCGGGGGCATCTACGCTGCTGGCGTTCGGCGCGGGCGTGTTGACCAACGTGGCCACTTCACAGTGGACCTGGTCGGTGGGCACCGCTCTGCTGGTGCTGGTGATGGTGTGGGTCGGTTTCGAGGTCTGGCGTGCCGGCCACGGGCCGGGGACGGCGCACCGTGGCGGAGCCGGCGGGCGCGAACCAGCTGGCGAGCCCGGTACGCGGCTGCGGCCGTGGATGGCGCCGCCGCTGGAACGGATGGTGGAACGGCCGGAGCTGACGGGTCAGTTGGCGTCCGCGCTGCTGGCGCCCGGGCCGACCGAGGTGGCGATGACCACGGGGCTGCGCGGGGCGGGAGGGTTCGGCAAGACGACGCTTGCGGCCTGGATGTGTCACCAGCCGGAGCTGCCGGTGCGCTATCCGGGCGGGCTGTTGTGGGTGACGCTTGGCCAGGAGGTGCGGGGCGCGGATCTGGCGGAGCGGGCCAATGACCTTGCCTGCGCGCTGAGTGGTCGGCGGCCGTCCCTCTCCGAGCCGGATGCCGCCGGCGCGGAGCTGGGCCGCCTGCTCGACGAGCAGCAGGAGCCGGTGCTGCTGGTGATCGACGACGTGTGGCAGGAGGCGCAGCTGCGACCGTTCCGCTTCGGCGGGCGCCGCTGCACCCGCCTGGTTACCACCCGCATCCCCGACCTGCTGCCGGTCGACGGGCAGCACATCGTGGTGGACGCCATGTCTTTGGAGCAGGCGCGGCGGCTGGTTGCCGACCAAGTGCCGGGGCTGGCGGTCGAGACCGCTGAGCAGCTGGCCCGGGCAGCGGGCCGGTGGCCGGTGCTGCTGAACCTGCTCAATGGTGTCCTGCGCCGGCGGGTGGAAGCATGGCCAACTGGCCCAGGAGGCGGCCGAGCAGGTGCGGGAGACGCTGGTGGCCGACGGGCCGGGTGCGTTCGACCCGTCGCGCCCAGCCGAGCGTAGCCGAGCGGTGGCCGCCACCGTCGAGGCCAGCCTGGCGCTGCTCACCCCGCAGGACCAGCGCAGTTACCTGGATCTGGCGATCTTCCCCGAAGACGTCGATATCCCCCTGAGCGTGCTCGGCCTGCTGTGGCCGGGCACCCGAGTGGAGCGGCTGTGCGACGACCTGGCCGCCCTGGGGCTGGTCGCCGACTACCGGCTCGATGCACCTGGGCCGCGCCTGGTGGTGCACGATGTGCTCCGCGCGTACCTGCGCACCCGTCACAGCGCCGAGGAGCGGACCCAGGTACACCGCCGGCTGACCAGCGCCGCCGACGGACTGCTTTCCGGGCCCGCAGAAGATGAAGTACGGCCATGGTGGACCCTGCCGGCCGACGCCGACTATCTGTGGCGCTATCTGCCACAGCATCTGGCCGCCGCCGGCGAGGCCGAGGAACTGGCCGCACTAGTGGGGGACTTGCGCTGGGTGGAGGCCAAGACTCGTAGACTCGGCTCGGTGGTCGGGGTCACAGCCGACCTGGCGCTGGTGGACACCCCCACCGCTGGCACGCTGCGGCGCGCGCTGGAACAGGCCGCGCCCCTGCTCGGCCCCATCGACCCATCTGAAGCGCTCGGGGCGACGCTGGCCAGTCGGCTGCATGGCCTGCCCGGGCTGGAGCCGACCCTGCACCGCTACCAGGCCACCCTGTCCCAGCCCCGGATGGAGCCCGCCTGGCCTCTCCCCGACCAGATCAACCCAGCCCGGCCCCACCCGATCGGCCACATCGGCGGGGTGCACAGCTGCTCGTTCTCCCCCGACGGCAGCCTGCTGGCCACCACCAGCGACGACAAGACGGTGCGGCTATGGCAGGTCACCGATGGCCGTGAACGAGCCGTGCTGGCCGGCCATACCGGTGGCGTGTGGGCCTGTGCGTTCTCCCCTGACGGCAGCCTGCTGGCCACCACCAGCGACGACAAGACGGTGCGGCTGTGGCGGGTCACCGACGGCACCGAACAGGGGGTACTGACCGGCCACACCGACTGGGTACACAGCTGCGCGTTCTCGCCGGACGGTGCCCTGTTGGCTACCACCAGCCAAGACGGAACGGCACGGCTATGGCGGGTCGCCAACGGCACCCCGCACACGGTACTGACCGGCCACACCGGCGGAGTGCGCGGCTGCGCGTTCTCGCCGGACGGTGCCCTGTTGGCTACCACCAGCCAAGACGGAACGGCACGACTGTGGCGGGTCGCCAACGGCACCGAGCAGGCGGTACTGCCAGGCCACACCGGCGGGGCCTGGTGCTGTGCCCTCTCTCCGGACGGAGCCTTGCTCGCCACCGCCAGCGACGACGGAAGGGTGCAGTTGTGGCGCGTTGCCGACGGCAGCGAGTACGCGGCGCTGCCTGGCCACACCGAGCGGGTCTGGGACTGCGCATTCTCGCCTGATGGCACGCTGCTGGCGGCAACCAGCCGAAGGACCGTGCGGCTGTGGCAGGTCGCCACCAGTGCCGAACATCGGGTGCTCACCGGCCACGCTACCTGTGTGGGGCTGCGCGTTCTCTCCCGACGGTGCCCTGCTTGCCACCGCAGGCAACGACCAGACCGCCCGACTGTGGCACGTCGCCGACGGCACCCAACGAGCGGTACTGACAGGCCGCACCAGCCGGGTGAACGACTGCACGTTCTCGCCCGACGGTGCCCTGCTCGCCACCGCCGTCGAGAACGGGACGGTGCGGCTATGGCAGGTCACCGATGGCCGTGAACGAGCCGTGCTGGCCGGCCATACCGGTGGCGTGTGGGCCTGTGCGTTCTCCCCTGACGGCAGCCTGCTGGCCACCACCAGCGACGACAAGACGGTGCGGCTGTGGCGGGTCACCGACGGCACCGAACAGGGGGTACTGACCGGCCACACCGACGTGGTGCTCAGCTGCGCGTTCTCCACGGACGGTGCCCTGCTGGCCTCCTGCGGAAGCGACCAGACGGTGCGGCTGTGGCGGGTCACGGACGGCGCCGAGCAGGCGGTGCTGACCGGCCACACCAGCTGGGTGGACAGGTGCGCGTTCTCCCCGGATGGTGCGTTGCTGGCCACCGCCAGCAACGACGGGACCGTGCGGCTGTGGCAGATCGCTAGTGGTCAATGCCACTGCGCTCTCCGGGTCGCAGGCCCCGTGGTTGGGATTGCCTGGCATCCCGGTGGCACCATGCTCTGTACCGTCGGCGGAGCCGGCGTGTACGCGTTTACCTACCTGCCGTAAACCCGACGCAGCACCGCCGTCACCCCAAGGCGGTCGGGATCTCCGTCTGGACCGTGAAGGGCAGCTGCTCCCGGGGAGTTCGAGGCGTCGGTGGACGTCACAGAGGGTCTTCTTGCGGGTAGGGCCACCCGTCCCAGGGGCCGTACCGCGTGGCCAGCGGCCCCTGAGCTTGTTTTTAACGAGGCGTAGGCGACCGCTTGGTGCGCGCCCGGCCATGAGAGCGCATCGTACGGGACGACCGTGCCCGGCTCGACATGATCGGCGTGATCGGTGCCGATCCGGGTCACGAGGGTCTGGTTGCGGTAGGCGGCCTTGAACCAGGCGTCGGGGTCATCGGGACCATTGCGGGCCACGCGGCCGTAGGTGTCCCGCTCCCACCAGTTCGGCACGAACAGGTGCCGGGGGGTGGAGGCGATTGGCCGCCACCACGGTGACTCCGGCCGCAGATACCCGTCGGCAAGACGGCGTGCGTGAGTCTCCCAGTCCAGATCCACGTCCCTGCAGTCCCTTCCGTCTCCGGTGTCCGCTTGCTCGTCCGTGTCAGCCGTCGTCGGCCGGGCCGCAGGGTCCGGAGTTGTCCGGTCCGCACGAGCTGTCGTCGTTCGGCGCGCAGTCGGGAGGGCAGGGTCCCGCGCCGGCGCGGCGCGGGATGCTCGCGGTCACCTCGACCCACCGGTCGCTGGCCAGCACCAACGCCAGGCTCGCCTCCTTGACGCTGCCCGCGGTCAGGAACCGCCCCATCTCGCACACCGATACGCTCCCGTCCGCAAGGACGGCCGCCTTCTTGCCTCCGCACCGCCCGCACAGCGACGCGGTGGACGGCATCGCGGAGCCCGCGGCGTTGCCGACAGCCCGCACCTCGCTGACGTGTACTTCGTGGACGCCGAGAGCCTGCATCTCGGCAGGGGCTCGCTCAGCGCGCTCGTGATCTCCTGCGTCGAGGACGGTGACCTTCAGCCGGATGCCGCGCCTGACGGCCTCAGCGATGTTGGCGCGCGTCGCCTTTTCTCCGAACTTGCGGAGCTGGAGGTCGGCGCCTCGGCCAGAGGCGGATGCCTCGCTGTGACGGGGCTGCGCGCCAGGTGAGCCCCACCGTGAGAGGTGAGATCATCCGACTATGAGCGCGATGGAGCGGATGACGGAACGGGACCTGCAGATCATTAAGGAGTGCTTGGACGCGGCTGTGAACGGTCCGTTCTTCCCGGAATGGGAGTTCCACACCCTCATGGGCTTCACCCGGGCCGAGATCGCCGCCATCGCGGCCTCCTGGCCGTCGTCCTCCGACCCTGGCGAGCAGGACGACGCCGTGAACAATGTGCTGAACATGCTGCTCGGCTATCCGCATGGCTATGACTCGCGGTGGCATGAATATTCCGCAGCGACCCCCGCGCAGATTGCTCAGACACTCGCGCGGTGGCGCGGCGACAACGCTTTCGACGGGACCGCCAAGGGCACGTTCGACCGCCTCCGCTGAAGCCCAGGCCATCACGCCCACCAGCTCCGTGGATATGTCAAAGCGTTGGTCACACGTGCCCCTCTCATGGAAGCGGCTCCGCCAGCGTGCTGGCGGAGCCGGGATCAGGTGGTTCGTGCGGCGATCTCGCCGAACGAGGGCATTCCTAGGTAGATCGACTGTCTGGTTCTTGCCTTTTGTGCGTCCACCCGAGCGAGTTTGTCCTTGGCTCCCTCAAGGGTGGTCCCATGGCCTTTGGCGTCACCAAGCCAGCCTTCTCGTTCGGCTTCGGCGATGCGGTCGACGAGGTTGTCCCTGATCTCGACCAAGCGCCATCGCTGGCGAGGATCAGGGCGGAGCATCGGACAGCGGATGCAGGCGTGCTCGTGAATGCATGACGTTCCGAAGGCTCGCCCACAGGTGCCGATCGAGACCTTGCGGAGCTCGAAGTGCCCCAGGAACTCGTCCCACTCGGCGTCGGTCGGCCTGCGGTACTCCTCGCTGGGACGGGTCGACCGTCGCCGCGCGATGAACGCGCGGTGGGCCTCGATGGCCTCCATGGGGTAGATCGCCTTGTAGCGCATGGTGGTGGAAATATCGTCGTGACCTGCGATGACCTGCGCGATGTGGGGTGGCAGGCCGTTCATGATGGCGTCGGTGATGAAGATCCTTCGGAAGTCGTGGGGCTGGTAGTCGAGCGGTTGACCGGTGTTGTCGGTCAGGCCGGCGAAGTCGAGCGTCTCGTTGAGGGCCCGGCGGATCGTGGTCTCGGAGATCGGCCTGTTCTGGCCGCCCGTGCGCCACTGGAACAGCAGCGGCATGGGCGGGTTCCAGACCTTCTCGCCGACGCCGTAGGAACGGACGAGCGGGACTGTCCCGGAGGCGTCGCGGACTCGGCAGACGATGGCACTGAGCACGTCGGCGAGTTCGGGACTGACCAGCAGGAGTCGTTCCTGGTCGGTCTTCGAGGGGGCGATCTGCAGGGAGCGGGACAATCTCTCCGGTGGTGGGGAGGGTGTACTGGGTGATGCTGTGGTGGCTGACCTCCAGCATCTCCTCGATGCGGACGCCGGTGTGGCGGAGGAACTCCACCGTTGCCCAGGCCCAGAAGGCCCGGTTCTCGGCATAGCCGAACGTGCACCGTCTCCCGTCGTCGTCATAGACGGTGTTGGCGGCGACTCCGTCGGCCCAGCGTGGGTGACGGATGCGGGTGTAGGTCTTGCCGAGCACCGCGAACGTGGCGCCGGGAGAGACCTCGAGGGCAGCCTCGTTCCGCGTCCGCGCTTCCTTGAGCTGGCGGTCGGCGGCCTCGACGAGGACGGGGAGAACGGGCAGCCGCTCCCGGGTCCGCTGGTCCGACTTCGCCTTCTGCCGCCGGGCGGGCTTCTTGTGTGACAGCTCGGATTCCTTGACGGGGCTGGGCGCCACCCAGGGCGCCCAGCGGCCCGGCTCTTCGACGGCCCACTGGGAGATGTCGAGGTAGAAGGCCCGGACGACGTTCAGCACCGAGATCGCGCTCTGCCGTTCGGTGGTGATCTCGGTGAAGCTGCCGTCCGGCTGCCGCTTGCGGCGCGTCTTGGTGCGGATGCGTTCCTTCCATGCGGTTGCGACGTTCTTCGGCAGTCGCAGGGAGTCGATCCCTGGGTTGTGGCGTTCAAGGTCGGCCCAGAACAGCTGGGCAAGGTTTCGGGACAAGCCCTCTAACGAGGTGTAGTCCAGGGAGGGTTGGCGTTCGGTGAGGTAGTCGACGATCAGGTCGCGGACCGGGCGGCACTGCAGGTGGTAGCGGTCCACCAGTTCCTCGACGCTGACCTGTCCGGCCCGCCGTTTGAAGTCGCGGAGGGTGGCAGGCGCGTCCGGGGGGAAGACCTCCAGGTCCTTGAGCCAGAGGTAGAACAGCGACCGGCCGCTGTTCGTGGTCATGATCTCGGCTTCGATGCCTCGGAGCTCGAGGCAGTCACCGACGGTGATGTCGGCGACCTTGCCGCCCTTGGCCAGCATGATCGTGGCGATCTGGTTGCGGGCCTGCAGGCCGAGCTTTGCGTCCCAGACGCCCGGGGCGGCCTTGGCTTCCAGGGCGGCGAAGCCGTCCGGGTCACGGCGCTCGGCCACGATCTGGCGCATGTGCCGCGAGCGGCGGGTCAGCAGCCATCCAGGAAGGGACGCTTCTCCTCCACCCTCATCCAGCCTGACCAGCTGGACGCTTAGAATCTCTTGCCGATGTGGAAGAGGTAGGAGTAGGCCGTCTCGGGCCGTTGAGGCCGTGTGACAGCGACACCTGCGCCTGTCGTTGCCAGGAGTGCTCCGAGGAGGTCGTCTCCGTGGGTGGCTGTCCAAGCAGCTCCGGCGAGTGTTAGGGCGGCTCCTGCGCTGCTGCGTCCGAAGGCTCCTCTGAGCGTTTTGCGTAGTTCTTTGGCCTCTTGTTCAATCCGCGTGCTTCGGTCACGCAGGGCTGCCGCGAACTGCCTGTCGGACATCTCGTTGCCATCACGCACTAGCTCACGCAACCCCCGCGTGTAAGCGTGGAAGTCTGAACTGTGCTGGCTCCTGAAGTCCAAGACCTCGTCGAGTGGAATCGCAGACAGATCGGCGCCGATCTGCTGCCAGTCCGCTTTGATCACGCGCTGCGTGTTCTGACTTCGCCTGAACGGCTTATCACCAGGCAGCATGGGCGGCCAACTGGGTGTCTGACGGTGATCAACCATCACTGGCTGCAGAGCGATGTCGGAGGCCTGGAGTTCGTGATGAAGGGCTCGGCAGTAGGCCAGTAGGATCAGCTGCCGGATGCTGCGGCTTACCAGCCAGAGATTCCCGCCAATGGGGACAGCCAGGCCCTGCCGTTGCATCGCCCGTTCGAACCGCCGCGCCTCAACGATCTGGGTCACGGCCCCCCAGTGCCCATCGATGATGGTTCCCGTCCGAGGCGGTATCGAATCCGGAACTGGATCCCACCCCAGCGGAAAAAGTGGGGAGGACCGCGGGCTGGGCTGCCGCTCGAGCCACTCGGTTAACCCGCCGGCTAGTCGGCTCGCGGCATCGGCATTCAAGTGGACCGCAGGGTCGAGGTTGATCAGAAGGCCCTTGTCATGCAGAGGCTGGGCGAGATCAGGGCTCCGATCCAGCATGTCGTCCGCTAGATCCGTTGGTAACGAGAGAGCCACCCCATCGAAGAACAACAGGAGGGACTTTATGTGCGCGTCATGGTTCCGCGGCCAGATCCAATCGGTCGCATAGTAGAGATAGTCCTTGGCGCCATCGCGTTGAACCCCCATCTGGTTCATCATGCCCATGGTCGGATCTTCGCGCCAGACATTGCGCCCGATTCGCATCGAGGTCAGATGGTGCAGGGCTCTGTTGTTCCTGGTTCAACCTTTCCCGGACTTGCTGCGGATGTTGGTGACTTTGGCGGCCGACTCCAGGGCCTCCTGCAGTCGTTCGTTGCGCAGTGCAAGGTGCTGGATTTGGGCGGCCGCGAGGGCGATTTGGGCAGTGAGCTCGCGGTTGCGGCGGCGGAGCTTCGCGTTGCGGGCGATGAGTTTGTCGTGCTCGGTCGGGCCGTTTCGAGGGGTGGTAGGGGCGGCTCGGCGGTCGGCGATCTCTCTCAGTGCCCGCCCGCAAGGTCCGTCCCCGGCAGCTCGTCGAGGTCCGGGCCACGAAGTCGCAGGTCATGCTGCACTCCACCGTTGCAGACACCGGTGGCGAGACGCTGCTGGCCATGCACCCCCGCGCGGTCGGCCGCGGGGTCCGCGTCGTCGAGGAGACCCACTGGGACGGCCTGCCCACCGGCAAGGGCCGCCGCACCACCACCAGCGACCTCCCACCCCAGCCCCGCCGCGAACGGCCGCTGGGCGAGGATGCCGGACCGCTCCAGGCCCTGCTGAACCGAACTGCGGCAACTCGCATCGAGGTCGGCCGCCGTCCGCTGTCGGTCTATGACGAGCTGACCGGCACCCGCCCCTTCACCACCCACCCAAGCACGAGGGAAACGTCTTGAGCGAGCTGGTCAGCACCCGCATCCGCACCACGGCAGGCAAGCTCGGCCTGCCGCACCTGACCGAAACCATCAACGAGTACATCCGGCGGGCCGACGAAGGAAAGATGGGCTACCTCGACTTCCTCGACCTGGTGCTGTCCGAGGAACTCGCCGTCCGCGACGACCGTCGCTTCCGCCAGGGCCTGCGGCTCTCTCGGCTTCCGCACTACAAGACTCTCGACGAGTACGACTTCGCCTTCCAGCCCGACCTCGACCCGCGCAAGGTCAAGGACCTCGCCACCCTCGCTTTTGTCGAGGCCAAGGCCAACGCCGCCCTGCTCGGGCCACCCGGGGTCGGCAAGACACACATCGCTGTCGCTCTCGCGGTCGCGGCCTGCCGGGCCGGCTACTCGATCTACTTCACCAGCCTCGACGACATGGTCCGCAACCTCAAGGCCGCCGAAGCCGCAGGTCGACTCCTCAACAAGCTCGGCACCTACCTGCGGCCCAGCGTCCTCGTGGTCGATGAGGTCGGCTACCAGCCCCTCGAGCGAGCTGAGGCGAACCTGGTCTTCCAGGTCATCTCGAAGCGTTACGAGAAGGGCTCGATCATCCTGACCTCAAACAAGACCTTCAGCGAATGGGGACAGGTGTTCGGCGACGAAGTCCTCGCCACCGCCATCCTCGACCGTCTCCTCCACCACTGCGAAGTGATCTCCATCAACGGCCCCAGCTACCGGCTCAAGAACCGCCTCAAGGCCATCGAGCGAGAAACCGAAGTGGCCTGACCCAGCTCCGATTGTTACGCAGGTTCCTCGCCAGGCGGGATGAAGGCGTCGGCGCCATCAGCATCCTCGACATGCCCCTGGGCATCGACCGTGATGGCCGTCGCCCGCCCCTGCGACGTGATGAGCCAGGCCAGCACCCGTTCCGTCAGCGGCGTTCCTCCCGGGCCCTCGTCCCTCCAGTGCACCCGCCACCCTCCGCCGGGCACCGCGGCCACGACCTGCTCGGCCTTCTCCAGGTGGGAGAAGTCCTCGTATTCCGTGACTGGGCGCAGGGCGCCACGCTTGGGATCGACGACCAGTGCGGTTCCAGTCGCTTGGTCCCAGCCTTCCACGCGCACCGTGCGGCCAATCTCGGTGTCAGTGCCGTTGAAGATCGCGGTCCAGCCAGTCTGATTGAAGTAGCGAAGAGACACCGCCCCATCATCTCGAACAACGACGCCGGTGCTTCACGAGACTGCTTGCTCTGCACGTTCATCCGTACCTGACTCTGCACACAAGCGAGTACGCCGACACTCCGCAAGGTCTCACTCGGCACCTGCGGACGCGCCTACGGCACCGCCTGCGTCCACGAGCATGCCTGCGTTCGCTGTTCCATGCTCCGCCCGGACCCCGCCCAGCGGCCCCGCCTCATCGAGATCCGCGACAATCTCATCGCCCGCATTGAGGAAGCCGAACGCGAGGGCTGGCGCGGCGAGGTCGCCGGGCTCCAGGTCAGCCTCGACGGCGCCGAAAGCAAACTCACCCAACTCGACAACAGCAGCACCATCCACCTCGGCATGCCCGACCTCAGCCGCGTGGTCGGGAGAAACGTCACCGGCCCGGAACCCTCAGCAGACGATGACTGACGCAGCGAGCCCAGGCTCGGCTCATCGCCAGCCCGGGGTGTCGGTGGCCACGAACTCTCCGAAGAGTGACTCGCACTCATCCCCGGACTCAGTGACTACCAGGTGGTCTGGTTCCGTCCTCATCACCTCACTCCTCAGTCGGGCGACGAGTTCGGACGCAGGCACTCAGCCAGGGCGCTCCATCCCTGCCCCCGGGACCATCGCAGGGGCCCAGTGAAGGCAAGCCGATATCCCGTGGAGCCCACCTGCGTGGCGTGGAATGATCTTGGCGACTGCTGACGGAAGGGAAGGCTGAAAACGTGTACGTACCGTCATCTGCACGAGCTCTCGATGATGACGAGCGTGAGCTCGTGGAGCTGGCACGCCGCACCATAGACGCGCATACCGACGCCGGGCCCGACGAAGACGGGATCCACACGATGGGCGCCGCGGTCATGGCTGCCGACTACCGGATGTTCGCCGGCGTGAACCTCTACCACTTCACCGGCGGACCCTGCGCCGAACTCGTGGCTCTGGGAGCCGCACGAGCCCAGGGCGCCCGCCAGATGCGCTGCATCGTTGCCGTGGGAAACCACGGGCGCGGCGTCATCGGCCCGTGCGGGCGCGATCGGCAGGTCTTTGTGGACTACTACCCCACCATGCGCGTCATCGTGCCCACGCCCGCGGGGCCCAGGTCGGTTCTCGCCGCTGACCTGATGCCGCTGACTCAGCGATGGACCCCGGAAGGCATGAACGGTCTCGACCCATCGCTCTACCAAGACCCCGAGACGGCCGGTCCCCCGATCATCCGGTTCAACCCCCGCTACCTCGAAGACGTCCGCTCCGGCACCAAGGCCAAAACCACCCGCTTCCGGGACCCGGCCCAGCTCGGGCCGGCACGGCTGGTGTTCGAGAGCGACCCCGAAGTCGTCCTGCCGGCCGAGGTGACCGACATCAGGCACTGCCTGGTCAGCGACCTCACCAAGCAGGACGCCCAAGCCGAGGGACTCACGACCGCAACCGAACTCCGGGAAGTCCTCAAAGGCCACTACCCAGACCTGGCGGGAACCGACGAAGTCGACGTAATCACCTTCCAGATCAACGACAAGACAGGTGCCGCTTAAACCGCGGAGGCACCAGCGCGGACTGGGCCGCAAGGGGACGACAAGCCCCTGACCGCACAGTTTTCATAAATCAGAACCTGTCCGAGGCCAACTCATTTTTGTCATACAAGCCTCAGACGCGGCTTCTTAACAGGAGCCACCGACACAGACCCGACCCCAGAAACAAAGAAGCACCTCGCCGGAAGCGATGTGCGAACGTGGATCCCTCACTCAGAGGCTATTAAGTTAGTTCAGAGAAACCGTAGTCGGTGACGTCGGGGTCGCCTGGCACGAGGTTCTGCGCGATATCAAGCAGCCATCGCTCGTCGATGAGTACAACGGGCGGCATCAGGCGGCGTGGCTGCTGGGACCGGTCCCGAAGCGGTCGGCGAAGGCCTGCCCGTGCTCCTCGACGAAGGCCCTCGCGCCCTCGAGGAACCGGGTACGCGCAAGGTCGTCGGTCAGCCGCCGGCTCGCGTACTGATCTGGGTCCTCGTGGCCGTCAGCGGCGCGACGCTGCAGCTCCTCATATGTCTCGTCGTCAACCTTGATACGGAGCTCCTTCGCCATGTCCCCACGGTAGCCGCGCTGGGCGCCGCGTGGGAGTGGATACCGGAAGCCAGGATCCCGGGACTGCCATGGTCAGTGATTGAACTAGTCGCAATCGGATCAGAAGCTCGCCCCGAACGCGCAGAGGGACCATCCCCGCGGGTGCGGGGAGCACGGCGCGTAGCGCAACCCGTTCTTCTCGATACGGAGACCATCCCCGCGGGTGCGGGGAGCAGATGTTCGGCAACCCCTCCGAAGAGTTCGCGCTGGGACCATCCCCGCGGGCGCGGGCAAGGCCAACACCAGTTGCTCCACCGCCGCCGCCTTGGGACCATCGCCACAGGCCGGGTAGCCGCAGGCGCCTGCCCCGTGAGGAATCCCCTGCACTCCCTGGGTGGTGCTGGCTCGGTCCGTCGAACGCTCGTTAGGGTGATCAGCGGACGAGAAGTAGTCCGCAGCCGTAGGCGCGGGCCCGGCCGATGCCTTCGCTGAGGGCTCGCAGGAGGGCGTGGGGGTCGGTCACGGTGAAACGGCCTTTGATTTCGGTGCGTGCGACGACAAGCCCGTCTCGGGCGGTGCTTTTTAGGCTGCCGAGCATTCTGACGCTGAGGCTGTCGGGGTCTGCTGCTGCTCCGATTCGCGCAACACCGTTGGGCGCAGCGGCTGGTTCTCCGTTTGGCTGAAGGCGCTGCGAGAACCACTCCTTGGCTTGTTGCGGTGTGGTGTGTGGGACACGTTTACCGCGGACCTTGTGCCACCGGCCTGGCCCCGGTCATCAACAGCGGCCTCGCCTCGCTCGCCGGACTGCTCTCCAGCCTCTGACTACGCCTCGGTCCACGGCGGGTCGGGCGTGTAGTTGAGCCCGTCACAGAAGCGGCAGTCCCACTCCGAGGGGATCTCCCACTTGTCGACCCAGAAGCCGACCTGCTTGCCCACGAAGTAGTTGTCCCCGCCGCACCATCCGCAATCGAAGACGAACTCCACCAGATCCCCTTCCCCGCGCCTGTTGGTTCGAGGATGCCCGGGGCGCAGGTGCGGTGACTACCCACCGGCCAGCCTCAACTCACCTGCTGCACAACGCCGAAGGGCGCCGCCGGACACGACTCCGGCGTCGCCCTTCGCCCTTGCGCGCGGCCACTCCCCCACGCGCCCTCCCAGCCATCACGGCCAGGAGAGCGCTCCTCTTCCCGCGTGATCGGAGAACACCCGATGGACCCCCTGAACACCCAGCACGGCATGCCCGAGTCCGAGGCCGCGGCCGAAGCCCGCCGCCTGATCGACGACTGGGCGAGCAAGCCCGTCCAACACCACCCCAGCTCGTTCCGCGACGACACCGAGCCGCCGGCCTTCGGCACCGCCTCGCCCGTGAAGCAGGAGGACCACCGGATGGTCCCGGCCTGGGCGGCCGGGATCGCGGTGGCCTCCATCGGTGTGGGTGCCGGAGCCACCGGCATCGGCTGCGGCGCCTGGTTGGTGCTTCAGGGCCTGGCCTCCGTCACGTTGAACAGCGTCCTAATGGTCACCCTGCCGTTCGCGGGTCTGGCCATGGCCGCCACCGCCATCGGCGGCGTGATCAGCAAGGCCCGCGCGGCCGTCACCAAGACCGTCTACGAGGGTCCGGTCACCCAGCACACCGAGATCCACAACAACAGCACCACGCGCGGCGCGTTCTTCGCCCGCACCCGCAACGAGATCCGCTGACCGACTCCGGCCAGCCCGCACCGCCCACTCACCGACCCCTTCGCCGAAGGAGCAGCTACGCCATGCCTACCAACGACAAGCCGGTCAATGGCCAGGACAACCCGTCCTTCCTCGACGTGCTCAGCCAGACGCCTCCGCCGTCGGTCCTCGAGCTGGGCGGCAAGCGCGGCACCAGGCGGCTCGCTCGGCTGCGCGCCGCGTGGAAGGAGTCCTGGCAGGAGGGCGGCTTCCTCTACCTGCGCCCGTAGCCAGCGCTTTTGTCCCGGGCCTCGGACGAGCAGCACACGGCGTCTTACCGATCGGCACCGAGCTGCTGCCCGAAGCCATCGACATCCAGCACGGGCAGTGCCTCCCGAACCGCCCGAGAATCGCTGCTCCTCGTCATCGACAGAGCCACCGGCTCGCCGAATGGGGTCGCGGTCGACGACAGCAGCCGCCACGGGACCGTGACCCAGGTGCCCTCGCGGTGGTCACGCAGCCAGACGAGCCAAATGTCGTAGGCGTTGACCGCCTGGATCGGATGCCACCTCCGCGCGGTAGATGGCATCCGACTGGCCGGGCGCCGGAACCAGCTACGCGCTCTGGGTCAGCAGACCGGCGTCGATGACCTCAGCGATAAGGGTGGCGCCGCGGCTGTTCTGGTGGATGTGGTCGGTCGTGAGCACGAGACCTCGCCGCCGCGAGATCGTGTCGAGGCTGCGGCGCAGCACTGCGTGCTGGACGAGGACGCCGACGGCCGCTGCGGGCGTCACCTCCCGGTATGAAATCGGCGGCGGGTCCGCTTGGCGCAGTTCCTCGACCTGGCGTTCGTGGAGCGGAAGGTAGGCCACCTCGTTGGTGGCGGCGACCTCGGCGATCATCCGGCTGTACGCCTGCGATGCCTGTGCCGCTGCTCCGTCGAGTTGTTGGCCGAGTACCGGTAGCGACAGCAGACCGATCGTCGCGTCGGTCTCCGCTCGCAGCCGTGCGACGACGGCTCCCAGGCACTGTTGGAACCAGCCGGCCGACGGGCGATCGGGGAGCTGTTTGCGCTTCATCGCCTGCTCGACGGGGTAGCCGGCAAGGCTCGCTCGGGCGTCGTTGGTCCCGATCAACACGGTGATCACATCGGGTGGGTTCGTGACGACGGCATCGAGGCGCTGCAAGAGGTTGTAGGCGAAGTCGCCGTTGGCGCCGAAACGGGCAAGCTGCACGTCACCGGGAGGGTGGCGTCGACCGAGAAGATCCAGGTAGTCGACGCTGAACTGCGCGCGGGTGAGGCTGTCGCCGAGGCACGCGATGCGTGTCGTCACGGCGCTTCCTCCGGGCTGGGCGTGCCGACGCGTTCGGTCGGGCGGGTGTCGGTCCGAGGACGGTGGTCAGTGCCGAGGGTCGCAGTGATGGCCAGGATGGACGTCGGCCCCTCCATGTCGACCACGTGCCATACCCCGGCCGGGTTGATGGTGGCCTCGCCCGGCCCGAGCAGAACGCGGTCGGGCACCCCGTCCACGTCGCGGGTGACCGTCACGGACCCGCTGAGGCAAACGACCAGTTCGTCGCCTGCAGGGTGGCTCTCCCAATGGTCGCCGAGCCCGTCGCCGTCGAAGATCATCACCATCCGGCCCTCGGCGCCGTCTGCCGCGACTGCGGCGCTGTAGGCCTGGAGCACCTCCGGGTCCCAGGTGAAGCCCTCGACGGGTTTCGCTCTCGATCCCAGTCCGAGGTGCACGGGGGTGGTCCGCAGGTCCATGGCATTCCGTTCGTGGTTGACGAGTCTCATGCCGACGATCGTCCACGACAGCGATCGGGCGGTCTTGAAGAAAAGGGAAGAGAAGCCGACGCGACGGGCAGACGGTTGGCGGCTACCCGGCTCCGAGGAGAACTTCGCTGCGACGCCAGGCTGTTGGCGATCGGCCCGTGAACTCGCGCCAGTCCCGAACGAGATGGGCCTGGTCGGCGTAGCCAGAGACGGTTGCCACATCGCCCCACGGGAGCGGGTCCTGCGCCGCCGCCAGTTCGTGCGCGTGCTCGAAGCGCAAGACTCGGGCGAAGGTCTTCGGCGACAGGCCCACCTCACCGCGAAACCGCTCGGTGAGGTACCGACGGCTCCAGCCGAGTTCCGCGGCGACCGCACCAACCTGGACGCAACCCCGCGCGGCGACGAGGCGGCGCCACGCCTCGGCTACCTCGGGGCGCACCCAGCGCACATGGTCGCCGCAGGCGCCACGGCTGACAGCTCGGAGGAGCAATTCGTCCAGCGCGGTGAACCGCGCCGCCCATGTTGTCGCCGATCGGAGCCGGTCGACCAGCTCGACAGCAAGCGCTCCGAGAAGCTCGTCAAGTGGGACCAGTCGGTGGGCGAGCTCGGCGGCGGGCATGCCGTAGATGGCCCGGGCCCCGAGCGGTGTCAGCGATACCTGAACACCTTGCTGGCGTCCGTCGTGGTGAATCGCGACGGACCGGCACATCAGACCGCCGGCCACGCTGCCGAATCGGGTGACCGGTGACCCGTCGTCAACGCCCGCCGCCACCTCCAAAGGATCTGACAGGCTGATCACCGCAGTGAGCGCGCGGCTCGGCGGGCCACAGTGCACCCCCGTCGGGAGCCCGCGGAGGTCGAAGCCGACATACGAGTCGACGTACTGCCGCAAGACAGGCGCCGGACGTGCACCGATCCCGGTGGCCGTGTGGTCCTCCATTTTCGTCAGTGTACGAGCCGCCCAGCCCAGGAAGATCACCATCCAAGGACTGATCACCGCCGTTTGCGGCTGGTGACGATCCTGCTGGCTTATTCGGTCACGCGGCGAGGGAGAGGTCGAGTCGGGCAAGGTGGCTGACGCGGGTGCGGTCGAGCGGGTGGCCGTTCCACCAGGCATCGAGGCGTACGAGGTTGAGCGCGACGGCGGAGAAGACGTGCTCCAGGTGGGTCTTCTGGAGACCGAGGTAGCGGGCACGTCTCATTCCGGTGACCGCGACGGCCTGGTGGATGGTTCCCTCGATGCCCGCGCGGGTTCCGTACTTGGCTCGCCACTGCTCGTCGCCCTGCTGGAGGCGGGCGTGGTTGAGGACTTCTTGAACCTCGCGGGGTTGCAGGGAGAGGGTTCGGCCGCCGGTCTTCGAGCGGGTGCACTGGTCGCGCACGGGGCAGGGGCGGCATGTCTCCTTGTTGAACTTGATGACGATGGCCATGGGTGTGCGCGCCGATGGCCACAAGGAACTCGTCGCGCTCGCCGAGGGTCTGCGTGAGTCGACCGAGTCCTGGGCCGACCTCCTGCGCGACTGCCGACGGCGCGGCATGCGGGATCCCGAGCTCGTCGGGGATGGCGCGATGGGCTTGTGGCGGGCCCTGGCGGAGGTGTTTCCACAGGCCAGACACCAGAGGTGCTGGGTTCACAAGACCCGCAACGTGGTCAACGCCCTGCCGAAGTCGGCCCAGCCCGGAGCGAAGAGGGCCCTGCAGGAAACATACAATGCCGAGGACCGCGACCACGCCGAGGAGGCGGTCAGGCAGTTCGAGCGGACCTACGGCGCGAAGTGGCCCAGGGCCGTGAAGAAGGTCACCGACGAAGTCGACGAGCTCCTGGCGTTCTACGGCTTCCCCGCCGAACACTGGGTGCATCTGAGAACGACAAATCCGATCGAATCCACCTTCAGTACGGCCAAGTTGAGGACCCGTGTCACCCGTGGCGCCGGCAGCCCCTCGGCGGCCCTGGCGATGGTGTTCAAGCTCGCGGAGTCTGCGCAGGCCCGCTGGAGGGCGGTCACCGCACCCCACCTCGTGGCCTTGGTCCGCAACGGGGCCGTCTTCAAGGACGGTCACCTCGTCGAACGCCCCGAGGAGGCTGCCGCGTGAGGCGGCGCACCGAGGCGCCCTGGATGGTTCTTGTCGGTCCGGCCGGCACCGGGAAGACCACCCTCGGCCGGGAACTCGCCGCACGGACGCACCGGCCGTTCGTCGATCTGGACGCCGCCGCGCAGGGGCACTACGCGGAGGTGGGCTGGAGCATCAACAGGGTGCGCGAGCGCATCGCCGTGGTTGGGCGTGTGGCCGCCGAAGCCGAGTGGGAGCCGGCCCGGGCGCACGCCGTGGCCCGTGCCGTCACCGATCATCCCGGTGCCGTCATCGCCCTGGGCGCGGGCCACACCAGCTACACCGACCGCCGCCATCAGACCATGGTCCGCACCGCGCTGAGCTGCTGCCCGGATGTGGTCCGTCTACTGCCCTCTCCCGACCGTGAGGGCTCCCTGGCCACCCTCCGACGGCGCTGCACCGAGAGCAAAGGGCGGTCCTGGATCATCGACGGACACGACTTCCTCGCCCACTGGCTCGATGACCCCGGCACCGAACAGGTCGCGACGCGGACGATCTACACCCACGACGAGTCCCCCTCCCAGACCGCAGCACGACTGCTCCTGATGAACTGATCAGCGAAGGACGGACACTCAGGACCCACAGGTATTGACAATTACTCGTCCATCTGTCGTTGGCAGGGCAAGGAAAGCAGTCGCGACATGGAGGCCGGGATGGGATGAGACGCCAAGCGTGCGAAGCAGGCGCGGCGGGACAGGCGCCTGCGCAGCGGATCCCGTACGGTGCCGTCGGCTGCTGTCCATGAGGTGCGCATCCCTGGACCTCCATGACGTCCTCTCCGTGATGCTTCCTCAGCCCAAGACCGGAGACTGGCGGGCGGACCTCATCGGCGTGGACAAGCTCTCCCTGCAGGCCGGCTCCGACGGCTGGCCGCTCATCAACGGGCACCGGGTCACTGAAGAGATGTGCGCCGCGTTGCAGGACAACCGCCCCGATCAGGCTGCCGACTTCGTCTTCGAGGACCTGGTCGCGGTGGCCAGGGAGATGGGACCGCCGGACCTCAGCAGCCTCGCTGGGGCCCTCACCGCCATGGGCGGGGGCTGCTCGGGCCTCCAGCTCCATCACCAGGACGGCAGCATGTCGTGTTCGCTCGGTGGGGATTGCCCTGGCGTTGCCCTTCCGCACGCCGGGTGGACCGACTGCCGCACACAGGGCCCTTGCGCCCACTGCGACGGCCCCCCGGTCCGGTGGGAGTGCGACCGGCAGGCAAGCTGAACACGGATACGCGTGCCGCCACGCGGCCACCGGTGGATACAACGGTGGCTACGACACCGAGCGGCCCGACCCCGGCAGCTCGAATGCCGGTGACTGCGTGCCCCACGGTATGTCCGGTGTGGGCTCAGTTCCTTGCCGTCAGCACTCTCGTGTGACTCCCAAGGGTGTTCTCACGACTCCTACGGGTGCCGGATTGGCTTTCCCGCCAGAGGTGGGTGCAGGATTCGCAGCGGAGCGTCAGGCGGCAACTGCTGGTGCAGAAAACGTCCTTGACCTCTTCGCGGGGGGTGGCGGTCTCAGCCAGGGAACGCATCTTCCCGCCCGACCATCGTGGTCCCGGCGCGCAAAAGGGGAGCCCCGAAGGTCGCACCCGAGCTTTGGACGGCGGAGGGTACGACCGAGGACTCCCCGGTGTCGCGTTGGGATCACATCGACCCGAGTGAAATCACGAGAGATGAATCCTGTTGCTACATCGCGGAACAGTACCGCAGCCAGACCGGTGTCCCGTCTTGCCCAGGTCAGCCAGGTGATCCCTGCCATCGTCGCGCTCTTGGCGATGACCGCCATCTGCCTGCTGGCTGCCGGCGGACATACGGGCCCGATCGCCGCTGTGGCGTTGTTCGGGGGCACCGTCTTCGCCAGCGGCACGATCGTCAACGTGACCGTCTATATCCGCCGCTGAGCCCGGTGGGCAGGCGCGGCTAGCATGCGAGGCGCCCCGACCCCGGCAACTGCAAGACACCGTTGGCGAATTCTGTGCCAACGGAGGTTGCCGCCTACCGTTGGCCCGCCGCCGGCGTTTGAGGGCGTCTCCCACAAGATCCACTGGGTCCTCGCCTTCATACCGGACGATGCCGAACGCTTCGAGGCGATCGACGCTCTCCGCTGGACGAGCGTGCCAGGGTGCGGCGCTGGACGACGGACCTGGCTGAAAAGCGAGTCGGGCAGCGCCCGGACCAGCCCGAGACGCCGTGGTCGCGGACGACACCGCCCGGCACATGGTCAACAAGGTGCACAGAGCCCTTGCCCCCCGGAGGAAGTCCTGGCCCCGGTTGAGTCTCCTGTGGGGGGAGACAGCATGCTGGGGGCATGGACCGCGACACGCTCTTTTCCATCGGAAAGTTGTCCCGCAGGACCGGCCTGACGGTGAAGACCATCCGGTTCTACTCCGACAAGGGCATCGTCCCGCCAGCCGACCGGAGTCCCGCGGGCTACCGGCTGTACGGCCTCGCCGCACTCACACGCCTGGACCTGGCCCGCACCCTGCGCGATCTCGGGCTGGACCTGGCGACCGTGCGCAAGGTGCTGGACCGGGAGGCATCCATATCGGAAGTCGCTGAAGTACACGCCAACGCTCGGGACGTACAGATCCAGACTCTCCGCCTGCGCCGGGCAATACTGCGAGCAGTCGCCAGGCGCGGCCCCACCACCATGGAGATGGACCTCATGCACCGACTCGCCACGCTTTGCCGGGCCGAACGGCACCAGTTGGTATCCGACTTCATCGACGACGCGTTCAGGGACCTTAACGACAACCCCGAGTTCGTGCCCCTGATGCGATCCGCCATTCCCGAGCTCCCCGATGATCCCGCGCCCGAACAAGCCGAGGCCTGGGTGGAACTCGCCGAACTCTGCCAGAACGCGGACTTCCGTATCGCGTTACGCCGCACAGCGGCGGACCAAGCGCAAGAGCCTTCCCAGCAAGACGTCAGCGCCCTGCAGGACGCTCTCAACCACGCGATGCGTGAACGATTCGACGAAGCCGTATCCGCCGGCATCCTCCCGGCCTTTGCCAAAGATGCACCCCGTGCCGACGCACTGGGCGGCCTCTACGGCTACGCATTCGAGCGTGCTGACGACGGGGATCTGCGCCGCTGGCTCCTCCCCCGCCTGCAGACAACCGCCGACCCACACACCGAGCGCTACTGGCAACTCGTGGCGACGATCAATGGATGGCCCGCATCACCAACACTCGCTCCCGTTTACACCTGGTTCGCCACCGCCTTCTGCCATGGCGATGACGACGATCACAAAGGCCTGATGCAATGAGGACGCGCGTCTTGAAATTCGGCTTGTACGCAGACGAGCAGGGGTTGGCATGGGTCAGCAAACTCGTCGAGGAGGCTGTGGGGTCCCGGAGCGCCCGGATCGTCGATGAGACCATCGTCCGCACTTTTCCCGGCAGCGAGCTGTCGACCGCTGACGTGTACGACCACCTGGCGGAACAGTGGGTCGTGGAACATCCTGCCCAGAGCAGTGGCGCACGGGAACCCATAGAGCTGCGCGTCCACTTACTGTGCTCCCTGCGGACGTGGCGGGCGATCCGCAAGACAGTGATCAAGACCCTGTGTCCAGAGGGCATGGCGCCGCACACCTGCCGTGTTCCATGGGCGGCTGCCTGAACGGGCTCGCGGTGCCCGACGGCACACGAGACAGCCACTGTGTCAGGAGTACCCGCAGAACTTCCACAGCGCCACGATCAGCGATCGGGACGGCACGCACATCGTTCTACTGGGCGGGCCGGAGGGTTGCCAGGTGAGATGTGCGAGTGCGGGCTCTGGGGGTGTCGTTCCACCATGCATTGAGGCGGTGGAAGTTCATCGCGGCCGCGGTGAGCGGATGCTGTAGCCGCGTCTTGGCCAGGCCGTGATACCGGCATCGCCGCAGACCGAAGGCTCGAACACCTTGGGAGATGGTGCCTTCGACACCAGCCCGGTGGGCGTACTGCTCCTTCCACTCCTGAGTGTCCTCCTGGGCTCGTGCCTGCTGAATCGCCTCATACTCCGCTTGCGGGCGGAGGGTGATCCGACGGCCCATGTCCCCATTGCTGTTGGAGCGGGTGCACTGCTCTCGGGACTTGCAGGGACGGCAGGCAGCCGTCGGAAAGCGCGCCCGGACCACGGCTGTCCCCTCCTGGGAGCGGTCTTCGATCCAACGACTGCTGATCACGCCGTTGGGACAGGTCACCTGTCGGTTCACCCAGTCGACGGCGAAGTCGGCCTGGGAGAAGCCGCCGTCCCTGGTCTGCCAACTGGTAGAGGCGAGGATCGGACCCACCAGGTTCACTTTGTGCTTCCGGCGGGCGGTGACCACTTCCCTGGCTGTCGGTAGCCCGCGTCGACCAGGTGGCAATCGGGCAGAAGGTCGCGCTCGGCGAGGTGGGCGTGGATCGGGGCGACCAGCCGCACGTCCTGGTCCGTGGAGTCGGTCGTGGCGACGTGGGTGATCAGGTTCGGACGGTCCGGCTCGCAGGTCTCGGTGAGGTGGACCTTGTAGCCGTCCCAGAAAACGCCGCGCTTCACGCTGCCCCGCGCGTCGGTGTCATAGGGCGTAACCAGCCGCTCCGCGCCCGGCTGCCGGTCCTTGAGGTCCCGGCGACGAACTTGTCCGTTATCGACGAAGTACTGCTGAATCCACATCCTCCGAAGGGTCTGGACCCGGCCAAGCAGCCGTAGGGACGCGGGGGCGTCGGGCGCGTACAGGGCGGCAAGCAGTCTCAGGCCGTCGGCGCCGATCAGCTCGGTCTGCTTGGCCTTCCCTTTGGGCAGCCGGGTCTCCTCGAACCGGATTGCGTACCGGTCGAACCATTCAGGCGGAACCCACCCAGCCAGCCACTCCGGCTCGTGGGCCGCCACGCTGTTCAACGCGGCCCGCAGGGTTTCACCGAGCCGCACCAGCCCGTTGATCTGCCGGGCGGCGGACAACACGATCGTGGAGTCCGTACGCGCACGGCCAACGGCCTTGAGCAAGCCGTGCTCCGCAGCGGCCTCAAGGACACGGTCCAAGAGCTCGACCCCGGCGTCTCCCGCGATCAGCCGGTCCCTGAACTCGGTGAGCACTGAGTGGTCGAAGCCCGGGTCGGCCAGCTCCAGCCGCAGCAAGTACTTCCAGTCCGGCCGCCCGCGCACCGCGTCCGCGGCCTGCCGGTCCGACAGGCCCTCGGCGAACTGCATGACTGAGACGAGCGCCAGCCTGCCCGGTGACCACGCCGAGGGCCGGGCCCCGGCAGCTGCGATGCCGGGACCCGGCCCGTGGGTCTGCCGACCGGGTCACGCGGCGGGGCAGAGGGCGCCGCCCGCCTGGTCACCACCGGCCGTCGACGCATCCTGCGGCTGGCTCACCACTGGCCCTGGACCGACACGATCAACAGCGCCTTCACCCGGCTGAAAGCCCTGCCGAACCCCAACTGACCAGCGACAACGACCCACCCCGACGAGCAGCCGAACACCTCCGAATCCGTGGAACCCGGCTCCCACCCGACGCGACAGCCGGGCCCTCAGCGGCCGGTCAGGGCGAGTAGGGGCATCCAGGCCAGCAGGTCGAGGGCGATCTGAACGATCTCCAGCCAGATCTGGTTCTGCGCGGTGTCGTGGAGAGGGAGATTGCGCAGACCGGTGGCACGGGCGGCGCGGATGCGGTCCTCGGCACGGGCCCGCTGCCGGTGGCGCAGTTCGAGGGCGGCGATCGCCTCGCTGGCCGTGTTGGTGGCGAAGCAGGTCAACCGCATGCCGTCGGCGTCGGTGAAACGCAACTGGGCACCGGGGTGCGGCCGCTCCTTGCGCACGATCAGCCGCAGGCCCTTCGGCCAACCCGTCAGGCAGTCGCCGGCGAGTTCGGCCACCCAGGCGCCGTCGCGGATGTCGCCGTCGGGTTCCACGGCCGGCGTCCAGGCCGAGGCCGGGACCTTCAGGACGGCCTGGTGGACGGCGTCGGTGATGGTCATCCCGACCGAGTACGACAGCCACCGCCCGCGCCAGGCGAGCCAGGCGACGAACTCGTGGGTGCCGCCGCCGGAGTCGCGCGTCTGCGGCCGTCCAGGAACCGCAGCATGCGGGTGACGGAGCCGGCTGGCTCTACCACGACGACGTACGCGGTGCGCGCGACCGCGTCCACGAGATCGGGAGGCTGCGTGCTGAGCATCGGAGAGGACTGAAATCCCGACGGCGGCAACGTGGCGGTGAACGAGCCGTCCGCGTGCAGGGCGAAGCTGCCCCCGACCAGCGGGCCGCAGGCCCGATTCACCTGCCATCCGTTCGGTGCGCCGTCCGCCCCGATGACAATGTTCGCCGGGATACCGCTGGCATCACGCCACGACGAGACTCCGCGGCCTGCATAGTCCGGATGCTCGGGCAGGTCGGGCGAGGAGGTCTGGGCCGGCAGGCGGTCTGCGAGGCCGGTGACGGTACGCGGCAGACATCGACAGGCGGTCGCCCATCTACAACACGATCTCCCCCAACCACATCCTTCAAGCAGCAAGGGACGAGGACCGCAAGGCGACATGGCCGGAGTTCATCCTCGCGATGATGGCGACGCTCTCAATGACGGCCAGCGAGAGGCACGAGTACCTCAACCGCACACAGCCGCTCGTCGACGCCATGTGGACGGACGGAGACCGTCAGTGGATAGTGCAGGCGAAGCACTCTCCGGCACCCATCGACGCGGACCCCGAAGAAGGCGAGCAATAGTGCCGGTCCGCCGCATCGTCGGCCAGCCGGCCCGCGAGCCGCAGACGTTCCGCGCGCGACTGCCTCCGCCGTCCGCGGTTGGGCCGAGGTGATCAGCGGGCAGGGTCGAGAAGGATCTTGCGGACGCCGTCGGCGCGGCTGTTGAACAGGTCGTAGGCCGCGGGGCCCTCGGAGAGGGCGAAGCGGTGGGAGACCACGACCTCCGGCGTGATCCGGCCTGCCTGGGTGAGGGCGATCAGGGGAGGGAGTTCATAGTGGGTCGAGCACAGTCCGATGGCGAACTCCAGCTCCTTGACCTGGGCCATTCCCATGTGGAAGGGGAAGGCCTTGTTCTGGCTGACCCCGATGACGCTGACCCGTCCCGCCTGCCGGACGGCTTTGAGGGCGAGCTGGATGGTGGCGTCCGAGCCCACGGCCTCCACGACGGCGTCCGGTCCGCGTCCTGCGGTCATCTCCCGTATTGCCGTCCGTGCGTCCTCGCCTTCGACCGGTTCGACGCCGAGGGTGGCGGCGAAGGCGCGGCGCTCAGCGACCAGGTCGGCGCCCAGCACACGGGCGGCGCCCATGGCAAAGGCGGATTGTGCGGCCATGAGGCCGACCGGCCCGAGGCCGACGACGAGGACGGTTTCGCCGGGCTGGATGCGGGCGCGACGGCAGCCGTACCAGGCGGTGGGGGCGTTGTCCGTCAGGACGACCGCGGCCTCGTCGGAGATGCCGTCGGGCAAGTGCACCAGGTTGACCTCCGCATGGGGCACGGCCAGGACCTGGGCCTGACTGCCCTGGAGCTTGGGACTGACTCCGTAGCAGAGGTCCGTCGGGGCCTGGGCGCGCTCGCACCTGGCGGTGAGCCCCTTCGCGCAGGTTGCGCACAGGGTGCAGCCGACCGAGGCGGGAACCAGGACCCGGTCGCCGGGCTTGAAGCGGGTGACCTGGCTACCGGTGTCGACGACCACGCCGACGCACTCGTGTCCCGGGGTGTAGCCGGCCTCCGGGCTGAACCCGTTGCCGCTGTATATGTGCAGGTCGCTGCCGCAGATACCGGCCGTGGTGACCTGGACGACCGCGTCGGTGGGGCTGGTGACGGCCGGGTCGGGGACGTCCCCGTAGCGGATGTCGTGACGGCCCTGGTAGGTCAGCGCCTTCACCGGACCCCTCCGTCCGGTCGCAGGGCGGCGTCCGTACGGAACGAGGTGGCGGGATGCAGGGCGTCGGGGTCGTTCTCGAAGTCCCGGGGCATGGATGGTCTCCCACGTATACCAAAATGCTTGAATCAATTATTAATGCAAGCGTATCACTTTGGCATGATGCCGCTACCATGGCCTCCGTGACAGCGCAAGAGACGCCCGAGCCCCGCATGCCGCCCCGGAGCCGGGAGCTCCGTGACACCCGCGGCAAGCTCATCCGGGCCGCCGAGCAGTTGTTCGCGGCGAATGGCGTCGACGGTGTCTCGCTCAGTGAGATCAAACGGGCTGCGGATCAGCGCAACGCGATGGCCCTGCAGTACCACTTCGGCGACAGGGCGGGGCTGCTGCGCGCCGTACTCGACAAGCACCTCCCTGCGGTGGACGCTCGCCGGGAGGTGCTGCTGCAGCAGTACGAGGACAGCGGGGCCGCCGACCTTCGCTCGCTGGCCGCCGCCCTGGTGCTGCCGGCCGCCGCGAAACTCGCGGACCCCGACGGCGGACGCGAGTTCCTGCAGATCGTGGCCGAACTGCTCAACCGGCCCGAACCTCTGGTCGAGCTCATCGTGCCGAACGAGAGCTCAAGCATCTACGCGTGGCGGCGCCTGCTGGACCCTCTGCTGACTCCCGAGTCGACCGCGGTGCTCCACACCCGCTTCACTGCCATGCGCTTCTGCCACGCCGAACTCGCCACCCGTGCCGCCGCCCGCCCTCGCAGGGACGACCGGTTGTTCACCAGCCGGCTGGTCGACCTGGTCACCGCGCTGCTGGCCGCACCGGTGTCCGAACAGACCGCACGACTGCTGCACGAGCGAGACCTGAAGGACCGCACCGGCCAGCAGGCTCCGGCGCGCTGACCGAGCCGCCCTTAGAGGACGGTTCGTGACTCTTGAGGGGTTCTATCGTCGCCTGATGGTGTGGGTGCCGGCGGAATCTGCTGGTACTCAGCTGGTGGTCTGTTGGGGTGGTGGGGTGAGTGAACGCAAGCCGTACCCGAGCGACTTATCGGACGAGCAGTGGTCGTTGATCGAGCAGGTGATCACCGCCTGGAAGGACCGGCACCGCTCGGTCAGTGGTTACCAGGGCGCCTACGTGATGCGGGAGATCGTGAACGCGATCCTCTACCAGGGGCGGACCGGCTGTCAGTGGGTCTATCTCCCGCACGATCTGCCGCCGAAGAGTGCGACGTACTACTACTTCGCTGCCTGGCGGGACGACGGGACCGACCAGGTCATCCACGAACTGCTGCGCTGGCGTTGTCACGTTGTTGGGTGTGTGACTGCCTGACGGCGCGTGGGGGCAGGGTGGGCTTGGGAGCCGGGCCTGTGCTCAGGCCGCGGTGGCGAGGTCGGCGACTCCGGTGATGTGCTCGCCAGATGGCGAAGCGGACGGTCATCTCGGCTCGGTAGTCGTGTGCGGGCATCAGATGGCGGCGGGGCCGGAAGTGGGGCGAGATACCGCTGAACGCGGCCAGGAACCGCTGGGCCCCGCCCGTGGAGCGGAAGCCTTTCATCGCCCGTTCGCGCTGTCTGGTGGGCTGGTGGCTGTTTTCCGCCCGGTTGTTCAGGCCTTTGTGTGAGCGGTGCTCGACGGAGGGCATGACCTCGCGGTGGGCCGCGCCGTAGGAGCGGAGCTTGTCGGTGACGATCACCCGCGGCACCGCCCCCGTCCTCTTCATCAGGCGGCGGAAGAAGCGCTTGGCCGCGGCCTTGTCCCGGCGGTTCTGCACCAGGATGTCCAGGACGTTGCCGTTTTGGTCGACGGCCCGCCACAGGTGTTGCAACCGCCCGTTGATCTTGATGAAGACCTCGTCCAGGTGCCATTTGTCCCCAGGCCGAGGCTGCCGGCGGCGCAGCGCGTTGGCGTAAGCCTGCCCGAACTTGGCGCACCAGCGACGGACCGTCTCCCAGGAGACGACGATCCCGCGCTCGAACATCAACTCCTCGACCTCGCGCAATGACAGCGGGAAGCGGAAGTACAGCCACACACAGTGGGAGATGACCTCGACCGGGTACCGGTGCCCCTTGTACGACAGCGACACGGACCCCACAGACAGCCCCTCCAGCACGATCAACCAGAAGATCATCCCACCGGTCAGCCAACGTGACAGTGCCATTGGCTCGGCCGCCCGCCGACGCCGTCCCCTACGTCCTGAGTGAGGCGGCTGGCCCGCATGCGGGACGAGGCTGGGGTCCGTGAGGGGGCCGAAACCGCCTACCGGCAGGCCGCTGGCCCCGGCACCATCGACGCCGCAGGCTTGCCTTTCTGGTGGACTGGAAGGTTGTGGCCGTACGGACTTGATTCGGACGGCACACTCACGCCCTTCCTGGTGGAAGGTTCCGTCGGCCGACGGCGGGAGGCGCCGGCGGAGTGGCGAAGCCATCTGTTACCGGGTTTACGAGGCAGGCACGGATGGCGTGCCAGCACTCGGGAAGACCCAGCCACTACCGACTACCTGGTGATCTGCTGTTTCCGCGTTACTGACTTCGGCTCGTCGGGGTGAATCTTTGCGAAGCCCCTGATGGGTGTGGGTGGGTGGCTGTATCCGTGCGGTGTGAGATATGCGGATGGGGGCGGGCTGACCCCTGCGGGACGTCGGCGCCGGGAGTCGGTGCGGATGCAGGCGGCCGAGTGGTTCGAGCAGGAGATCAAGCCGTCGGAGGTCGCTCGGCGGCTACGGGTGAGCGTGAAGTCGCCCGCTGCCTGAGATACGATCGACCGTATGGGTAGTGCCATGGCTGATGTCACCGACAAACGGCTCCTGCGCGGTGCCCGGACCCGGAAGGCCGTGTTGAGGCGGGCGGTCGACATCGCCTCGCTCGACGGTCTCGAAGGGGTCAGTTTTGGCCGTCTGGCCGCGGACACAGGGCACAGCAAGGCGGGCATCCAGACGCTCTTCAAGACGAAGGAGGCGCTGCAGCTGGCGGCCATCGACTTCGCTCGCGAGATGTTCATCGACAACGTCATCCGGCCGGCCAGGTCCGCGCCGCACGGCGTCGCACGGCTGCGCGCGCTGCTCGACGCGTGGGTCGTCTACGCCACGACCCCATTGTTCGAGGGTGGATGCTTCCGGGCCGCGAACCTCGCGGAGTACGACGGCAGGTCCGGGCCCGTCCATGACGCGCTCTTCCGCGACCAGCAGGAGTGGCTCGATGTCATCTCTGGCGAACTGCGGCATGCCATCGACCACGGTGAGATCGCGGACCTGGACGTCGAACTCGCCGTCTTCCAGATCGATGCGGTGCTGTGCGCCGCCAACATGGCTCTGCGGCTCGGGGACGACAGCGCGGTGAGCAAGGTCCGGCGCATTGTCGAGGGCCTGCTGGCGGCCCCCGAGTAGCGCGTCGGCGAGCCGGGTTCAGGAGGAGTGGCCGGGTGTCGTCCGGGCAGGCGGCCTGCCCGGACGACACTTGCGCTGGGTTCTCGTACTCACGACTCGGTCGGCGGCCGTTTCGGCAGGAGGAAGACGGCGAAGCCCGCGATGACGGCGAAGACCAACACCCCGAAGGATGCGAGGGCAAAGGCGTGTCCGGCCGCGGCGACCCTGCCGACTGCCGCTGGATGGAAGGAACTGAAGAAGACCGCTCCGACGACAGCGACGCCCAGCGCTCCGCCGACCTGCTGGGCCGTGGACAGGACCCCTGACGCGACACCGGCCGACTCGGGCTTGACGCGGCTCAGCACCGTGTTGAGGGCCGGTGTGATGACCAGTCCGCCACCGACGCTCTGGAGAACGAGGGTGGGGATCACGAGCAGCGGTGTGATCCGGGGGCCGGACACCAGCAGGAGGCCGGTGGCCAGATACCCGGACGCCAGTATGATCGCCCCGACCTCGAGGACGCGTCGCCCGTACTTCGGGATGATCCGGCTCGCCACCATGCTGAACACGAAGAACGCGGTGGCCGCCGGCGCCTGGACCAGGCCAGCGCCGAGCGCCGACATGCCGAGGCCCTGCTGCATCGTCACCGACAGGGCCAGGTAGTACGAGTAGATCAGCGCGTACAGAGCGAGGACGAGGACGAGCCCGATCGAGAGCGAGCGCTGGTGGAACAGCGTCAGCGGTACCAGCGGATCGCCGCCCCGCCGTTCCAGGCGCCGCTCGATCGAGACGAACAGGCCGAACGCGACCGCGCTGCCGGCGAAGCAGGCCCAGACCCATCCTGGCCAGCCTGCCTCCTGCCCCTGGATCAGCGGGAGCGCCAGGAGGAAGAGGGCCGCGCTGAGGACCAGGACGCCGGGCATGTCCAGCTTGCGGGTGGAGGCTGAGGCGGTCCGCGGCACGTGGCGCACGGCGAGCAGGATCAGGGCGATTCCGATCGGCACGTTCACCCAGAACACCATGCGCCAGCCGGAGTCGAACAGGTCGGCGCCGATCAGCAGTCCGCCGATGACCTGTCCGCCGATGGTGGCCATGCCCATGACGATGCCGACCACGCCGTACACGCTGTGCCGCCTCGCCGCCGGCACCAGCACCGTGACGAACGCGAACACCTGGGGGACCATCAGGGCGGCCCCCAGGCCCTGGACGACACGTGCGACTATCAGGCTGCCCGCGTTCGGCGACAGCGCGCAGGCGACTGACGCCAGCGTGAACAGAGCCACCCCGAGAAGGAAGATCCGCTTGCGGCCCACCAGGTCGGCCAGGCGAGTCGCGGTGATGATGAATACCGCGTAACTGAGCTGATAGCCCGCCAGAACCCACTGGACATCGCTGTCGGAGGCGTGCAGGTCCGCCACGATCGAGGGGTCGGCGACCACGACGATGAACGAGTCGAGGACCGCCATGAACAGGGCGGCCAGGACGACCGTCATCGTCATCCACGGAACAGCGTCAGCTTTCGCTGCCACTAAGGGCTGGGTAGCTGCCTGCTGACTACTTGCCACGATAAGAGACCTCTTTGCTCGTCAGGGTCGGTTGTTCGGCAGAGGCGGAAGGGGGACCGATGCGGTGTTCCCCCAGGAAATCGGCCAGCTTCTTGACCACCTCGGCCGCCATCACGGCCTGCCCCGAGGTGGAGAAGTGGAGACCGTCCTCGCTGAGCAGGTTCCGGCGGTCGTTGACAGGGTGATCCCACATGTCCACCACGATGGCTTCGTGTTCGGCGGCCAGACCGCGCACGATCTCGTTGACCGCGGCGATCCGCTCCGGCCAGTCGGGGAAGACCGGGAGTGCGTACGCCCTGCCGAGCGTGAAGGTGGCCAGGAGGGCGCCGGTCCCCTTCGCCACGTCGTACATCCGACGGAGCGTTCGCTCTATCTCTGCGAAGTCCGGCTTGAGCCGCGCGATGTCGTTGGCCCCGCACGGCAGGTGGAGCAGGTCCGGGGAGAACTCGACCGCGCGGGCCGCCTGGTTCTCGAGCGTCCGGGCGGTTGTCGCACCGGTCTCGGCGACATTGAGGTACTCCAGATCCGGCCGGAGAGACCGCAGGACATCGGCGACACGGTCCGGCCATCCCTGGTGCCGGTAGCCGGGGGTGGGATCGCCGGTCCCCGCGGAGAGGCTGTCGCCGATGACGGCGTACCTGCCCCACGGGGCCCCGGTCAGCATTGCCACGGCATCCGCCTGGTTCAGGCAGAACGGGTCGGTCGACTCGGTGAAGACGGGATACGTCATGGAAAAAGAACGTACAGTCGACCGTATGTTTTCTCAAGAGCGTTCATCAGCACCCGGTCACGACCCGGGGAAGCAGGAAGTAGGTTGAGCACATGTCTGCCGTGCCGTTGATTCTTTTGCTGTCGGGGAGCCTGCGAGCCGACTCCAACAACGAGGCGGTCGTGCGCACCGCGGAGGCCGTGGCGCCGTCAGTGAACGTTCACGCCGTTGTCTACGACGGCCTGGCGGAGCTTCCGTACTTCAACCCCGATGCCGACACCGACCCTCTACCCGCTCCCGTGGCCGCGCTGCGCGCGGCGATCGGCGGGGCGGCCGGGATCCTGATCTGCACGCCGGAGTACGCAGGCACACTGCCGGGCTCGTTCAAGAACCTGCTCGACTGGACGGTCGGCGGAACCGAGATCTGCGACAAGCCGACCGCCTGGATCAACGCGGCCGCCCCGGGCCGCGGCGAGGGCGCTGAGGCCACGCTCCGGGCAGTGCTGGGCTACACCGGCGCCGACATCGTGGAGTCGGCCTGCGCGAAGATCCCGGTGGACCGGAGCACGGTCGGCGAGGCCCGTCAGCAACTGGGCGAGTCGCTGGGCCTGTTGGCGGCTTCCGGGGCGCGGGCCACCGTGCCGGAGCAGGCGTGACTCCTCGCCGGTAGGTCAGGGGCCGTCCGCCGGTCCCGGGCACTCGTCGGCACTGTGGAGCACGACGGCGAGGAGCCCGGGGAAGCGGGCGGCTGACGTACGGAAATCCCGTACGTTCGTACGTTTACGAAGGGGAGTCGTATGTACGGGGCGGTGTCCGACGCGGAGCTGGCGCGATCGCTGGAGGGCGGGTTCGTCAGCCGCCATGCGGAGGTGAACGGGGTCCGCCTCCACTACGTGACGGGGGCCGGGGCGAACCGCTCGTCCTGCTGGGCGGGTGGCCGCAGACCTGGTGGCTGTTCCACAAGGTCATGCCGGCGCTGGCGGAGCACCACCGCGTCATTGCCGTGTACCTGCGCGGCATGGGCGGCTCGGACAAGCCCGACAGCGGTTACGACAAGAAGACCATGGCTCGCGACATCCACGAGCTGGTGCGCCACCTGGGCCACGACAGGGTGAACATCGCCGGTCACGACATCGGCGGGATGGTCGCTCACGCCTTCGCGGCCAACCACCCCGCGAGCACGCGGCGGATCGCCCTGCTGGACATCGCCCATCCCGACGAGCGGTTCAACGCGCACACACTGCTGCCCGTGCCGGGGCGTCAGCAGGTTGCTGGAGACATCAACCGGCGCCCGGCCGGTACCTGTGGTGGTTCGCCTTCAACCAGGTTCCGGGCCTGCCGGAACGCCTGCTCGCCGGCCGCGCCCGCCCTCTGGTCGACTGGATGATCGACTACCTCGCCGAGCAGCCCGGAGCCATCAGTGACCACGACCGGGACGTCTACGCGTACGCCTACTCCACTGATGACGCCGTCCGTGCGGCAGGCGCCTGGTACCGGGCGTTCGGCCAGGACATCGAGGACGAGAAAACGTATGCCCCGGTGGCCGCACCGCTGCTGGCGCTCGGCGGCGGCGAAGGCGGCTACCGGCTGCTGAGCGCGGTGCTGGAGAGGAAGGGCACGGACGTGACGGTACTCAAGGTGCCGGGTAGCGGCCACTACATCCCGGAAGAACAGCCGGAAGCGGTCGCAGGGCATCTGCTGCGATTCTTCGCCTGACCTGTCGGCACACCAAGGAAGGGACCGCGCCGTGCCGCACGTGCTGAACCTATGGCGTCAACAACTGGGAAAGGTGCCCGAGTCGATCTGGCAGCGCACCGAGCTCGAGATACTGATCCTCGCGGACAACGGGCTCACACACCTCCCACCCGAGATCGGACGGCTGCACCGACTGACCACCCTGGACCTCGGCCACAACCATCTCGCCTCGGTGCCCGACGAGCTCGGCGACCTGGCCGACCTCACCGGCTTCCTCTACCTGCACGACAACGCCCTGACCGAAATCCCCGACGCCCTGGGAAACCTGACGAGGCTGCGGTACCTCAACGTCGGCGAAAACAAGCTCACCGCCCTGCCCGCGGCCGTCGGCCGGATGACCGGCCTGATCGAGCTCCGGGCGCAGCACAACCAGCTGACGACGCTGCCAGACAGCATCGGCCGGCTCCGCCGCCTGCGCGAGATCTGGCTCCAGGGCAACGCGATCCGTTGCCTCCCGGCGTCCATGGCCGAGCTCCATGAACTGCGTTGCCTGGAGCTGCGGGAGAACGCTCTGGCCGAACTGCCTCACTCGCTGGCCGAACTGCCCCGACTGCGCCAGCTCGACCTGCGCGGCAACCGCATCACGCGACTGCCTGACTGGGTCGCCGACATGCCCGCGCTGGAGAAGCTGGACCTGCGCTGGAACACCTGCGAGCCCTCCCCGTCGCTGCTGACCGAACTGGAGCGGCGAGGGTGCGTCGTCCTCCTGTAGACCGGCGACAGCTGCAGGCCGAACGTGATCCAGGCACCGCCACGCGGTCGCACGGCGGTCACAACGCTGCCGCGAGACCGTTCAGCCGCAGGCGGGTGGCACCGCGCAGATGGGGAAGGTCGTGCTCGGGTTCGGCGGACCGGGTCAGGAAGGCCGCCTGCTCGGTCCATCGCAGGTGGGTGCCGTCGGTTTCCGGCTCCAGTTCGACGGTCACCAGCGAGCTCCAGCGCGGGACGCCGTCCACGCGAGAGGTGTATGCGTAGACGATCCTCGATCCCGGCACGATGTCGAGATACCGGGACACGTACGCGAGCTGCTCCGGCGCAGCGTCCGGCACAGTGAAGACGCTCGTCGCGGACTCGCCTCCGTGCACCGTGAAGTCGTGGTCGTACGACAACTGCCGGCCCGGCAGCTTGAACCACCGGCGTCGCCTCGGCGTGTCGGCGAAGGCATCGAAGACCGTGCCGGGGGGTGCGGCCAGATGGAATTCAATCGTGAACGTGTCGTGTGCAACGGCATCCTTGCAGGCCATGGTTTCTCTCCTGTGGCATCGCGGTGGATCGGGGGGGCAGACGCCCATGGATGATCTGTATGTAACGTGGGCGCGGCCGCCGCGTTCAAGGGCCCGCGCTCACGCACTTTCATGTCAGCTACGCACATAGAGGGAACAGACGGATGAGCTCTGCGCTGCGTTCCCAGCTGGTGGCTGACGGGGTCACGCCGGAGTGCGCGACGACCATCGAACTCGTACGTGACGTGCTCGCCCGGGTCGGCGACAAGTGGACCATCCTGGTCATCACCACGCTCGCGGACGAACCGCTGCGCTTCACGGCCCTGCACGAGCGGATCGCCGGCATCTCCCAGCGCATGCTGAGCCAGACACTCCGCTCACTCACCCGCGACGGCCTCGTCACGCGCACGGCTTACGCCGAGGTACCGCCTCGGGTCGAGTACGCACTGACCCCGCTGGGCCGATCGCTCGGCGACACCGTCACGCACATGGTGCGCTGGGTCCAGGACCATCAAGCGGAGATCGCCCGTAACCGCGACGGCTTCGACGGCGGCGCGACCGTTCCGAAGTGAGGCAGCGCTGCCACCGCCGCGCCGCTCGACCGTCAGGTACGCGGCGGGTCACGCCGCGCCCCTTCCGCCCCCGCGGCCAGGCCACGCATCAGGCGGTCAACGGCCCCCGCAGGATCCGCCGCCCCGCCTCCCCGTCCCCGCTCCAGACGAACGCCCCGCTGTCGAGGGGCGCCCGGCCCCACAGCATGAGCAGCAACGCTTCGGCCGACGCGGCGAGTTCGGCCACAGGCGCACCAGGGCCGTAGTCCCAGACGGCGCCGGTGTCCGTGGCGGTCAGACGCAGAGCGACCTCGGGTGACCGGGCGCGTCCGCGGGCAATCTGCCTCGGCGCCATCGTGTCGAAGACCTCGGCCACCCCTTCGCCGGCGAGTTCCGCGTCGAGCGGTCGCGGGCTGCCCACCGCGAGCTCGGCGTCCCAGCGGTGAACGAGCGCCTCCAGGCACCGGCGCCGCTGCCAGAAGCCGACGTTATGCGGCGGGTGGAACGTCCACGCGGGAGTGGCCGGATCGGTGTCGAGCACCTCGTACAGGCTCCGCGACGTCTCGTCGAACCACCGCACCAGGGCGGCGCGCTCACCCGGTGCGGCCGGAGGTTCGTAGTCGCCGCGCTTCTCATTGACGGCGACCGCCGCCCAGAGGTTCGAACCGCCCAAGTGCCCTGCGAGTTCCAGCAGCGTCCAATCACCGCAGTGCACGACAGGGGCGGTCAGGTCGCCGTCGAGACAGTCCCGGAAGGCGTCCAGCTCGCTGCGCAGGTGACCGAGAAGCGATGAGGGTTCCATGCGGTGAACCTAGCGGATGTGGTACGAGCGGCCCACCACGTGTTCTGGTAGTGACTATGCGTCGTGGTCATTTCGCAGGGCCTGGATGAGCCAGGGGTACACCGGGATCAGGCTCGGTACTACCTGCCAGCCGTTGACGATCCAAACCAGCCGCCAGTACCGGTCCACCTTGGGATCGTGCGCCTCTTCGAACTGCTGGGCCATCCAGTCCCGGAATTCCGCGTCAGGAGTGCGCGCGAACACCTCGGCGAAGCGGTGTACAAGGTCGCTGATGACGGGTGCGGCCCTGTTGCTGAGCGGGTCGATGCCCGACTCCATGGCCTCGGTCACCTTCTGACGAGTGAACTTCATCAGTTCCTCGCCGGCCTCGCTCTCGATGTCGAGCATGCGCCCGGCGGCCTGGAACATGCCCGTCCGGCGCATCCGGGCCCGGAAGTCCTCGTCGCTGACAAGCTCGGCGAGTTCCACCCACGCGGCGACCTGCTCGCTGGACGGATCATCAGGGAGGTCGGGAGTGGCAGCGCGAACCATGGCCGCCGCGGCTGGGTCGGCATCCACTATTCCGAAGGTGCCATCGATGAAATCGTCGATCAAACGTCGGCGTTCTTCACCGGACAGCTGCGTGAGCCTGTGCATAAGCTTGGTCTCCTCGGGATCGGACCCCCGTCCGGCCACGACTCGCAGAACGCTCCGACGCAAGTGCAGCACACGGATCTGGACGTCCACGGCGTCAGCGTGCGCCGCAGCGACTTCCGCCACCGAGAGCTCGCGGTCCAGTACCCGTTGAATGGTGGCCAGGTCCATGCCCAGCTCGCGCAGTGTGCGGAGGAGCTCCAGACGAAGCAAAGCGTCGAGGTCGTAGAGCCGATAACCGGCGGGACTTCGGGTGGTTGGCGCTACCACCCCCGAATCGGAATAGAACCGGATGGTCCTCACGGGCAAGCCGCTCCGCCGGGAAAGCTCCCCGATCGAGTAGAGGGTCGTAACGTCCATGTCCCCAACTCTGCTGTCTCCAGTCACTGGAGACTCAAGGCTATTCCCAGTTGGGGCCCCGACCCGGGCGTCCGCCGAGTTGCTCCACACGCCTCACCTGGCCTCCTTCGACCGCCAGGACGACGGGCACGCCTTACAGGCACCGGGCGAGCGAGGGCAGCGACATGTGCCACCACTCGCCGGCGGCCCATGGCCACGAGCCCTTGGACTCATTCATCTGGTGGGGAAGCGGTCCGACACCGCCAGCCCCCGCCTGATCGCGAGCCTCGGTTTCGCCCTGCTGACCGCGGGCATCGCCTCCCTGGCAAGGGTGCCGGAGCCATGGACGCCTTCCAGCCAGCCCGTGTTTCCCGTGCGCCCTAGGTGTTGCGGGTCATGACGTTGTTGACGTGGCGTCGGTCAGTGGCTTCGGCGGGTAGGCACGGAGTACCAGTGATGTGGTGACAGGACCGTAGCGCGCGAGAGCGTCAACAACTTCTTCGAGCCGTCCCGCCTGCGGGCAGTGGACGTCGAGGATGAGGCAGTCTTCCCCGGTGATCCTCAGGGTGGAGGCGACCTCAGGTGTCCGGGATGCGAAGTCCAGGGCGCGAGAGAGCTGCGCATGCGTGGTGCGCAGCCGGATGACTGCGTGAATGTTCAGACCAAGTGCCGCAGGGTTGACAACGGCCCGGTAGCCGGTGATGACGCCGCTCTTCTCCAGCCGTTGGATGCGCGCGCTGGCCGCGGGCTGCGAGAGCCCAACGCGGCGCCCCACCTCGGCGCCGGTCAACCGACCATCGCCCTGGAGCAAGGTGAGGATGTCCCGGTCGATCTGGTCGAGTGATTCCATCGTTGTCCGCACCATCTTCTTTGAGATCACTTGCGCCGACACCATCGTTCCGTTGCTTCCAGCAGAATCTGTGCCAGATGCCCCCAGGTTGGTAAGGGCCGACGAATGAAACGGTGGCAGGCAGTGGTCGCGTACGTCATCATCCCCGTTATCGACGGCTCGGACGGGCAGCACTGGCAGACCTTGTGGCAACGGCAGTGGGGCACCTCAGCAGTGAGGATCTCCCCTGCCTGCTGGTCCGACCCCGATCTGGATGACTGGGTCAACGCTGTCCAGTCGGCGTACGAGGGGGCTTCCCGGCAGGACAGCCTCGTTGTGCTGGTGTCCCACAGCCTGGGCTGCTGGGCGGCGTCCACCTGGTTGAACAAGAACCCGTCGAGCCCGGTAGGCGGTGCATTGCTGGTCGCACCGCCCAACCCGCACGGGCCGGCATTCCCCCGCCAGGCCGCCGCGACGTTCATCGAGGTGTCCGCACAACCGTTGCCATGCCCGGCCCTGGTGGTGGGCAGCACCAACGACCCGTACTGCACCCCCGAAGCGGCTGTCGACTTCGCGGCGCGGTGGGAGGCGCGATGGCACCTGGCGGGCGCTTGCGGACACCTCAACTCCGCCAGCGGCCTGGGCCCCTGGCTGCATGGCTGTGAACTCCTGGACTCGCTGACCCGGCAGTGATTACTGACTTCGGCTCTTAGTGGTCCTAACAAAGGCGTTGGACGTGGCGGTGGGTGATGAGGCAGGTGGCGAGGCCGAGGAACGCCTCGTGGATGTCGTCTCAACGACCCAGCGGAAGGTGCCCAGGCCCGTGCCGTGTGGTTGTCCTCGTTCGGCGATGACGGGGCGGATTCCGCGGGCCCAGAGCAGGCGGCGGTACTTGTCGTGGTCGTAGCCGCGGTCTGCGAACAACACGTCAGGGCGCCGCCGTGGCCGGCCGACGACACCGGCCACGGCCGGAACCTTGTCCAGCAGCGGCAGCAGTTGGGTGACGTCGTTGCGGTTGCCGCCGGTCAGCGACACCGCGAGCGGGATGCCCTGTCCGTCGGTGAGGATGTGGTGCTTGCTGCCCGGCCGAGCGCGGTCGACCGGGCTGGGTCCGCTTTTGGGCCCCGCCGGGCCGCCCGGACGTGGGAGGAGTCGATCACCGCCCGCGACCAGTCCAGCTTCTTCGCCGACCGCAACCGCTTCAGCAGCACCAGATGCAGCTTGTCCCACACGCCAGCCTCGTTCCACGCGGCCAGGCGCCGCCAGCAGGGCATGCCCGAGCCGAAGCCCAGCTCCTGCGGCAGGTACTCCCACTGGATGCCGGTGTGCAGCACGAACAGGATCCCGCACAGGGCCTGCCGGTCCGGCACCCGTGGCCGACCATCGACCAGCTTCGGAGCCGGTTCCGGCAGCAACGGCTCGATCAGCGACCACAGTTCATCCGACACGAGCCAAGGCCGCGACTGTCTCTTCCCCACGACCACATTAACGAGCGGACAAGCCGACAGTCACATGATCAACGGCTTTTGTTAGAGCCAGTTAAAGGTGACGTGGGTTCGTCGAGGGTCAGGCCGGTGCCGGCTATGAAACCGTCGAGGGTGTCGGGTCGGTACTGAAGGCGCTTGAGCCGGTTGCGCACGAGGGCTTCGAGCCGGTCCAGGGCGACGACGGCAAGGTTGGCCAGGCTGCGCTTGACGTGTGCCCAGACCCACTCGACGGGATTGAGATCGGGCGAGTAGGCGGGCAGCAGGAACACCGTCAGCCACTCGCGCTCGGCGGTCAGCGCACGCATGGCGTGGGAGATGTGAGTGTTCAGACGGTCCCAGACCAGCACGATCGGTGCCTTGACGAGTTGGTGGACGACGTCGACGAGTGCGATGAAGTCCCGCTCGCCCATGCTGCGGCGTGCGCCTTTGCCCGCTCGGTGGGTGCGCAGCCGGTGGCACAGCCGGGTGCGTGAGCCCGGCCGTATCGCGATCAGCCCGGCCACCGACAAGCGTCCCGAGCGGCGCCCGCTGACGGTCACGACCGGGGTGCGGCCGCGCCGGCCCCAGGTTCGTCCCCGGGGCGGCTTGCGGGTGAACCCTGCTTCGTCCTCGAAGCAGATGTAGCCCCCGCAGGCCGCCCGGGCTCTTTTACCTCCGCCCAGGTCGCCTCCTTCCACGCGGTCACGGCCTGCTCGTCGCGTTCGGCGACCTGGCGTGCGGGGACCTGCGGGCTGAAGCCGAGCCGGTGCATCAGCCGCGTGGCGCCGGAGACGCTGTAGGAGACGTGGAACTTCCTGCCGATCAGCGTGGCCACCCTCGATGCGGTCCACACCTGGTCTTCCACCCAGCCGTGGGCGGCCGGGCCCTCATCGAGGTACGCGGCCAGTTTCTCCAGACAGCGCGGGGACAGCCGGCAACGGGATCCGCTCGGGCCGCGGGAAGTCAGAGCCTCACGACCACCGTCCCGCCACAACTGGTGCCAGGGGTAGGCCGACTTCACGCTCACCCGTAGCCGCCGAGCGACCTCCGACGGCTTGATCTCCTGCTCGAACCACTCGGCCGCCTGCATCCGCACCGACTCCCGGCGCCGACGTCCCGCAGGGGTCAGCCCGCCCCCATCCGCATATCTCACACCGCACGGATACAGCCACCCACCCACACCCATCAGGGGCTTCGCAAAGATTCACCCCGACGAGCCGAAGTCAGTAACTTCCGTGCGCCAGGTCGCAATGCCTCCTGAACCCCTGTCGAAGCGCTGTCTTTGGCGTACGAGGCCGCTGCTTTTCCTGAACCACAACCACGCTCTGCACGACTTGCAAGACAGCAGTTCACGATCAAGGTCCGTGCAGCCTCTTCATTCCAGCAGGCTGCCGTAGTCGCTTGCGGAAGAGGAGGGGACGTTGATGGATACAACAACGGCCGTGATCACCATCGGGTCGGTCATCACCGGCAAGGCATGTGCACTGCTGGGACTCTGGCTACGCCTGCACTGGCGGGCTCGTCGAGAACAGGACCGGCATCAGTACCTTCTCGGTGTCGCCGAGTCGGTAACCGCTGGTGGTCGACTGGAGCTGGACGACCAGCGCGGCAACGGCTACCGCCTGCGGGTGAAGATCAACCTTGCTCCGGTACGGGAGGAGGACCCGGCAGCATGAGCGACCGCCAGCCAGCGGACAGCCCCGACTCCCCCGCGACCGCATCCGCGGGCCCCAGCCCGCTCGAACAACGGCATCAGTTACGGCAGCAGGCGGACGAGGAGTTCTCTGCCTTCTACCGGGAAACCATCCGCCCGCTGGTGGGCTTCCTCATCAATCAGGGCGCAGCCGTGCAGCTGGCTGCAGACATCGCCCAGGACACTATGACCGCCGCCTACCAGCGCTGGCGCGACCTGCGCGTACCGCGGGCATGGGTGTACACGGTGGCCTCCCGCGCGCTGGTCCGCAAGATCGCATCCGCTGCGGAGGAGCCGGTCGATGAGGTGCCGGAGCCGACGGCGCTGCTGGCGCGCCCGGACGCCATCGCCGAGTGGGAGACGAATCACGATGTACTGCCGCTGCTGCGCAGCCTTCCGCCGAGGCAGCGTCAGGTCCTGGCGTGGACCCTGGCCGGCTTCACCCCCACCGACATCGCCGACCACCTCGCCCTGACCTCCGAGACCGTACGCGCCAACCTTAAAAAAGCCCGCCGCACCGCAGCCGCCTACCTCAAGGCACGGGAGGAGGAACAGTGAACCACCACCCGGACCACGACCCCCAAACTCAGGGCGTGGCGCAGTGGCTCGAGCAGCACGACGACATTCTGACCAACGTGCTCGACGGGGCTCTCGACGTCGAAGCCGGCCTGCGCGAGATCCTGCTCCTCTCCCGCCATGACACGGCCGTCGACGACCTCGACAGCATCCTCGACACCGAAGCAGGCCTCGCCACCATCCTGCCCAAAACACCTCAACGGCCACCGATGAGCTTGGACAACGGCCATGGCCTGATGAACAATCAAGGCAGCACTGAGGAATTCCTTCACTCAGTCAGCCCGGCGGAACGGATGGCCCTGCGCAACCGCCCTGACATCAAGGCAGCCATCCAGGCGCTCGCCCGCCACCGCTACTACTCTCTCTCCCGCGAGCCCAACCCCCTGCGCACTCTCGGCACCCTCCTCGAACTCGCTCGCGACCTCGTCCACGCCCTTGACGGTGATCTCGACCGTGCCGGCGAGCTCGGCCGCGCCCGCGACCTCACCGGCGACCTCACCCGCAGCCTCAACCGCGCCCACGTCCGCCCGAGCGACTCCCGAGACCTCGCCCGCAACCTCGCCGACCTTCTCGACATTACTCACGACCGGGACCTCAACTACGATCGCGCCCGCGAGCGCGCCCAGGACCTCACCCGCGTTCTCGGCCGCGCCCACGACCTCAGCCGCAAGCTCACCCGTGGGCGTGACCGCGCCCACGCCCAATCCACTCCCCAGGCCCACGCCCGCGTCATCGTCGTCATCCGTACCAACGAAGTCTGCCGAGCCATCGGCGCGGCCCTCCGCCAGAAGACACCCACCCTCGACAAGGCCTCTGTGCGCACGTTCCTGAACGACTTCACCACAGCCGACCTACGCACCGCCGACCTGGCCGGCATCGACCTCGGCGGCGTGCGCTGGTCGCAGTACACGACGCAATGGCCACTGACCTTGCACGTCGAAAACCTCAAGACCCGCTCGAAGGAGACCCCGCCAGGCAGCGGGACCTGGACCGTCCAGCCGGATACCGCGACCATCCGCGACTTCGCCGACCGAGGATGAATCCAGTCCCCCCAGGGGCGGGCAACCCATCTCGCCCCGCATACACCCGGCAACCTGCTCGGACTGGTCATCGTGGGTGCGCCGGCCAGTCACTGGGGCTACGCCCTGCCCCCTCCGGCGGGCGGGAAGATCGTCTGGGCGCGCGTCATCACGCCCGCACACTGGCGTGCCGTTGCCTGTGCGCGGGCTGCTGCGCCAAATCGTTGACCGGCCGGGGTAACGGTGCGGCGCCGCCGGTTCCCGCGAACCTGCTGGGACGAGTCTCCTTGGCCCATCCGTCCGTGTGAGGACAGCGGCCAGCGGGTGCCGGGGGAACCCGGCATCACACCCATGTTCCCAGCGGACGTCCGCTCCAAGAACTGCGGGAGGAGGCCGCAAGGACTCGGAACTAGGACGTCCCCACATCAGCTCCCTCCCTACGGACAAGGACTCGCCCACGTGGATCTGTGGCCCCATCAAAGAGAAGACATCGATGCGGTGCTTCGCGTTTTGGAACCACCTGCACGAACGCTTGTACCGGAACGGGGGCTACGGGCGCAGGTGATCATGGCGACCGGGTCCGGAAAGACCCTGGTCGCGGTCCGCAGCGCGGAGGAGCTCCACGCGGGCCGTGTGCTGGTGCTGGTGCCCTCGCTGGACCTGCTCGCCCAGACGGAGACCGCGTGGCGCGAGGGCGGCCGCCGGGGCCCGATGATCGAGGTGTCCTCGCTGCGGGGTGAGGAGGTGTCCTTCCCCAACACCACGGACGTGGACGAGCTGGTGGAGTGGACCCGGGGCCTGGACAAGGTGACCGTGTACGCCACGTATGCCAGCCTCGGTCTGGGCACGCTGGAGCGGGCGCACGCTGCGGGTTTGGCGGCTTGGGACCTGATCGTCGTGGACGAGGCCCACCGGGTTTCCGGCACGTCGGCCTGCAGAGCGTCCGAGCCGCGCAGGCACCACCAGATGATCTCCAGAATGCTGCTCTTGCCTCGCAGGTTGTCCGCCGTCACGCCCCACAGGCCGGGTCCCAGGTCCCAAGAGAAGTCCACCGTGCCGGTAGATTTGCCGCTCTTTTCACCGGTGAAGGCCAGGCGCTTAACTAGCAGTTGTCGCGGACGGGGCAGGATGCCGCTCTCGCGCACTCCGTGCCGGGCCAGGATCTCTCCTGCCAGCCCTGCCTCGATACCTGCCCGGCGGGCTACCGTCTCCACAAAGTCGCTCATCGGCCTGCTCCCGCCTTCTGCTCCGTGATCTGCGCAAGCCGCTGCCGCACGCGGTCGGTGATACCGCTGATGCTGGCCTTCCACACCGTGCGCTCGTGCTCCGCCTGCGCGTACTGCAGGGCCTTCAGCTGGCTGCCGCTGCTCTGCCCCGCCACTGCCAGCACGACCGCCGCGCGTTCGTCTTACCAGACCAGGTCCGAGGCAGTGGTCCGCAGCTCCCCCGCTAGGTCGCGGCCAGCGGGCAGCAGGTAGTAGTCCCACCGGTCCACCTTCATCGGTGGCTCCCCCACTGCCACGATGTCAATCAGGCCGTGCGCGTACAAAAGGCCCAATGCATCGTCCAGTGCCTCCCAAGCGCCGAACCGCCAGCGCAGCATCGGATAGCGGGAGATCTCCGGCTCATCTCCCTCCAGAAGGGCACCAGCTCGCTCTAGCGCCCCCGCAGTGTCGTCGACGTTGCCTGCCTCGACCTGGTTGAGCAGCTCATCAGCCAGATAGTCGGGATTCCGCAGCCAAAAATCCAACGCCTGAAGCCGCTTCTGCCCCCGGATCACCGCAACCGCTCCCTGCGGCTCCTGCCCAGCCTGGTCATCGCCGCGCGGCGCGCCGCAGTGATCCAACAGGAAGAGCAGCCGCACCGCGTCCTGTGCGCGCGACGCCCGCCGCACTCCGGAATCCGCCACCCGACTTCCTCCCCCGTGCTGACAACCAAGATCCCACAACTAGCACATGACGACAGCTGTGCGTAACCACTTGAACACCGTCCCTGGACGAGCGCGTCTACTCACAACGGGACACGGCGCTTGGTCCTCGACTAAGCCCATGTCAGCGTCGAACGGTATGGCTGGGCGCTGGTCGCCCTGCTGCTGGTGGTCGGCGTGGAAGGCATCACCGCATGACGTGGTCTTTGCCTGAGCTGATGCTGACAGTGGCCATGGACAGCTCTGCTTTGCCCGCTGGGTGGGCCGCGGAGCCGAAGTGGGACGGTTCTCCAGACGCCTCGCATCTGTCTCAGTAAGCCTGCGAAGCAGGTCGAGGCGTTCGTCTACCTCGGCGACTGTTGTTCGCACGATGGTCGTCGTATGATCCAGCCGTTTGGCCTGATCCGTGACTCCGTCACTTCGAGCCGTAGTAGAGCCGGAGGAACTCCCCCATCGCCGCGTCGACGCCGGCGCGGTCGCCGGTGGCGAGCAGGTCTAGCAGCAGACCGCGAACAGTGGCGAGCCCCAGCCTGGCCCGGTTCCGGGCCACGGCAGGGTCCGCCCCTGCGGCGACCTCGGCGGCCACGAGCGGCTCCAGCCAGTCGTTCACGAGCCCTTCGAGGACCGGGGCGGCCTCGGGGCGGCCCCGCAGCGCTTGCCCGCAGACTTCGAAGAAGAGCCGCTCCTGACCAGCCAGTCGGGGGTCCGCCAGCTGCTGCCAGAGAAGCCGCGCAGCATCGGCGGGCGAGAGACCGGATTCCAGGCGGAGCCGGGACAGCTGATCACGCTGGCGCTGCTCCGACGTCCGGACGATCTCGGCGAGCAGCTGTTCCTTGGAGCCGAAGTAGTGGATCAGCATGCGGTGGCTGACGCCGATCGCGGTGCCCAGGCCGCGCAGGCTCAGGTCCGTGAGGCCGTGTGCCGCGACGTAGTCGACGGCCGCGTTCACCAGGTGAGCGCGTCGGCCCCCGTCCGCGACTGGCGCGCCCTCGCCCTCGGGATGCGAGCCGTCCGTATTCACCACGTCGCGAGCGTACCAATCGGTACATGCCATGTGTACCGTCTGGTACATGAAGTCTGTCACCGTGTCGATCGACGTACAGCAGACGCCTGAGCAGGTCTATGACTTCCTCGACGTCATGGCTCACCACGAGCGATTCACCAACCACTACCTGATCGACTGGCGCTACAGCGGCCCTGGCCGCGGCATCGGTGCGTGCGCCACGGTCACAGCCGCGCTGGGCGGCACCAAGACCGACGTCACCATCGAGGTCGTCAAAGCCGACCCGCCGCGGCGCATCGTCGAGCGGAACATCAGCGCGGCCGGCCGACGCCTGGCCCAGGGCACCTACACCATCGAACCGCAGCGGGCCGGCGGGAGCCACGTGGCGTTCACATACGTTTGGGTGCGCGCCCCGGTCGCCGACCGTCTGCTGGCACCCGTCGTCCGGGCCACGATGCGGCGCGCCAACCGCACGGTCATGCGACGTCTGGCCGCCGAGTTGGCTCGCCATGTGTCCGTTACCGGATCCTGAGGTCGGTACGTGTCGGCTCTTATGCCCGACGCAGGACCTGAGGCCCACGGCGTCCCCGACCGGGCTGGGCCCGGACTACACAGGCCGGCGCTTCGTCCCCAACCGGGTACACATGCCTGGGTTCCTGACGCAGCAGCCGCGTGGCATACCGGCCTCCCCCACCCCCGGAGCAATACACCCACCGGCACACCGGAAGCACCGAACAATGGGCAGAACGAACCCCGACGAAAGGGGCGCGCAGATGTCTCATGAGACATAGCTCAGTCTGGAGAAGGACGGCTACCGCGCCCAACTCGCCGTGTACGCGGGCGGGCGGGTGCTGCTGCGCTCACGGCGCGGCACGGACATGACGGCCTCGTTCCCCGAGATCCGGGCGGCGGCCCTGGCGCAGCTGCCGGAGGACACTGGGCTGGATGGCGAGCTGGTGGTGTGGGAGCGGGACAGGCTGGCGTTCGAGCGGCTGCAACAGCGGCTTGCCCGGCGCGGGGCGGCTGCCGCTCAGGCGGCGCGGGAGCGGCCGGCGCACTTCGTGGCCTTCGACCTGGTCCACCGAGGCGACGACCTGACTGGCTGGCCGTACGCCCGGCGCCGTGCGGCAACAGGCCGCCACCGCTTACGTGCGCGGCCTGTTGGTGACCGCAGGCATCCTTCCGAAGCGCGACGAGAACCTCGCCCTCCTTACCTTGCACGGACCCTTACCAGCCTCCCTTCCCACCACGTTACGCTCATCCGCCCGTTCGCCGAATGGCAGGTAATCCGCGATGCCCGACGGTGCTCCGCACGGGGCCGCTACTCCTTCAACGCTCACAAGGGCGACTGCGGCAACATCCGCGCCGCCATCCAATTCACGAGCACTGGCGGCTGTGCAAGCAGCACGGCGTCGTGGGCGCCGATCTGGTTGCCGTACGGCAGGCCCCCATTGGTGCAGGAAATCGCCAAGCAGGCACGTCTGCTGTGGCCGCCGCGTCGGCCCACTCACGATCGGGGAACCCGCTGTTCGCCGACGGCCCGCTGCTGCGGCTGCTCGCGCTGGGCCACGCGATCTCCAGCGAGGCGGACGAGGTGGCGTTCTGCTCCTGCAGGGGTTCGACCTTGGACGGTGGGCGCTGCCCCTGCCCCACCTGCAGTGGTGGTGTGCCTGATACCCAGGGGCCGTTCGACCGCTGCGGGGTTCCGCGGAGGATGCGGTCAACGGTATGACGACTTCGAAGTTTCCGCTCTCGCCCCCGCGGCTCCTCGTCAGGAAGCCGCCGCACGGGAGGACCAGCAGGGCCCTCACCAGAGCAGTCTCCCAGTTCGGGTCGGTGCGGACCTTGCCGAGAATGCGTGTGTGCGCTGATGTTGAACCGGGTTCGTTGGATCTTCACTAACGAGTGACCTGCGGCGGCGGGGGTGAGTGGGGAAGTCCCAGGAAATTTCTCGGAGTTGACGGTGGTACGTTCATGGACATGCCGATGGGATACGTGGCGACGACCGCGCTCTTGACCTGGTGCACTTTCTTCTCCGTTGTCGCGCCACGCCGGCCCCGCCCACTGGCGTCCCTGAGTTTCTGGTTCGGGATGGTCCTCAACGAGGTGCCATTCCTGGGCATGTTTGCCGTAGTGACCTCCACGGCATTGGCCGCCGCCCAAGGCGATCTGGAGTCACCGGCCAGCAAGGTGACGGCCGCGGTGGCCTTCGCCACCATCCCCGGGATGGCCGTGTCCGCCTGGCGGGGCCTGCGGACGGATCAGGCGGTCGGGCGGGCTCTTGAGCAGGGCCTCGGCGCCGACTGGCGGGATCGTGTGCACGCACCGCTGCGCCGCCACCGGCCCTGGGCCCGCATCCTGCTGCTGCCGGGCCTGATGCGGCAGCGCGACGTGGAGCGGATCCCCAACATCAGCTACGGGGACGCCGGCCGCCGGAATCTGCTCGACATCTACCGTCGCCGCGACACACCGCAGAACGCGCCGGTCCTGATCTACTTCCACGGCGGCGGCTACACCAGTGGAGCGAAGAACCGCGAGGCACGGCCCCTGCTCTACCGGCTCGCCGGCCAGGGGTGGGTATGCATCAGCGCCAACTACCGGCTGCGGCCCCAGACCACTTTCCCCGGCCACCAGATCGACGCCAAGAAGGCCATCGCCTGGGTCCGCGAGCACGCCCCCGAGTACGGCGCCGACCCGTCGAAGCTGTTCGTGGCGGGCAGCTCCGCCGGCTCCAACCTGGCGGCCTTGTGCGCGCTCACGCCGAACGACCCGGTGTTCCAGCCCGGATTCGAGTCGGCCGACACCTCGGTCACCGCGGCGATCTGCCTCTATGGCTACTACGGCCACTTCTTCGGCGAGGAGCCCGACGCAACGCCGTCCCCGAACCAACCGTATGGGTACCTCAACTCCGGTGCGCCACCGTTCCTCATCGCCCACGGCACCAAGGACGCGCTGGCGACCGTCGAGGGCGCCCGGAACTTCGTCGACCGGCTGCGCCGCGCCTCGGACAGCACCGTGGTCTACGCCGAACTGCCCGGCGGGCAGCACGCGTTCGACCTGTTCCACTCCCCGCGCTTCGAGGCAGTCGTGGACGGCGTCGAGGCCTTCGCCGCCTGGGTCCTGGCTGCTCCGCAGCGCACTCCGGACTCAGCCCGTTAGGTCGTTTCTGATGGCTCTTGCTGGGTGGTTGGATCAGGGTCGGGGCTGGGCATGGGGGTCGTTGCGGCGACGCGAACTGGCGGATGCGCAGTAGCGGGAGATTGAGACCCGTGCATCGTGAAGTTCGCAGGTCGCGGGACTGGTGTGGGTGGGCGGGATGCTCGCGCTGATCGTCGGCCGGTGTCCACGGTGAAGATCGTCTGACATGTCGGCCGGGGTGCTGTCAGGTTCGGCTGCGGTGACCGTGCTGCCGCTCTTACGATCCGTCACCACACCGGTACGTCGGGAGACCGTGGGAGTGCGTGGGGATGCGGGAGCTGGAGCGGATCACGGCTCGCCGGGGTGAACTGGACACACTCGCGGCGGAGTTGGCCAAGCAGCTGCAGGAGGTCCAGGCCGAGCGGGAGGAATTGATCGTCGCCGAGCGGGTTTTGAACCGGCTGGCCGAGCAGGACCGGGCCGCGGACCAGAACGCCGCTGCCGTCGCCCCGACTCCCGCCCGGGTGGCGGGTCGGACAGTCCTGTTGATTCCGCACCGCAGTGAGGCTGAGGACGAGGGCGCGCTGCCCGGCGACTACCGCACGATTTTGGCGATCGTGTGGGAGGCCGACGGCCCGGTGCAGGTCAGGGTGGTCGGCGAGCGGCTGGGCCTGGACGCCTCGGTGCGCGGCAAGCCGGAGCCGCTGCGGGCGAAGATGACCAAGCTCGCCGACCGCGGCTGGTTGCACAAGCGGGGCGACGGGCGGTTCAGCGCACGTCCGTAGCCGCGCGGGGTGCGCCGTAACTGATGTGGCCCCGGCGGCAGTTGAGTTTGGTGTGAAGAAAAACAACGGTCTCGCCGAGGGCCTTGGCGGCCTTGTCTACACTGCCCGCCTGCCGCTGTCGAGCGCGACCTTGAACTATCTCGCCGACCTGATACGCGGCCACCTGAAGAAGATCGGCTCCCGGTGGCGGGTCCTGCCCGCCGGAAAGATCGCCGGCATCGTGCTGGCGGTGCTGCGCTGTGACCAGCGGCCCGGCGATCTGGCCGGCGGCAGTGCACCGCACCACGGTGAGCCGGTGGGTGCGCGAGGTCGTCGGCCTGCTGGCCGGCCGCGCCCCCCGCCTGGACCGCGCGTTGAAGAAGATCGCCCGCAAGGGCGGCGGCGTGGTCCTGCTGGACGGCTCCCTCATACGCACCCGCCGTCGCGCCGGGACGGACAACCGGCCGAACTACTCGGGCAAGCACAAATGCCATGGCCTGCTCGTGATCGCACTCACCGACGACCGCGGCCGACTGGTGTGGATCTCCGCGGTGCGGCCCGGACGCACGTCCGAGATCACCGCCTGCCGACACGACAAAATCACCGCCCGCCTGCCGGCCGCCGGGCTCGGCGCCATCGCCGACCTGGGGTTCATCGGCCTCGACGACGGTCCTCCTGACGCCGACCCGGCGGTGATCTGCGGCTACAAGGCGGCCCGCAACCGGCCCCTGACCCGCGGTCAGAAGCTGTCCAACAAGGCACTAGCCGCGGTGCGGGCCCCGGTCGAGCACGGCTTCGCCCATCTGAAGAACTGGCGCGTCCTCGGCAAGGTCCGCACCGACCCGAAGTGGGCGACCGCGCTGGTGCGAGCACTGCTCGTGCTGACGAACCGGGAAGTCACCCGCTGACGGATGATCTTGTCGCTCGACTACCGCCCCGGACCTGCCCGAGCCGCCCGACGCCTACGCACACCAGACCATCTCACGTGCAGCTTTCACGATGCACCAGGCTCACACAGCAGGGCAAGCACGCAGGACCGGAGCGCATGGCGGCACCCGGTATGGGTCGTCCCTGGCGACTGGACCTCCGCTGCTGGGTGCTGCTCGTGCACTTTCGACGACTGCACCGTCTTCCGCTCGCCGCTCGAGGACATTCTGACCGCGTCTCACCGGCTGGGACTGTACGAGTGGTTGCTGTCCTGCCCCGGGGTCGGCACGCACGCCTGGTCCCGGGCGGCGATCGGCCTACCGTCGGCTGAGAGGGGGCGCGCCCCGCGCACGGGGGCCCCCGGCCGCGCGACCGCGCCGGCGGCGGGGCCCCGCCCGTGCGGGGAGTGACGTGCCGCGGCTCCAGCTGCCGGTGCCTACGACAACTGCGCAGCATGACGGCAGGTCACCGGTTCTTTCTCGGGGCTGTGTTGTCAGTGGTGGGCGATACATTCGGGGTCTTGGAACCGCTATTGCACGACAGGAGTGGACGATGACCGAGAGCAGTGTGCTGCCCGCGCTCAGGGTGGTGCTGACGGACCTCAACGAGCGTGTAGTGGAGGCATGGCGCGCCGCGTTCGCCGACACCCCCGGCATCGAGATCCGCAAGGGCTCGATCCTCGACGAGGACGTCGACGCCTGGGTCACCCCCACGAACTCCCGGGGGCGGATGGACGGCGGGGTCGACGCCGTCATCAAGCGGTACCTGGGGTCTGGCATCCAGGTGCGCGTTCAGCGGGCGATCCGCGACCGGTTCGCCGGTCCCATGCCGGTGGGCAGCGCGGTCTGCGTCCCGTCCGGCGCAACCGTCCCCCGGTACCTGATATCGACGCCGACGATGGTGCGGTCCTCGCAGAACGTGAGCGCCACCCTGAACGTGGCGCTGGCCTGCGCGGCCGCTTTCCAGGCCGTCCACCGGCAGAACCGGAAGAAGCCGGGCAGTATCCGGTCCGTGGCGCTGGTCGGGATGGGAGCGCAGACCGGCCAGGTGCCGGCCCGGGTGTGCGCCAATCTGATGTGGACCGGCTACACGCTCTTCCACGACCACTGGTTCGAGGACGACGACGAGCTGCGGTCCACGATCATCTCCCAGCTTCAGGGGATCGAGAAAGCGCCCGTCGACCGGCGGGTGCGCATCGTGCCGCCGGCGGCCGTCACGCCCGTCGCCCCCGCGCCGGCACCCGAAACTGCCGCTCCCGCTCCCTCCGCGGCCCCCTGCTCTCCTTCTGCCACGACGAGCGAAAGCGCCTCCGCCATGACTGGATCAACGACCGGCGTCCCAGCTCCGGGCGAGCCGCTGCAGCCCCATCCCGATGCGAACGATCCCCTCGCCCTGACCGAGCTCTTCCACGGCGGCGGGGAGGCCTGGCTCCCGCTGCTGAAGCCGGTCATCGAGGCGCAGCCGGACGCCGCACGGTTCATCGGGAAGGACCGCAGCCACGAGGTGGTCCCAGTCCGCGAGCTGACGTTCCAGGCGCTCAAGCCGAACCCGCCGCACAAGTGGAAGGTCGTGGTCTTCGGTCAGAACCCGTACCCGCGGCCGGAAAGCGCCACCGGCATAGCCATGTTCGACAACACCTTCAGCGACTGGAAGGACAGCCAGTTCGGCCGGGTCGTCAGCATCCGGTGTCTCATCAAGGCGGCGGCGATGTGGAAGTACGGCATCGCCAAGAAGACCCCGATCGCCGACGTGCGGGCGCTGCTGAAGGAGCGGGACACGGTCCAGCCGCCGGAGTGGTTCCAGGCGATGCTGACGCAGGGCGTGCTCCTGCTGAACGCGTCACTGACCGCGAGCGGCGACGGGGCGATGGGTGCCGACCAGCACACGGCGTTCTGGCGGCCGGTCGCCGAGCGGATCGTCGAGGAGATCCTCAAGGCCAAGCAGAACGCGACCGAGGAGGACCGCGGGGTCGTTTTCGCGTGGTGGGGGGCGCACGCCCGCAGCCTTAAGCGGGTCGTCCTGCGGCTCCAGCAGAAGTACCCGGACGTCGAGGTCCGGCACCTCGACCACGCGAACCCGGCGGCACAGGGCGACATCTTCTGCGAGGGCGACCACTTCACCCAGGTCAACGGCGCCTTGACCTCGCTGGGCGCCGACCCCATCGACTGGCTGCCGAGCAAGGGGTGGAACGTGCCGGCGGCCGGCGTGGGCGGTGCGGACGGGGGTGTCTCGGCGCGCATGGGCGCTTTCATCGAGTCGACCATGAATTTGCACCAGCTGTACCTCGAGCGCCTCACCAGCGTCAAGGACGAGGGCCTGGTTCTGCCCGCGATCACCGGTGTCTTCGACACCCCGCTGATGAACTTCCAGGACGCCGTCGCCCCCGTCTCCGCGGCACTGTCAGGGATCGCCGGGCACAGCCAGCGCTCCCACGACTTCGGCAAGCTGCGTGCCGACCAGGCGGCTGGCGACGGCCTGTCCGCCGACGCAATCGCCGCGCTCCACCTCTACACCTGTGAGTCAGCCTTCTACCGCGAGATCAACAGCGTTCTGCGCTCCCCTGACCGCACCAGGGTTACGCCCTACCTGCCGTACCTGCGGCTGCTGTTCTGGGCGGTCTCGCAGTTGCCGGCCTACACGCAGCCGTTGTGGCGCGGGGTGTCGCTGGACCTTCGGACGCAGTACCCGGTGGGCCGGACGGTGACCTGGTGGGGCGTCTCCTCGTGTACCTCCGAGCTGAAGGTGGCCAGGGCGTTCTTGGGCAGTCGCGGCAAGCGGACCCTCTTCGAGGTGACGCCTGCCCGGGCGGTCGGGATCAAGAACTTCTCCGCCTTCACCGGCGAGGAGGAATACATCCTTACCCCGGGTACCCAGCTGAAGGTGACGGAGGTAAAGCACGAGCTCCGCGGGCTGTGCACGGTCCGGCTGAGCGAGGTCACGGACAACGCTCCCGTGGTGTCCTGAAACCGCCCCTGCCAGCCCACGGTGGTCACAGTCGTGGCTGCGGAACGCTCGTGCCCGGCAACCATGTAGCAGAGGCCGATACCCGTTTCTTCGCTGCCCCAGCTGGCCTGGGGTGTCTAGGGGTCGCTTGAAATGTTGATCTTGTCCGCGGAACGATCTTGGTGTGGCTCGTGAAGATCTGACAGACGAACAGTGGGAACGGCTGGAGCCGCTAATGCCGCCGATACTGAGGATGGGGCGGCCGCCGAGGGACCGGCGGCCGGTCTTAGACGGGATCTGGTGGCGGGCCAGGACCGGCTCGCCGTGGCGGGATGTGCCCGAGCGGTACGGGCCGTGGGAGACGGCCACTCGGTCTTCCGACGCTGGCAGATCGACGGCACCTGGGCCCGCATCCTGGAAGAGCTCCAGGTCAAGGCCGATGCGGACGGCGTGATCGAATAGGAGGTCTCCATCGACTCGACGGTGTGTCGGGCCCACCAGCACGCCGCCGGGGCAGGGAAAAAGGGGCTCACGATCCGGGCAGGGCGGGCCCGGACTACCTGGCGGCGGAGCCGGACGACCACGGTCTCGGGCGGTCACGCGGCGGCCTGACCACCAAGCTTCACCTGGCCGCGGACGCATCCGGGCACGTCCTGGCCGTCACGGTCACCGGCGGACAGCGCGGGGACGCCCAGCAGTTCACCCGCCTCATGGACCAGATCCGCGTCGCGCGGACAGGCGGCGGACGCCCGCGCACCCGGCCCTCTCGTGTGATCGCCGACCGGGCGTACTCCTCCCGCGCGATCCGCGCCTACCTGCGCCGCCGCCAAGTCCCGCACACGATCCGGAGAAGCGCGACCAGGCCTGGCCATCGGCTCCGCCGAGGCTCGGCAGGTGGTCGCCCGCCCGGCTTCGACCGCGAGGTCTACAAGCGCAGGCACAAGGTCGAGTGCCGGATCAGGCTGCTCAAGCAGGCTCGGGGCGTGGCCACCAGGTACGACAAGCTCGCCGTCCGCTACGAGGCGACCGTCCAGCTCACGCTGATACGGCAGTCGCTGTGACCACATCTCAAACGCTTCCTAGCGCAACCCTTGCCGCAACCCCGGCTCATGGCGCCGTGCGGCGTCCGGGCGGGGCCCTCATGCGGCCCATGCTGCTCACTGGGTGCGGGCCAGCTGCCGGCTCGGTGCGTGTCGCCGGCGCCGAGCGGACGGTATCCCAGTAGGGGTGCCACCACAGGCGTACGGACAGGCGCAGCAGGCGGGGGCGCCTGTGACCGCAGTGAAGGTTGAGCATTTCTCATCGAAGTCTGAGTGGCTGGATTGCTGGCGCCGCTGGGAGATGTGTGGGCGGTGGTTGCTCTCAGTCCCCAGCGGCGCAGAAGCACAGGTCAGCGGGTGGCGACGATGATGCTGAGTGAGCTAGCCAGGAAGGTCAGCACTCCCAGGCCGACCTGGATCGCCTGCACCAGCTGTGGGTGCCTGTGCGCAACGTAGGCGACGGCTCCGGAGAACAACAGGCACACCAGGAGCCACAGCAGGATGACTAGCGAGGCAAGTTCGGACAGTGTGAGCATGGATGATCCCTCTACCGTGTAATGCATGCAGTGCATGCATGTTGTAGGCCTGGCCGCAAGGCGCGGCTGGCCGCTGCCCCAGTGGTAGGACTCGCCGGTGAGCTTGTCGCGCACCGGCACCAACCAGTGCCAGCCCATCCCGAGTTGAGGCATGTCCAACGAGACCGCGGCCTCCTGGGTGTGGTGCGGGCCGAGGTTGGCGACCACCAGAACCGTGTTCGATCCGCTCCGCTTCGAGCAGGCAGTTACAGCGTTCTTTTCGGCGTGGTGGAAGTGCAGGTCGCGCAGCTGCCTCAGAGCCGGGCTTTGCCGCCAGACGGTGTTCAGCCTGGTGATGAGCGGCGCGATGGTACGGCCCGTACGGTCGGCGGCCTCCCAGCCGCGGGGTTTCAGCTGGTCCTTCTCCGAGTCCAGGTACTCCTCGCTGCCCTCTGTTCTCGCACAGCTCGTAACCGCTGTAGATGCCCCGGACGGGGGGGGAGATGGGCGCGGCCAGCACGGCCCGCACCTCGAACGCAGGCTGCCCGCCGTGCTGGAGGTAGGCGGGCAGGATGTCGGGGGTGTTGGCGAAGAAGTTCGGCCTCGGTCAACCGCGGAAACTTAGATTGCTCCGCGTCGAGGAACACGCGCATACCGCGCTGATGGCGTCTACAGGCCCCGGAGTCGGACGCCGATGTTGGCATGCATCTGCGGGTCCTTCGCGTACTCAGCCCACATGTAGTCGCCCTACTCCTCCTGTGGTCCGGCCCGGTGTGTGCTGGGTGCCGGGCTGCTGGGTGTGCGGCGGCGGGGCCGTTGCCGGGGCGGGCTGCGGTCGGGGGCCGAGGGCGAGAGCACGCTCCCGGGCGCCCAACCGTGCCCCATTCTCGTGACTGTGCACGGGGTTCGCCAGTGCACTGCTGTGACCGGCGTCGACGAGCAGTGCGTCGACGCAACGCCCCCGGAAGCCACCGTTCCAGGGAGCGCAGCAGCGTCAGTTGCCCGCCAGGCTCTTCCTGACCGCTCCTCGCACCAAACCGGGGTTGGACATGCCATGGCCGCCCCCGGTTCAGGACGGTGCGCGGAACCCGCACAGGCCGTGCGTCGTCAGCCAGCCCGGGCGGCGAGCAACTGGGCCCGGGTGTAAGTGGTCGTTTGGTCATCGGGGGTGTCACGCAGCAGTTCGAACAGACCGCGCCGTGCAGCAGGATCTGCCGCTCGGACGGCGGGGGCGGAGATGTCGTCGAGGAGGACGTCGACGAGACGGGCGAGGGTGTGGCAGCCGCTGCCCGAGTAGCCGAAGCCGATGCCCCAGCCTTCCCTCTCGGGGGCGAGCCAGAGTGTGCCGTCCTGGGTGCGGACCCAGCAGGTGTGGCCGCCGCCGCTGAGAACGACGGCGGCGAGCGGCGAGCGGGTGGGCAGGCACTGCAGGCTGTACGTGTAGAGGGCGGCGTTGAGGCTGCCCGGGGCGCGGTGCACTACGGGGAGGCTGGTGACCGGGTCGTGCAGGAGGACGTCGGTGTCGGCGTCGCCGGCGTTGTGCAGCAGGACCTTTTCCAGGACGGTGGGCGGCTGGTCATCAACGGCGGGGACCAGGCGCTGGGCCCATTCCTGGGCGATGGCGCAGGAGGTGGGATCCAGGTCGGTGACGGCGCCGGTGTGCCAGTCCTGGCCGCCGTCCCAGCGCTGGGCGAAGTCTGCGACGCGGTGGGCGAGGACGTCGCGGCGCTCGGTGATGCTCAGCCAGCCGGCGCGGCGGACCATCTCCGTCGGTTCCTGCGGGTCGGGGCGTAGCAGCGGGGCGGGCACCGCGCCGAGGACGAGGTGTGCGCCGTCGCCGCCGTCGGCCGCGTTCTTGCGCAGCTCGGCGATCTGGCGGGTGACCTCGGTGTGGCCGCGGCGGCGGATTTCCCTGGCGAGGTACCAGCACAGCTCGGCTGCCGGGGAGCCGTCCGGCTCGTCGGCGGCGAGCTCGGTGAGCGCCGTGATGGGGGTGGCGATGTCCCGGGCCGGTACCGCCGCCGGTGGGGAACCCGGGCGCCAAGAGGCGATCGCGTCATGGTCGCGCAGTGCGTGGAACCAGTACGGTGCCGGCTGCCCGAGCGCTGCCGCCAGCTGGGCCCAGGTCGTCTCGTACTGCTTGCCGGATGCACCGATGTCGTAGGCGAGGAGCTGGGGGACGTATGGCTGGGTCACCTGCGTTGCGGTCTGCGCCGCCAGCACGCACGCGTACCGGTCGCCAAGACGCGTACCGTGACGGTGACGCAGGGCGCGAACGACCACCTTGCAGCTGGCGTTGCCGGCGGTCAGCGAATGCACCAGTCCCACGCCGCCTCGGTCGGTATCCCAGCGCAGGACCGCGTAGCCGCCGAGGAACTCCACTCCGTCGAAAACGACGTCGCCGGTTGGCGCCTGTTGGAGCCACGTTCCCCGCTCACTGTCACTGTCGCCGTCCGGTGTGCTCCGCGTGAACAGCCCCATGCCTCCCCTCCCCGAGATATGTCGGCACGTACCACCCGGACCGGTCAACACCTGGGCCACCGTGCCGACTTCACCCTGCCCGTCCTCACGAGCCGGTACTCGCACCACACCAATCGGGCACGGCAACGAGTCCAGCTCGGCAGAAGCGCGCCGCCCCGAAGCCAGGGCGACGGCGCAGCAAGGAGCCGGCTGTCCGTTGTCCTTGTGGACCACCGCGGAGCGGTGCCAGCAGGCGACGCGGTGGCCCGCGCTGAACGCGGGGTAGTCGTCCGGTGCCAGACTCGACTCGCTTAGGTGCACCACCTCGCCAGGCGCGAAGATCGTCCGGTTGCGGCGCGGTCGCTAGCCCGGCCCGGCGTTCGACGCTCCTGTCATGAACTCGCGCCGTCGGCGCCCGCGACAGGGCCGGGGCGGCGGGCCGGCGGGTAGTGGCCCTCGTCCTCAAGTATCTGTGCCTGTATCTCCGCCTCCGTGATGCGCACTCCGGTGGCCTCGTGCAGCAGCAGCTGGTAGTTCGCGATCTCCAGCAGGTGGTCCGGGAGTTGGAAGGCAAGCCGGTAGGGACGCTTGCGCCACCAGTCCTTGATCCAGGTCGCCGGTCTGCGGATCAGGTTCTCGCCGTAGCCCGTCACGTTGAGAGGGTTCGCTGTGGCCTTGACGACGTCGGGCAGCAGACCGATCGAAGTCTCCAGGACGGCGGAGGTGGCGCCGTCCGGCCTCCGGAGTTCCTCCAACACTGCAGCGAACCGTTGCCGGCTGCGGTGCCGTTCGCCGAGGGTCCGTGAGGCGGCTGAGTCCTCCTGAAGCTTGCGGAACGCGTCGCGCAGGCCCTGGTAACGCCTGCGCACCGAGAGCAGGCTGTCTGGCACCGATCGGAGCTCACGAAGGGTGTCCAGGAAGACGGCGGCGCCCGGCGGCAGATAGATCGGCAGCGTCGCCTCGGTCTCGTACACCTCGTCCACGGTGGGGCGGACCGCTCCGCGACCGCGCCGTACGCCTGCTCCCGCAGGGAGCGGTCGACGTACTGTGTGATCGCCCTGTAGGACGGGAGCCTTCGACTTGACGGGTACATGGACAGACCCAGCCGGGGTGCCAGGCGCCAGTAGACGAAGGTGCGAAGCGTCGACACCGCCCTGAACATGGAGCCGCTGCCGAAGAACTGGACATCGGCGATGATCGTGCGCACGATCGCCGTCAGGGAGTCCTCCGCGAGGTCGCCGCGGACGAAGTGGCGGCCCTCCATGCCGTCACGGAACGCGTCGATCATGCTGGTGGTCCTGCTGTACGTCCCAGTCTCGTCCTCTTCGGCGAGGCTGTCCTGCACGACCGCCGCGATGTCTTCCAACAACGAAGAGACGCTCTCGCCTTCCATCGCGTTGAGGAACAGTACGAGTTCGCTCGCGATGGCTGGACCATGCTCGGCAACGTCGATCTCCTCGACGATGCCCAGGTTGATCAAGGAGCGGCGAAGTTCCAGTTCCTCAGCGTCTGGCGGGGTCTCGCAGCGAAGGATGTACAACTTGTCGTAGAGCAGCAACGCGTCGCAGAGGGCGGATAGATCTGCCAGACGCTCGGCGTTCGTCACCGGAACGGCCCGGAGCCGGTCCTCCAGTTGCGCGGCCAACACGGAGTCGAATCCCGTGTCCACCAAGTAGGTTGCGAAGGCTTGACCGTGCGGGACGTTCTGCAGCAGGCGGGCGGCATCGGCGATCATGGTCTGATCTACGAGGACCGTTCCTGATGCGTTATCAAGAGTCAAGGGCACCTCCTCGTGGCCAGTCCAGTGTTCGTGCCATCGCCCGGATTTATCCATCAATACGGTGACTTCAGTGCAGCCCGGGCGGCGACATGCTTTCCCGGACTGGACGATTCGCGGTTTTGCCCGCCCCTCAGTGACGGCTACGGCCAATGCTGCGTCGCTCATGCGGCAGGCGCCCTGCGCGATCACCGCCGGCGCCAGGCGGCATCGCGCAGAAAGCCAGCGCTGCCATCCGACACCCAGTGAGCCTGCGGCTGACCCCAGCCCAAGGGCGCAGCCCGTCTTCAGGCGGCCGAATGCATGACGATCTGTCCTGCCGCCTAGCAGCCCCTCGGGTGCGGGCCGGCGGGCGCATCCCTCGGCGCGGACGGTGGCGAGGAAGGCGTGGGCGAGCAGCGCAAGGGTGGCCCAGCGGGCCCACGAGGGAAAGCGGCGGACCTGGTGCTCATCGAGCCCGGCCAGCCCTTTCCCGCTCTGGAAGGTCTCCTCCATCCGCCATCTGGATCCGGCAACCCGCACCAGCTCGGCCAAGGGCACCAGCTCGGGTGAGGAAACAGCGGTAGTAGGCGCGTTCGCCGGTCGTGCGGTTGCGGCGGATCAGCATCTGATGACGGCCCCGGGCCCGTTCGAAACGAGGTCGATGAGGGCCCAGTCTGGGCTTGATCCGCTTTGGCGGACATCCGACCATGGCATCTCCCAGCACGCCTCCGACGCGCACCGGAAGGCGGCACATTGCCGGAGTGGTGACGCAAAGTCGGACAGGTCGCTGGATTGAGTCAGGCAGAGCTGTCATCTCTGATCGAGTGATGGCGATGGGTACTGCGACGATCCGCCGGCATCCGTGAACTGCAGCGGATCCGGGGGGAATTCAGCGCAGCAGCGGCTCCTGGGAGGGGCACGCCGAGATGTCAGGGTGTGGGCGCCTGCAGGAGGGCGGCGAACTGCTCCAGGGCGAGATTGATGCGCTCGCGTTCGCCGGTGGTGGTGAGGTCGAACAGCAGGCCTCGCATGACGGCCATGACGAGGGTGGGGGTGGCGGTGTCGTCGTTCCCGGTGGCGATGTCGGCGAAGACGGTGCGCAGTGGGCCGAACCAGTCGGTGACCGCCCCCGCCTGGTCCGGGTAGCGCTCGGCGTGGGCCAGCAGGTCGGCGTGGACTTCGAAGAACAGTCGAACAAACGGGGCGCGTTCGGGCGCACTCAGCCACGTCCAGATCCCGCCCAGCCGCTCCTGGACGGTGGCGCCGCTCGGCGGCAGGCCGTGCGCGAGGCGCTCAGCGCCGCGCCGGCGCGCCTCGGCGAGAACCGCGGCCACCAGCTCCTGCTTGCTGCCGAAGTCGTAGAGCAGCATCCGCGGGCTGGTACCCAGTGCCACCGCCAGCGGGCGAAGACTCAACCCGGCCAGCCCCTCTGCGAGGACGTAGTCGGTGGCCTGCGCCAGAACGCGGTCACGCCGGGCGGGATCGGAAGGTCGTCCCACGGTGCACCGTCCTCTCGTGCGATAGCGCCGTGCAAGTATATGACACAGGCGTTTCAATAACGGACGGAGAGCCATGAAGACCGACGGCATGCACGACCTCGACCGGGCACTGGTCCTGGGGCCCGGCGGGCGCCTTGGCACCGCATGGACGGCCGGACTGACGGTGGGCCTACGCAGCTTCGGGGTTGACCTGGGTGAGGCTGACCTCATCGTGGGTACCTCAGCCGGGGCGATCGTCGGCGCAGTCATCGCCACCGGGCAGGACCCCGCCCGCCTCGCCACCGTCCGGCCCTCCGCCAACGCCTCGTCCGCGCCGCACCGCCCCGACCCGGCAGTGACCGGGGCGGTGTTCGCCGTCCTCAGCGACCCGGGCCTGAACCCTGCCGACGCCCGTCGCCGGGTGGGCCGCATCGCCCTGGAAACCGTCGACGCGGAGGCGGAGAACCAGCTGATCGCCCAGCGCGCCGCACTGATCGCCGCCGACAGCTGGCCGCGACGCCCTCTGCTGATCCCGGCCGTTGACGCCGAGAGCGGCGAGCCGATCGTGTGGGACGCCACCGCGGGCGTCCCACTGGTTCGCGCGGTCGCCGCGTCCAGCGCTTTCCCTGGGATTGAGCCCCCTGTCGCCATCGACGGCCGCCGCTATCTGGACGGCGCCTTGCGAGCCGGCACCAACACCGACCTGGCGGGCGATGCCCGCACGGTGGTGGTGGTCGACCCGCTCGCCCACCACCACTCACACCCCACGGCCGACGGTGCCCACATCCTGGCCCCCGATCCGGCCGCGGTGCGCCTCCTGGACGCCGAGCAGAGCGACCCTGAAGCGTGGAAGGCGGCCTACCAGGCGGGCGGGGCCCAGGCCAGCGCGGCAGCTGAGGGACTACGCGCGCACTGGCGGCCTGCCTCGGCCCGCGGCTGAAAAGACTCCGAGTCGCTCTTCGCTCCACCCCTTTGCATTTTGGGCGATGTGGATCGATCGAGTGAGCACGTTTCCGGGTCAAGGCCCTTCACCGCCTGGACCCGTGGCAACTCCCCCGGGCACCTCCACGCGAGTGAACCTGGTCGCCTTCCCGGCCGTCCGGCTACCCGTAGAACGCTATCCCTGGAACATGATCAAAACTCTGATGCGGTCCGCGGCGGTCGCCGCTTTGAGTCTCTTCCCGCTGACGGCCTCCACCTCAGCCTCCGGCGCACCCGGCACGGCTCGCGCCGACATCGACTGCCCGTCCGGCTACGTGTGCATCTACCCGGAGATCAACTTCGGCGGCCAGCCCTGGGTCCGGCGCGCGGTCGACGGCAGCGTGAAAGACCTGCCGGCCGCGATCCGCGACCGCGGCAGCTCGATCAGGAACAACTCCGACCGCACCGCCCGCGTCTACGAGAAGAGGAACTACGCCGGCCGGTGGGTCTGCGTAGCCCGCAGCGGCGGCTCCATCCATGACCTGCGCGGCTACAACCTCAACGACCAGACCCGCTCTTTGAAGATCAACCGCAACGACTGCGGATAGAACCCCGGCCACCGGAGCAGCCGACGCCCCGGCGCGGGCTACCGCCGACCAGAGGTGAGCCCTCCGTCCCTGAACAGCAGGGCCGGGGGCCCAGGATCCGGGCGCGCATTCACGTCCGTCGCTGAGTCGTCCGGTCCAGGTGACACTGGCTCGCATCCGAGCGTAAGGCAGTCACCGACCCTCCGTGTCAGACGCGACGCCAGCCGCACAGGAACGCGCTGCCGCCCACCTGCGCCGGCGCGGCAGCTGGACAGACGCGGGTCCCCGTCCCAGCTCGGGGGATCCCACGACGGAGACCCGCATCTCCATCATCGCCCCGCCAGTGTCCGGCTATGCGCTGTGCCGGGGCTTGCGCGCCGTCGCCTTCTTCGCGGCCGTCTTGCCGGCGCTGGCCTTCGCCGTGGGCTTCTTGGCGGGCGGCTTCGTCTCTGGCAGTTCGTGCACCTCCGCCGGACCCCGGCTACGGGAGGCCTCGGCTTTGGCGACGCTCTCCTTCAGGGCTGACATCAAGTCGAGTACGGCGCCCGGCTGCGGCTCCTGCTGGGGTGTCTCGGGCAGCGGCTGCTCCGCCCGCTTCGCCTCGATGATCTTCTCCAGGGCCTCGGTGTACTCGTCACGGAACCCAGGACCCGCCAGATCGTCGCGGAACATCGTGTCCATCAGCGCCAGCGCGCCCTCGATCTCCCCTTCGGCCACGTCGACGGCCGGCGGGTACAGCTGCGAGGGATCGCGGATCTCGTCCGGCCAGCGCATCGCATGCAGCACCAGCACTTGCTCGCGGACCCGCAGCAGGCCCAGCCGCTCCCGGCCCGACCAGGCGTACTTGGTCACCGCCACCTTCGATGATCTGCCCAGTGCCTGAACGAGCAGTTGGTAGGGCTTCGCCGCGACCTGGCCGTCCGGCTGCAGGTAGTAGCCCTCGCCGATCCGCAGCGGGTCCACCGACTCCAGCGGCACGAACGCCTCGATCTCGATCGCCTTCGCGGTCGGCAGCGGCAGGTTCCGCAGCTCCTCGTCCGTGATGGGGATGACTTGCGTCCTGGTCAGCTCGTAGCCCTTGCCGATCTCGCTCTGGCTGACCTCGCGGTCCTCCAGCTCGCACACCTTGCGCACCCGGACCCTCGACATATCCGCAAGGTGAAACTGGTGGAAGCGCACCGAATGATCCTAGGTAGCGGACACCACGTGGATGGGAACGGTCACGAGACCGAAGCTGATCGCACCACTCCAGATCGTCCGGGGCATCGCACACCTCCGCATACGCCCCGAGCACCCCCAGCCCAGCCACACCAGCGCCGGCCCTCACCGCATCCCCAGCCGCATGCTCGCTGCCACGCGGCGCAAGCCCTGGCCGTCTGTCGCCAGTCGCGTCCAGCGTGTCAGATACGGTCCGAGTCATGGACGGCTCAGGCCGGTCGTCTCCTTGGACAGGCGGGCCGCCTCCTGGACGCCGTGCTCCTGTGCTTCCTGTGCTTTTTGGTGTGCCGCGCCATGAACATCCGCTCCCCCACGGGCACGCGGCCCCCTACGAGGGGCCGTGATGGCAGTCTCCTGATCCGGGCCTTGACCGACCGGCCGCCGCCAGCGGCGACCACCGGCAGGCGAGCGCGGCCGGCAGCGCGCCGTGACCGACGCCCGCGCCCTGTACGAGCACGGCCAGGACCAAGACGACACAGGCCCAGCCCCGCAGGCGGCGCAGCCCTCGCCCTGACGTCTGTCCGGCAGCTGCGCCCACCTGACGCCCGGATCCTTCCGGTGCGCCAACTCGTCCGGCGCGGAGCGCGAAGGCCCCACCGACGCGCAACACCCCCTGGAGGACCGCCCTATCCCCCGGCCGCTCCACCTCACCACGCCCCGCCCTCCCCTTCCTTCTTCCTTCTTGGGTGGGGGTCGTTGTGGGGGTGCAGAGGGGGATGTCGGGCTACCCGACCACGCCTGAAAGGCGTAGTGACCTGCGGATATGCCGTCAGGCGCCCGGTGTGTGCGGACAGTTGTCGGTGGGGTTGCGGGAGGGGATGCCGGAGGGCTTGCGGGCGTGGTCGGGGGCGGGGTTATCACAGTGTGACGCTGGTCGGGCCTTCGTGGTCGGTCATGTGGTCGGGGCCGACTGCTGGCCTGGACGGTACGCGCGACGCCGGACAAGACCGGCGCCGCTCCGTACATGAAGGGCAGCAGCGGCGATGCTGAACGTGGACGCCGGCGGCGGGGACCGGCTGGCGCTGGCCGTACTGGCGCAGTACCGGATGGCGACGACGGAACAGATGCATCTGGTGATCGCGCCCGAGGTGCGGATCGAGCAGACCCGGCGCCGCCTGGCCAAGCTGCGCGGCGAGGGGCTTATCGACCGCGTCACTCTGCCGCAGGCCGGCCGGACGCGGGTGTGGTTCGCCACGCAGTACGGCGTGGACGTCGCCTCCGAATGGCCCGAGCTACGCCAGCGGCGGCCGCCGAGGCTGATCGCGGACCGCACCGCGGCCCGGCTGCGGGCAGGGCATGCGCTGACGGTGACGGAGACCGGGCTCGCCTTCCTGCAAGATGCCCGTCGCCGCGGCGACGAGTGCCGGCCACTGGACTGGATCCCCGAGGTCCACCACCCCCTCGGCTGGCCTTCGGAGTCCTCATCGCCCCCACGGCCTTCGGTCAGGGAGTGCTTCACACGGTGGGGCAGCTTGCGGACGGGATCACCCAGTCACGCACGGCCCGGGCGCCGGGGACCACGGCGGCGACGGTGTCGAACAGCATCCGCTCCGTCCAGCGCTGCCCCAGGTCCTCACCGCTCAGGGTCTCCGGGCCCGGCCGGGGCACCGCCGCGGGGGCATCGGGCCAACTGCTCGCCACGGCGGCGGGGTTGAGGCCGTAGGCGGCCTTCACGGCCGCGATCGCCTGCTCGTAGGTATCGGTCTGCGTGTCTATCGTCAGCTGCACACCCTCCCTTGTACCGGAGTCACGGTGGCGGCCGGATGCCTGGCGGGTCCGCGCCCGGAGGTGCAGCTCAATCCAAGGGGTGGGGTGCGCCTGATGAACCGGGCGTCCTCCAGACAGGGCTGGACGGTGGCGATTCAGTTCAGGTCGGTGAACAGGAGGGTGCCAAGTTGCCCGCCGGAAAGGACGCGATGCGGCCGGCGGCGGCGTGGCGGATCGGCGGCGCAGTGGTCGAACGTCCCGGAGGCGGCTGCCTGCGGTCAGCTTGTGTGCGCGGAGGGAGTGGCCGGCACATCGCAGCTGACTTCTGTGGGTCGCCTATGAAGTGACTGTAAATAGTCTTCAACTTCCATGATCTTCCTCCATAGGATCTTGCGCCTGTGCGATCAATCGCACACCTGTTTGAGCCCTTACGGGGAAGGACACGAATCTTCGTGCATCGACATAAACGCTGGTGGTTACGTGCGGCTTTAGGCGCGATGCTGCTGACGCTGACCGGTGTCATGCCGGCCTCTGCCGAGACGGCCCCGATCGAGCCCAATACGGCCAGCAGGCTGCATCTGCCGCCGTCGGCGACGCCGGCCGCAGGACCCGAACTCCACGGCGACGCCCTCGCGGCTGCCGGCGGGCGGCCCGTCTCGGGCAAAACCCCGGAGGCCGGCCCGGCATGGAAAAAGGTGGGGGATACATGGCAAGTGGATCGCACCACCGTGACCCTGCGCAACACGGTGACCGACCCAGATGGCGACCAGAGTGATCTGACGTTCGACGTGTGGACCGTGAACACGGACGGCTCGCCGAAGGCACACCTCGACACCGATAAGAACCAGTACGGCATGCCCGTCTCCGGCTACGTCAAGTCCGGTGAGAAAGCCTCCGTCACCATCGACTACGGCTACCTCAAGCCCGGCTCGACGTACGCGTTCCGTACTTCCGCCTACGATGGCGGCCTGTACGAGACTGACTGGTCCCCGTGGGCGAAGTTCACGATCCGCAGCCACGCCGTCGACATCACCTTGCCTGAGCCCAACAAGGACGCGCCGGCCGTTGACCTGGACCAGTATCAGAAGCCGCAGGTCACCAACGACCATGTGAATTCATCCCCCGGCAACCCCGGCTCGCTGACCAGGGACGAGTTGCCGGCACCACTCGGCAAGGGCTGCAAGGAGACAGGCGCCAGGATCTACTGCGCCACGGTTGGCAGGCCTGCGGACATGACGCCTGACGAGCGTTCGCAGGTGGCAAAGGGGCTGCGCACCGTCGGTGTCTCCAGCCTCGTCTCCTGGTGCGACGGCGCGGCGGTCGGCCAGGACTACATCAAGCGCACCGAAGGCTGCGTGAAAAAGGCGAACGAAATCACCAACACGATCTATTCCAAACTTCCCAACGGGGAGATCTGGCCGGTGGGTCGCGCTATTTTCGCCTCGCAGATCGAAATCAAGACAGACATCAAGTCGAATACGTTCACCCAGCAGTGGACCTTGAAGCCTCTGTCCTTCCGTGACGCGGCCGGCGAGGCTTCGGAGTGGGGACCGCTCACCTTGCGGCCCAAGTTCAGCTGCGCCCCTCAGTGCGCCACGAGCGCCCCCACGTGGTCGGCGCCTCCTACCTGGTCGACGACCGGCGTTGACTACCACGAGGCAACCGCGACGTTCACGCACACCGTCAGCGGTGTACAGGCCGGCGGCATCGTTCCTGTACAGCTCACCTGGAAATGGGACAACACCGTCCCCAATCAGCTGCCGGACGCTTTCCCCGACGGGGACATCGGCAACTCGGTGCCTGATCTCGACATCCGCTGCGATGCCGTTGCCACGGCTACGCCGGGATGCGTGTTCTCCGCCTACAAGCCGACCTGGGTCATGAACTTCAAGAAGTTCCCGGCTTCCGTCGCACACGCCTGGCTGACACAGACCAAGCTACCCAACCACCCCGGAAGCCAGACAGCTGGCAAGCCGCTGCTGTACTTGCCGGCCAGCGGCTCCAGCACCGGGCGTACACCGACCCAGAACCGTGCCGTGATCTGTCCGTCAAGTTGGGCCGCAAAGTCAGGCAACCCCGACACGACCACCCTCCCGGGCAACACGCCCAGCGGGAACGACCCGCTGTCGTGCGACGAGTTCGCCTATGCCGCCACCTACAACAGCGGCGGCATGCCGGCCCCCGACGGACTCAACCCGGTCTCTTCGGGTAATCAGTGTGTGCAGACATACTCACAGCGCACCCAGACCGATGTGTGGCACTTCTATGACGACATGCGCCAGGCTGCGCCAACGTGGAAGGAAGTCTGCGGACGCTCCACCATGTCGAACTGGATGAACACGCAGTCCATGCAGCCGTTCCCGTCGCAGTTCACGCAGCCGAACCGGATGCTCGAAAAGGACGCCTACTGGTACTACGCCCCCGAATTCTCCGGGTGCAGCGCAACCGCAGCGACCGTGAAGTGCACGGTCAAGTGACCTGAACAACCTGTGGGGGCGGTGCGCATCGACTACGGTGGCGCCGCCCCCGCTCCTTTCCTGACAGGAGATGCTGCTTCATGACCGACGGCCTTCAGTGGCTCGAAGACCCGGTTCCCCTCCCCGGCGGCTACTGCACCATATTCGCGCGCGGTATCGATCCCGAAGACCTCGTACGGCGGCTCGTTCCTAATGCCGAGCCCCGCTTCATCGGCCTGCGCACACATGAAGCATTTGAAGCCGACCTGTTCCAGATCGACCGCAGCAAGCCCGTGGACACGACCGTGGGCGTCCGCTACGGATCGGTCGGTGACCTTTCTTTCTCCATCGGCTACGGCCCCTGGCAGGAGACCCTCAGCCAATTCGACACTCCTGAGATCTCTCACGGCGGTGCGCATACATACGAGCTCTATTTCATGGCCGAGCACCCGAACGTCCCTCCCCCGCATTTCCGTTACAACCACGATGGCGTGTACGAAGTGATGTGTGATCTCAACAACGACGACTGGGTAGGAGTCGTCAATGTCCTTGGGAACAACGCCGAGCTGGTCGCCGCACTGGAAGCCGACAAGCGGCGCCCCATGGAGATCCTGGAACAGCGGTTCGGTCTGACCCTGCCGAAGGAAGCGATACTCACCGGTACCCTGCCCGCCGCCATCATCAAAACCTGACAGCAGCAAACCCGGCGGGGTCCGCACAGACGCGAGGTGACCCGCAAACCCCCACCGCATGGCAGCACCACCACAAAGCGGATCACCGTACGCGTTCGCGAGACCGGCAGGCCAGGAACCGCGCAGCCCTCCAGACCTCACACTGAGTAACCAGTTCCTGCGGGCCCGTCAGATGCACGAAGAGTGAAGAAGAGGCTAACCAGCTCAAAAGCCCGCAGCCCGGCGAGGAACCGGAGGATGATGCCGGGCCGGCATGGATCCGGGGTGCGTCCGTGGCGTCCAGTACGCGCTCTGAACGCCGGATGGCCCCGGCCGGGCGAACAGCCGGGGCCATATCCCGTGGATTCTCGTGCCGCGAGTGTGGGAAGCAGGGTCAGTGGTGGCGGCCATCGCCGTGGTGGTGGCGCCCGCCCCAGGAGGCGTCGTCGATGAAGCGGTCGTGGTCGTTGCGCAGGGTGGCCGTGTCGGAGTGGTTGTCCCACACGTACTTGCGATCAGAAACGGCAAGGATGCGGTTGAGGCGATCCAGTTGGCCAGGCAGCGGCAGTAGCCGGCGTCCCCCGGCCGCGCTCATCAGCAGCGGTCATAGGACGGTGCCCTGCAGGGCGCGATGGTCGCCGAACATCGCGTAGCGGCGGGACGCGAGGACGAGCTCGCGTTCCTCCCCGATCGCATCGATCGGGTCGTCGGTGCGCAGCGCCTGGCTATGCACGCGGGTACGGGATGCATTTGTCGACGACTTTGGAAGTCACTTCAGGGTCCTGCCTCGTGACCAATGTTGCTGAGTTCGGAAACTCACCTACAAAGCCACGTAAACCTGGTGTCCATCCGGAAAGGTCGATGAACCACTGCTTCTCGGGCCGCCTGCAAATGACCCTGCCCCCGCCTCCGCCAGGCGGGCGGGCGGAAATCGCCATGCGGCAGAGCGGCCGGGCGTAGCCCGGCTGCTGAAGCGTTTCGGCCCGCGTTTCGGGCACTGATGGTATCCGAATAGCTACTTTAAGTTAATGTCGCTGTGTGGTGAGGTGGGCTCACCAGCTTCGCAGGGGTCCGCAACGCTCAAGCACAGGCACCTTGCGTGCGTATCGCATCGACAGGCAGGAGTGCAGATGGCCACTGATGAAGCGGTTTCGGTGCAGGAAGCACCGGCTGGGGCATGATCACGCCGTCCCGACGGCGCAGGACCTGGAGCGCGCCGAGCGTGCCCTCAGGGAGTTGGCCGCCCGTAAGAAGCTGGCCAGCAGCGAGCCCCTGGTCAGGCCGGACACGCACTGGTGGGGTTTCGAGCTTCACCTCAACGCCGAGGCCGCCGACAGGGCATCGGAATTCAGTGAGCAGATCGGTGATGTCGCGGGCAAAATCCTGCCGTCGCCCTTCAACAAGATCGTGGAGCTGTACTGCAAGGTCCGGGCCGCGCTGATCAAGGCCGTCTCCGCCGGGTACGGCTGCCGGCTCGTCTCGCCGTGGTTCGCGCCGGGCATGCTCAGCCCGATCACCAAAGCCCCTGACGAGGACACCAGTCCGTGGTGGACGGTCTTCGAGGAGGGGCGGAAGCCGGGGGAGGAGTGGAGCGAGGACCAGCGGTTCCCCCTCCACGCCAGCCAGGACAACCCGGCCCTGGCGATCCTCGGGGGCAAGCTGTGGGCGCTCCACCGCGGCGGCGGCTCCGACAAGAGCCTGTGGCAGACCTTCTACATCCCCGCCCCGCCGCCGAACTACACGCCCAACAACGGCTGGAGCGCGGACGAGTCCTTCCCCCGGCACGCCAGCGACGCGGGGCCGGCGGCAGCGGTGTTCCGCGACAAGCTGTACGTCGTCCACAAGGGCAACGGCAACAACAGCCTGTGGTGGACCTCCCCGGACCGCCACCGGCGCCTGGGAAATCGACCGGGAATTCCCGCGGCACGGCACCGACACCGGGCCTGCCCTGGCCGTCTGCGGCGACTACCTGTACTGCGTCCACAAGGGCAACGGCAGCGCCAGCGTGTGGTGGACCCGCTTCGACGGCACCAGCTGGAGCCCCGACCAGGAGATTCCCCGCGTCGCCACGTCCTCCAACCCGGCGCTGGCCGTCTACAACAACAAGCTGTACTGCGTCCACCGGGGCAACGGCGACGCCAGCATGTGGTACACGACTTTCGACGGCACCCACTGGAGCCAGGACACCCTCATCCCGGGCAAGGCGACCGTCGCCGGACCGGCCCTGGCCGTCTTCAAGGGCAAGCTGTACTGCGTTCACCGCGGAAACAACGACCAGAGCCTGTGGTGGACGGCCTTCAACGGCTCCACCTGGAGCCCGGACACCGAATTCCCCAAACACGCCAGCGGCGCCGGCCCCGCCCTGATCGTCTACCGCGATCCCTACGGCAGCAAAGACCAACTGTTCTGCGTCCACCGCGGCTACGGCAAGAAGAGTGCCGCCGCCGACGAGAACCGAGAACCCACCGCCGTGGGCGAACCGGTCAGCGGCTGACAGCTCGCCCAGCAGTGACACGGAAGAAGGGCTCGAAGGAAGTCGACGGTAGGTGCCAAGCCGGGAAGCTTCTTCCGCTCGAACCGCCCCTCTGCCGCAGTGCTCGGTCACATACCGGCCCCCGGGGATGGAGGGGTTGCATGACCGAACACGAAGGTGCGGTGGAGCGTGCGAAGCGGTACGAAGGGGTCGCCGCTAGGTACGCCAAGAAGGCAATGGAGGGCGATGCGGGCGCGGCACAGCTGGCGCAGGCGTTCGCGTCGCTGGCGGTCGCTGCCCGGATGGAGCGCATGGACTGGCGTATGCGGGTGCTCGGTGGCCAGCTCGAAGACGTAAAGAAGTCGATGGACCTTCTGCGCCGCAAACTGCCCGAGCGGTGACATCCATCAGCTGGCAGCGGCGGTGCTTACCGTGGGGTCGTGACCACACCCTCCGATGACGCGGCCAAGCGGCGAGCGGCTGGAGCGGTCCCCGCAGTCGGCTGTCCGCGAGGTCCTCGGAGAGCGCCGGCCTTCGGGGTGGGTGCTGCAGAAGGCGCGGCGGGCGCGGTCCCGCCCAGGGCGTACTGCACGCGCGGGACTGTGAGGAAGCGCCGAAGGACGCGCCGCCGCTCAAGTGGATGCGCGCCCTGGACGTCGCGGAGAATCCGGCGACGCGGCTGTGCACCTTGTGCGGTGCGCACAGGAAGTCACACCGCTACTCCGCGGCTTCGACCACATCACCGACACCTGACTTGGGGCTGGCCAACGCGTAGCAAGCGTTCCCCGGCCCGTGTAGACGCCCTGCTTGCGTGTCTGTGGATGGCTTCTAGCGTTGCCGGGTTGGTGCCGCGGCGAATGACAGAACGAGAATGCCGTCTTCTTCTGCTGCTGTGACGGTGTATCCCCGCTGCATGAGAATTCCCGACACCGCGGCCTGCACCACCGCCCGCATGCTGTCGTTCGATGCATGGCCCGGCTGGCTGGCGGTCAGCGCGGTGAATTCGTCGGATGCCGCCCACCGGACCAGCACCCCTTCGGGAACCTCACTCACCCGCGGGCCCGGCATCCCGCCGTCCGTCTCCGCGACCAGGTTAGAAGCCGGCCTCGCTGAGGACGTGCCGTACCTGGGCGGTGAGTGCAGACGGGGGTGACGCCATCCCGTGCACCTGCCCCGGATCGAGCCCGTCATGCGGGTTGGCCTCCCCTCCGGGCCCCCGATGGCGCAGTGCGGCCGGCGATGCTTCCGCCGGGGTCGTCGGCCAGCGCGAGCAGCGCCGTGACGCGTTTTCCGACCGGCTCGCGGTGGACCCCATAGCCCTGGCTAACGGCGAGGGTGATCTCCGGACCATGCCGGCCGACCCGCTGCGGATCGGTGGCGGCGACGTCCGGCAGGGCCGGATCGCTGTCCCACACCGACACCCGCACCGCGCCCTCGGTGATCTGCAGATCGAGCATGACCAGGCCCGGCGCGTACTTCACCGCGTTGGTCACCAGTTCGCTGACCACCAGCTGCGTCATGCCCATCGCCCGCTCCGATACCGGCAGCCCGTGCACGGCCTGCACCTTGGTGAGGAAGGTGGTGGCCAGATGCCGCGCGGCGCCGATGCAGGAGGAGTCGCCGTCAAAAGCGGCCGACGCCGACAGCAGATCGCGGTCCTTGGCTGTTTGTCCCTCATCCCCCGCGGTCTGCCCCATGCAACCCGCCCCCGTCTCACGCCTTCTTCGCCCGCTGGCGGGACACGGGGCTGATGGCCGAACTGCATGACCGGCTGCGCGAGGCCGTCCGCGGCGCTGAGGGCCGAAGTCCGGAGCCGACCGCAGACGTCGTGGACTCGCAGTCGGTGAAGGCGGACGCCACCGTTACCCACGCCTCGCGGGGCTTCGACGCCGGGAAGAAGATCAACGGGCGCAAGCGCCACTTGCTCACTGACACCCTCGGGCTTCTGCTGGCTGTGCTGGTCACGCCGGCGTCCACGACCGACCGGGACGCTGCCCGCATTCTGCTGCCTGCGGCGAAGAAGCATTTCCGGCGGCTGGTGCGGGTCTGGGCCGACGGCGGTTACACCGGCCACCTCACCGACTGGACCGTCCATACCTCGGAGTCGCCCTCGACATCGTCCGCCGCAGCGACGACATCCAAGGATTTCAGGTCCTGCCCCGCCGCTGGGTCGTCGAGAGATCTTTCGCCTGGCTCCTGCGCAGCCGGCGCCTGGTTCGTGACTACGAACGGCGCGCCGACACCAGCGAGACCGTCGTCCTGTGGTCGATGACCATGCTCATGAGCCGCCGCCTGGCCGCCCAGCACCAGCAGCGTCTTGCTCCGTCGCGGGCAGCGTGAACCTGCCTGGCTTCTCCTCGACCAGCCAGCCCCGTTCCACGAGCCGTTTCAGCCGGGCCCTCGCTCCCTCGACACGGGAGGCGGAGGCGCTGTCCCAGCCCAGCACCACCGCCCCCGCCGGGCACCCAGCACATCGGCCCCCGCTTCCCTGGCGGCGGCCATCAACGCTTGGTAGTCCACCGACAGCACCTCGGTTCCGGCCGCGTCCTGGCGGTGTGGCACCGCCCGGCGCGGGCCTACCGGCTTCGTCTGCGACACGACGACGGCCTCGGCGGGCGCATCCCCCTCGGCCAGCGCCTCCAGATACTGCTCCAGACCGATCACCCGGCGTCTGAGCACCTCCTCTGCCTCCGCCAGAGCCACCCGCACCCGCTCCAGCTCGGCTCCGAGGTCCTCCACCCGCACCGCCGCGGCCTTCTGCCGCGCTTCCAACACCGCCTGCATCGACGGCATCCGCCACCCCCACGACTCAGCCAGCAACGAGCCGAGACTTCCGCGACAGCCGCGATCTCATGTCTGACCAGCAAAAGTCACACACGAGGTTCGGAAAGAGAACGACCTCTCAGGGAGGGGGCGAGAGCCAACCGAGTGCGGTCACAGGGGAGAAGAGGAAACGCCGAAACCGAGCGGCCCAGCTCGTCCGCGCGATCAATCCCGGGCCGAAATCGGTAAGGTCCCCAGACGACCTCCGCGATCTGCTCGGGCGTCGGAGTGCCGGCAAGGTGCGGCCGGTCGTCGTTGGGTCGGGGACGGTCGGTGTCGTCCCGGATGGTCAGCTGGATCTGGAGCTCGCCGAGGTTGGCCGGGCCGTCGAACCGCACGTACAGCACTTCATGAGGCTCGGCCTGGAGTTTGATCCGGAGCTGGGGTGTCAGTTCCTTGTGCCAGCGGTCCCGCTCGATCTGCGCGATGGATTCAGCTGTTTCGTTCGCCTTCCAGGCTGCCCTGTTGGCCTCGCGGGAGGCCTTCCATGCTGCGCACCGGCAGCGATGCCGCTGAACGCTGGTGAGGCCGCGGCTATGGAGGTATCGAGGATGCTCATGCCGGCCTGTACAGCCAGGCGGGCGGGTGTGCCTGACCGTCTGATCGAGTGAGGCACAGCCAACCTCGGGCGTGCCGCGCGGCGGAGCCGCTACGAAGATCACGCACTGCAAGTGATCTTCGAGAGGACGTCCACTCGTGCGCCTGGACTACGCCGCTGCGGCTGCCGCCTTCGCCGCCCTGCTGTTCCCCACGACTGCCCACGCCGCCCCCGCCGTCTCCGCGCCGGACGACGCGGTCACCCTGCCGGTACGCGACGCCCTCGCCCGGCTTTGTTGACGATTCTTGAAATTCCCCACCCTTGCTCGGCTCTCTCCCCAGACCTGCTCTTGGTCCCCACCCGCGCGACGTGGCTGATTCCGTGAGGCAGGTCCGCCCGGCACCCAAGAGGCAGCGTGCTGCTGGTGATGGTCCGTGTCGCGACGCAGGGTTCTCCTCGAGTGTCCCGATCCTGCGGGCGGCCGAGGTCACCCCCCTTTCTCGGTGAGCTCGGCCAGTGTCTGCTTAAGCCAGCGCACGTGCGTGTCCAGAGCGAGGTCCTTGTAGTCGTGGACATGATCCAGGATCTGGGCCATGCGGGGCTGGTCGACGCCGGGCAGCCAGGGCTCATCGCGGATTTCCCGGGCCCGGAACCTGTCCAGCTGTGCAAGGCGCGCGTCGAGTTCAGTCTGCACGAGGCGGACCTGTTCGTCGCGGTCGAGGAAGATCGCAAAGGTGTAGCGGACCAAGAACTCCGGGTCGCCGAAATCGGGTGACGGCGTGTACGGGATGGCAAGGCGCTCGCGCAGCTCCCGCACGCCGGCTTCGGTGGCCAAGTACACCTTGGCATCCGGCCGACCTTCATTGCGCTGCACGTCGTAGCGGACCCAGCCGTCGGCGCACATACGGTTCAGCGTCCGGTACACCTGGCTCTGCTGCGTACGGATGCGGAGCATCCGGCCCATCTCGCTGTCCAGCCAACGCTTCAGGTCGTACCCCGTGCAGGGACGCATGGCCACCATTCCCAGCAACACGTGCTCCAGCTTCATTCGCGGTTACACCCCTTTTACCTATGGCACTAGTCACCTATGCCACTTTGCCCCTACTCTCACGGTGCCCGAGCCGTCCCCGCCGGGCCACCCACGCACCGGGAGACCCTATGCCCCAGACCTTGAGACCCTGGCGCCGACTGCGCCGGAACCTGATCACGCTCACCGCCACCGTCCTGGCGCTCACCTGCGCCCCCGCTCTGGCGAGCACGCCCACCGGGGCCGGATCAACGGCCGGTTTCGAACGCTCCCTCCTCGCCCGCACCGACCAGGGCCTGGTCCGCGGGGAGAGCACGGCCGGGGGGCGGCAGTTCCTCGGCATCCCCTATGCCGCGAAGCCCATCGGCGACCTGCGCTGGCAAGCCCCCCGTCGCCCGGCGAACTGGCGCGGTGTCCGGGATGCCACCCAGTACGGCGACTACTGCGCGCAGAACACCTACTGGGCGCCCGGCTACGAAAAGCAGCACACCACCGAGGACTGCCTCGACGTGAACGTGTACACGCCGCCCACGGCCGCCCGCTCGTCCCGGCTGCCTGTTCTCGTCTGGATCCACGGCGGCGCCAACATCGGCGGAGACGCCCGCGACATCGTCCCCGACACCTTCGCCCGCCGAACGAATTCCGTCGTGGTCACCGTCAACTACCGGCTCGGCGCCCTCGGCTTCCTGACCCTGCCCGGGACCACCGGAAACTTCGCGCTGCTCGACCAGCAGCAGGCGCTGCGCTGGGTCCAGTCGAACATCGGAGCCTTCGGTGGTGACCCACGGCAGGTCACCCTGGCTGGCGAGTCGGCCGGCGGCAGCGCGGTCTGCGCCCAGCTCGCTTCCCCGGCCGGCCGGGGCCTGTACCGCGCGGCCATCATCCAGAGCGGTGCCTACTTCGACTGCGCGGGCATCACCCGTGAGAAGGCCGTCGCCACCGGAATCACCTTCGCCAAGAAGCTCGGCTGCATCGACCCGGCGACCGTGACCGATTGCCTGCGGGCCAAGCCGACCAAGGCGATCCTCGACGCACAGAACGGCACATTCCTCGAGACCTGGAACTACACCGTCGGCGGCCGTGCACTGCCCCTCCAGCCCGCGCAGGCCTTCACCTCCGGCCGGGCCTCCCACGTTCCCGTCCTCAACGGCGCCAACAGCCACGAGGGTTTGGTCTTCTCCTACGACAGCTTCGACCGTTGGGGCAACCCCCTGACCTCCGACTCCTACCCCAAGGCTCTGACGTCCGCCTTCGGCGACGCCACCGGCGCCAAGGCCCTGGCGCGCTACCCGCTCAGTGCCTACCAGCGCCCCGGCTACGCCTACGCCGCGGCCTTCGGTGACCAGCTCTTCGCCTGCCCTGCACTGCGTACCAGCGCGCGCCTGGCCAGCCGCGGGCAGGTCTACGCGTACGAGTTCGCCGACCGCACCTCCCCGCTGTTCGCCTCCCTGCCGCAAAACGCCGACTTCGACTTCGGCGCGACGCACGCGGCCGAACTGAACTACCTGTTCAAGCCATACGGCATCAGCGCCCATCTCAACACCGAACAGCGCACCCTGGCCGACCAGATGACCGCCTACTGGGGCTCCTTCATCCACGGTTCAGCCCCGAGCGCCCCCGGCCAGCCCGCCATGCCGGACCAGACCTCGACGCCTGGTGAAGTGCTTCAGCTACGGACCGCCTCACAGAGCGGCAATACCGCAACGTCGGAGACCGAGGCCGCACACAAATGCGACCTGTGGGACGCCGCCGCCACCCCCTGACCCGCACCCGTTCCCCGCGCCCACGCGCGGGGAACGCCCCCCACAGGAAGTGATCTCCACAGGGCTTCATCGCCGCAAGCGAAGGCCACTCGTGAAACGCCCCCAAGGGTGCGGGAACGCCGCCCGTCAAGGTCGCTCGTCAGGCATCGCCGCGCGATGGCCCACGGCCACCCCCTGACAGTCTGCGACGCTCCCAAACCTCGCTGGCCAACCCGCCCTGGTTAAGCCCGCAACAAAGTGGGGAGGGCGAGCAGGGGCGGCCGTTTTCAAAGATCGCCATCAGCTTGCGGTCCGCACCGAGGACCGCACCGGGTATGAGCGGACCGCGTTCAAGCACTGGGTTGATGTCGACAAGGACGGCTGCAACACCCGTGCCGAGGTCCTCAAGGCCGAGGCGGTGAGCGCACCAGTGCAGGGCGCGCGGTGTGCGCTGAGCGGCGGCTCCTGGTACTCGCCCTATGACGACCGCTATATCGAGGGCTCGTCGGGGTTGGACATCGACCACCTGGTCCCGCTCGCCGAGAACCTGGGACTCCGGCGCCTCCGATTGGAGCCATCGGAGCGGGAGGCCTACGCCAACGACCCGGGCGACGACCGCGCCCTGATCGCTGTGTCTGCCGCCTCGAACCGGTCCAAGGCGGACCAGGATCCAACGACTTGGCTCCCGCCGGCCCCCGGGTACCGTTGCCAGTACGCCACCGACTGGGTCGCCGACAAGACACGCTGGGGCCTGAGCATCGACTCCTCCGAGCAGGCGGCGCTCACTGATGTGCTCGCCGGCTGCCCCAACGCGCCCGTCACCGTCACCCTGGCCCGCTGACACGGCCGACAACCGCTGCCCCGGCGCCTCCCGGCACCGGGCGCCGCGCTCGGCCGGGCACGACGCGGCGGCCTCGCCCCGGTCCTGCCCCCACACGACCCGTCGGGCCTGTCAGCCCGATCCGGCTTGGTCTCTCCGGACCGCGCGCAGGCATTGTCAGTGCCAACGACGATGATGAGCACATGACGACGATGCAGAATCTTGGGCTGACCTGGACAGACGTCGACGGAAGGGCGCAGGCTTCCGCAATCGCCTATGACAAGGTCAGCGGTGAGCGGCGCAAGGCAGCCCTCGAGGCCAGCGGGAACACCGACGTCCGGCTGGTTCCGGTCAAGCCTGGCGAGCTTCCTGAGCCGCAACGCTGACTCTAACCGGCAGGCCGACGGCTCCGCTTGGCCTTACGGCCCGCGATCGCCAGCCAGCTCTGCGGGCAGGACGACGGCATTGTCTGCGAGCGCGCTGGCACGGCAAAGCCAGTGCCGGGCCAGATCACATCCGACTCATGGGCGGAGCGGCGATGGGATAGGTGACGCGCTTCGACGTGCCGACGCGGGAGGTCGGCGGGCGGTCCAGATCCACAATCGTGGGCTTGGGCTAGGTTCTGCAACACGGCGAGCTCGTCGCCGAGCACTCCGAGCGGCGGGTCGAGGCGGCCGTTGGGTGAACGGGCACCAATCTGTGGGAGCGGTGCTACGTTGGCGAGCGCTGGCACCGCACCGGACGCAGACGTTCAAGCAGATGCTGATGGAGGCGCGGTCGCCGTCGTCGGACACGCTCTCGGCCTGGGATATCGCCGCTGTTCCCGGCACCGCGGCCTGCCTCTTGGGCGAGGGCGCCGCAGCAGACTGGTCCGCGGTCCACCTCCGCACCCTCCACGCCTCCGAAGCAACCTCCGCCGCCTACAGCGCCGCCATGGTCATAGGACGCCTCTTCGGTGACCGCTTGAACGCTCACGTCGGCCCCACTGTCGTTGCCCGAGCAGGTGCCGCACTCGCAGCAACAGGACTCGGCGCCGGCCTCCTCAGCGACTCACCCCCGGCCGCCCTCATCGGCTGGATGGCGCTCGGCCTCGGCCTGTCCACAGCCGTGCCATCCCTGATCAGCGCCGCAGGACGCGGAGGCCCCCGAGCCGTCGGCCACGTCGCTGCAACCGGCCGCTACGAGGCGACCGTGCTGGTCGCGGCCATCAATGAATGGCTGTGACCTGCACTGTGGCGGGGACCTCGCGAGGCTGGGACGAGCTCGGGGCTGGTGACACATCACTCGATTCCGAGGGGTCCGATGCCCAGGTCCTCACGCATGAGGCGACGCATCTGCGCCATAGCCTTGCGCCGCCGCTCTATCAGGGGCGCGTCGTCCGCGGAGCCGACAGCCACTCCACGGGCATAGGCGTCGCGGATCGCGCGCAGGCGGTGGAACGCCTCGTTCCCCGCCTCCACGACCTGCGGGGGGCCCACGAGCCAGAGGCGTTCGCTCGCCGTGTAGATGCCGGTGCCGCGCACGGCTTCCCGCACCGCCGCGTCGCGTGCCGACTCGGACATGTGATCGCCCAAGGCGACGGCCCGTATCTCCTCACCCGCGGCTTTGAGGGCGGAAACATACTCCGTGTAGACCTCGCGCCGTACTTCCAGAGCGTGCCTGGCTTCCTCCCGCCGCCACCGGTTGCGATCGGCGAGCAGAGTGGCTGCGATGCCGATGACGGCACCGGTCAGTGTGGAGAGCAGGGGCGTCCAGTCCATGTGTCGCAGCTTGTCGAAACCGGTGCGCTGGCACCAGTGCTTTCGCTACGCATGGCTGTGACCAGCACTTTCGAAACACGCCCTAGGACCTGAGGCCCCCGTAAACGGCTTGGTTGACGCCCCCAGGACCGTCGGAGTACAGCAGCGAAGTACAGCAACCCCACCGACCGGCGCTGACCGTCTTTGCCCCTAGTCAGGTGCCCCACCAGCCCAGGAGACCTCAGCGACCACCATGCCCGTAGTTCGCTTCGAGGGGGCCAGGGGTTTAAATCCCCTCAGGTCCAGCCGACCACGGTCTCACCGACTCCAGGCTGGGATCGAGGCTCGTAGGCCCTGCGTGGCCGCGGCCGGCGTACGCACTCCTGCCAGGTGGCGGCCCGCGCGTACTTGCCACGGTGCACCGGTTCAGGCCCAGCTGGCCGGCCGCGGCGTTGAGCGAGCGGCCGGAGTCGGCCACCGCGTGCACCGCCTCGACGAGGTTCTTCGCGTGGCGGCGGGCTGGGCCGGCCTGGTCGATGATGCCGCCGGACCCGGCGGCAGGGCCGGTTCGGGCTCGAGAACTGCGGTCGGCAAGCAGCCGCAGTGAGCGGCAGCGACATCCCCGGCCCGCTTCGACAGGCCCTGCCACAGATGGATGACGTCGAGGAATGCCTCGACCGCGCGCACCGGATCACCAGGGTGCGCCGTCAGCGCCTGCGCGTACTGTGCGCCGTAGATCGCCGCGTAGCGGTCGAGGCACTGGCGGAACAGGGCGTCCTTGGTGCCGAAGGTGCCCTAGAGGGAGCCGCGGCCGAGACCGGTGGCGGACCCGGGGGCGTCGAGTAAGGAGTCCGCGTAGCCGCGCTGCCAGAACAGCAGCGGAGTCTGGAAGACGGCTCGACGGTTGTCGAGCTGCATGACGAAGACGGGGTACCGGTCGAGGTCATTGCGGGATTCCTGCGGTTCCTCAAGGCCCGGGACTGTTTCTCACCGAGGCTCGGCGTGGGGCGGTGCGGGGATCCGGCGATGAACGTCCTCGAACAGGTCCCGCATCGCCATGTGGAAGATCTCGGCCTGGTGTTCGCCGACAAAGGTGGTGTGTCCGAAGACTTCCAGGACGACCATGCCGTGCATGTGCCCCCATGCGCTGACGAGGAGGGCGGCCGCAGGAGGCGGCAGGGTGTCCGGGCCGTGCGGAAACAAGCGTTCCAGATCCGCCTCGAGGGCTGACGAGAGGACCCGGGTGTCGGCCGCGGCCAGTTGTGACGTGGTGAACCCGCCGAACATCTCGCGCTGGAAGACCTCGCTCATCCGGCGCATCGCCTGAGTGGTCGGGCCCTCGGCCGGTGCCTCGTAGTGCCGCAACGGCGCCCCGTACAGCATCTGGAATCGCTCGGCGTGGGTAACGGCCCATCGGCGGTAGCCCTCGGCGGCGGCCATGAACCGAAGAGCAGCCGGTTCGTCCGCCATCGTGTCGACAGCCGCTGTCACGGCGTCGGCCAGGTCCTCGTACGCCTTGGCGACGAGGACCGTGACGAGGGCGTCCCGGTTCGGGAAATAGTGGTAGAGCCCCTGCACGGTCATACCGAGGCTACGGGCGACCGCTCTCAGGGACAGGGCGTGCAGCCCGTGCTCGGCGAGGTGCTTCTCGGCGGCGGCCACGATCTCCTGGGTGGCGACGGCCCGGCGTCGCTGGCGCAGGGATGGCGGGACCGTCGCGGACGCGTCTGCGGACATGCGGCGATCCTATGGTGCCGATCCGACGGGGTCTCAGAAACCTACGACTTTCTGAATACCTAGCAGTGTCAGGTAAATCTCCTCCTGCTCAAGAGCCGATCGTCTGAGTAGCGTCGTCTCCTGGCGATGAAGAGCGCGACACCGTGCCCCCTCTGGCGGGGCGATGGAGCTCTGCGCCGCACTGCGTCGGCCCATGCCCGCCCAGCCCCTCGTCTTGCCCAGAAGAAGCTTCGAAGGAGATTATCCGTGTTCGAACGTATGGCCGGATTGGCGATTCGCCGATCCCGGCTGGTCCTGGTCGTCGCCGCCCTGGCCGTGGCCCTTATGGGGGTCGTGGGAGCGGGCGCCTTCGACAAGCTGAAGGGGGGTGGCTTCGATGACCCGGCCTCTCCCTCCACCCGGGCATCGAAGGTCATCGACGAGAAGTTCGGCGGCGAGACCGACCTCGTTCTGCTGGTCGGCTCCCCCGCCGGCCGCATCGACACCCCCGCCTCCCGAGAGACCGGCCAAGCCCTGGTGGCCGAGCTCAAGAAGGACAAGCGGCTCAGCAACGTCGTTTCGTACTGGGAAACGAGCAGCCCCGACCTGCTCTCCAAGGACGGCCGCGAAGCCATGGTGCTCGCCCACGTGAGAGGCGACGCCACCCAGCAGCGGGAATTCGCCAAGGGGATCCTCGACACCTACAGCGGCACCTACAGGAACACCCTCACCGTCCAGGCCGGAGGGGGTGCCGCCGTGGGCGCAAACCTGTCGAACCAGGTGGTCGAGGATCTGATCCTCGCCGAAGGGATCGCCATACCGCTGACTCTCGTACTGCTCCTGTTCGTCTTCGGCAGTGTGGTCGCGGCCCTGCTGCCGCTGATCATCGCGCTGATCGCCATCATGGGATCGTTCGCCCAGCTCTTCCTGCTCGGCAGCGTCACCGATGTCGCCGACACCGCGACCAACCTCACCACCGCCCTGGGCCTGGGACTGGGCATCGACTACGCCCTGCTGATGGTCAGCCGCTTCCGGGAGCAACTCGCGGCCGGGGTGAGCGTGGACGACGCCGTCCGGCGCACCGTGCACACAGCGGGCCGCACCGTCGCCTTCTCCGCCGCGACCGTCGCGGCCGCCCTGGCGGCACTCCTGGTGTTCCCGCAGTACTTCCTGCGCTCGTTCGGCTTCGCCGGAGTCGGCGTCGTCGCGATCGCGGCCCTGAGCACCCTGTTCGCGATGCCGGCCCTGCTGAAGGTTCTGGGGCACCGGGTCAACAGCGGGCGGCTGCCGTGGACGAAGTCGCGGAGCTCCGCCGCCCGCGCACCCCTGTGGGGACGGGTGGCGCGCACCGTCATGCGGAGGCCCGCGCTCACCGCACTGCCCGTCCTCGCGGTGCTGTTCTTTGCGGCGAGCCCGCTGCTGCACATCACCTTCGGCACGCCGGACGAACGCGTGCTGCCCAAGGACGCCGAAAGCCGCCAGGTCTCGCAGGCACTGCGCGAGAAGTTCGGCGGCAGTGAGGACTCGGCCCTCCACATCGCCATCAACCAGCCCGTGGACAAGGCCCCGCTGGCGTCGTACGCGGCCCGACTGGCCGCGCTCGAGGGCGTCGAGCGTGTCGAGACCAGCACGGGAACCTACACCGCGGGCCAGTCCACAGCGACCGGACCGGGCGACCCGGCCCTGGGCCGACCCGACGCACAGCGGATCAGCGTGATGAGCAGCCTGACACCGAAGTCGGACGCGGCCCAGAGCCTGGTCGAGCAGGTGCGCTCGGCCACCCCTCCCCCAGGGGCGCACCCCCTGGTCGGCGGAACGGACGCCGAACTCGTCGACTCCAAGGAATCCATCGGCGACCGGCTCCCCCTGGCCGTGGCCCTGATCGTCGTCACCACCTTCCTGCTGCTCTTCCTGTTCACCGGCAGCATCGTGCAGCCGCTGCGCGCACTGGTCCTGAACCTGATCAGCCTGGGAGCCACCCTCGGCGTGATGACCTGGATCTTCCAGGACGGCAACCTCTCCTCACCGCTCGGCTTCACCGCACAGCCGATGGAGATGACGATGACCGTGCTGATGTTCTGCATCGCCTTCGGCCTCTCGATGGACTACGAGGTCTTCGTCACCAGCAGGATCAAGGAACTCCACGATCAGGGAGCGGACAACGAGACCGCCGTGGGCAACGGACTCGGCCACACCGGAAGCATCGTCAGCGCGGCGGCCTGCCTGCTCGCGGTGAGCTTCTTCGCCTTCGGCACCGCCAAGCTCAGCTTCATGCAGATGTTCGGCCTCGGCAGCGGACTGGCCATCCTCATCGACGCCATCGCCGTACGCGGCGTCCTGGTCCCCGCCGCGATGCGGGTGCTCGGCCGCTCGGCCTGGTACGCGCCCGGCTTCCTGCGCAGACTCCACGGCCGCTACGGCCTGAGTGAGGGCGGACCCGAGCCGACCTCCGCATCCGGACGCGCGGCGGTGGCCCCGGCACCCACGGCGAACTCGACCAGGGCCTGACCAGCAAGCGCCGCCCGGCGCGAGTCCGGTTCCCGTCTGTCCGCGCGCCACCGCAAGGAGGCACAAGGCGGCGAGTGCCTGCCCGGTCGGCCTCGTCGCCTTTGGGTGACTGCACGGCCGGGCTGAAGCCGAGAACCTGCCAATGAAGCGCTTGCGGTCACCGACAGACGATGAGGGCCGGATCATGCAGGGCCACTGGCAAAAACGGCGGCACGTTTCGACACCGCCGAGGCCCGGTACGGGCCCCAGCGGTGTCGGGCGCCAAGTCAGGAAGGTTCCCCCATGAACAGCGACTTGCAGGTGCCGGGGTCGCCGATCGGGCAGAGCGGCAGGCCCTTCTTGACCCACTCGCAGGTCGTCAGCATATGGATGACCGCCCGGTCCACGCTGGGGTTCGCCTCGAAGTCGAAGGCCCGCAGTGATTTCTCGCGGGGGAAGGCGGCGGCCTTGATCCGTCGTTCCGAGCGACGGCTGGCCCGGTCGTCGCACTCGGCCATCAGCAGCTCGGCGAGGAACCCGCGATACGACATCTGATCACGGGCAGCTGCTTCGGCCAGCTCAGGGAACTGGGCTCGGATGGTGGGCAGCCGCAGCATGCGGCATGCCTGGTCGACGGCAGCGTCGGCACGCGGTCGCCGAGCCGGCCGGCGACCCTTGTTCTGTCAGTCCGCGGTGTCGCTTGAACGTCGTCATGGCCTCTCTCCCTCGACGGCGGAACGGTCCGGCCGCCGCGGTCGCAGCAGCTGGTCGTAGGCCGCGACCGACGGCAGCGGCCGGTTGTCGGGCGGCAAGTGGGCCAGCCGCCGTTCGGTCAGGAACGTCACACTCGCCCGGTCCGGCTCCTGATCGGCGACGGGCGGTGCTTCGTCGGCCTCGGCCGCTTTGCGGGCTTCCAGGGCGACCGCGTCCGCGGTCAGGGCGCCGGCCCGCAGGGCGGCGGCAAGCCCGGTCACCAAGTACTCGTGGTGAAGATGCCGGCCCAATAGCAGGACCTCGATCAGTGCCCGGGTCCCGTCCCGGTCGCCGTGGGCCTTGCATTCCGCCGCCCACCACGCGTCATGGACAGGGGTGAACTTGCCCGCCGAGCGGGCCTGTTCCAGCGCAGTCGCGCCAGGGAAGGCGCCGGGCTTACGGACCAGGGCCTCCAGGTAATGGTCCAGCTCCAAGCGGGCCTGCCCCTTGGCGATCAACCGTTCGTGCCGGGCGACTTCCTCGCGTCCGTCGTAGACGACGACCTCGGAGGCGTGCAGCATCACCCGGCCGGTGCGGCCGATCAGCCTCACAGGCACTGAGTAGCGGTTCGTGCGGACGCTGACCTGCGCGTATCGGTCAACCCGCAGGCTGAACAGTCGACCGGTCTCGAACGGCTCGTCCGGCAGCGGCCGCAGCAGCGGGCGTTCGACGGCGAAGTACTCACCGATCGTTCGGGGCCATGACCGGATGCGGCGGTCGTCGTCCTCGGCATCCCACCGCTTCACCATTGCGTCGAGTTCAGCGAGGAGTCGACTTCCGGGACGGGGAGCAGGTGGTTTCGCCGGAACCAGCCGATCTGGCCTTCCACCCCGCCCTTCTCATGGGCACCTTCAAGCCCCGGGCGGCAGTACATACTTTCGATGCAACGGAACGCAGTCCACCGCCCGTTCTCCACCCGCGTTCTCGACAGGCCCAGCACCCGAGGCGACCGGGGCCGCAGGTTGTCATAGCGCACCTTGCCGCAGGGGACGCCGCCCAGCACGCTGAGAGCGTGGACGTGGCCTTCAAAGAACGCCTCCTGGCCGCAGGAGGCGAAGATGCGGTGCACCGCCTTGCCGGAATACGACAGGCGTATCGCGAACAGGAACACCTTCACCTGCTCACCGGCCAGACGGATCGTCACGTCCCCGAAGTCGACCTCGGCCTCCACCCCCCGCAGGTGGGTCTGAAAGCGTTCAGCAGCCCGCGTCCCGCCTCGATCCGTATCTGCGGCCGACGGACTGCGACATAGGCGCGCACCATCGGATGGGTCACCTCCACTGCACCGTGCTCGTCCAGCAGCCGGTCGAAGATCCGCTTGACGGTATGCCGCTGCTCGCGCGGCGCGTCCAGATCCGCCCGCAGCATCTGGTCGATCACCGGCTTGAACGCATCCAGCCGCGTCTTGCGGGGTGTCAGTTGCTTGCGTGGCTCCGGCCAGACGGGACCCCATTGCCGCCTTCACCGTCCGGAAGCCCACCCTGTACTTGCGCTGCACGGCCCGGTTCGACATGCCCGCCCGGACATCACGGCGGATCGCCCCGTGCAGATCGACCTTGGACTTCGGTGGCACCGGCGCCCCCTCACCACGCAGAGCACACCCAGCCTCCCACCGCAAGCACCCAAGTGGTGTCAAAACTCAGCGATATTACTCTCCGTCAACACCGGGCGGTGTCGCCGCCGATCGACAACCGATGTCAGGACTCACCGATAAAGCCAGGGCGGCCGGGGACAACGCGGCCATGGAGTCCTTCTTCAGCCTGCTGCAGAAGAACGTCCTCGATCGCCGGACCTGGGCCACCCGTGAAGAATGCGGATCGCGATCGTGTCCTGGATCGAGAGGACCTACCAGCGGCGCCGCAGACAAGCCGCACTCGGCCGGCTCACACCCGTCGAATTCGAGGCCGTCAGGACCACACCGGCCCTCCAAGCCGCGTGACCGAACCTGTCACCCGAACCTGCATCAGACCCAACGAGCTCCCTCCGTCTATTGGGTGAGCACTTGCTACGCCTCAGGTATGTCTCACACAGCGTGATGTCACAGCTGACAAGACGTGGGATGCGACCTGACGGGCCGTTGGCTGTCACGTTCGCAGCCAGACGTCTCCCTGCAGGTGAGGACGTTCTGGAAGATGCTCTACGAGTCCGCCGCCCGGGCCGATGAGGTGCTGTGCCTGAACGTCGAGGACCTGGACCCGGCGGACAAGAGCGGAAGGATCACGGCCAAGGGCGGGCGACGGAGTGGGTCCACTGGCAGTCCGGCACCGCCCAGCTGCGACCTCGCCTGATCCGCACCCGCGGACCGCTGTCCCTTACTGATCGCTTCAGAATGAAGTGTGTTGTGGGGCTTGGCAGTTGGGCGTTGCGTCGGCAGGATCTGTTGGGTGCCTGCTGATCTTGTGCTCGATGACCTGTGGGAACGCGTGGCTCCGTTGTTGCCACCTCGTCCGCCCAGGCGGTATCGGTATCCCGGGGCGGTTGCCGGCGGATGACCGGGCTGCGCTGAGGGGCATCGTTTACGTGCTCTGTAAGAGCGTGAGCTGGCGGGACGTTCCGGCTGAGCAGGTCGGGTGCAGTGGCGTGACGGCCTGGCGGCGCCTGCGGGACTGGACCGAAGCGGGCGTGTGGCCGCAGCTGCACGAGGTGCTGCTGGCCGAGCTGCGGGCCGCGGACTTGCTGGACATGGACGATGCCGCGATCGACGGCTCGCACGTCCGGGCGCTCAAGGGGGGCTCACACCGGACCTTCGCCGGTCGACCGGGCCCGGCGCGGCAGCAAGCACCACTTGATCGTCGACCGGCACGGCACCCCCTTAGCCGTCTCGCTGACCCGCGGAACCGTCACGACGTGACACAGCTGATGCCTTTGCTGGATGCGATACCTCGCGTCCGCGGCGTTCGAGGCCGGCCTCGCAATCGGCCACGGCGGCTGTTCACCGACCGCGGCTACGACTACGACAAATACCGCCGACTCCTCCGGGCCCGCGGCATCACCGCGAAGATCGCCCGCAAGGGCACAGCCCACGGCTCTGGTCTGGGAAGAACCCGCTGGGTCGTCGAGCGGACCTTCGCCTGGCTCCACCAGTTCAAGAGGCTTCGGATCCGCTACGAGATACGTGCAGACCTTCACCTCGCACTGCTTCAACTCGCCTGCAGCATCATCTGCTTGAGACGCCTCCGAAGCTCATTCTGAAACGATCAGTTAGCCGGGCCTGATCGCCCGCCCACAAGGGGACGACGCTGGTCGCCGCTCCGGCGTCAACCCCCTGCTTCTGCCCCGCCGGGTGCAGCCCCGCTCTAGGCCGCCCGGGCCCGCCGTCGCGGCGGAGCCTGAAAGTTGAGGCCGTGGTGCCGGCGGGACCTGCGGCCAGCAGCGTAGTCATTGGTGTCGGACTGGTCAGAGTGCGCCGACCGCCGACACGTAGGAGTAGGACTGGCTTCGTTCACGTTCAGCAGCAGCGTTTGTCGATGAGTTTCAACGGCAGTTGGCGATCAACGCGCTCGCAGATGTTCACGGGAAATGACGGTGCTGCCGTCAGTTGGGGCGTTCGTGCCGATCACGGTGATGACCGGCATCTCCGGGGAAGCAGACACGGTAATCTCGGGCCATGCCCGAGACATCGGTGGCGCACTTCTACGACGAACTAGCGGATGACTACCACCTGATCTATTCAGACTGGGACGCGAGCATCCGTCGGCAGGGGGGCGCCCTGGACGCTCTGATCGGCCAAGAGCGCGCGGTGGTCCTCGACTGTTCCTGCGGCATCGGTACGCAGGCCATCGGCCTGGCGCTGCGCGGGCACCAGGTCACCGGGACCGACCTCAGCCCCCGCGCCGCCGCCCGCGCTGCCCGTGAGGCCGCCAGCCGGAACCTGAGCCTGCGCACGGCCGCTGCCGATATGCGACGCCTCCCGTTTCCTGACGGCCGGTTCGACACGGTCGTCTGCGCCGACAACTCGCTGCCTCACCTGCTGACAGAGCAGGATGTGCACGCCGCCCTGGCCGAGATGCGCCGCGTGCTGCGTCCCGAGGGCCTGCTGCTGGTCAGCACACGCCACTACGACGACCTGCTTCGCGACCGCCCGGCTTCGACGCCTCCACAAGTCCACAGGAACGTCGACTGCGCCGATGACGAAGAACGAACCGTCAGCTTCCAGCTCTGGCACTGGCATGACGACGGCGAGCACTACGACCTGGAGCACTTCCAGCTCCTTCCGGCAGGCGGAGAATGGCGCGTCCAGGTCCGCCGTACTACTTATTGGGCACTCGGCGGGGACCGGCTGGCTGGCCTCGCGGCCGAGGCCGGGTTTGTCGGCCCCGAGTGGCGGATGCCGCAGGAGACGGGTTTTTTCCAGCCGCTGCTCGTGGCTCGCGCCGGTGAGTAGGTGACTCCATCTCTCGGCGTGGGAGGGCAGGTGTCAGCCAGTCTTGGCGGGTTCCTCAGCGCGTGCTCGGGTGGTGGCGAGGCGGTATGAGTCGGTGCCGGTCTCGATGATGGTGCCGTTGAAGGTGAGGCGGTCGACGATGGCCGCGCAGAGTCGGGGGTCGGTGAAGGTCTTGGTCCAACCGCCGAAAGACTCGTTAGAGGCGATGGCGACGCTGTTCTTCTCCTCGCGTTCGGTCAGGACCTGGAAGAGGAGTTCGGCGCCGCGGCGGTCGAGTTCCATGTAGCCGAGTTCGTCGATGCAGAGCAGGTCGACGCGGCCGTAGCGGGCGATGGTCTTGTTCAGCTGCTTCTCGTCGGCGGCCTTGACCAGTTCGTTCACCAGCTTGGTGGCGAGGGTGTAACGGACGCGGTAGCCCTTCATCGCCGCCTCCGTTCCCAGGGCGATGAGCATGTGGGACTTGCCAGTGCCGGAGTCCCCGATCAGGCAATGCGGCTGGCTCTTCTTGATCCACTCGCAGCTGGCGAGGGTGTGAATGGTAGCGGCGTCGATGTTCGGGTTGGCGTCGAAGTCGAACGCCCGAAGCGACTTCTCCCGCGGGAAGCCAGCCGCCTTGATCGTAACTCCGCCAGAACACCGCCGGTTCGCGCACACCACACGGACAGCCCAGCCACCGCCGCGGACATCGCAGCGGTGAACGTCGACATGGCCACCGACACGCCATCGGCGCAACCTCAGATGAGCTGGGTACGTCCGGCGACCGCTCTAGCCTGAGGCGCATGGCCTTGAGCACCGATGAACGCGCACTGCTGACGCTGATTGCCAAGTCCCCCGAGCCGGTAGTGATGTCCGACTTCTTCCACGAGCTAAGTAGCTGTTGTCTTTCCGATCTTGAGAGATGCGCGTCGAACGGGAGTCCCGATTAGGTGGTCCTGGGTGCTTGGGGGCGCGTTCGCATCCCGCGGATCCGGGGTGACCGCCGTGCCGACGGTGTTGCCGCCGTCCGGAGCCAGCACCGTGTTGACCCGCCTGCGGGCGATCGCCCACTCCTGCCATTCCAGCTCGGCCGCGGCCAGCTCGGCCTGGATACGGCAGCCTCCTCACGCAGCCCGTCGACTCGACGGCGAGCGGCGGACTCGTACTGTTTCCAGTAGCCCGACCCCGACGGCATTCGAGGCCTCCCGGCGAGCGACAACACGACAGGCCACAGCTCCCACGGAATCACCGACCCTAAGCTTGAACAGCTGAAACGCCGTCCTCAAGTTCGGCAAGCCAACAGCCACCCACCCTTACCGCTTCAGGGGCGGCGGCGCCGTGCTGCTTCTGACCACCAGGCGGGTGGGAACGATGTCCGTGCCGGATCGGGGGACGTCGTGTTCGTGGATCTGCCGCAAGACCTCCTGGGCACTTTTCCGGCCCACCTCGGCGAAGTCCTGGTGGACGGTGGTCAGGGGCGGGGCGAAGTGGGCGGCATCGGGGAGGTCGTCGAAGCCGACCACGCTGATGTCGCCGGGGACGGCCTTGCCTCGTTCTTGGAAGGCGTGCAGGAGACCGAGTGCCATCTGGTCGTTGGAGGCAAACACCGCGGTGCAGTCCGGCTCTTGTGCGAGTTCGAGGCCGGCCGCGTAGCCCGATGCGGCGGTCCAGTCGCCGTGCAGGGGCGGTGGCACAGGCCGTCCGGCTTCCTCGAGCACGGTCTGCCATGTTTGGGCTCGGCGCTGGCTTGCGTACGACGTCTCCGGACCGGTCACGTGCCAGACGGTCTCATGTCCGAGTTCCAGCAGGTGGCTGATGGCCTCTCGGGTGCCGCCGGCCTGGTCGGTATCGACCACGCGATAGCGGTCTCCGGCGTCGGAGTCCACGACGACCACGCGCACGCCGGGCGGCAGCTTCACGGTTCCCGCGTCAAGCAGGTGGACCTCGATGAAGACGATGACTGCGTCGACGGCCAGTTCGCCCATCCGGGTGAAGGCGCCCAGCACGCTGTCCTGGGTCGGAATGTCGACGGGGATCACCGTGATCGCGTATCCCTCGGCCGCGGCCTGGGCCGCGATCGCTTGCACGGTGTCGCTGTGGCCGGTGGCGGAGAGGCTGTGGAGGATCACGCCGATGGTCTTGAACTGCCCGTACCTGAGGGCGCGCGCGGCACTGTTGGGCCGGTAGCCCAGTTCCCGCATCGCAGCCTGCACCCGCTCCCGGGTCGAACCGATCACGCTGGGATGGCCGTTGGCCACCCTGGACACGGTCTGACGTGAAACGCCGGCAAGCGCGGCGACGTCGGCCCTCGTGACGTGCTGCCTGTGGCGCCCGCCCGGTACGGCTGAGCCGACTTGCTGTGCGCCCACCGCAGGACCAGGATCCTGCTGTCCCAGCTCACTCAGGTCCATCGAGCCTTCGCTCCTGTCTGTCCACTCGTCGCCGTCCGCTGAAGGCTCGGGCGGAAGTTTTAACGTGCGAGAAACCTTGACCTCCCACTGTGACGGGTGCCACGCTACCGCATCATGTTCACGTGACCAACCGTCTGCGGGCTGAATGGTCACGTGAACAAGGTTCGGGTCGGTGCGCTGGGCCGGACTGGATGTTCACGTGACCACGCAGTGTGGTCAGTGTTTGCGCAGCAAGGAGTGAAGCGGTGGTCGCAGCACCACAGGCAGGGGTTCTAGGTGCCAGGAGGCCATCGGCCTCGAGACGGCGGTCGTGGGTCGGCTGGCGGTTCGTCGGGCCGTTCGTGGCGGTGTTTGCGCTGGTCTTCCTCGCACCGATCGGCTACTCGATCTACCTGAGCCTGTTCCGTACCCGGCTGATCGGCGGAACGGCCTTCGTCGGTGCCGACAACTACACCGAGGTACTGGGGGACGCGCAGTTCTGGTCGGCCTTCGGGCGGGTGGCGGTCTTCCTGGCCGTGCAGGTCCCGATCATGTTGTTCCTCGCGCTTCTGCTGGCCCTGGCGATCGACAGTGGCCGCCTGTACGGGGCGGGTTTCTTCCGGATCTCGGTGTTCCTGCCTTACGCGGTGCCGAGCGTCGTCGCGACGCTGATGTGGGGCTTCATGTACGGAACCCGGTTCGGCCTGGTCGGCAACATCAATGAGGCGTTCGGGATCTCGCTTCCCGACCCGCTGTCGCCCGATCTGGTCCTCGCGTCGATCGGCAACATCGTGACCTGGCAGTTTGTGGGCTACAACATGCTGATCCTCTACTCGGCGCTGAGGGTGGTCGATCCGGCGCTGTACGAGGCCACGGAGATGGACGGGGCCGGGCAGCTGCGGATCATCTGGGCGATCAAGCTCCCGGCGCTGCGTGGGGCTCTGTCGATCGCGACGATCTTCTCGATCATCGGGAGTTTCCAGCTGTTCAACGAGCCGAGCGTCCTCAAGAGCCTGGCGCCGAATGCGATCACGTCCTACTTCACGCCGAACCTCTACGCCTACTCGCTGTCGTTTGCCGGACAGAAGTACAACTACTCGGCCACGGTCGCCATCGTCATGGGCGTGATCACGATGATCATCGCCTACGCCGTCCAGTTGCGCGGCATGCGGAAGGAATCCTGATCATGGCGACCACGACTCCCCGCGTCGGGCACAAGCCGCGCACGGCACGGCACGCGGGTGCCTCTTCGGGCCCGCTGGTGGTCCGCCCCGCCCGGCGCGCCTCCCGCCGGAAGCGGCGCAGCGCCACGCTGACCGCCCTGACGGTGATCATGCTGGTGTACACGCTGCTGCCGCTGGCGTGGCTGGCGATCAACGCGACCAAGACGCAGAAGGGGCTGTTCGACTCCTTCGGCCTGTGGCTGGACGGCGACTTCGCCCTGTTCGGCAACATCGCCGACACCTTCAGCTACAACGACGGGATCTTCACCCGCTGGCTGCTCAACACCGTGCTGTATGTGGTGGTCGGGGCGGGCGGCGCTACCTTCCTCGCGACGCTCGCGGGGTACGGGCTGGCCAAGTTCGACTTCCCTGGCAAGAAGGCCGTGTTCGCGACCGTCATCGGAGCGGTCGCGGTGCCTGGTACCGCACTGGCGGTTCCCACCTTCCTGATGTTCTCCGAGATGGGGCTGACCAACACCCCGTGGGCGATCATCATCCCGTCGCTGGTCTCACCGTTCGGCCTCTACCTGATGTGGACCTTCGCCACCGACGCCGTCCCGAAAGAGATCCTGGAGTCGGCGCGCGTCGATGGCGCCGGCGAGTTCCGCACGTTCTTCCAGATCAGCATGCCGATGCTGGCGCCGGGAATCGTCACCGTTCTTCTCTTCAACGTGGTCGCGACCTGGAACAACTACTTCCTGCCGCTGATCATGCTGAAGGATCCCGACTGGTACCCGCTGACCCTCGGCCTGAACAGCTGGAACGCCCAGGCTTCCACCGTGGGTGGCGAAGCGGTCTTCAATCTCGTGATCACTGGATCACTGCTCACCATCGTCCCGCTGATCGTGGCGTTCCTGCTGCTCCAGCGGTACTGGCAGTCCGGCCTGTCCGCCGGAAGCGTCAAGGGCTGATCTGCGCCCGCCGACTGCCAGCCCTCCCAGGTACACCGCACGAAAGGGAACACCCCATGACGAGAACCCGTCGTCACACCCTGCTGCTGGGCGCCGCAGCCCTGTCGGTGGCACTCACCGCCACTGCCTGCAGCTCCTCCGGCACCGAGGACTCGGGCAGCGCCAAGCCTGCGTCCAACGCCGACATCCAGGCCGCCCTGAACGCCGGGGGCGAGATCACGGTCTGGGCCTGGGACCCGACGCTGAAGAAGGTCGTCAGCGATTTCGAGGCCAAGTACCCCAAGGTCAAGGTCAAGCTGGTCAACGCCGGTACCAACAACGACCAGTACACCGCGCTGCAGAACGCGGTCAAGGCCGGATCGGGTGTCCCCGACGTCGCCATGATCGAGTACTACGCCCTGTCGCAGTTCTCGCTCGCCAAGTCCCTCACCGACCTGAACGCCCTGGGTGCGGACAAGCTCAAGGGCACCTTCTCCGCCGGCCCGTGGAGCGCCGTCCACGCCGGCACCGAGGGTATTTACGCCCTGCCGATGGACTCCGGCCCGATGGCCTTGTTCTACAACAAGGAGGTCTTCGACAAGCACAAGATCAAGGTGCCGGCCACCTGGGAGGAGTACATCGCCGCGGCCAAGAAGCTGCACAAGGCGGACCCCAAGGCGTACCTCACCGCCGACACCGGCGACGCCGGCTTCACCACCAGCATGATCTGGCAAGCCGGCGGCAAGCCGTACACCGTCGACGGCACCGACGTCGGCGTGAACTTCGACGACGCCGGCAGCAAGAAGTTCACCACCGCCTGGCAGCAGCTCATCAGCGACAAGCTGCTCGCCCCGGTCCCCGCCTGGAGCGACGCCTGGTACAAGGGCCTCGCCGACGGCACCATCGCCTCCCTCGTCACCGGCGCGTGGATGCCCGCGCCCCTCGAGTCGGGCGTCAAGGCCGGCGCCGGCAAGTGGCGTGTGGCGCCCATGCCGCAGTGGAAGAGCGGGGAAGCTGTCACCGCCGAGAACGGCGGCAGCTCGCTGGCCGTCATGCAGGCCAGCACCAAGAAGAAGCTCGCCTACGCCTTCCTCAAGTACGCCACCGTCGACGAGGGCGCGCAGACCCGCGTCGACGCCGGGACGTTCCCCTCGACCACCAAGCAGCTGAAGTCCGTGGAGTTCCTCAACAAGCAAGACCCGTACTTCGGCGGCCAGAAGATCAACGAGGTGCTCGCCGAGTCGGCCAACGATGTCCTCATCGGGTGGTCGTACCTGCCCTTCCAGGTCTACGCCAACAGCATCTTCAACGACACCGTCGGCAAGGCGTACGTCAGCGACACCACCCTGCAGGACGGCCTCAAAGCCTGGCAGGACGCCTCCCGCAAGTATGGCCAGGAACAAGGCTTCACCGTCAAGTAACACGCCCCCGGCCCGTGTCCCGCCCGCCTGTTGGCGGGACAGCAGGACCGTCCAACGGCCCTTCTTCGCACCTCCACCCTGAGGGCACGAGGTCGCACGACCGGCCGCCAACGGCCGCCGCTGACGACGACCTCAGCGACCCGCCCCCCACCATCGCCCCGCCGGCCACCTGACAGGCCGGCGGGGTCCCACCCCGGGCTCACCGAGCCACACGCGGCCTCCCTCCCCCATGCCCTGAGCCGCCCGTACCCGAAGGAGCAACCCGGATGCACGGACGCTCGCCCAGCATCCTGCCCAGGCCACCGCCCGCGCGGATTCGGGCACCGGTGGTCGCGATCACCGCGGTCGGCCGCGCAGCCGCCAACAGCATCCCGTGCCCGCCGCCCCGAGCATGGACACTCAGCGGGCGGTGACAACGCCGTAGCGGGCCCCACCCGCAGTGGCCCCTTCTCCACAACAAAGGCCGTGCCCGCAGCCCAAAGCGAGCACGTCAACTCAGCCGACCCCACGTTCCCCGGCCGCCCGGCGCCCATCACCACCTCGCGCCGTGCCTTCTCCGGAACACACCCAGGCGCCACCACCGCATCACAAACGCCCACCGCGGCAGATCGCTTCGTGGCGCCCAAGGCGGCAACGACCGCCTGCACAGAGCCGCATGCAGAAAAGGAACACGACATGCCCAACTCCCAACGCACCCGGCCAGGTCCTCACTCCGCCGTACTGCCTCCCGCCCGTACCCGCTTCCTCCGCCGCGCGCTGGCCTGCCTCGCGGCCGCACTGATCGCCGCGCCGATCACCATACTGTCCACCGCGTCGCCGGCGGCTGCGGAAACCAACCCGACGGACGCCAGCAAGTTCAAGGGCGTGAACTGGGCCGTGCCGGGGGACAACTATGTCCACGGCGCCGTCGTCCCCGAGGGGTTGGACAGCTCCGACAGCTACGACACCGTCAAAGCCAAGGCCAACGCCATCCTCGGCGGATTCCAGAGCACGCTCGGCGCCAACACCGTCCGGCTGCCGATCAACACCCACTCCGTCCCCGGCACGACGTGGGGCGACAAGTACACCGGCGCCATCGACGCCGCAATCGCCAAGGGCTTCAAGGTCATCCTCTCCTACTGGGAGGACGATGCGGCCCAGAGCGGCAGGATCACCGATATGGCCGCCTTCAACTCGATGTGGGACGCGGTCATCGGTAAGTACGCCTCCAACAGCCTGGTCTACTTCGAGCCGATGAACGAGCCCAACGGCTACAGCGCCACCGACTGGGCGAACCTCGCCGCCAAGTGGATCACCGACCGCCCCTCGGTCCCCAAGAACCGGATCATCGTGAGCGGACCCGGCTCGAACGACTACGTCACGACCGTGTGCGCCGACTCCCGCCTCGACGGGACCTACCTCTCGCTCCACCACTACGCCTTCGGTAAGCCGGCGAAGACCTACAGCGAATGGGTCACCGACTTCAAGAGCAAGGTCGGCACCTGCGGCACGCGTACCATCCTGGACGAGTTCGGCGCGCCGATGGACACAGGTCTCAACTACAACGACGCGACGAGCACCGACAACTTCGTGCGCTACCTGCGTGCCGACACCGACACCGCCCGTTCCCTCGGCATGGGCGCGGTCTACTGGCCGGCCCTCGGCGGTAAGCGCATCGACCGGCCCACCTACGACTGGTACTCCCTGTTCGACCTCAAGGGCAGCGGCACCAACCTGGCGCTGGGCGTTCGCAACATCAGCGGCATCGACCGCCTGAAGTACGCCTGGGGCAGCGACCCCGGCTCGCACACGAGCATCCTGCGCAACGTCGGCAGCAACGGCTGCCTCGACGTCCCCGACCTCAGCCACAACAACGTCCCGGTCCAGGTCTGGGCCCAGTGCTGGGGCGGCGACAACCAGCAGTGGACCCTGACGCCCTCCGGGCAGATCACCGTCTACGGCGGAACGAAGTGCCTGCACGCCTACGGAGCAGGCACCAACGACGCGACCGTGGTCGGCACCTATGACTGCAACGGCGGGGCCAACCAGAAGTGGATGTTCTACTCCGACGGCACGATCCGGGGAGTGCAGTCCGGTCTTTGCCTGGACAGGGACGGGGCCACCTCCAAGGTCCAGCTCTGGTCCTGCTGGGGCGGCAACAACCAGAAGTGGCAGACCAGCTGAGAGGCCACCCCCCGCCTGACACACCCACAGGCCGGTCGCGGACGTCAAGAGCCGCGACCGGCCTCATCCCCGGGGCGCTCCCCTCCGGGCCCGAGCAGCGGACCGGTCCATCCACGGTCCCATCGGCACTCCGAACGTCTCCCCACCACGAAGCGAGGAAAGCTGTGCCCCTTGACGACCTGACCGCATTCCACTCCGGCTTTGCCTGGGGAGCGGCTACCTCCGCCTACCAGATCGAAGGCGCGGTCGCCGAGGACGGCCGAGCACCATCCATCTGGGACACCTTCTGCAAGCAGCCCGGCACCATCGCCGGCGGGGACACCGGCGACATCGCCTGCGACCACTACCGCCGGTGGCCCGACGACGTGGCGTTGATGAAGGCCCTCGGCCTCAACGCCTACCGATTCTCCATCGCCTGGCCCCGCGTCATGCCGGACGGGGACAGCCGCGTGAACCCGGCAGGGCTGGCCTTCTACGACCAACTGGTCGACGCACTACTGGAAGCGGGCCTTGCTCCTCATGCCACCCTCTACCACTGGGACCTGCCGCAGGCCCTCGAGGACCGCGGCGGCTGGCCCGCCCGCGACACCGCCCTGCGATTCGCCGACTACGCCACCGCTGTCGCCGACAGGCTCGGTGACCGGGTCACCAACTGGGCGACGCTGAACGAGCCGTACTGCTCCGCATGGCTCGGCCACCTCCAGGGGGTCATGGCGCCGGGCCGCACCGACCTGACCGCCGCCGTGCGCGCCTCACACCACCTGCTGCTCGCCCACGGGCTCGGCGTCGAGGCCCTCCGGTCCACCGCCTCACAAGCGCGGGTCGGCATCGTCAACATCCTCACGCAGTCCGAGCCCGCGAGCGACCGGCCCGAGGACACCGCCGCCGCCCGCCGCGACGACGGGCACAACAACCGCTGGTGGCTCGATCCTATCCACGGCCGCGGTTACCCGGCCGACATGGTCGAGGTGTACGGGACCGAACCACCCGCCGAACCCGGTGACCTGGAGACGATCGCCGCGCCGCTGGACTGGCTCGGCGTCAACTACTACAAGCGGTCAGTCACCGTCGACGATCCGCATGGGCCCGCACCGTTCGCCCGTCCCGTCACACCGCCGGGCACACCCCGCACCGGAATGGACTGGGAGGTCCACCCGGACCGGCTGGAACAAATCCTCGTCCGGATCACCGAGGACTACGCGCCGCAATCGGTCCTCGTCACCGAGAACGGCTCCGCCTACCCCGACCGTGCAGCGCCCGACGGCAGCGTCCACGACACTGACCGCACCGCCTTCCTGGAGTCCCACCTGGCAGCCTGCGCGCGGGCTGCCCGCCGCGGCGTCCCGCTCGACGGCTACTTCGCATGGTCCCTGCTGGACAACTTCGAGTGGGCCTACGGCTACTCCCAGCGGTTCGGCATCGTCCACGTCGACTACGAGACCCAGACACGCACCATCAAGGACAGCGGCCACCGCTACGCCGAGATCATCCGCGCCCACCGGCGCACCACACAACACGCAGCTTCCGTCGCGATTCCCACCCCCGAGAAGAGAACCTCTATTCGGAGGAGCGGCGCAGTAACTGAAGACCCTCGTCACCAGGGGACTGTCTGACGCTCACATGTCCCGGGCCGACAGGACGCGGCGAAGCGGTGCATGGATGCCGCCGAGGCCGACGCTCTTGGTAACAGTCGCTTTTCGATCTTGAGAGAAGCCCGTCGGGCGGGAGTCCCGATTGGGTGGTCGCGGGATGCTTGGCGCATACGGGTGGGGCCTCCTGAACAGCTCGTTGGTGTCGAATCACCGAGCAGCAGGAGGCCCTGATGCAGCAGTCTTCCGTGCCGATGGCCGGGCGGTCCAGCTCGGTCACCTGGGAGTGTGACTGTCTGGCTCACCGGTTCGGAAACGCCGCCGACAACGGGTCCCGGCAGCCGCGTTATCCGACGGACATGACGGACCGGGAGTGGACGGCTGTCCGGCCGTTGCTGCCGGTGCCGGGCTGGCTGCGCGATCGCGGCGGCCGGCCGGAGGCGTACTGCCACCGGGCCGTACTTGATGCGATCCGCTACCTGGTGGACAACGGCATCAAGTGGCGGGCGATGCCTGCTGACTTCCCGCCGTGGGACCGGGTGTACGCATTCTTCCGCCGCTGGCACGACCACGGTCTGGTCAGGGAGTTCCACGACCGGCTGCGCGCCAGAGCCCTCCTGATGGTGGGCCGCGACGCGGAGCCGAGCGCAGGCGTGATCGATTCGCAGTCGGTCAAGGCGGACGCGGTGGTCGGGGCGGACAGTCGGGGCTTCGACGGCGGCAAGCTGGTCAACGGCAGTAAACGGCACGTCGTGGTCGACACGCTCGGTCTGCTGCTGGGGGTGATGGTCACCGCCGCGGACACCGGCGACCGCACCGCCTCCCGCGTGCTGCTGAAACAGGTAGGCGATGCCCACCACCGCCTCGCCCTCGTCTGGGCCGACGGCGGCTACACCGGCAGCCTCGTCGAGCACTGCCTGGCCGCGTTCGCGCTGGTCCTGGCGATCGTCAAGCGCAGCGACGACATGCGCGGCTTCGTGGTGCTGCAGGTTGTGGGTTCAGCTGCAGACCGAGGCGATGCAGACATTGATTTTCTTGATCGTGACGGTGGGGTTGAAGGACTTGTAGGTGTTGACCGTCACGTTCTTCAGAGCTGTCGCGTTGACGGAGGCGTTGTTGAGGTTGTTCTCCAGCACGCTGAGCTCGTTGTTGGTCAGCGTCCGGCTCCCCGTGATCTTCACGATCACCGGGCCGACGTCCGTGGCGTTGCAGGTGACCACGTTGGCGAGGCCGTTGCTGCAGCTGTAGTGGCCCGTGGCGGACGCAGTGGAGGCACCACCCAGCAGAACGGCCGGGATCAGGCCCATGAACACAGCGGCGGGGACAAGCAGCTTCTTCATGACGGGTAACTTCCTCTCGTACTTACCGCCCTCCCCCCGGAGCGCCCTGTCCCTTGCCTGCACTCACGCAGACGGGACGTAAGGGAACCCCAGGGGCTTCCAGTGCCTTGGTCTTGCCAACCGCGCGCCACTCACACGCCGACCCGGAAGGCGCCACTCAGATAGGTGACTTCAATTCGCCCTGTTCGAAAAGGGATTGCTGGCGTTTCGTCATCCCGTTCGTAGAACCCGAGGCCGCTCCTGGCTGAGTCGGCTCCCGGGCTCCGCTTCCGCTGCTCTCCTCCGGTCGTGTGTATGACCTGCGGATGCCGGGGTAGGCGCGCGGTCGTCGGCTCGTGGCGGGCCGGCAGGGTGCAGGAATCAGGGGAGGGAAGCATCATGACGACAGTGACTGCGGCGAAGACGGACACGAACGTAGCCGGTCTGCCGGATATCGCCGACCCCTCCCAGGTGACGCCCAAGGACGCCCGGCAGCTGACGCGCCTGTTCTTCGACCAGCTCGCGGTCCGTTGGTGTCCTCGGCCATCCAGGTGAGTGAGTGGCAGCGGCAGCCATAGTGGCTTGTCGCGGTTGTGGTGGTGGGTAGCGGCAGAACTCCAAGAGTCTGGTCCGGTTCTTCTTCGGCTTGATGTGGCCGTAGAGCTTGTCCCTGCCCAGGTCGTAGGCGGCGAACAGGTGGCGGACCCCGTGCGGTCGTGTATAGGTCGCCCGGCGTCGGGGCCGGGGGCCGCGGCTGGGATCCTTGTGCTTCCCACCGCGCTCGGCCCATTGCCGACCGGGGTGGGGCTGGAGGTTGAGCGGCCCGAACTCGTCGAGGCATAAGACGACTTCGGGCTCACCGTCCTCGGGGACGACCTCCCCGTCGGCGATCGCGTAGAGGTGCTCGACGCGGACCTTCTTGGCCGCGTAGTCGGGATCGCGTGAGCTCTTCCAGGTCTTCACGCGTTGAAACGAGACGCCCTCCTCGCGGAGCAGTGCCCGCAGGCCCTCGTGGCTGATGTCGTCGACCACCCCCTCGGCGACCAGGAAGTCGGCCAGCTTGGCCAGGCTCCAGGTCGAGAACGGCAGGCCGTGCTCGGCCGGCTTGGACTTGGCGATCTTCTTGATCTCGCGGCGTTCGGGGAGGCTGAGGTCTTGGGCCGGCCGCCCTTGTACTTCGGGTAGAGCGAGTCGAACCCGTCCGCGCTGAAGTTGTGGATCACATCTCGGACCCGGTCCGGGCTGGTGAACGTCACCTCGGCGATCTTCGCCACGTGCATGCCCGGCGCGGATAACAGCACCATCTGAGCCCGCCGCCAGGTCACCACCGAACCGGTGCCTCTACGGACGATCCGTAGCAACCGCCTGCCCTCGTCGTCATAGATCTCTCGGACCTGCACACGTTCAGCCACGCGATCATTCTGGCCGTCCGGCGCCGCCCAGGACAGCAACAGAGTGACGCCTCATCGCCGGGCGAATGTTCCTGATGCGGCCCTAGGATCGGGCCCGGCCAACGGACCGTCCGGCCGGACCACCAGGGAGGGAAACCATGCGGTACGCCGAGGGGCCCAGAGTCTGTTGCGACGTCTACATCGAGGCGGATCCCTCGCGAGTGTGGGGCCTGGTGACGGACATCGGACTGCCGGCCCGTCTGAGCCCCGAACTGCAGCGTGCCGAATGGCTCGACAGCGCTCGGGGGCCCGCCGTGGGGGCCCGTTTTGCGGGGTACAACCGCCACCGGATGATCGGCGAGTGGCGGACCGTCTCGCACGTCGTCGAACTGGAGGAGCGGCGGGTGTTCGGCTGGGTGGTCGTGGACCCGGACGGCCGGTACGGCGACCCGGTCCCGGACCCCGCGAAGCCCATGGCCACGTGGCGCTTCGAGCTCGATCCCGAGGGGACCGGCACCAGACTGCGGCAACTCGCCCGGATCGGGCCGGGACGCTCCGGGGTCAGCCTGGCGATCGACCGGGCACCGGAGCGCGAGGAGGAGTTCGTGGCCTTCCGGATCGCCGAGCTCCGCACCAACATGGAATCCACCCTGCGTGGCCTCAAGGCACTCGCCGAGGAGGCCGACCCGGTGCACTAACTGCTTTCATCGCCGCCTCGCGGCTGGGCTTCGGCGCCTGGGCGAGCGGAGTCGCCGCCGCCGGTGGGTGAGGAGCGCGGACCTGCCACGCCACTCCGCGGGCCCGCACCCTCGGGCCCGCAACGCGAGCGGCCGCCGTCGGTCGCCGGTCGTCGCACTGGACGTAGTGGGGGCGACGGCGAACGTTGCCTGTCGGGGCACTAGTTGTTGCGGGTCAGGACGTTGGTGACAGGCGAACCGGTCCCTGCACAGTCTGCGCGCTCGCGGGCGTCGACGAGTTCGTCCCAGTGCTCGGCGGTCCAGGCGTAGACGTCCAGGAGGACGGTGAGGAGGCTTTGCCCGAGTGGAGTGAGGCTGTAGCCGGGGGAGTCGGCGCCGGCGTCATGGGTGATGAATCCGTCACGGACGAGTGACCGCAGTGCCCGGGTGAGCTCTTTGGGGCTCGTCCTCGGCAGTGCCCTGCGCAGCTCGCTGAACGGCTGAGCTCCCTCGCTGAGCAGGCGCATGACCAATGGCGCCCACTTGTTCTGCATCCGGATAGGCAGCATCGAGGAGGGACACAGTTCGTCAAACGTCTCGGGCGAGAGCCGGCGCATAGCCCAAGTGTAGGTACCCAATCGGTAACCGGGGGCTCGCCTAGCGTCGAGCGCATGATGAGGATCGTGATCTTCGGAGCAGGTGGCAGGACGGGCAGCGCCGCGGTGGCCGAGGCGACCGCACGTGGGCACCGCGTAACGTCATTGAGAAGCGCGGACGCGGACATCACGGCCCCGGAAGCAGTGGCACGGGCAGCATCGGGCCACGATGTTGCGATCGCGGCCGTGGCGCCCGCTGACACCGACCCGAGAGACTTCTTCCAGGCCGCGGCAAACGGCTTGGTGACCGGTCTGCAGGACGCGGGGGTTACCCGGCTGGTCTGGGTGAGCATCGCCTCGTTGCTGCCCGGTCCCTCCGGAGTCCCGGCCGTCGACACCGACGGCTTTCCTGTGGAGTACCGGCCGTTCTCCTTGGGACACCGCATTGCGCTGGAGGCAATCAAAGCCTCCGACCTGCGGTGGACAGCCGTGAGCCCTGCGGGAGACTTCGCCCCGGACACAAAACCCACCGGCGGATACGCACTCACCGAGGTCGGGGACCTGACCAGTCGTATCACCCACGCTGACCATGCTCGCGCGCTGGTCGACATGGCTGAGCAGTCGGGTCTGCGTGGCGAGCATTTGGGAGTGGCCCCGCTGTCACCCGACCAGAAGGCATCCGCTGCCATCGGGGATGGTCAACAGTGACCCACCGCAACGCGCCCCTGTCGCCCGAGGGCCGCCGTCGTCTGATCGAACGCTGCGCGAGTCGGCCGATCGCCCACGTGGCCGCGGAGATGGGAATCTCACGCGCATGCGCATCCAAGTGGGTGAACCGATATCGCCGCCATGGCGAGCTGGGCCTGCTGGACCGTCCCTCAACGCCCCGCCAACAGCCCACAGCGACGGCCGCCGACGTGATCGTCCGCATCGAGCACCTCCGACGCACCCAGAAGTGGTCGGCGGCAAGGATCGCGTTCGAGCTTCAGGCGGAGGGCATAGCCATCAGCCGTCGGACGGTGTCACGGCACTTGAACGCCCTGGGGTTGAACCGACGCAGGTTCATCGATCCCAGCGGCGACACCAACCGGCAGCCGCGCCAGATCACCGCACGTCGGCCAGGGCACATGGTCCACGTCGACGTGAAGAAGGTCGGCCGCATCCCCGACGGTGGCGGTTGGCGCTCGCACGGACGAGGAAGCGAACAGGCCAAGGCCGTCGAGCGTCGCAAGAAGCGAACCGAACGCGGCGGCTACGTCTATCTCCACTCCGCCATCGACGGTTTCAGCCGCCTTGCGTACACAGAAGCTCTGCCAGACGAGAAGGCCGTCACAGCTGTCGCGTTCCTCCACAGAGCACGAGCCTGGTTCGCTGCCCACGGCATCACCCACATCGAACGCATCGTGACCGACAACGGCAGCTGCTACCGCGCGGACACGTTCACGCGATCACTCCTCGGGTCACGCCATCAACGGATCACGCCCTACACGCCTCGCCACAACGGCAAGGTGGAACGCTACAACCGGATCCTCGCTGAAGAGTTTCTCTACGCCCGCACCTGGACTTCCGAAGAGCAGCGGCGCAAGGGCCTCGCTGTCTGGAACATCCACTACAACTACCACCGACCCCACAGCGGAGCAGCCAGCCAGCCGCCGGCCACTCGACTACGCCAGGGCGCCCCCAACGTCCTGGCCTCATAAAACTAGTGCCGTACCGGCGCGGTCGTCACCCGCGCGAACGTGGCCTGAGCCAGCGCAGCACCCGGTGGCTCGAGCCCGCAGACAGGCTCCCGGCACTGCGGTTCCCGGACGACCAGGCGGTACTCCGCCGCGAGTGCCTTCCTGCTGTGGTACCGGCTGACCTGACGTTGTTCGATCGCGTGAAAAGGCTCCCCGCTGGCGGCATCAGCGCCGACGGGGCGGGCACAGCACTGCCCCGAGGCGGCTGATCACCTAGGCGGACACGTACGTGAGTGCCGGATACACCTCCGGGTCGCCCTCGACACCGGCCTCACGGAGGATCGGAACGAGGATCTCAGCAAAGCGGTTGAGGGCCTCCTCGGACTCCCAGACGTCGACGACGCGGAAGGTGCTCTCGCCCTGTCCCGCGATGTGTGCGAGCAAACCCTCTACGGGCCAGTCGGCTGGAGATTCCATCCGGTGCTTGCCCCCCGTCAACTTGCGGTTCGTCTCCTCGTACTGCTCCTGTGTGAACTCGGGGGAGATGAGGACGATCGGCATTTGGGTCCTTCCAGATCGCGGAGACGCGGCAGGCTGCCACGTCCGGGCCGGAACCAGGCGACGGCGACGTCCGCCAGTTCACATAGCGATCCTGGGCCGCGTCGCATCATCGCGCATGACGTGCTGCTCCACACGGAGTCACGCCCTCGAAAGGGCGAACGTTGCCTGATGCGGCACTAGCTTGATCTTTAACCCGTGCGGCGAGGCCGTGGGGTCGTCGTCTTCTTGTGCCGGGACGTGGCGGTGTCGGTTTTGCGGACTGTGTGGACGTCGTGTCGTGGGGCGGGCCGGGTGTTCTTGCGGCCTGATGGTCTGCCGGGGCCGGGGCGGGAGGGTTTCGGTGCACCGGCCGGGCAGGTGGTTGTCGGGCGGATGTGCCGAAAGTCGCGGCGGACGCGGGCGGGCGTGAGGCGTTCGACAGGTGCGGGTTTCTCCCAGGGCCGACGCCGGTCGGCCACCAGTGGACGGGCGAGACGGAGTTGGGTGTAGGCGGCGAGGACCAGCCAGGTCCATCGGTCGGCCGCCTCGGGGGTGCGGATCTTCGGGCAGGTCCAGCCGAGGTTCTGCTTGAACAGGCGGAAGGTGTGCTCGATGTCGAACCTCTTAGAGGAGCCAGTAACGCCGGATCAGGCGTGGGGCGTGGCGGGTGAGCCAGGAGCTGGCCAAGCCGATGGCGGCGCCGGTGACTACGTCACTTGGGTAGTGGGCGCCGCTTTGCACGCGCTCGAGCGCCACCATGGCGGCCGGTACCGCGCACGCCGCTCCGGCGGCCGGCCATGCGGGTGCGACAGCGGCGGTGAATGCCACTGCGGCGGCGGTGTGTCCGGAGGGGAAGGAGGAGGAGTCGGGGCGGTCCTCGACCTCGTCGTGGGGGAACCACTCCTTCGGTGGCCGGGGCCGGTCGACCAGCTGCTTGCACAAGCCGTTCGAGATCAGCTGTGCCATCACCAGGGCACCCAGCCCGGCCACCGCCGCCTTACGGCCGCGCCACCCTCCCACCCACGCCATCGCGGCAGCGGCGCCACACCACAGCTTCGTGCTCTCGGCCATCTCCTCCACCGCTGAGAGCACCTTGCCGACGCCGGGCGGGATGCGGGAAGCCGCGTGTTGGGTCAACGACCGATCAGCGTCACGCAACCCCGCCAGAAGCCTCATGGGAGGCAAGTATCCCGAGGTCACCGACCCACACCCAAGATCATCAGGTGGCGGGTCACATCTGGTCCAGGCGGCGCCGGTCCTCCTCGTCCCACTTCCGGGTGTCGCGGGGCTGGGTGTACGGCTCCGCCTCGGCCGGATGGCCGCCCGCGATGGCCCGCTGGCGTACGGTCTCGGCGTCGAACTCCAGCCCCAGCAGGATGGCCAGGTTGGTGATCCACAGCCACAGAAGAAAGACGATGACGCCGGCCATGGTGCCGTAGGTCTTGTTGTAGGAGGCGAAGTTCGCGACGTAGAACGCGAAGGCGGCGGAGGCGATCATCCACATGACCAGGGCGAGGAAGCTGCCCGGGGTGATCCACCTGAAGCCCTTCACCTTCGCGTTCGGGCTCGCCCAGTACAGGATCGCGATCATGACGGTGACCAGGACCACGAGAACGGGCCATTTGGCGATCGACCACACCATGAGCGCCGTGTCCCCGATGCCCAGAGCAGTGCCGGCCTGGCGGGCCAGGCCGCCGGTGAACACCACGATCAGCGCACTGACCACGGCCAGCACCATCAGCACGACCGTCACGCCGATTCGCACCGGAAGGATCTTCCACACCGGGCGGCCCTCCGGCATGTCGTAGACGGCGTTCGCCGCGCGGATGAACGCAGCCACATAGCCGGAGGCGGACCACACCGCCAGCGCGATGCCGACGATCGCCATGATCGAGCCGACACCGGCGTTGCTCTGCAGCTGCTCCACCGCCCGGGTGATGATGTCCCGGGCCGAGCCGGGGGCGAACTTCTTGATGTTGACCAGCACCGAGTCGGTGGCCGACTTGCCGGTGATGCCCAGCAGCGACACCAGCACCAGCAGGGCCGGGAACAGCGACAGCACTCCGTAGTACGTGAGAGCCGCCGCGCGGTCGGTCAGCTCGTCGTCCTTGAACTCGCGCAGCGCGCCCTTGAGCACGGCGCCCCAGGCCCGTTTGGGCAGCTTCGTCGGCGCGTCCGGCGCCCGGCGCTCCACCTCGGGCCCGGGCCCGGCCTCCTCGGGCGTGGGCATCGCGCGTCCCTGCGCCTCGTCGCTCCCGTGATCCGCTTTCCGCCCTGGGAGATGCAGCTTCGCCATGCCCCCCGGGTAACCATCTCGGGCCCCGCCTACGCCAGCAAGAGCGGGCGCGGCGTGCGCAGAGGGGGCGTCAGGCGTCAAGGGCGTGGCGGAGGGTGGGGTAGCAGTCGATGATCTGGTCGAGGCCGACGAGCTGCATAGTGCGCATCACAGGCTCGGTCGGGCCGGCCAGAGGACGTTGATGCCGCTGGAGTCCATGAACGTCACGCCGCTGAGGTCGACCACGATCCGCGATGCGGCCGCGCCCTCGGCGAGGCTGGGGGGTCAGGCGGTGCGACGGTCGGTGTCGCCTCGTAGGCTTCGGGCCATGACCGAAATCCACACCCTGACGCCCCGCGACGCCTTCGAGCTGCTCATGGCCGGCAACGAGCGCTTCGTCTCAGGTGCCACCGAGCATCCGAATCAGGACGCCACCCGCCGCGCCGAGATCGCCCCGTCCCAGCAGCCCTTCGCCGTGCTGTTCGGGTGCTCCGACTCCCGGCTGGCCGCCGAGATCATCTTCGACCGCGGCCTGGGCGACCTGTTCGTGGTGCGCACCGCCGGGCATGTCGCCGGTACGGAAGTGCTCGGGTCCATCGAGTTCGGCGTGAGCGTTCTCAACGCGCCCCTGGTCGTCGTTCTCGGCCACGACTCGTGCGGCGCCGTCGCCGCGGCCTGCTCCGCCCTGGAGAACGGGCAGACGCCGGGCGGCTTCGTCCGTGACGTGGTCGAACGGGTGACCCCGAGCGTGCTGGCAGCCCGCGCCGCCGGACGGGAGACGGCCGAGGAGATCCTGGCCGAGCACATCGAGCACACCGTGGACCTGCTGCTCGAACGCTCCCGCGTCCTGGCCGAGCGGGTGGCCGCCGGCCGTCTCGGCGTGGTGGGGCTGTCCTACCGACTGGCCGACGGCCGCGCCCAGCTCGTCGCCGCTCGCGGCCTTGATGCGGCGGTCCCCACGCCGTCCTGACCGCCCGGCCGCGGCTGCCCCGGCGTGCTTGCCGCGGCCGGAAGGGACCCGTATACGTGGATGAAGGCCCGACCGGTCTCCCCATTCTGATCCTCCACGGAGGGGCCTCGATGGCTCACGGAGCCGACCACACGCCCAGCGCTGTCCCCCGCGCCGACCCAGCGCGGGCCGCGGACTGCGAGCTGTGCCGGGGATGGGGCACGATCATCACCGCCGACGGGCGGCACGAGCTGTGCCCGGCCTGCCAGGCCGATGAGCACCCAGCCGAATGCGTCACGAATCCCTCCGGCACCCGCGTCCGGCAGCAGTGAGGGCGTGAGTGCTGGTCACGCTGTCGGTCAGGGCCCGGCGGCGCGGCGGAGCCGGTTGGCGATCGCCAGTCCAAGCCCCTCCTCCACCGGAAGGGACGCGATGATGAGGTCGCAGCCTCGCTGGTCGAGCTCGCGCAGGAACCCGTACAGCCCGCGCGCGTAGGCAGCCGTCGAAGCGGGGACTGCCACCACGGCGTGCGCCTTCACCGGGGCGTCGGCGAAGGAAGGGGGAAGGAAGACGCCGACCTGGTGCCCCAGCTCCTGTGCAACTTCTGCTTCGGCGACGACCTTCTCGGGCGACGAGGACGACCCGCGCCTGGGGGGCGTAGTGCGACGGATGCTGGCCCGGCACCCGCACGTGGCTCGTCGAAGGGACCGCGGTCGGGCACCCCAGCACCGCTTCGATGTCCTCGCGGGTCACTCCGCCGGGCCGCAGGATGCTCGGGATGTCGCCCGTGGCGTCGACGATGGTCGACTCGACGCCGACCTCGCACGGGCCGCCGTCCAGGACGAAGTCGACGGCCTCACCAAGCTCGGCACGGACGTGGTCCGCGGTGGTGGGGCCGACGCACCGACTGACGTCCTCCAGGCCCTGCAGGCGCTGCGCGATGAACAGGTGGAGCGGGCCCGTGCGCTGGTGGAGACCGTGATGGCTCTGCACCGGTGACCGCACCACCGCGCGGGTGGATGCGCACCACCGTCCATCCGGTGCGCATCCACCCAGTGACAGGCGCTAACGCTGGCGGTGCGAGGTGCTTGCCGTGGGCCGGGTGAAGTCCCGGGCGCTGGCATCCGTGACTGGATACGAGGGATGGGCAGCGATCTGGTCCCGGCCGGGGGGAGCGCGGCAAATAACCGTGCTTTGCTGCCACTTCAACTGTTTGGGTGTCTTGAGGGGACAAGCGCCTACATGCCGAAGTTGTTCCGACTATCAATGGTGGCGCTGAGTTCATCATCCTCCTTGGAGGCACCGTGAAGTTCCCCCGCTTGGCCGTTGCTGTCACCGCCGCGATGTCCACGGGTCTGCTTGCCTGCGCGCAGGCCCCCACCGCCTCCGCCGCCACGTTCACCGCGGAACTGGTCGCCCGCAACAGTCAGAAGTGCGTGTCTGTCAACGGTGCGGGCACCCAAAATGGTGTCGCTGCCGTCCAGTGGGACTGCGTGGGCCAGTCCAACCAGCAGTGGAAGCTGGTGGCTACCAGCGCTGGCTACTACAACGTGATCGCCGTGAACAGCGGCAAATGTCTGTCGGTCACCGCCGCCGGCGTCCAGAACGGCGCCACGGTGGTCCAGTGGGACTGCGTGAACCAGTCCAACCAGGAATGGAGACTCGTCCAGAAGGACAGTGGCTACTTCTCCATCGAAGCCCGGCACAGCGGCAAGTGTCTGTCCGTCAACGGCCAGAGTACCGACAACGGTGCCGCGCTTGTCCAGTGGGACTGCGTGGAGTACACCAACCAGCACTTCCGGCTTGGCTGAGGCGTACTCCCCAGGTGGGGCCGACGGCACGGGAGTAGTGCGCATCGGGTGCGCGGCATCGGGTGCACTCAGTGGCCGGCCCCCCGGCCGCGGTGCGGTCCGGGCTCCTGCGGGCGGTGCGCCTGCTGGTCGTCCGCGCGCACCGGGTGCACTCCATCGACATCGTCCTGTTCGGTGGAGCGGTCCGTGCGGGCGCGGGAGTCGTCGGCCGCCTTGGTGAACGCGTCCTGGAGGTGGCGCAGCCGTTCGGCTGTGAGATCGAGGGCTTCCACGTCCGTGCGGGACTCCCTCAAGGCCCGCAGCGCCGTCAGGTCGATCGCCTCCCGGCGTCCGGCCTCCGGCTCCTGGTGTCGTGCTCGGAGTCGGCGGCCGGGGGCGCGAGCAACTGCTCGGCCATCGCCGCCTGCTGGTGCGCGACGACGTCGTACGCCCGGCCCCGCACGGCGGCGACGCGCAGCTTCTCTCGCACCACCGCACCGGCGAGGACGGCCCGCTCGTACTGCAGCGGGACGCGGGGTATCTCCCACTCCCCCGCGTCCTGGCCCGGGGCCCCGGGCGCAGCCGGCCCGCCGGGATCGGCCGGGGGCTGCCGGTCCGGGCCGGGCGCGGGAGTTGGTGGGCGGCGCCGGGCGGGGAGGTCGGGCAGGTCCCACCGTGCGGTGTAGAGGCGATAGCCGGGCTCCAGGCCGCGCACGGTCTTCGGCTCGCTGACGTCCGGGCAGTGGGTGGAGATAGCGGCGGCCACGATCTGGTCATCCATGCCGGGGTCGCGGCGGCGGCCGCGCAGGACGAGGGCGAGGTGGCGGCGGGCTTCGGCGAGCAGGTGCCGGCGGTGGAAGCGGCCGCCCTCGTTCATCACGAACACCGTCGCGGTGACGTCGACTGCCGCCAGGGCGAGGTCGACCACGGCGGCGACCCGGGCTCGGATCGCTGCAGCCGCGGCGCGGGCGTACTCAAGGAGGGAGTTGATGATGTCGACGGCCACCCCGGAGGTGAGGATCGCGCTCGCCTTCCACCACGCGCGCAGCTGCGCGAGCGGCCGGGCCGTCTGCTTCGGCGGGCGAGTCTTGCGGGCGGCCATCTGGTTCAGCTTGGTGCGGGCCCGCTCGGAGACCACGGGCAGGAACTTCGGCTCGCCGTCGTCGTCGACGGCGGTGACGTACTCGTGCTCCAGCTCGGAGAGGCAGGCGGCGATCTGGTCGCTGCGCCGGGAGGTCCAGCGGATCAGCTCGTGCGGCGCCCCGGCAATCTCCATCACAGGCCGGCGTCCCGGGGTGCGCGGCTCGGTCGCCAGCCCCAGCGCCTCGCAGACCTCAGCGGCCACGATCTCGTTGTAGAGCGCGGAGGCGGCCACGGTGTTCTCGTGCAGGGCCAGGGTGTGGATCGAGCCCCACTTGCCGTCCAGGCGCTGCCCCTTCACGGACAGAAGCAGATGGTCATGGAGCAAGGGCATCCCCGACCGTGCCTCGGAATGGCGGAAGCGCGCGGCGACCGGACCGCCGGGCGGTCGCACCCGGTAGATGCCGTCCTTGCCGTATCGGATCACCGCGACCTCGTCCTCGATCCACTCCAGCACCCGCTCGATCGTGCGCTCGTGCGCGGCCTCGATCACCCGCCGGGTCTCGTCATCCCCCAGCGCCCACAACAGTAGATCGTCGACTGCGGTCGGAAGACGAAGTCGACACCCGTGACAATCACCCGGCGACCGAGGACGCCGGCCTTGAACGCCTTCTTCGGGGAGTCGCCCTTGGCGACCCTGTCGGCCTCGATCTGGTCCGCGTACGGGTGCCGGCCCCGCTCACCCAACAGGTTCCGCAGATGCTGCTCGGTGACCTCCTCCCTCGGCGTCAGTCCGAGCACGGCAAGTCCCCGGCCCATCCATCGCCCTGCCAGAACCCCGGCTTGCTCCTGGGCCTCGCAGCGGCGTGCGGGCCGGGCGGCGGCCCTCGCCGACGACCGTCTGGCGCAGGTAGTAGCGGTACATCTGACCGGCTCGGATGACCCTGATATCCACTGTCATGCAGACCACGTCACACGGCTCTCACCTGCAAGAAAAGGCCGATCAGCGGTACGTCCCGCCAGGCGGGAGCAGCGGCCGAACTTTCTTCTCAGGTGCCCGTCAGGCGGGGAGCGGCCCCGTGCCAGAAGCGAATGTCATCACTCTCCGGCTTGGCTTTGAGCGGCGAGGTGACCTCCTCAGAAGCTCCGGTTAATCCTGGAAGGGGGTGGTAATGAAGCGCGCCACCAGCACGCTCTTGGGGTCTGCGGCGCGCCCGTTCAGGCCGGGCCCGCCGCCAGAGGCCTTGCCCAGGCGGGAGGCGGGCGTGTGTACTCACTCCAGGTGCCTCGCGCTTGAGTTGGCTGAGAACACTGCGCGACACGGCTACCCCACGGACGGGCTCCGTTGACGTCAAATACGCGTGCGGTGTTAGTAGTTAGCCCGCCAGCGAGCCGTCTTGGGCCCTTCCTTGTATTCGCTCCTGGCTCTACGCTGACGCGGTGTCCGGAAGTTTGCAGTCAGGCGTCAGCGTCATCACCCGGGGGAGACCGTGGACGTCCCGACGTTGATCGTCCTGGGGGCGGCCGGCGGTTTGCTGCGTGGTGCCGTAGACCTGTACAGCCGGTTCGTATCCTGGCAGACCGTTCGCCTCGACTGTCGGCAATCGGCAAGGCAAGCACCGCGGTTCCAGGAGTACTTCGACCCCTCCACCGACATCGTCGCGCCCGTCCTGCACACCCTGATGGGCGCCGGAGCCGCAGTACTGTTCGGCACCACGGGGCAAATCAGCGGTGAGTACGCCGCTCTCGTCGTCGGAATGTCAGCCCCCATGTTGCTCACCCAACTCACCCGCGTCCAGACAGTGAACGAGGCGGTGACGGACGACCGGCGGCCTGCCGAGGGGGCGGAGGCACCCACGGCAATCGGTGCGCCTCCGGCTACTAGTGCCGTGGGCGGTGCGGTCGGCGCCAGCGCCTCAGATGCTGCAACGAGCACACCGCCCGTTCCCCTGCCCCAAACGGACCCCCGGCCAGCACCCTCCCCGTCCCTCGCCAGCCCGGTCCAGCAGGCGGCCTCTGCTCAGAGCCCACCTCCCCCTGCGCGTCCGCTGTCTTCGTCCACGCCACGTTCCGCGCTTGCTCCCACGCAGGAGCCCATCCCCGGCGCGCTCTCTGCGGACTGCACCCAGCGTGCAGAGCCCGCACCTCCTGGGGACACTCCCTTGCCCGGCGACCCGACCGACAGAACGGGCCCTGGCCTCGATGGTCGAGGCGCACCACGATGGCGTCAGGGACCTGCGACCGGGGAGGAGGGGCTGTGAACAGCGTTCCACAGCACCTGCTGAGCGAGGACCGCCAGGAATACGAACGGATCCTCGACGAGGCGCTGCGCTCCGCACCACACCGTCCCGAACTGGCCGCTGTCGGACAGCGGCTCAACCCGGAACAGTTGCGCACCATGGCGCTCAACGCCACCGCACTCATCACGGCGGCCGCGGCGGCCGAGTACCAGCACTACGTGAAGGTCCGCGAGGAACTGCGCCGCCCGGCGCCGTCCACCCCGTCGTCCAGCCGTGACACCGGCTCCGCGGAGCTGGGCTCGAGCACGATGGGGCTCGCCACCCCCATGGGAGAGGTCGCCGAGACCACCGGCGCGGGCGCCTTGGGCGCCGGGCCGTCGTACGGCGGTCGGACCAGCGACGGGATCGCTGCACATCGGTGGGCCAAAATGTCCTACGGCCGTCGCCTGCTAGCAGCAGTACTCGGCCTGCACGTACGTCCAGATGTACCCGCTGCAGCCAGAGCCGCGCGGCCCAGCGCGTTCTCGGTCTTCGCCGCTCCTGCCACCGTCCTCTCCGGAACCATCGCAGCGATCTTCCTGCTCGTGGGCTACATCCTCACGATGCTCGACCCCGAGCCGGCGTCCGCCCAGACCATGCTCACCACCGGATGGGTGTTCAGCGCCGTGACCGCAGCCGCGATCCTCATCGCCGCCGTCGGGCTGCTCATCACCGGCCTGCACAACAGTCCCTCACTCGACGACGGACCCTACGGAGAACTGAACGAGGAAGTGAACCGGGCCAGGGACGCCTGGCGCGAGGCACTGCTGGATCGCGGGATTCTGCCGTTTCTGCAGGAGGCGCTGGCCGACTCCGCCACCGCCGTACTGCCTCGTACGGCACCGCCGGCTCCGACCTTCCGCATGCCGCACCTCGGCTACGACCCGCCCGGCTTCAGCAGCCCGGACGACGGCGCCCCCGGCCCGCGCCCTAGCTTCACGAGCCGGGACTACACCAGCCCGGACTTCGGAGGACCCGAGCGCCAGCCGGAGTGACACACGAAGTCACCTTCGATGAAACAGATGTCTCGCCTTTTGACTCCACACCCGTGGAATGCGGCCGCTCACGGGAGACCGTCCAACGCTCTGACCTGGCCGGATGGGCCGAGTACGGCTACTGCGCCAGCCGCAGCCGCTTCTTCTGGGGTCTGCGCCTGCACCTGATATGCACCCTCCAGGGGCTGCCCACCGCCTTCGCCCTGACGGGAGCCAAGGCCGACGAGCGCGAGACCCTGCTTGGCCTGCTCGCGGCCGAACCACACCTCCTCGCCGCCCGTCCTGCCCAGACAGTGATCGGCGACAAGAACTACTTCGGTCGCACCTTCGAGCACGAACTCGCCCAGCAGCGTATCCAGTTGCTACGGCCGACCCGCAAGGGCGAACAGCAGCGGCCCGGCGGATCGCTGTTCAAACCGCTGCGACAAGTCATCGAGTCGGTCAACGAAACGTTCAAGGGACACCTCAACCTCGAACAACACCGAGGACGCACACCCCGCAGTGTCATCACCCGCGTTCTGCAGCGCATCCTCGCCCTGACCGCCGTGGTCTGGCACAACGATGCCACCGGACAGGACACCCTCCGCTCGCTGACAACGTACGACCACTGACCCCTTGGAATTGATCATCTAGGAGGTAGGCCTCGCACTGCTCCCGGTCCCAGCCCCAGTCGATGAGCGGGAACACGCCCGTGCGTCCGGGGACCTTCGTGGCGGCTTGGTCGCCGAAGCGGCGGCCTTCCTCGTCGGCGTTGAAGCCCATGATCTGCCTGAAAGGGCGGCCGCCGAAGACCTGGGTGATCCACCGGTCGCCGACCTCGCCTTTCGCCCGCAGGCTGCACTTGCGGACGCCGGCCTGCTGCGGGACGGTCCCCACGGACTCCAGCTCGTCCCACAGCGTCACAGGCCACGGGCGAACAGCCGCCCGAGGTGGCGGGAGTCGTCCAGGACCGTGATCCCGTCGGCCTTCAGGTGCTTCTCCGGGGGTTCGGCCTGTTGCGTCGGCGGAACGCTCGGGTTGATGCAGCTCAGCGCCGATGCGCTTGAGCGCATTTCTTGATCCCCCCGCATGTGCCGGGCCGCCCGGCACACAGCTGGACGGCGCCACAGCAAGGGAGTCGGCGGCCAACGGCAGCGACAGATGCGCTGGCGCGGCTCAGCCCGGGGTGTCGGCGGGCTATTCCGTCACGTGGTCGATGGCCTCGCGGAGCGCCTGGCGGGAGGTGATGCTGAGCTTTCGGTAAGTGCTGGTGAGATGGATCTCGACTGTGCGGCGGGCGACGAACAGCGCCTGGGCGATCTCCCGGTTGGTGTTGCCGGCGGCCGCCATGCGCGCGACCCGGAGCTCACTGGCGGTGAGGGCCGCGGGGCCGCTCAGCGCCGCACGTCTGGGCCGGGCGCCGGCCGCCACGAGCTCGTCGTTGGCCCGCTTTGCCAGGGCTCGGGCCCCGCATCGTGTCGCGAGGTCCAGCCCTTGCCGCAGCGGTTCCTGGGCGTCGGCGCGTCGGCCGGTCCGGCGTACCGCCGCACCGTAGTCGACGAGTGCCTGGGCGTGTTCCAGCTCGGCGGGCGAGCCATCGAAGAGGGTGACGGCCTCGCGGAGCAGCTTGATACCTGCCTGCCCGCCCTCGATTTGCGCGGCCGTGCGCAGGGCTGCAGAGATGGGACGCGGCGCTCCGAACGCGCGGGCAAGGGCCAGCTCTTCGTCGACCAGCTTCCGGGCCGCAGAAGTCTCGCCTACCGCGAGGTGGGCCAGCGCGGCAGGACAACGCCACACGGCAAAGCCCGGGTTGACGCATCCTGCGGCCACGAGACCTGCACCGCACGGGAGCAGGTCGGCGAGCGCGTCACGCGGCCGGTTCTGAAGCAGGCGTAGCCTGCCGCGCGCAGTGTGGACGAAGTGCGCGATGAGCATGCTGAGCGGCTGGTCACCGTCAATGCCCTGCTCAGTGAGGATCCGCTGTGCGCCTGCCAGGTCACCGCGGTCGACGAGAGCGTCCACCAGCACAGCCGCCGCGATGGGCGTGTCCTGAGACCCTCCTTCCGCAAGGCGCAGCGCCGCCCACGCGTCGGCCTCCGCCTCCAGCAGGCGCCCGGCGTAGAGGGCGGTGTGGGAGCGCAGTACGGACAGGTAAGCGAAGGCTGTGATATCGCCGAGACGCCGCGCGGTCTCCAGGCCGCGGTCGAGCAGGTCGAGGGCGGGCGGCAGATGGTCGGCAATAGCCAGGGCCGAGCTCACCAGATTGATCAGGATCCACGGCTCGGGCGGCAGCGGTGCGGCGCCCGCCGCGATGGCGAGCCGGGCAACCTCGGAGCTCGGCCGGTCCCCTGTCGCGGCGCCGCCGAACGCGAGCAGCGCCAAGGCCATGCGGTCATCAGCGTTGTCTCCGTTCAGATGGGAAGCGACAAGGTCCAGTTGCCGCATCCAGTCCGCTGGCGGTTCCATCGCGGTGAGACGGCCCCAGGCGACGCTCACGAGGATGCGCCGCGGAACATCACCGGAGCGGGCGGCGCTGCTCCGCTGGGCCCCTTCGAAAAGTTCGATGGCCAGGTGCCCCTGGCCGGTCATCACCATCAGCCTGCCCAGGTCCATGGTGATCTCGATGCGCCGGTCCGGATCCGAGGTGAGATCGAGTGCGGCGCGGAGCGCATCGGCGGCCTCGGCGGTGCGGTTGAGCATGCCCAGAGCTCCGCCGAGCCGGGTGAGCAATTCCGCGCGCAGACCAGGTGCCGGAGGCTCGGCCAGGGCCCGTTTGAGACAGGCAGCCGCGAGCTCCGGCGCCCCGCGCGTCAGGGCGTCGGCCGCAGCCGCGCAAAGTTCGCCGACCACCCAGGGGTCACCGTCTGGCGCCGCTGCAAGCAAGTGCGATACGAGCTGCTCGGAGGGCACGGCGTCCGCAGTCAACATGCGGGCGGCCTCCTTGTGCGCCACGGCTCGGACGGATTCGGCGGTGTCTCCGTAGACGGCTCCACGCACGAGCGGGTGCGCGAACTCGATCGGCGGTCCCGCAGTGATGAGCCCATCGTGTACCAGCGCGTCGACCAGGTCGGCGGCCTGTCCCAGGCGAAGGCCGGCCAGTGCTGCGATCCGGCGAAGTTCGGCGGCGGGGCCGAGGACGGCCACGCAGCGGGCCAGGCGTACGGCGTCCGGGCCGAGGCGCGCGAGTCGGGTGAGCACGGCGCGGGTGAGCGTCTCGGGTCGCAGCGCGTCGATCCGGCTGGCCTCGGCGGCGACCGGCCGCACGCCGTCCGTGCGCAGGCCAATGAGTGCCTCGCTGAGTAGGAAGGGGTTGCCCGCGGTGGCTCTGGCGCAGGCCCGGCAGAATTCGTCTTCGGCGTCGGCGGACAGGGCCTGCCGGACCAGTGCTCCGACGGCCTGCTCGCTGAGCGGTCCTAGCCGCACAATCTCGGGGTGCATGCCAGTGAGCGCGCGGTCCACAGGGTCGGTCCGGCCGGGCGGCGTGGGCCGGGCAGCGAGAACGAGCAACACCGGTAGCTCCGTGACCCGGCGCGCCAGGTGGGACACGAACCGCAGCGAGGCTTCGTCGCACCAGTGTGCGTCGTCGATCACCAGGAGCAGGGGGCTGCGGTCTGCGAGATTTGAGCACAACCAGTACAGCCCATGTACCACCGCCCCCACGGGTCCCGCGTCGCGACCGGCGGGCATTACACCGAAGACGGGCGCGGCCAGCTCCGCGGCGCCGGACAGCAGTTCCTCGCGTGCGCTGGCTGGCTCGTCCCGCAGCCGAGGTTCGAACAACTGGCGCACAATCGCGAAGGCGAGGTCCCGCTCCAGCTCGCCGCCGCGCGCGGTCAGCGAGGCCACGCCCTGCAGGGCGGCCTGGGACCGGGCTGCGGCCACCAGGGCCGTCTTTCCGATGCCGGCCGGTCCCTCGATGAGCAGGGTTGCGCCTTCCCCTGCCCGGATCTGGGCCAATAGCTCGTTGATGCGGCGCAGTTCGCGCTCCCGCTCCATAAGAGTCATCGGGCACCCACTCTGCCGACCCGGGGACTGCCGGAAAAGACTTCGGTAGCCACCACGATGTGTCCTCTCGACAGGCGCCACATCCTGTTGCCATGGATTCCCCCATCGTCGGCGGCCTACGCCGCGCGATCGTCGACTTCGCGTCCGACGCGGACCCGGCGTCGGGCCGCGTCATCACCGAGGACGGCGAGGAGGAGTTCAGCGGCTGGATGGAACTCATCCAGCTCCTCGATCAGATACGGACGGGATCGGGGCACAACGGGGCACGGGGGTAAAGGGGGAAGTCGCATGACGGGATCACGTTCGATCCGCATGCACGTAACGCTGGCGGCTCTGGCGGGGGTTCTTCTGCTGCTGGGGGTGTTCGTCATCGCGCGTGCGGCGGCTGGTGGCGGCGATTCCTCCGACGGTGGTGGGGACCGGCCGGACGCGGCTGGGTCAGGCGTGGCGTCGGAGGGGCAGAGTGGCGCCAACGCCTCGGGCGGCGAAGGACAGAGATCGTCCGGCGGAGCCAACGCTGGCGGTGGGGGCAACGCGGGCGGATCGTCGACCTCCGGCGGAGGAGGCGGGCAGCAACCGGGCGCGATCCGGATCGGCGGCGCAACGTTCACCAACGACTATCCCATCTACAACTTTCCGGATTTCAAAGGGCCCGTGGGCTGCTTCGCACCGGGCAATCCATCACGCAGCGTGCCGTTGAAGATCCAGGAGGTCGGGCTGCTCGACGCGGACAATGTGCAACCGCTGATCAGTGGCTGTGACGACGCGGGCGATGCCGGCGGTGTCGCTGGTACTCCCTTGTCCCAGGGTTGCGTGGGCAAAATGCTTGCCCCCGGCACCGGTTGCCTCATGACCGCCCAGGTCAAGGCATCGGGGCCTGGCCGGGCCATGGTTTATGTCAAGGCCGAAGCCACCTGCACCTCTCGCTCGGGATGGCCCTGCAACAGCCCTGAACTCGCACCGTACTCGCCTTCACCGCAGCACCCCATCGTGGCCCAGGTGACTACGAGTCAGGTCATTACCTTCCCTGTGGCCACGCCCGACGACACCACCCCGGCTCCGTCAACGTCCGATCCGTCGTCTCCTGTTGACGAATCACCGCCCGTCAGCACGTCGCCTGCTGCCGAGAACACCGGCCCCACGGACAGCGGAACATGACCGCCACGGCCTCGCCCGGCGGTCAGTTCCTGGAACGGACGCGCGCCGTTATCAACGTGCTGGGACCGGCCTCGGTCGTGACCTCGCTGTTGTTCTACTTCGGTTACGTGGCGACGACAGCGCGGTTCCGGTACTTCGGGGTCTATCTGTCATTGATGAACCAGTCGTTGCAGGACATGATGCTGTACGGGGTGGAGGCGGTGTACCCGCCCCTCATCGCGGTCTCCGTCATTGGGCTACTCGCCCTCGCCATCCACACCGGAGTCCGCCTGCTACTCGTGTCAGAGGCCAGGGATGACGTCACCGGCTGGATCGGGATCTTCGCCACGCTGCTCGGCTGCCTGGCTGTGGTCCGGGGCATCGTGGGAATGCTGGTGCCGCGCGTTTCCCGCACCGAGGCCATCGCCACGACACCCCTGTGCCTCGCCGCCGGTGCCGTAGGCCTGGCCTACGGGGCCTGGCTGCTTCGCCGGATCGCCATCCGCCGGGACCGGCGCCAGCTCCGCGACGCGCCTGAGGACACGGATCCTCCCGCACGCTCACCCGTCGCGGACTGGCTCGAGTCACCCGCGTGCGTACGGCTGTGCAGATACGCGATGGCGTGGGTCACTCTCCTTGTCGTCGCCAGCGCGTTTTGGACGGCCAACAGTTTCGCCGCCGCTTACGGGCTGGGCAGGGCACTGGACGACGCCGACTCCCTGCCGCGCCGCCCGGAGGTTGTCCTGTACACCAAGGAGCCGCTGCGGGACCTTCCGGCCGGTGCCAGCAGCACCCGACTCGTGCCAAGCGCAGGGAGCCAACTCCGATACCGCTATCGAGGGCTGCGGCTGCTCGTCCAAGCGAACGGCCGCCTCTTCCTGGTGCCCTCCCATTGGACAACGCCTGGAGGTCGCACCCTGGTCGTGCCATACGACAACACCGTTCATCTCGAACTCGTGCCGTCCTGAGTGACGCCATGAGTCTGTATGCGAGCACCAGGCAATCCGCCGCCGCGCGGCAGGCACGCCTCATGGTGCGAGCCAGGACACAGCGCCGTCCACGTGCGGATAGCCCCGCTCCGCGGACGGCCGAATCGGGCAATAGCCGCCCTCCCACACGCACCTGATCAGCGTTCTGCCAGGTCAGCACCTCCGCACAAGGAGCTCCGGGCTCCTGTCGCCCGGTCCGCCCTGATCATCACCTACACCGCGTCTGAACATCTGGAGGAATCGTGAACGACCGCGCTTTCGTGATCTGGAAAGGCCACGGCTCGGACCAGGGGATCTACTCAGCACGTAACGACCACGGCACCGACTTCAACGACGCCCGGCAGGTGAGCTGGTTCGCCAGCAGCCGCGGGATCGCCGCGGTGGTCGAGCCAGTCGGACACGCGATCCGCGCCGCGTGGCGGGGGGCGGACAACGACAACCGGATCTGGACCGCTGCCGCGCACTTCACCGGCGATTCCTGGGGTCAGCAGTCCCTTCCGACCGGGGTGCCCCGCACCGAGGACCGGCCGGCGCTCGGCGTGCTCGGCGAGCGGGTGGTCATGGCGTGGCGCGGAGCCGGCCAGGACGAGCACATCTGGTACTCCGTGCTCGGCCCCGGCGGCTGGTCCCCGCAGCAGCTGACCAGCGACGGGACAGCGAGTTCGACCCACGGACCGGCACTGGCCCAGCACGACGGCCGCCTCTTCATGGCGTGGAAGGGTTCCGGCAACAACCAAAACCTCTACTGGTGCACGTACGACGGCGAGTCGTGGACAGTGCCGAAGGCGTTTCCCGGCGGTTCGACCCACGGTCCGGCGCTAGCGTCGAACGGCACGGCGCTGCTAATGACATGGAAGGGGTCCGGCGGTGACGACCACCTCTGGCGGGCTAGCTACGGCAGTGGCAGCTGGTCGGGCCAACAGCTTGCGATCGGCCGGTCGAGCCACGGCCCCGCGCTGGGGCGAGTGGACAACCGGATCGTGATGGTGTGGAAGGGGGCGGACGGCGACGAGCGGCTGTGGTGGACACCAGACAACTTCCGCACGCAGTTGCCGGTGCGCGACGGCTACACCAGCAGCAACACTCCCGCGATCGTCGCCCTCAATTTCGCCGACTTGTGACCCCGACGACGCTCACGGCATCGCGACAGGACTGTTCGCTCCATGGCTCCAAGTGGGCGACCAGGCCAGCACCCGCCGGTGCCCTTCAGGCTGGGGCGGCAGGTCCAGGCGCACCAAGATGCTGTGGAAGCGGGACTCCACCGTCTTCTTGCTGAACTCCCGTCCGCGGCCGATCGCCTGATGGGAGCGTACCTGCGCTGGGGCGTGCTCGTTCTGCTCGTGGCCGCCGACCGGATAGAGTTGGCCGCCGCCCGGACCGCCGCCCTTCGCAGGATTAGGTGAGCTCAAGGCTGGCTGTGGTGAGGCTGGTTCAACGCACGGGTCAGCTCCCTATTGGCAGCGCGAGCGGCTTCGAGTTCCTCCGCCCTTTCCCTAAGCTCTGCACGTTTCTCGGCGAGTTCCTGTTCCAACATGACGATGGGACGCTGGAGTTGGTCGATGTCCGGTGGGCTCCGAGCCCGGACTCGCTCCATGCCTGCTCGCCGAGCTGCGCAGAAAGGCGCTTCTCCAACTGTCGCACCCGCGCGGCAAGACGGGTGTTCCGCTCCAGCGCGTTGGCCAGGTCCGTCTGGAGCGAGGCCCTGCTGACGGCGGCCTGGCGGCCTTCTGGCGGCGGGGCCGATGCGGCGGCATGGACGCGTTCGAGAAGGTCACGGTGGCGATAGAGGAATGTGCGGTCCACTCGGGCCGTGCGAGCGAGCGAAGAGACGGTGATGTCCTCGCCGGTCCGCAGGGCTGTATCCAGCGCCTTCAGGACGCGTTCGCGGCGCCGGGCCGAGTCGGCTCGCCGTCCTTCGATCATGGTGATCATGCGGTTCGCTCCGGTCGGATGTCGGGCAGAGGCTGGCGGATGCGGGGCATGCCGAGCGGGACGACCTGACGGCTGCGGCGGACGAGGGTGGCAGCCTCCTGGATCTTCGGCGGTCGTCGTCGGTCAGGTCGTCGAGGTCTTCCTTGAGCCTGCGGGCCAGGCGGCGGACACGGGTGATCTCCTCGTCGGAGGGCGTCGCCTCGTCCTTCGCCCAGCTGTCCGCGTGGACGAAGGCAGCGAGCCGTTCTCGGTTCCGCAGCAGGTCGCCGAGGTATGCCTCCAGGTCGGGCAGATAGGAGATGTCCGTGCGGAAGTGGCTGCAGCCGACGCAGCGGAAGCGGACCGGGCAGTCGTGGCCGTCGGCCGCGACGTTGGAGGGCTGGGTGCAGACGCCGTATGGGACGGTCACCTCGCCGACGGCCCGGCGAGCGTGCGCGGAGTCGAGCAGGGCCTTGGCAGTGCGCCAGACGCGGTTGCCGTGCCGGTCGAACTGCATCGTGGTGACGCGGTCGATGGCTTCGCGACGGCGCTCTTACCCGACCCGGTAGTAACGTCTGTGAGCTGATGCGGTCGGTGGAGCACCGGCAGTCGAAGTATCTGAACAACCGGGTGGAGAACTCACACCAACCGACGCGGCAACGCGAACGCGCCATGAAGGGGTTCCGCTCCGCGGGTGGAGCCCAACGCTTCCTGTCGGTCTTCAGTGCGATCTCACCGCACTTCCGGCCCCGCCGTCACCGTCTCACCGCTGCCAGCTACCGCGCTCAGATGACCACCCGCTTCACGACCTGGAACGAGATCGCCAGCCTACCGGCCACGGCCTGAGGACGGGTCCCGGCGCATGCCCCGACCCGGGCCCGGCCTATCCCGATACACCTTCTGCCCAGCCAAGTTGACAGCGCCAGCTGGCCGCCTCAACCTGAGGAGGAAGCCTCACCGCCTCCTATACTCCTGGCGTGTTTAATACGCCGAACTTCTTCCATGTTTCGTCCGTGCTCAATCGGCGATCGATCGCACAGCATGGCCTGGATTGGACCCGGATGGGCGCCGCACCGGGAATCGCCGGCAGCCGCCGCCCTGAGGTGGAGGGGATCTTCGTCTGTCCGGGCGAGGAGGTAGCAGAGTTCTTCCTCCAAATCAACAACACGGGCGGGCCGGTTGATCTCTGGTCCATGGACGGCATTGATGAGAGGTTGCTCCTCGACAACGGCAACGGATTCGTCTACCTACCCGGCCACATACCAGCCGCGCGAGTCCGCCTCGTGCGATCAGACATTCCTCCGCAGCCTGGTTTTTGACTTCGCGCGGCGGTACGGCTGGGGGCAGGCCCACGCGTCGGCTTTCAGGCGGCAGTCGCGGAGGATCTTCCATCCCTTCATGCGTGCGAAGGCGTGCTCGACGCGGGCGCGGACCTTGCGGTGAAAGCGTTGTGTTGCTCTTGCCATGTCGGGAGTTCGACCTGGCCGCGCTCACGGCGATGCGGGATGACCAGGCTGGTGCCCCGGTAGCCGCAGTCCGCGATGACCGTGGTCCTGCCCACGGCGTCCTTCGCGCCGGACAGCTCCGAGGCCTGGCAGTCGTTGCGGTGGCCGGGCAGTGGCCGGCCGACAGCGACCACGAGTCGGGTGTCGGCGTCGATGATGACTTGGTGGTTGGTCGAGTACCGGTGGTTTTTCGACTGCTCAGCGATCGTGTGGTCGCGGGTGGGCACGAGGGTTCCGTCCACGATCAGTACGGTGTCCTCGCGGAACCGCCTGCGCGGCTGGAGCGCGAGCGACGGGCCGAGGTGGTTGATGATGCGGTCGGCTGCGGACTTGGAGATGCCGAGCAGCGGAGCGAGCTGCCGCAAGGTTAGATTCGTCCGCCAGTACGCAGTCACCAACAACACCCGGCCCTCCAGCAGCAAGCTCCATGGCCGGCCCTTGCGGATCGGGGTCGCACCCTCTCGCCGTAGCGCGGTGAGCAGCTTGCCGAACTGACGTGGGCTCAGCCCGGTGAACGGGGCTATCCAGGACGGCGCGGACGCCGTGATCACACCAGCCACAGCGAGATCATCTTAAAGACCGACGCTGTGGAACGATGATCGGCATGGCAGGTCAGGTCTGGGTGTCACTCATATCGTTGGGCGGCGTTGTCCTCGGCGGCGTGTTGTCCTACCTCGTCCAGCACAGGACTCAGCAATCAGCGGAACGTGCCGAACAGCAACGGCAGCGGATCGCGTTGTCGGAGACCCGACGCGCGGAACGGCTCGCGCTGCTGGAGCGGTTCATCGAGGTGTCGGCAGAGGCGGAACGATGCGCCTACACCCGGCCGTCCGAATGGGAGGAGACCGATGACTGGTACCTCACGACCCGGGACGTCATGTACAGGTTGTGGGTCGCGGATCGGCTCCTCCGCATCCAATTCCCCCGGCGCGTGCATGACGCCGCACACGCGCACTTCCTCGACCTCAACAGGACCGTGTGGCACGGCTTGCCCGACGGTGAGAGCGCACGGGACTACCTGGAGGACAACCGGTCGGCGTTTCTCGACGCGGCCCGCGAGGTCATGGGGTAGCGCACCGCTGACTCCCGAAGATCTTTTGCGGGACAGCCCTTGGAACTCCTAACAGAATAGGCCGCCCTTCGGCTCTGGCGCGGCAGGGCGAGGCGAGTACGAAGGAAGATCACTATTCTGCATGAGTGCTCTCATACGACGAGTTGACTTCACCGGAGCGTGAGCTGTGGGATGCGTTTCCCGACGGACGCCGCGTGGATCTGCGCACGGGTGTGCCCGAGGACGACCGTGTCGACGAGGGTGGGCAGTGGGGGCCCGAGCGGACGGTTCGGGCCGCCGTGATCGTGGGGCTCCTCCAAGGCGCGCACACCGCACAGTCTGGGGTGGTCCCGTACCTAAGGCTCGACGGGGCGCGGATATCCGGGCACCTCAACCTGGCCGGCGCGCAGATCGCTCACGCCTTCTGGCTCGAGGACTGCTGGTTCGAGGAGGGCGTGAACCTCTCCGGAGCCTCGACCCAGTCGATTGCAATCGTGGGCAGCCGGGTACCGAATGTGGAAGCCGGCTTGATTCGTATCGAGGGACGCCTCGACCTGCGGCGCTCTCGTCTGGAAAGCGGCTCTGCCTCGCCCTTCCACCGCAGGGTCACCGCCTTGTCGCTCATCAACGCCCACGTGAGCGGCGCCGTGAACCTCAGCGGTGCCGAGATCACCGCACCCGAGGAATGGGCGGTGTCCGCTGGCGGCCTGGTCGCGGAGGGCGGCATCTACTGCGTTGACGGATTCGTCGCGCATGGCGAAGTTCGTCTCATGGGGGCACAGCTGCCAGGCGGACTGCACATGCGGGGCGCACTACTGGAACGCCCCGGCCAGCGCGGGGTGGCGCTCGCCCTGGACAACGCCGTGGCCTCGACGCTCAACTTCTCCGACGGGTTCATCGCGAACGGGACCGTACGGCTGCGAGGTGCCCGGATCTCGGACAACCTGACCTTTGAGGGAGCCGTCCTGAACGGGCCGCCCGACGGCCAGGGCCCGTCTTTGGTCGCCCTGCTGATGCGGGCCGTCGACTTCGACTTCACCCTCGCCCGGCCACCGTCCGGCACCGTGGACTTGCGGGGCGCGCAGGTGTCCTACCTCCATGACAGCGACCACAGCTGGCCGGACGTTGTGGAGCTGGACGGCTTCGTCTACGGCTCCATCAAGGTGGACGAGGCAGGCGAGCGACGGGAGGCAGTGGGGCGGCGGGACTCCGTGGCCCGCCGCGTGGCATGGATACGACGCGGCCCGGGCTACACCCCCCAGCCCTACGAGCAGTTGGCAAGCTGGTACCGCAAGGCTGGCCACGACGACGACGCCCGCCGCGTACTCCTGGCCAAACAGCGCCATCGGCGTCAAACTCTGCCTCCGGCCGCGCGTATGTGGGGGTACCTGCTCGACCTGGCCGTCGGCTATGGCTACCGTCCCTGGCTGGCCGGCGTCTGGCTCCTCGCACTGACCTTGCTGGGCACGCTGTCCTTCGGCACTCACTCCCCCAGCCCGGTCAAGCAAGGCGAAGGCGCCCCGTTCCAGCCCCTCGTCTACACACTCGACCTCTTGATCCCCATCGGTGGTCTGGGTCAGCGCACGGCCTGGTACTGGTCGAATCACAGCCTCCAGTGGCTGGCCTACCTGCTGATCGCCTTCGGTTGGGTGCTGACGACCGCCGTCATCGCGGGTGTCACCCGCACCTTGCAGAAAAGCTAGCGGTCGACGGCTGACTGCAGGCGTCGCCGGCAGAGCAGTGCGCACCCGAAAGTAAGGAATGCTTCGTGGATGTCGTCGCGGATCTCCCAGCGGATCCGCAGGCGGCGGAACCAGTGCAGGTGAGCGAACGCGCGCTCGACGACCCAGCGTTGGGTGCCAAGTCCGGAGCCGTGCTCGGTGCCCCGGCGGGCGACCAACGGCTTTACGCCGAGATCCCGGACCAGACGGCGGTACTTGTCGTGGTCAAAGCCGCGGTCGGCCAGGACCACGTTGGGGCGGCGCGGGGGCCGGCCGCGCCTGCCCCGTACCGGCGGGATTGCCTCCAGTAGTGGGATCAGCTGGGTGACGTCGTTGCGGTTGCCGCCGGTCAGGGTGGCGGCGAGCGGGATGCCAGTGGCGTCGGTGATCAGATGGTGTTTGCTGCCCGTCCTGCCCCGGTCGACGGGGCTTCGTCCGGTCTTGGACCCCCTTTTAACGCGCGGATGTGGGAGCCGTCGACGGCCGCCCTGGAGAAGTCCAGGGCGTTGGCGCTGCGGAGCTTGACGAGGAGGGCCTCGTGTAGTCGGGGCCAGACACCGGGTTCGGTCCACTCGGCCAAACGGCGCCAGCAGGTCATGCCCGAGCCGAAGCCGAGTTCGAGGGAAGGTCGATCCCTCCTGCAGCGAGCTGCACCGAGATCTGCGCGGGCGTCAGGTGATCGACGGCCTGGTCCAGCACGTCCATGATCGCCGCGTACTCCTCGCGGACCGTGCTCATGACGTATCCGAACGCCCGGGGTCGGGTCCTGTGCCTTCAGTTCCGAAGGCCAGCCATCCCTCTTCGCGGGAGGTGTCGCACCGGCCCCACATGCCTTCTCCCTTGTTCCGGCCGACGGCCTCGATGGCGTCAAGCGCTGGATGTCGATGTCCGGCTGGCCCGAGACCGCCAGGAAGGTGTCCCGCAGAGCCGGACCAGTAGGTGTGCAGGCTGGCGGTGTCCTCATCGCGCAGCAGGAGGACGGTGCGCCCGTGCTCGGGGTGGTAGCGGACGGCCCAGCCCAGGTGGTGAGCGATCGGGTCGGTGGTAGGCGGGAGCTGAACGGCGCGCGGTGGCGGTACGCCGCGACGGCGCAGGGGCGGCAGGTGCAACGGTTGTGGACGCTGCTGGCGGCAGGAGGCCCACTTCCCCGGGCGACATCGAGCGCCAAGGCAAGGCCTCGGACGATGGGTGCGTGCTCAGCGCCTGGGCTGGGACACGCTCACCGCCGTGCAGCAGTGGATGCTGGAGCAGGTCCTCGGGATCGGACCCGCGAGCGGAACGCGGGCCCCCGCCCGGCTCGGGGATCCCGGGACGGAGACCCCCACCTCCATCCTCACCCCGCCGGTGCTGCTACGCGCTGCGCCGGGGCCTGCGCGCCGTCGCCTTCTTCACGGCCGCCTTCTGGGCGCCGGTCTTCTTCCCAGCAGGCTTCTTGGCGGGCTGATGGGGCTCGTTGAAAATCCCCACCCCCTGCTCAGGGATTCCCCAGACCTACTCACCTTGCCTCCCCACCCACAGGCCATCCAGTGAGCGGGCCGGTTCATCCGCCGAGTGTCTCTGCCATCCGGTTCAGGTCGGCGAGAAGAGCAGCGAGGCGTTTCGGCGGGACGGCGTCGGTCATCTGCTGGTCGATGGCGTAGACGGCGGTGCGTGCCGCGGCGAGGCGGCGGTGGCCGTCTTCGGTGAGGTGGGCGGGCAGGGCGCGGCCGTGGTCGGCGGTGGGCGCGCGGGTGATGAGGCCGGCGTCCTGCAGTCCGCGCAGGACGACGTTCATGGACTGCCGGGTGACGAAGGTGCCGCGGGCCAGTTCGGCGTTGGACAGCCCGGGTCGCTGGTCGAGCAGTTCGAGACAGGCGTACTGCGGCACGGTCAAGCCGTACTCACGCAGGGCCCCATCCATCGCGCCGCGCAGGGCGGCCGCCGCCCGCTTGAGGCGGTAGCCCAGTCGCTCGGTCACGTCGGCGGTTCCGTCGTCGGGCGGGGTCGGGTCGGTGGTTGTCTCATCCGTCATGTCAGGAGTTTGACATAACTGAGCGGAGGCGCCTACCGTCACCTATGTCAAAGTCCTGACATTACGCGCAGCTGAGGAGCACCCATGACCACCAACCTTTCCGTCGCCGGGCCGGACTTCATCGCGCTGCAGGTACGTGACGTCGACGCGGCCGCTGCCTTCTTCGAAACGCAGCTCGGGCTGCACCGGGCGCCCGCCTCGCCCCCCGGCGCCGTGGTGTTCACCACCGAGCCGATCGCGTTCGCCGTCCGCGAGCCCCTGCCGGGCGTGGACCTCGACAGCGTTCAGCGGCCCGGCCTCGGCGTCTCGCTGTGGTTCAAGACCAGCGACGCCGAGACCCTCCACGACCGTCTCCAAGCAGCCGGGATCCCCATCGTCAGGGAGCCGGAGGACGGCCCGTTCGGAAGAATGTTCACATTCCTCGGCCCCGAGGGCTACGCCATCACCGCCCACGGGAACTGACCGTGTACGCCTTCACCATCACCCCGGAAGGCCCGTTCTCCCTCGCGGCTGGTCTCAGCTTCCTGAAGAGCTTCACCCCCGCCAGGTATCACGACACCGCACAAGACCAGGCGCTGCGCCTCGCGTTCCCCACCGACGACGGTCACTCGACCGTGGGCGTCGAGGTGAGGCAGGCAGACGGCCCGCAGGGCGCCGTGCAGGCGGAGGCCATCGTGCACACTGGCCTGCCCCGCGAGGGGCGGGCCGGGACGGCCAGAGAAACCGAGCCCGTTGGGCCTTCCCCCAGGGTGGATGCGGTGCGACAGCAGTTGGCCCGCATCCTCTCCCTCGACGTCGACGGCAGCGGCCTCCCCAAGATCGCCCAGCGTGATCCCGTCGTGGCCGAACTCATCTCGGCATACCCGGGCCTGCGGCCGGTGTGCTTCCACTCCCCATACGAAGCAGCGGCCTGGGCGGTCATCGGCCACCGCATCCGCATGGTCCAGGCGGCCACGATCAAAGCCCGCATCGCCGAACACCACGGACAACACGTCACCGTCTCCGGGCGCACCCTCCACGCCTTCCCCACTCCGCTGGTCCTGCGCCAGCTCGACCGCATCCCCGGGCTGCCCGACATCAAGGTCGAAAGGTTGCGCCACCTCGCGGACGCCGCTCTCGCCGGTGACCTCGACGCAAGCCATCTGCGGGCGATGCCGGCCCAGGACGCCCTTGCTCACCTGCGGACCCTGCCCGGCATCGGCCCTTTTTCCGCCGAGCTGATCCTCATCCGTGGCGCCGGCCACCCCGACCTCTTCCCACGCCAAGAACCCCGACTGCACGCCGCGATGGCGCGAGCCTACGGCCTGAGCGAGCCGGATGCCTCCGACGCGAACCGCCTCGCCGGCATCAGCGACCGCTGGGCGCCCTACCGCAGCTGGGTCGCCCTCCTGTTGCGCACGCGCAGTGGGGCGTAACCGAACGTCGCCCGGAGCCGCCCGACCTACCGCCTCCCCTCCGCAACCTGCGCGCCGCCCCGTTCCGATAGCCATGGCGCCCCGGCAAGCCCCATTACCTTTTTCGTAGTTCCTGTTCAAGGAGCTGTGGTCGCCAGGCCCGGCATGACTAACGCCCCCAGTCGAAGGCATGATCCGGGGGGTGGTGTCACCGGGTCTGGTGGCATCGAGGGACCGCTGATAGGGACACGGCCACCAACTGGTAGGTCTCGTCGTAACGTGGGTGCCGGCCATCGATGCCCTCCCGGTGACCACTCGCGACGAGCGAACGGCATGGTGGATGAGCAGCAGTTTCAGCGTGTTCCTCGGCCTGGACGTCGGCAAAGATGCCCACCACGCGGTCGGCCTCGACCCGGACGGCAAGCGGCTGCATGACGCCCCGTTGCCCAACACCGAACCCAAACTGAGAGCCCTGTTCGACAAACTCGCCCGGCACGGAACGCTGCTGGTCGTGGTCGACCAGCCGGCCACGATCGGGGCGCTGCCCGTCGCGGTCGCTCGCGCGGCCGGTCACCAGGTCGCCTACCTGCCTGGCCTGGCCATGCGCCGCATCGCCGACCTCTACCCCGGCCGCGCGAAGACCGATGCCCGGGATGCGTTCGTCATCGCCGACGCCGCCCGCTCGCTGCCCCACACCCTGCGCCCGGTCGATGTCGGCGACGAGGCCCTGGCCGAGTTGGAGGTGCTGGTCGGGTTCGACGACGACCTGGCCGGCGAAGCTACCCGGATCAGCAACCGGATCCGCGGCCTGCTCACCGGCATCCACCCCACCCTCGAGCACGCCATCGGCCCCAAGATCAGCCACCCGGCCGTGCTGGAAATACTGTCCCGCTGCGGCGGACCGACCGGCATCGCCAAGGCCGGCCGCCGCAAACTCACCGCGATCGCCAAGGTCCACGCGCCTCGCATGGGCGACAAACTGGTCGAGGCGATCATGACCGCGCTCGGCGAGCAGACCGTCACCGTCCCCGGCACCGCGGCCGCAGACACGGTCCTGCCCCGACTCGCGGACAGCCTCAAAACCGTTCTCCAGCAACGAAAACAGGTCGCCGCCCAGGTCGAGGGATACTCGATGCACACCCTCTTGCCGGGGTCCTGACCTCGATGCCCGGCATCGGCGTCAGGACCGCAGCCCGCATCCTCCTCGAGATCGGCGACGCCTCCAACTTCGCCAGCTCCGGACATCTCGCGGCCTACGCCGGCATCGCCCCGGTCACCCGCAGCTCCGGCACCAGCATCAAAGGCGAGCACCCCGCCCGCACCGGCGACCGCAAGCTCAAACGCGCGTTCTTCCTCGCCGCGTTCGCCGCCCTGTCGGACCCGACCAGCAGGACCTACTACGACCGCAAACGCGCCGAAGGCAAGAAGCACAACGCCGCGCTGATCTGCCTGGCCCGCCGACGCTGCGACGTCCTCTACGCGATGCTGCGCAACGGGACTCACTACCGCCCCGAAGCCGCTCCTGCCCCAGCAGCGGCTTGACAACCACTGGGGCACCCCCCAGCGTGAGCTCCCGCACCATTGGGCTGCTACCGATGTTCCGCCAGGAACTACGGCTACCCCGCCAACCTCTCACCCATGGGAGCTGCCGGAGGACCGAGCCGACGAGCGATAGCCCCCGGGTGTCTGACCGACCAGCTCGGTGAAGGCGTCGATGAAGCTGCTGGGGTTCGACCAGCCCAGCCGGATCGCCGTGGCGGTGACCGAGGCACCGTCGCTGAGCTCGATCAGCGCCCGTTGGATGCGCAGCAGGGTGCGCCACTGGTGGAAGCTCATCGACAGCTCGCTGCCGAACAGTCGGCTCAGGGTGCGTTCGCTGGCGCCGGCGCGGTGGCCCAGCTCGGCCAGGGTCGCCGGGCTTGCTGGGTCCACGTGGAGCAGGTCGGTGACCGCCTTGAGACGCCGGTCGCTCGGCTCCGGGAGGCGCAGCGGCTCCTGCGCGGCGCGGGCGAGCTCGGCGAGTACGACGTCGATCAGCAGCCGCGCACGGGGGCTCTCCAGCGGCTCGCCCTCGCTCATCAGCGCCAGATAGGCCTCGCGCAGCAACGCGCTCGCCACGAAGACCGACGGCTCGGCCGGCAGCTGTCCGGTCAGCGTCACGGGCAGCGACAGCACCCGGATGTCCGTCTCGCCGTACGCCTTGCTGCTGTGCACCGCGAAGGGCGGCACCCACATGATCCGACTGGCCGGCGCCACCCAGGTGCCCACCTGGGTCGCTGTGACCAGGGCCCCACGCGCGGCGTAGCGGAGCTGGCCGTAGTCGTGGAAGTGCGCGGCCACCTCGGCGCCATGGGCCAGCGGCACCGACAACGGCGCATCGTCGGTGCAGAAGCTCGGCTCGCCGCTGGAGTCGGACACGCCATCGAGGCTACCCGCCACTGGCGGGTTATCGGAAGAACCTGGCGTGATACCGGTGGTGCGCCTGGCGCCGCAGACCGCACCGTAGAGACATGTCACAAAAGATCAAGGTCGAGGCCGCTAGTGAAGGGTGGCAGCGATGAGCACACAGACGACCGGCACGATCGCAGTCTTCGGCGCGACGGGGCGACAGGGCGGGCTCGTGGTCGAAGCGCTGCTGGATCACAAGGCCCCGGTGCGGGCCCTGGTCCGCAACCCGCAGTCCGACCGGGCTCAGGCGCTGGCCGCCCGCGGCGTCGAGCTGGCGGCCATCCGGACCGACGACCCGGCGTCGTTGGCCGCCGCGCTGACGGCGGTCGAGGGGTTCTACTTCATGACCCCGGAGGCGAACAGCCTCGAAGAGGTCGAGACGGAGATCCGCATCGGCACCGCGCTCGTCGACGCGGCGGTCGCGGCACGCGTCCCGCACGTCGTGTTCAACTCGGTCATCGGCGCGGACCGGGAGTGGGGTGTGCCGCACCACGACTCGAAGCACTCGATCGAGGAGCACCTGAGGAAGTCCGGCCTCAGGGCCACGATGGTTCGCCCGGCCCCCTTCATGGAGGAGATGGCACCGAGCCTGGAGCACGGAGAGATCGTGCTGAGGCTGCCGCTGCCGGAGGACGTCGCCCTGAAGATGATCTCGCTCAGGGACGTCGGCCGGGTCGCCGCCGCGCTCCTGCTCGACGCCGCGGAGGCACCCGGCGGAGCCGTCGAGCTCGTCGGCGACGAGCTCACGGGCCCTCAGATCGCCGCGGCGTTCGGCGCGCGCGCCGGGCTCCCGGCACGTTACGAGGCCCTCCCGTTGAGCGTGCTTCCCAGCGACCTCGACAGGGCGATGTTCCGCCAGTTCGCGAAGGCGGCGGAACACCCGTCGGATCTTGCGGTTGTGCGGGCGATCGAGCCGGCCACCCTGGACCTGGCCGAGTGGATCCGATCCACCGGCTGGACCGCGCCCACCAACGTGGCTGGTTCCTGAGCCTCCGGCCGCGATGAACGCCCCGCGATCGTGCCCACGGTCTCGGCGCTCTGGGCACGGCAACGCATCCGCCAACATTCGAAGTCACAACTCGAGGAACGCAGAGAACCCATGCGAGCGATCACCTTCTCCGCCTACGGCGGGCCGGAAGTCCTGCAGCTGTCCGAGGTCCCGGTGCCGGAACCCGGCCCGGGGCAGGTGCGGCTGGCCGTCCGGGCCGCCGGGATCAACCCGCTCGACTGGAAGATCCGCAACGGCTCCAAGCGGCAGAACTTCCAGGTTTCCTTCCCACACACCCCCGGTTTCGAAGTGGCCGGCGTCGTCGACGCCGCAGGCGAGGGCGCGGAGTTCGCTGTCGGCGACGAGGTGTTCGGCTGGCCCGAGACCGGCGGCTACGCCGAGTACGCGCTGGCGAAGGCGCTCGCGCCCAAGCCCGCAGGCATTTCGTGGGCAGACGCGGCGGCGCTGCCGGTCGCCGGCGAGACCGCGCTTCGCGTCCTCGGACTGCTCGAGGTCCGCGAAGGCGAGACGCTGCTGGTCCACGGCGCCAGCGGCACGGTCGGGCGCTTCGCCGCGCAGGTGGCCGTCGCGCAGGGCGCTACCGTCATCGGCACCGTCGGCAGCCGGAACCTCGACGACCTGAAGTCGCTGGGGGTCGTGCCCGTCCTCTACGGCGACGGCTGGGAGGAGCGGGTTCGCGAGGCCACGCCGGGACCGGTGGACGCCGTGTTCGACGCCGCCGGGCACGGGGTGCTGCCCGGGTCGGTCAAGCTGCGGGGCACGAAGGACCGGATCGTCACCATCGCCGATGAGGCCGCTTACGAGCTGGGGATCCCGTACTCGGGTCCCGAGCAGTCGCGGGAGGTGCTGACCGCGATCGTCGGCTGGGTCACCGACCGCGGGGTCCGGATCGCCCAAGGCAAGAGCTACCCGCTCGAGGACGCGGCCGCCGCGCAGATCGAGAGCGAGGACGGTCACCCCGGCGGGAAGCTCACGCTCGCCATCAGCTGAACGGGAGCGCGGCTGAACGCGGGACGGCTCGTCTCGCGGCCGTCGGCCAGGCGGTACCTCAGCGCGATCGGGCGGACCGGGACGCCGCCGTCGATGGCCGCCTGGAACGTCGCCGTCGTGAAACGACCGGATGCCAGGCCGCACCACGTCGTGCCCTCCGGGATCATGCTCACCAGCGAGCCCGTCCGGAGCGCGTTCGCGAGCGACGCCATCGTGGCGCCGTTGGCGCGATGGGCTCCGGCAGGACTGCCGACGCGCCTGCGGGACCAGGTCGCCCGGTTCCGCCGCGCTCGGTGGCTCAGCCGCGGCTTGCGCCGGGTTCCGCGCGGTTGGAGCAGCGGGCTCGGACGCGCGACTATGTAAGCGGGCTGGTTGCGGGGTTGGAGCGGAAGAACGGGTAGACGCTGGCCGAGCAGGCCGGCGAGGTGTCGCCAGATGGGATGCAGCGGCTGCTGCGCTGGACGGACTGAGACACCGACGGTGTTCGCGACGATGTGCGGGACTACGTGATCGAGCATCTCGGTGAACCGGGTGGCGTGCTGATCATGGACGACACCGGCTTCCTGAAGAAGGGCTGGATGTCGGCCGGGTGCAGCTGCAGTACTCAGGGACCGTTCCTGGCCTATACGAGTACTCGTGGGCATGCGCTGATCGACCGGGAACCCGTATTTGCCCGAGCCCTGGATCACCGATCCCGCCCTGTGCCGGCGGGCGGGGATTCCGCAGGGGACCGAGTTCAAGACCAAGCCGCGGCAGCCCATGGCGACGCTGGCGCGGGCGTTCGCCGCGAACGTGCCGTTCAGCCGGGTCACCGCCGATGAGGCATATAGGCAGGTCAAGTACCTGCGGTTGTGGTTGGAAGCGCACGACGCCGCACACGTGCTGGTCACCTAGGTCAACGACACCCAGGTCACCCCCGGCGGTCACGAAGCCCGAGCGGACGAGTCGATCACAGGCCTGCCGGCTCGGTCGCGGCGGCGGTTGTCGGTCGGTGCCGGTGCGACGTACTCGTGGCGAGCCTGAACCTGACCGACGCCGCTCCCCGTGCCCGACTGATCGGGGTACGAGTGGCGAGAAAACCGCGGCTGGCTCGCGGTGGTCGAGGGCGAGCGGTGGCGCTCTGCGACGGCGACTAGTCGCTCACTGCTCGATCGTCGGATTGGTCAAGCATGCCTTTCCTTTCCATAGGTCGTTTGGTCGCCCCGTTCGCGGCAGGGATGGCCAGGGGTCGTTGGAACCAGATCGGCGCCCTCGCGCCGCAGCGCGCTGATCGACTCGGTGAACTGCCTCGGGCTCAGCCCAGCGAGACGGAGCCGTCCAGGGCGGTCCGATGCCGTCACAGCAGGGCAGATCTCAGGGAGTGGCGCTGTGTGCCTCTTGCGGTCGCATGAGGTCAAGGTCGTCGCCCCACGCGTCCAGCACCGCATCGTGTCCGGCTTCTCGGGCCGCCGCCTCGACCTGAGCGAAGACGTGTCGTTGCTGGGATACGTCACCCGTGGCCGAGATGTGATCCACGGCACGGAGCAGTACGTCGGTGTCCCAGCCCGGCAACGGGTGCCGGGCGAGTTCCCACTCCAGGTACTTGTTGTAAGGGCGGGGGCGTCGGTCGAGAGCGAAGAGCAGCTCAAGCAGAAACCGGATGCTGTCGGCGGCGTCGAGTCGAGCAGCGAGAGTCTGGCCGTCCCGGTGGTTCTTGACGGAGCGATAGAGCGAGTTGGCATAGGCATCCAGCCAGCCACTTGCGTCCTGTAATGCCTCATCGGCACCCAGACGGGCCTTGTCGGCGAGGATCCGGGCGATGCCTCCGTCGAGCCGGTCGAGCACGATCTGAGCACGGGCGAGGGCGTAGCGTTCCCAACCGGGCGTCCCGGTCCCGCGGAACTCGGTGAGAGTGACGATGACGAGGTCGAGATCAGCGCTACGGTGCCCGCGAACCGGGTGAGATCGGTGCGGGCGTCGTCGGCGACGACCACGTACAGGTCGTGGTCGGAGTACGGGGTCACCATGCCGTCGTGGGCCTGGGACCCTTTGAGGATGAGGCCGACGACGGTTGGATCAGCGGAAGCGAGTTCGACAAAGGCGTCGTAGGTGAGGGGTTGCTGAGCAGCCATGGTGTGGATCTCCGGTGGGGTTTCGACGGGTATGCCTGCTGGGGCGCCCCGTTATGAGGCACCCTGCACCGTCTGCGGCTGCACGTAGCTGCCGCCCGGGAAGATCAACGCACCTTTCGCCCCTATCGCCCGACCGGCCGTGATGCAGTGCATTCAGGCGATGCCGGGAAGTCGGCAATGCGCTCGGGCAGCCTTCGGCTTCGACGAACAACCTCACTGCGTACGCGGCTTTGACGTGCCCGGCTGACCAGGGCGCGGCGGCGGACCTGTTGACTCCGAGTCGCTGCTGGACAGAACGACGCGCATGTGAGTGCGGAGGAGTACCTGCTTGGAAGCCGCCGACAGCGTGAACTACTGGGGCGGCGGTCTGCGGCGTTGCGCTCCGATGCGGGCGACTCCAGAGGCAGCTTCAAGTTGCTGCTTCAAACGGTCGTTGTCCAGGATGATCTGCTGGATGCGGGCAGCGGCCAGCGTGAGGTGAACGGTCAGCTCCTTGTTCCGCCGTTTCAGCTTGGCGTTGCGGGCAACGAGCAGGTCGTAGTGGCTGGCTGGGGTGTCGGGTGCGGATGCGCTGGTGCGGGCACGGAGGCAGATCCGCTGGAAGGGGCCCTCTGGCGAATGGTGGTCGGAAGACTCACATCCAATAATCCGCCCGAGACCGCGACCGAGGCACCTGACCGATCTGGGCCGCAGCCAGCCCTCCACCTGCTTCGGCCTCAGCTCGGGCGGCAGCAGCGCAGCGGCGGTACGGGGCGGGGTGTACGACTGCACAGATGCGATCATGAATCGGAGGGGCAACGCTGTTGCTTGTGGCAATGCTGCGCTGCCTGCCCAGTGGCGGGGCGCATCGTGCATCGACGCTCCGCAGTCAGGCCGTGCAGGAGTCCTCAGCATCTCTCTCAGCAACCCCAGACCTCACGGAGCTCGTCATGACCGCTCCCTCTGGCTCCATCGTTCTGGAGCCCGCAGCACAGCAGTTCGCAGATGCCACCTCCCAGCCGCCGTTCTTGTACGACCTGGGGCCCGAGAAGGCCCGCAGGGCGCTGGACGACCTTCAAGCGGAACCGATCGAGAAGCTCGATGTCGACTCGGAGTGGATCACTGTTCCTGCTGATGTCGGCGATGTACGTGTCCGCATCGTCCGGCCGCGAGGCGCCGCGCCGCCCCTCCCCGTGATTCTGTACATGCATGGCGGTGGCTGGATTCTGGGCAACGCCGATACCCATGATCGACTGGTGCGCGAGCTCGCGGACGGGGCGCACGCTGCGGTCGTGTTCGTCGAGTACACCCGCTCGCCCGAGGCGCACTACCCGGTGGCGATCGAGCAGGGCTACGCCACCGCTCAGTGGATCGTCCGAGAAGGCGCAGCCCATGGCCTCGATCCGGACCGCATGGCGGTGGCGGGCGACTCGGTCGGCGGAAACATGACGGCTGCTCTCACTCTGATGGCCAAGGAGCGCGGCGACGTCCGTTTCGTGCATCAGTCCATGTACTACCCGGTTACCGACGCCGAAATGAACACCAAGTCCTACGCCGATCTCGCCACCGGCTACTTCCTCACCGCCAAGGCCATGGAATGGTTTTGGAACGCCTACATTCCCGATCGCGCGCAGCGCAGCGAGATCACCGCCTCTCCCCTGAAGGCCGACCTCGATCAGCTCGCCGGTCTGCCACCGGGCTTCCTCCTTGTCGACGAGGCAGACGTCCTACGCGACGAGGGCGAGGCATACGCGGCCAAGCTCCGCGCCGCGGGCGTCGACATCACCACGGTCCGTTACGACGGCATCACCCACGACTTCATGATGCTCAACCTTCTCAGCGACACCCGTGCCACCCGTGCGGCCGTTGCCCAGGCCGTCACAGTGCTGCGCGACGCGCTGAGAAGTGGTGTCGCTTCGCCTTGAACTATGACGTTCCGTGACTCGGTCGGTGCATCGTAGGCCGACGGTCGTTCTTCAGGGGGCAACTGCCCGGCTTTGGGAGGCTCGGCATGGCATCCGATTCCATCTGGCGATCCGCAGCGCGGCAGTTGCCGCTGAGGTTCCCCGTCGGCACGTTTTTCCTCAACTCCGGGTTGGCGAAACGCGGTGCGGACCAGGCCACCGCTGAGGGACTGCAGCAGTTCGCCGCCACCGCCTATCCCTTCTTGAGCAAGCTCGATGCCCAGCAGTTTGTCCGGTTGCTCTCGGCCGGGGAGATCGCCGTTGCCGCCGCGTTGCTTCTGCCGGTGGTCCCTGCTGCTGTTGCCGGAGCCGCGCTGACCGCGTTCTCTGTCGGCACGCTCGGGCTGTACTTGCGCGCGCCGGGCATGCGCAAGGAGGGCAGCCTGCGACCCACTGAGCAGGGAACCGCGCTGGCCAAGGACGTCTGGACGCTGGGCATCGGCATCTCCCTCATCGTCGAGGGCGTCAGCGATCGACGTCGGTAACGAGGCGGATACGGTGTCGGCTAGTGCTGTGACCGCATAGACACCTCACGACCTCAAGTCGTCAAGCCGCAGCGGCCAGGGCAGTTGGGAATGCGGCGTGCCAATAGTGAGCCATGGCTCCGGGCAAGGCCCGGAGGGCGGAGAAGGCCCAGAGGTAGCCGGCGTGGTTGAGGCGGTCGTTCTTGACCCAGCGGCGGGTGATGCTGGACTTCTTGCCGGAGGCCCTGGTGATGGGTGAGGCCCCGGCGTATGCCTTCAAACCGCGGGCGTCGGCGAAACGGCCGCGGTCGTCCCCGATCTCTTCAGGAGGCCGGTGTCATCCACGATGAGCACGGCTTTTGGATCCCCGAGGTGCTCGACGACGTAGTCACGCACATCATCGAGGATCTCGTCCGTGTCCCACTCGATGCGGTTCAGCAGCCGGTGGATACGGTCCGGACCCGCATGACCGGCCTCCTCGGCCAGCGTCCAGCCGTTCTTGCGCTCCAGCGGAGCCATCAGCCCCCGCATATAGGCCAGTGCCGACTCCCGCGGCTCCGTCCTGTTGAACCGGTGCACAAACCGCTCTTGCAGAGCGTCGAGTTCATCGGCCCAACAGCCGGACATCAGCAGCAAGGTCCCCACCCATAACCCCAGAGTAATTGTCAATAGTTGTGGATCGGTTTTACTCGTGTGGTGATGGTGACGAGATCGCCCTCTACCCGCTGGCTCCCCCGGAACTACCGCAGTATTGACCGCTCGGTGGGTGCCAGCTGTAGCCGTTGTGGGGTCCTAGCCCACCGTTCCGAAAGGGTCGGCAGCACCTCCTCTCGCCAGCGTTCTGAATGCTGCAAGCGATTCAGGTGATCGTCGATGTGGCCTTCGTCGGTGAAACGTGCGAACCATACGAAGACCTCCTCGTTCATCCGCACCGGCAGCGCCGGGAAGGTGTTCGGGGCGTGTTCCGACTGTAGGTACGCCAGTGGCTCGCCGCCGGTCTCGGCCAGTATGGGTCGCACGCGCCGCTCGAAGAACTCAACGAACGTAGTGTCGAACGGGCCGTGGCCGTACCAGATCGTGGCGAGGACGAGCGACGGTGGCAATGCCGCCGACTCGCCGAGGGCTGGCCGGGCGCCAACCGGCACTGGGAACCCGCCCCGTGTCGAGGCCGGCCGCAGCATCAGTACGTCATCGGAGTCGATCATCGTCGCGTTCGCCTTGTCGCGGTGTGCCTGCCAGACTGGCCCGCCGTAGAAGCTCTCCAGTGCCTCGGCGCGGCGTGGCATGTCTTCGAAGCCGCGGAGCCAGACGAACCGGTCGGGGTCGTTCAGGTCGCGGAATTGCCCCAGGACGGTCATGCCGACCTCCTCTTGGGGCTCGACGAACTCCCGGTCGAACAGATCGATCAGTACGTCTCGCTGTCCTGGGTACAGCGTGTACTGCCGCAATTCGACGACTGGACACCGCAGGGCTTTCACCAGCCTTACTCCCCGTTCAGTTGCTGGAACAATCTTTGTTACAACAAGCGATGTGACGGCTGTCCGACGATCGGATCCATCGGCTAGTTCACTAGCGTCTCGCGAAGTACATCGGCGATCGACGTGTCCGCCAGCTCCCGTCGCATGGCCTGCTCGACCCGACCGTAGACCTCGCTCAGGGCGGGCCGGATGCCTCGGCCGACCGGACACTCCAGGCTGGGCTCGGTGTGGTGTAGGCCGAACGGTGGCTCCGCATGGACAGCGTCATGCACCTCAAGCAGAGTGATCTCCTCCGGCTCACGGGCGAGACTCCAGCCTGCACCGGCGCCGTGGCGCACCTCCACCAGGCCGGCCCGCCGCAGGTCACCGAGGCTGCGCCGGATGATCACGGGATTGGTGTTGACGCTGGCCGCGACCTGGTCCGAAGTGAGAACCTCCTGGCCACGGCGCTGTGCCAACGCCAACCATGTCAGCGCATGCGTCGCGATGGTCAATCGACTATTCGCCGCCATCACTTCCTCCTAGCTGCAACAGCTTCTGTTACAGCCATACCTGCGGTCAAGCACTTTGGACGATTGATGTGACGCAGTACGACCGGCTGGGCTGGCTTATGTCGAAGCCTTTGCGTCGGCGCGCTCGACGAGGTGACCGTTCTTGAAGCGGGCGCCGTTGCGGACGAGGGCGACGAGGTGGGGCGCGGTGATCGCGCGCCAGCGGACCTGGGCGGACTCGACGCGCTTGAACACCATCGCCAGGGCCGCGGCCGGGCTGCCGGCCCCGCGGGTGACCCTGGTCCTCAGCTTCACGGTTGGTCACCCAGCTGCAGCCCGCCGCGCGCCCGCGGGTCAGCTCGTGCCAGGACAGCTCCCTCCACGACGACATGAAAGCCGTTTTCCAGGGCATAGCGGACCAGATCGCCGACCAGATGCTCGATGAGCGCGTCCACGAGCGGGCCGGTGCGCATCGTCCACCGGATCCAGTCGAGCCGTATCCGCCACCGCGCTTCTCAGAGACAGCGCCCCCGACGGGCTTCCCGAGGCCTTGTCTGATCTCACATCAACCCCCGGTCTCAGCTGGCTGATACCGCTCTTCCCCGGGCCGCATGAGCCAGTTGATGGCACCGAGAACGAGGCACGATTCCTGGACCGCTCGCGGACCCAGTCGTGGACGGTCGAAGTACGCGTCAGCTGCCCCGAAGACCGACCGCCAGCGTCAGTTCAAGAACCCGGTGTGGCGATGCGAGATCCGGAAACAGCTCCCGCAGCTGCGCCATCCGGTACCGGACCGTCTGGGGATGGACGAACAACGCCGCCGCCACCTCGTCCCGCCTGCCCTGGTGCAGCAGCCACGCCCGCAACGTCTCCTCCAGCCGCCGTGCGGTCGCGACAGGCAAGGTCCGCAACGGTGCGAGAGCTCGGGCACGCAGGTCTGCGAACGCGTCCACGTCGGCGCTCAGCACCAGCTCGGGCAGGTGGTCCTCGGTGTCGCGAATATCCGAGGAGAGCAAGCGCGCGCGTACGGCTCGTGCGTACGAGGCGGACGCACGAGTCCATGGCCGGGCCGGGCCGACCACGGCGGTGCGGTCGGTCAGCTGCCGCAAGAGATGTGATCGGTCGGCATCGGGGACGAGCAGCACACCGGTGGCGTCCGGCAGATCGTCGAGGACGAGGGTGCTCGGGTCGAGCGCGCGGTAGGCCGGCCGGGCCTGGGTGGCGGGCAACAGGACCGCGGTCAGCGAAACCGGAGGCTGCCACCCGGCCCGTTGAACAGAGGCCAGCAGCACGTCCGGGCTCGCGCCGGCGAGGAGGTCGCGGGCCAGGTGTTCCAGGTGGCGCTCGTGGGCCCTGCCCCGGGCGGCCAGTTCGTCGGCGTGGCCCGCGGCGCTCGCGGCGGAGAGCTCGTCGATGTAGGCGAAGGTCAGCTCGGCGAACTTGGCGACCTCGGCGGCGGGCAGACCTGCGGGTACGGCACCCGCTGCCAGGCATCGCCAGGCCACGCGGGCACCGACGCGGTAGGCGCTGAGCAGGGCGTCCATCGAACGGCCGTCGCGCACCTCGCCGCGGCCCAGCTCGTAGGCTGCGTCACCGGCGTCGCCGCCTGTGGCGTTCCCGCTCGCGAGGTCCAGGTAGTGCCCCAGGGCGGTGCGGACGGCTCGGCGGATGGTGGCGCCCATGTGGCCCGAGAGGGCGTTGGCGTAGGGGGGGACCTCGTCGATGATGGCCTGGACGACCTCGTCGGCGGTGGTCTTCAGCGCGGCCCGAAGTGCGGTGACTGTCGTCTCATTGAGGGCCAGTTCGCTGGCCCTCCGGATTGCATGGCTCACGTTTTGTTCCCTGCGAACAATTCAGCCGACCAGATTTACGTCCTGCGGTCAGGACTTTACGCCTTGAGGCGCAGCAAGCTGGAGTCATGACGAGTGCAGCCCTCCGCAGCAGGGCGTGGAAACTGCTGGAGATGGTCACGACGCCGCTGCTGCCGTCCGACTACCTCGACCTGGTCAGCCCGCTGCGCGCGGGCGCTGACCTGCGTGGGCGCATCGAGGCCGTGCACCCCGAGACGGGTGACGCCGCGACCATCGTGATCAGACCGGGACGGGGCTGGCGCGGCCACACGGCCGGTCAGTACGTGCGGATCGGGGTCGACGTCGACGGGGTGCGCCTGTGGCGTGCCTACTCCATCACCTCGCCGACAAACCGCCAGGACGGCCGCGTCACGATCACCGTGAAGGCGATCCCGGACGGCAAGGTCAGCAACCACCTGGTCCGCAGGGCGAAACCAGGCACGCTGATCCAGCTCGACCAGGCGACCGGTGACTTCGTGCAGCCGCAGGCCAAGCCCGCCAAGGTGCTCTACCTGACGGCCGGCAGCGGCATCACGCCCGTGATGGGCATGCTGCGCGACATCGAACTCAACGACGTCGTCATGGTCCACTGCGCGCCACAGCCGCAAGACGTGATCTTCCGCAACGAACTGCACGACCTGGTCGCGGACAAGAAGCTGCGGCTCACCGAGGTGCACACCGACACAGACGGCATGCTCGACATCGCCCGTCTCGACGAACTCGTGCCCGACTGGGCCGAGCGCGAGACCTGGGCTTGTGGACCCGCGGGCCTGCTCGACGCCGCCGAAGAGCACTGGACCGAGCACGGCGTACAAGAGCGCCTGCACACCGAACGCTTCCGCCCCAGCATCGTCGTCGCCGGCGACGGCGGCGAGGTCACGTTCAGCGCCACCGGCAAGACCGTCGACGCGGACGGCACCACGCCGTTGCTGGACATCGGCGAGGAGGCCGGCGTGCTCATGCCCTCCGGGTGCCGCATGGGCATCTGCTTCGGCTGCATCACGCCGCTCAAGGCGGGCGCCGTCCGCGACCTGCGCACCGGCGAGATCACCGAGGCCGAGCCGGGCGTCCTCATCCAGACCTGCGTGTCCGCCGCGGCGGGCCCCTGCGACATCGAACGGTAGGAGCACCTTGACCGCCATCGACCCCACCGCCCACCTGACCACGGAGCAGATCGAGGAGCTCGGCCGCGAGCTGGACGCGATCCGCGACGAGGTGATCGCCAGCCGCGGTGAGAAAGACGCCGCCTACATCCGTAAGGTCATCTCGGCGCAGCGCAAGCTCGAGCTGGTCAGCAGGGGCGTGCTGCTGTTCTCGATCTTCCCGCCCGCGTGGCTGCTCGGCACCGCCGGTCTGTCCGTGGCGAAGATCATGGACAACATGGAGATCGGCCACAACGTCCTGCACGGCCAGTGGGACTGGATGCGAGACCCGAAGATTCACTCCACCACCTGGGAGTGGGATCACGTCTCGCCGGCCGACCAGTGGAAGCACTCGCACAACGAGCTGCACCACACGTACACCAACGTGATCGGCAAGGACAACGACCTCGGCTACGGCATCATGCGCGTCGACGAGGACCAGAAGTGGCACCCGTTCCACCTCGGCCAGCCATTGTGGAACTTCATCAACGCCTGCTTCTTCGAGTACGGCATCGCAGCGTACGACCTGGAGCTCGGCAAGAACCTGCACAAGCGCCACCGCAACAACCCGGAGTTCCGCGCGCGGGCCAAGGCCGTGGGCCGCAAGATCCGCAGGCAGGTGCTCAAGGACTACGTGATCCACCCGCTGCTGTCGGGCCCGTCGTTCCTCCCCACGCTCGCCGCCACGTTCACCGCGAACCTGGTCCGCAACATCTGGTCCCACTCGGTGATCATGTGCGGGCACTTCCCCGAGGGCGTACAGGTCTTCGAGCGCCGGTCGATCAAGGGCGAAACCCGCGGCCAGTGGTACCTGCGCCAGATGATGGGCTCGGCGAACATCAGCGGCAGCAAGGCCATGCACTTCATGACCGGCAACCTGTCTCACCAGATCGAGCACCACCTGTTCCCGGACCTGCCGAGCAACCGGTACGCCGAGGTCGCGGTGAAGGTGCGCGCGCTGTTCGAGAAGTACGAGCTGGAGTACGTCACCGGGCCGCTGCCCCAGCAGGTGTTCTCCGCGTGGCGCAAGGTCTTGCGGCTCTCACTGCCGAACAAGAAGCCCAAGGTCAAAACGCCGGACCGCGAGCAGGAACTCGTCGCGGCCTGATTCCCGGTAATGGTTCAGATCTTTCGGCCGTACCGGCGCCACCACCGGGTTCGGTGAGACCCGCTGCGGACGGTGGGCAACCGCGACGACAGAACGTACGACACGGGATCCGGGGCAGCCCGCTGCCCGGCCGCGCTGTTACCTGGACGTGCGCCAGGAGCTCAGCAGACAGCCCCCCGGCAAGCGCGCCCGGCGAGGTGTTTTAGTGCGCTGACCTGCCATGGTCGGACCGGTGGTCGGGTTGCGTACGCGCACTCGGTCTACCGACGCGCGGGCTGGGTGGAAGGCATGGGGCTGTGACGTGGACACTGCCGGAACCGATGCCCGCCGCCCCTGTGTCCGACCCGGCTCTGCTGCCGGGGTGGGCGGGCGAGTCGAAGTTATGGCGGGGGTTGGCAGTTGTCCGTTTGTCCGCAGTGCCGCGAGCTGGAGTGCAACGTCACCCCAGCGGCCTCGCGTAGAGGGCTGTGCCGTTCCTGGTCTCGATGTATCGGTGGCGGATGCTGCCGCTACCCCGCGAAAGTTGCCGCAGCTCGACTCGCGTGGCTCGTCAGTCAGTCGGGCATCTCGCCCGAGTCGGCGGGCTGGGAGTCGTTTGTCGGCGCGGACCGCTCGATGTCATCGTTGGTCGCGGGCCAGCTGGCCAGCAGGTTCAGGGCGTCCTGCGAGGGTAAGTCGGGCTCAGCGGTGTAGGTGAGGAGGAACTGACTGGGGCCGTCGGGGAGCGGGTTTCGAAGGGCAGGTCGAGGTCGCCGACGACCGGGTGGTGGAGGAGCTTCACGCCGGTGGTGTGCATGCGGACGTTGTGGGCCGCCCAGCGGCGACGGAATTCCTCGCTGCGGGTGGACAGCTCCCCGATCAGGTCCGTCAGCCGTCGGTCGTAGAGATCGCGGCCGGCCTCGGCGCGCAGCATGGCGACCGTGTCGTTGGCGACTTCGTCCCAGTGGCGGAAGAACTCGGTCGCGTGCGGGCTGAGGAAGACGAACCGGGCGTTGTTCGGCGGCCGTACCGGGTCGGCGTAGACGGGGGCGAACAGGGCGCGCCCGAGGTGGTTGGTGGCCAGGATGTCCCCGCGTCCGCGAGCGACCACCGAGCCTCTCAGTTCTCCATGAGGCGCCAACGCCACCAGCCGCACGCACCCCACGGGGTTGCCAGCATGAGGTGAGGACTGAGGGGAACAGTCCGGCGGTCGAATTCGGAATCGAGCCCGGAGACGAGCCTGCCAAGGTCTTCCTGAGCACCGCGGGGAAGCCACAGCAGTACATCCTCCAGGCGGTCTCGCGCCACGAGAGGACCGACAATCACGCGATCTCCGGACAACGAGTGATGCCGGAACCCACCGACAAGTGCTCCCGCTTGAGACCTATGCAGCCAGCGGCGGCCTGGCTCGACAGCATGACGCTGGAGGACGCGATGGTGCCGTACTCGGACTGGTACGGCGACTGGAACGACTACTTCGGGAACTATGAGTGGCAACCGCTCGGCGGCGGCTACCGTGCGCTGGGCGACGTCCGGGCCGTGCTCGACCGACTCCGCGTGATGGCCGCGCCCGTGGCTTCCTCCGTCGACTGAGCAGGGGCTTTCACCTCATGCTGCAAATCAGAGCCATGACAGACGATTGGGAGCGGGGCGAGCGGGTAGCGGTGATCCTGCTGCCTCTCCTACAGGCGTGCACCGCCCTGCAGACTGGTGAGCCGACCCGGCTCACGCACCGCGGTGGCGGCCTGCGCCTGGTGCTCGACGTGCAGCCGAACGAGGGCGCCACCTCGGTGCGCGTCCGCGCAGACGTCCCGGTCCGGCCGGAGCGGACGGCCCGTCGGCGTCGGGCTCTCCCGCCAGGTAGGCGGTAACACAGAAGGAAGGGCCCGGCCTGCTGGCCGGGCCCTTCGCCGTCCCGATGCTGGGCTGCTGGTGCAGGATGGACGGCCAGTCGGTGGCGTCGGCCAGGCGGACATCCAAACATCATTCGGGTCTGCCCGGGCGATATGACGTCTGAGCTGGGGATCTCCCGTGCCAGGGTGCGAATTTTCGCGAGAGTTGCGGGGCTAATCCTCGCGTACCGCAAGGTGCGGTCCTGACGCGGACGGACCGCGTCCCACCCGGCCTTGGAGTTCAACGTGAACGGTCTCGACACCCGCACCGCCGTACTGCTGCTGGCGGGCGCGGGCGGCATGTACATCGCCTTTCTGCACCCTGCTGTCGGAGTCACGCTTCTCGTGGGCCTGGCTCTGGTCGGCCTGCTCCACACCCTGCTGCGGTGATCCTGCAACCAGCGCGTGAGACAGGTCGAGTGCGGCAGAATGGGGAACCAACGAGGCTCCTTTGCCGACGGGTTGAGACTTCGAACACCTCCCCCAACGACACAGGAGCCTCGTGCGTTGCGGGTCCCGCCGCCGTTGTGCCAAGGCTCGGGAGTTGTCACCGGCACAGCCGGATGACGTGTCATGGGGACTGGTCGAAGCAGTCCGGCTGACATCAGTGAGGCAAACGGCTTGTCACGCACCCTGACACGGCGGCACTTCTGCCACCGACTGTGGAGGGTGTGTGACAGCCCCGATGGCTCATTGGATCAGGTCGGTGTGCGGATGCTCGGGAGAGGTCGGACAAACGTAGATCTGCATGTTGTCGGTGCTGCCGACTTCGACCTTGGTCGGCTGCGAGGGGTCCTGGCCACAGCAATGACCGACCGTGTTGGCGGCGTTGGCGGCCTCCTGGTCTTCGTAAGGTGCCCAGCTGTGTCCCTCGCCGCCGTCCCATTCGAAGGAGGCGATGGTCAGCAGCGGGACCATCTGTGCATCACAGACAGTGCAGTATCGGGGGTTGGGGTCGGTGCGGCCCCATGGAGGCCAGCCGCCGACCTTCCATCCGGGCGCGTCTGCCAGATGGATGTCATAGAAGTCCCTCGGATAGTCCGCGTAGGAGCTGTCCACGTCGACGCCGGCTGCCTGCCACCTGCTCCAGTCCTCCACCATCAGCCGCATCTGCGGGCTCAGATCGAGGCTGTCGGGGTACTCGGTGATTGCTTCCGGCGCCAGCGCGCACGGCTCCGGCACATAGCCCTCATAGTTCACCTCGTACGGCTCGGGCGGTGTGGCGAGGATGTCGACGACCGCGGCGGCGGACCGCCAGAACAGCGCGGTCGACGGCTTGTAATCCGGATCGTGGTCGTAGGGACACCAGAGAACCTGGAGCAGATCGGCCTGTCCGGGCGGCCGCAGCAGGGGTATGTCGCGTAGATACAGCTGGGCCACGGGCAGCATGGGGACCGGGCAGTCCGCGGGCAACGGAGGGCCGGCGTCGAGTCGCTCCGCGAGCATCGCGGCGTTCCGCTCCTTGATCGTCTCCTCCTCGGGCGTTATCCCAGGACCACCGTGATCACCGTGCCACCGGGCCCGCATGCGCCTCACGAGTCGCACTTCGGCCGGCGACTGGCGGAACCCACTGTCACGGTGCAGGTGCGAGGCTTCGCAGTGCGGCCACGGCTCCTGAGCCGGCCACAACAACGGCCCCCCGACCGAGCTCTCCCCGACCGAAGGCGACCCGGGACGAGGATGCAGCCGAATCGCAGGACGCGCCAACGGCGCCAGCTCGGGAAAGACCGCGGTCACGTCCACGGGCCGCGGCGGAGTAGTACGCACGAAAGCCATGCAGGTGATCCTGCCACCAGACACTGACAACCCCTGGCCGCCTCAACCAACTTCGGTGGCATCGGTGTTCAGCTGGTCAAGTCCAACGCATGCAGCCTCGGCCACGGGGACAGCAAGCCTACCTATGTGACACCTAGCGTGCATCGGCTCAGCCGTCACTCGATCAGTGGCCGCTCTGAAAAAGCTCATTGATGACGACCTGCTGGCACATCTGGCCAAGCCCGATGCCGACGGCTACCGGCCACTGCGGCTACCCACCCAGGGCTGACCTCTGGCTGCGCGGCTTACGGTGGCCGGATCGTTCGGTCGTGCTGGGCGCGGTTAGACGGTTCCGGCCCTGGTCCCCACGCCGACGAGCGTGGTGGAGCTGGATGCGGCCGGTTTCAGGTGGGGCGGCGGACGGCCTGTACGGCGGCGTCGTAGAGGTCGAACAGGTCGACCTGTCCGCCCAGGCGTACCCATTCCTCGTTGGCTGCCTGCAGGCAGATGATCGCTGCGGCTGCGATCGAGCGGGCTTGCAGGGTGCGGCGGTCGGAGTCGGGCAGTCGCGGCTCGATCTGCGGTGCGAACAGATCTTGCCAGCGGGCTTGTTTCTCGGCGTGTCCGGCGCGTAGGGAATCGTTGCCGAACAGCAGCGTGATGAACTCCAGGCGCCCTTCGGCTGTCATGTCGATCTCCTCGAGCACCTGGAACGCCGCGCGCAGCGCCGTCCAGACATCCTCGTCGGCCGGGCGCTCGGCGAGGCGCGCGGCGATCAGTTCGCCCTGTTCGTCCAGGCCGCTGAGCGCGAGGTCTTCCTTGTTGCGGAAGTAATTGAACAGGGTCCGCCGTGAGACGCCCACGGCGGCGGCGACCTCATCGAGGGTCGTGTTGTCGTAGCCCTTGGCGGCGAACAGCTCGATAGCCGTCCGGGCCAGCAGTGATCGGACCACGGAGCGGGTCTGTTCCCGAATAGGTGTTGGTTTCTGAGCCATGCACCGATGGTACGTCGTCGCACACGATGCAGTTATTTGCACTCAGTGCAAAAGAGTGCGTAGAGTGAATGCTATGAGCAAAATCGACTACCACCGCCAGACCGTCATCGTCACCGGCGCCAGCTCCGGCCTCGGCGCCGAATTCGCCCGCCAGTTGGCCCGCCGCGGCGCGAACCTCGTGCTGGTGGCCCGCCGGGCGGACCGGCTTGAGAGCCTGGCCGCCGAACTCACCCGCGCCCACGGCGTCACGGTGACCGCCGTCGCCCGCGACCTCGGCCTGCCCGATGCCGGCCGCACGCTGCGCGCCGAACTCGAGTCCCGCGGCATCTACGCCACCGGACTGGTCAACAACGCCGGCTTCGGCACCAACGACGCGTTCACCAACGAGGATCCCGACCGCCTGCAAAGCATGATCGCGCTGAACGTCAGCGCGCTGGTCGACCTCAGCCGCGCCTACATCGACCCGCTGACCTCCGCCGACAACGGCGTCCTGATCAACATCGCGAGCCTGCTGGGCTTCCAGCCGACCCCATACCTGAGCGTCTACGGCGCCACCAAGGCCTTCGTCCTCAGCTTCACCGAATCGCTGTGGGAGGAGACCCGCGGCACCGGCCTGCGCGTCCTGGCCGTGTGCCCCGGCGCCACCCGGACCGAGTTCTACGACGTCGCCGGCAGCCAGTCCGCCGACTACGGCACGAAACGGGCAACCCCCGAGCAGGTCGTGACGATCGCCCTCGACACGCTCGACCGCCGATCCGCGCCCCCGTCAGTGATCACCAACGGCCGGCCGCTCGCCCTCGCCAGCAAACTCCTGCCACGCCGCCCGATGGTCCGGCTCATGGGCTGGATGGCCCGCCGCCAGCGCACGCAGCTCGCCGTCGTCCGCACCAACAGCTAAGGAACACCATCATGACCGGCACCGACGTCACCACACGGCCCACCGACGCGGAGCGCTTCAATCACATCCTCCAAGCTCGGCGCGCCGCCTACCTCCGCGACGGAGCGCCCTCCTTGGCGGCGCGGCGCAGCTTCGAGTACCAGAACGCACGACCACCCCGTGCAGCGGCCAGGACCTGGCCGAGGCGAACACCTCCGGAAGGAAGCCACCGATGGCTGATCACGACCTCGTTCTCGTCACCGGCGCCGGCGGCATGGGCCGCCTCGTCACCGAGCGGCTGCGCGCGCAGAACGTGCCAGTCCGCGTCCTGATCCGCCGCGAGGACGACCGCGCGGCCGAGGTGCGGGCATTGGGCGCCGAGGTCGTCACCGGGGACCTGACTCGGCCCGAAACGGTGGCGGCCGCGCTCGACGGCGTCAGCCGGACGTACTTCGGGCTCAGTGTGTCCCCGGACCACCTGCTGGCGGCGACCGTCATGGCCACGGTCGCGAAGGCGCACGGCGAACTCGACGTGCTGGTGGACATGTCGCAGATGACGGTGTCGCAGATGACCGTCACCAGCACCGCGGAATCCCACCAGCAGCGGCTGCACTGGCCGGCACCTCAGGCGCGTAAGGGGTCAACTTGCGGGGCCAGCAAGGTTACAAATGCCGTGGGCTAATCGAACGGATGCATGCCCGACTCTGCATTCGGGGAGCCTGCGGTGTTTCAGATGTTCAGCGCTGGCGCGGGATGCCCAGCGTCTTTATGAGTTGGGCGAGCTCCTCCCGGAAGAGCTTCTCCGGGCTGGTGGTCTGGGTATGCATGTGGCCGTAGACCTCCAGTGACACGAGGCCGTGCAGGTGCCCCCAGATGCGCAGCGCGAGGGCGACGGCTGCAGGCGGCAAGTCGGGGAAGGCGGGGCGCACCTTGTCGAGGAGCCCGGGATCGAAGTCGGACCAGTCGAAGGCACTGTCCTGGTAGAGGTGCTGGGCGTGGGGCCATGCGGCTGCCGCGAGTGCGGTGAGTCCGGTGCAGACCCGGCGTGCGGCATCCGGGGCGGGGCCTTTCTCGGGGGCCTGGTAGCCGGGAACAGGATCGCCGTAGATGAGCCGGAATCCTTGGGGGTTCACCTGGGCCCAGGTCCGGAAGGCGTTGGCCCACGCCTCGATCCGGACGGCAGGATCCGTGGCGGGGGTGGCTTCCCAGGCAGTGTCCACGGCGTCGGCCAAAGCGGTGTACACGTCGTTGATGAGCGCGGTGACCAGGTCGTCCCGGGTTGCAAAGTAACCGTAGATGGCGTTGGCGGTCATGCCCATCTCGCGGGCGATGGCCCGCAGTGTGATGGCGTCCGGCCCACCCGTGGCCATCAAGGTCAGTGCCACGTTCTTGATTTCGGCCGTGGTCTCGGCCCGTAGCCGCTCGCGCCTTCCCCTGCTACCCGTGACTGTCACAACAGGCAGTCTACAGCGTCAACTTAGTGAGCCCCGTATCAAAAACTTCACGGCGTATAGTTTCTTCACGGCGTCACTTCTGTGGCGTCCACGTCTGCATGCACAGGGGAGAAACATGCACATCGGAGTCATCGGAGCCACGGGGACCATCGGCAGCCGGGTTGTCACTGAGGCCCTCGACCGCGGTCACCAAGTCAGGGCGTTCAGCCGTGACGCCACTCAGGCGCAGCGCGAGGAACGTCGGAACAACATCGCGTGGGCGAGTGTCGACGTCCTGGACCCGAAGAGCATCGTCGACGTCCTGCCCAACCTCGACGTCCTGATCAGCGGGTTCCAGCCGGGCAATGCAGCCAAGGACTTTGAGGACACCGTCCGGCGCTCGATCGCCGACCCCACCGTCTACGCGACGGCGGCGCGGGCCCTGCTGAAGGCTTTGGAAGGCCACCCGCGGACCCGGCTCATCGTGATCGGCGGCGCCGGCAGCCTTGAGATCGAACCGGGAGTGGCGCGCGCCGACTCCGACGAGCTGTTGCACACCGCCCTGAGCCAGATCGGTCTGCCCCGCGAGTACGCCGCAGCGGTACGCGGGCACCAGGATGCCCTCAACGTCCTGCGGACCTCGAACCGGCTGTGGACCTACTTCAGCCCCGCTGAAGAGATTGCCCCCGGCGAGCGCACCGGTCGGTTCAGGATCGGTGGTGACCAGCCGGTACTGGACGCGCAGGGCCGCAGCCGCATCTCGGTGGAGGACGCGGCCATCGCCTTGATCGATGAGGCGGAATTGCCTCGCTTCATCCAGCGCCGTTTCACTATCGGCTACTGACGGCCGCAGCCGACATGCTCGTGGGGGGAGCTTGCTCCCCCCACTGGGTGCCGAGAGGTCAAGGCACCTCTGATCGCATCAAGCCGCATCGGCGAGCCGAGTAGGGAACGCGGTGTGTTCATCGAACAGCTTGCGGTGCTGGAGGCAGTGATAGAGCTGGCCGATCATGCGATTGAAGAGGTTCCTCTGGGCGGCAGCGTGCCAGTCTCCGTGGTCGTCGCGGCGTCGCCGGTAGTGCGCTTTGGCGCCGGGTGATCGGGTGATGGCCGCAAATGCCCAGAGATAGCCGGCATGGTTGAGGCGGTCGTTCTTCACCCACCGGCGTGTGATGCTCGACTTCTTGCCGGAGGCTCTGGTGAGGGGCGAGGAACCGGCGTACGCCTTCAGCCCGCGAGCGTCTGCGAACCGGTGGCGGTCGTCGCCGATCTCGGCCAGGACCCGGGCTCCGAGCTGGACGCCGAGTCCGGGAAAGCTGAGGATGATCTCAGCGTCAGGGTGCTGGGGGAAAGAGAGTTCAACCGCCTGGGCGAGGTCGTCGGCGGCGTTGCAGGTGGCCTCCAGCTGAACCAACAGGGACAGCATCTGCTTGCCGAGGGCTTCCTCGACAAGCGGTGGTTGATGGGCCCAGGCGTCCCGGAACACCTTCTGGATGCGGTCCGCCTCGGTGGCAGCTGCGTTCACGGCCCGCCCGCTTCAGAGCGGCCTGCAATTGGGTTCGCGTGAGCTGGGCTGCCCGGATCGGTGTCGGAGCCGCTTTCAGGATTTCTTGAGCCTCACGACGGCACAGGCCGTTGCGCCAGGGCTCGAAAGCCGCGAGCGCGGCCGGGTAGTACTCGCGCAGCAGCGAGCGAAGCTGGTTGGCAACCTGCTGCCGATTCCAGGTTGCGTCCTGCTGCGCACGTGCGAGTACGGCAATGGCCCGGCCGAGATCACTATCGTCTGGGAGGGGCCGATGAGCATGCATGTCGGTTCGCAGGATGTTGCCAGGACGAGGGCGTCACCCGGATCGGACTTCTTGCGCGAGACGCTGTGACGGTCACGGTAGCGGGCCGCGGCCATCGGATTGATAGCGAAGACCTTGCGCCTGCCGGTTCGTAGCACGGAGACGAGCAGGCCGCGGGAAGTTTCGACGGCGACCGGGCTCGGATCCGCCTGAGTGTCTCCATGGTCGGCGAGCAGGTCCAACAAAGCTCGGTAGCCGGCCGCGTCATCTGTGATGTGCTTCTTGGCGAGTAACTGCCCGCTGCCGTCGACGAGGGCAACGTCATGGGTCTTTTCCGCCCAGTCGATGCCGCAGCAGATCACGATGCTCCTCCCCATAGTGCGTTGGTGCTGGTTACGAGCTCATGCGGGCCACGCAGCGACCTAATCCAAGGACTCAGCCGTCGGCTGGTCCGCCACCTCAGTAGCTGTTCGTGGCACCAGCTCGCCTCACGGGCCTCGGTCTGCTCGGGAGCTCCGGTGGCTCGGGAGTTACAAGAGGTCACCGTGCGGCGGGCTCGCACCGCTTAACACCAACGAGTGATCAAGTCGACGGTGTTGACATTCGAGGGCGTCAGGACGTCGCGCGCTCTGCAAAAAGACCTCAATGGGCCCTGTATGCCCAAGGCGTTCGCCTGGCGCCCACCAATGTCAACGGTGGTGGCGGCGAGGACACCGGGCGGCGCCGGTCTCATAGAAGTCGTCTGCCGCCTCGTCGACGTAAGGCGTCCTCCCGGTGCCCACGCCACCACCACCGCTTCTGTCGTGATGGCCGGGGAGACGCCGACCACCGCCGATCTCCACGGAGGTCTCTGCGACCAAGAAGACGCGAGGCGTCAGGCTGCGCCTCGCCTGACCATCACGGCACATCGAACGGGCACCGGTTGTCTCAACCCGGTGAGCCGCTCCTATTAGGGGATTAGGTCGACGTCCCCATACGGAGCACCGAGACGCCCGGCCCGGACGGCTGGTCGGCCTGTGGGTACCGGCCTGGCTGGGAGCTCGACTGGCCCGCCGCGAAGGTCGGCCCCTGGAGGAGCCCGTACAGCTGGCTCAACTCCAAGCCCTTCGAGATGTGGCTCCGCCCCGGGACAGCCGCTCTGCTTGACCGGCTTCGACGGCTGTCCCGGGCCCATTCGACCCGTACGAGACGAAAGGGAGTTCCTCAGTATGGACTCCGTTCTGCGCGTGCCGGGCCGGATCGGCTCGCGCACCCTCCTGATCACCACCGCTGCCCTGCCGCTGACCGGCTGGACCGTACACGCCCTGGCGCTGCACCGCGAGCTCGCCGCGACCCGGAAGGACCCGCTGACCGGCCTGATGCGCCGCGGCGCCTACACCGCCCGCGCCCGCGGGCTCCTGGCCCGCCACGGCGACGACACGACCGTGGTCATGGTCGGCGCCGACAGGTTCAAGGAGATCAACGACGGCCTCGGGCACGCGGCGGGCGACACCGTCCTCGCGTCGATCGCGGCCCGGCTCACGGCCTGGGCAGGCCCGCGCGCAGCGGTCGGCCGCCTCGGGGGCGATGAGTTCGCCGTGGTCCTGGACCTGCCTGCCGACCGCCGGGAGCAGCGCCTGGAGCAGCTGGTCCGGATGCTGCACACGCCGGTCACCCTGGACGACGTCCGCACCGTCGACGTCGCCGCCTCGGTAGGCGCCGCGACCCCGGACGTGATCGGCGCACGCGACCTGAAGCCTGCAGAGGGCGGCCGACGCTGCTCTGTACGACGGGAAGCGCACCGGCCGCGAGGTCCTGGCGACCGCCGCGCAGGCCGCCACACCGTCGGTCAACGGGCGCCGCGCGGGCAGGCCGGGCACGGCCGTGTGGGGGCTAGCGGCATGAGCACCGCAACCCTTCCGCCGGCGGACGACTGGATCCGCGAAATCAGCGTCAAGCAACCGCACGCCGCCTGCCTCCTCGCCGGGGCCAAGACGATCGAGAACAGGCCCCGGGCGTGGTCGTGGCGCGGCTGGCTGCTGCTGCACGCGAGCCAGCAGGCCGACCATCCCGCACTGCGCGTGCCGCTGATCGCCCGCACGATCCGCGGCCGCGAGCTGACGACCGGCGCCGTGATCAGCGTCGCCCGGCTAACCGACTGCCACCAGGACCCGGGCTGCTCCCCGCCCTGCACCGCCCGGGGCGTGGCATCTGGAGGTCAGCGACGTCCAGGCCCTCACCCTGCCGATCCCGGCGCGCGGGCAGCTCGGACCCTGGCGGCCCACCGAGCACCTGGTCGACCAGGTCCTCCAGCAGCTGCCGCACTGCGGCCGTGACCACCCGGCGCCGCCATCTGCGCGCGGTGCCCACCCTGGCGGAGCAGCCCGCGGCGCCGGTCCAGCTCCTGAACTGGCCACTACTCGCACTTCGGCTGGCCCGCCCCGTGCGTGCTATGCGGCACCACCACCCCGCTGAGGTCTCACGCCAAGGAGCCCGTCCACAAAGTCTGCGCGGAGCTCTGGAACGCAGCGCACCCCGGCGAGACCCGGTTCGTCTCTGACCCGCCCAAGGGCGGCGGGACGACCGATCACGCCTGACCTCTCGCTCCACCTGGAGGTCCCATGAGCAGCACCCAGCCCGACGTCGACCGCACCCGCGCCTACCCGGAGCCGCCGGCCTCGCCGCTCTGGCACCGCTGCGGCCCGAAGGCCCGGCCACTCACCCCCGAGCAGCAGCGCCGCAACCGCGAGCTCCCCAACCTCGCGCAGCGCTCCCCCCGATCCCGCTCCCCTCGCTTCGCCAAGACCCTGGCGGAGGCCCGCTGATGAACCCCCAGACGCACCTGGCCATAGACGGCTACGTCGACGCGATCCCGGCCCCCGGCACCGGCTGGGCCCCCGCCCGCTTCGACCTGATCCACTCCCCCGCCGACGCGGATCGGATCGCCACCCGACGCCCCGGACACCTTGTATGCCTGCACCACCGGAGACCCCCCGCATCGCCGACGTCCTCCTGCGCGAGATCCAGCCCAGCGACCTCGTGCGCGTCACCGGCACCCTCGTCCAGCCCGACGACCCCCAGGCCCCGGCCCACCTTCACCGCCGACGGCCTGGAGGTCCTCAAGGCCGCCCCGGCCTCCGTGCTCTACGACCTCGTACTGGAGGGGTTCGGGATGTACGTCGTCGTCTTCGACGCCGACCGCGACGAGGTCCCGGTGTTCACCACGTCCGGCCGCTGGGTCGGCGAGGCCGCCAACCCCGACGCGATCAGCAACCTCATCGACGCCTACGAGAAAGGCGACCCCGTCCTGCTCGTCGCACGGGTGGCTGAACGCTGGTAGGCGGCGCCCTGACGCGTTGATCCAATGCAGGTCCGGCGCCTCGTTCGGGTGGATGCTTGCGCCTACTCCCCTTCAGCCGTAGAGCTGCTTGTCGAAGGCCCGGTGGACGCCCGCCACGACTGCCGCGCTTCCGTCCTGTTGCGGTCCTGATCGGCCCGCTCAGGGATCGTGTGGGCGATGCCGCGCCGCCTGAGCCAGCTGTGGATGGCCCGGGAGCTGTGGCCTTGTCGCCCAGGACGTGGGCGGGCCGCTCGCGGGGTCGTCCCGGGCCGACGCGGGACACCCGGATCGCCTCCATCACGGCGGTGAACTGGGTGCGGTCGTTGGTGTTACCGCCCGTGAGGGTGAAGGCGAGCGGGCGGCCGACGCCATCGCGGGCGAGGGGGATTTTGCTGGTCAGGCTGGCATGGGAGCGCCCGAGCCCGGGCTGCGGATCCCCCCGAGCCGACGACCGGGGCGTGACGCTGCAGCACCTGCTGCCCGAGTCCTGCACCCGCCTGCTCGCGTGGCTCCGACGCACAGGCCTGCGGGCGTGTGCGGCCCGTGATCTTGCCGTGTCAGTCCGCGGTCCTCAGCTGACAGCCGGGCCGGCTTCCTCGGTACCGGACAGTTCGGCCAGGAACTGATGACACCGGGCCGCGCGTTCCGAGTCCTGGTCCATGACGGTGCGGAAGAACTCGGCGATTTCCTTCTTTCCGGCGTTCTCCGCGTCGCGCACATACTGACCGTAATCGTGCCCAGCCTTCAAAGAGTGGTACTGCACGGATATGAGGTCGTACACGACATCGCTGAATCCCGTTTCACCTGTCGCCATGAGTCCTCCTTGTGCGAAAAGTGGAACAACGTCCGGGTATCACCACCTCGACGACTGAAACGGACTGCCGCCACTTCCACCAGTCGCGCCGCCGAAGCCCCGGGACAGGTTCCTCGCCAGTGTCCGACGGCGCGGGCGCCCCGTCCGTTGCGCCTGCGCCGGGCACCATGCGGATGGGGCGGCGGCTGACGCACCCGTGTTCCCAAGCCCGCGACACCGGCCGCGAGACGACGACGGCAGCCGGTCGGCGAAAGGCATGAGGAGATCGTCGCCGCAGTCACCGGATCACTGCAAGCACCCAAGACGCTGCTGTTGGGCCGTCCAGGGGCGAAATCCGTGGACGCAATGACGTCTCCGCAGGGTGGGGCGGAAGGAAAGGCTGAACGTGACCCTGGTGCGTCCCGAGCTGGTCGTGGGGTCGGCGTTGACGTCGCCCGCGACTGTGTCGGGCGCCGGTGGCATCCCTCACGATGCCACCGCCCGCACGCCGGCCTCTCCCCGAGCGAGGCGCCGCGATGTGACAGCTGACGCGCACCTCATGCTTGTGGCGCCTCGGCGCCCGACGTGCGGTGGGGCACCGTGGTGACCAGGCGGCCCTGTGATCGTGTCCGGTTCGTACCGCGTGTGGCCCGGCAGCCGTCCACGTCGCACAGCTGTGGGACAAGGGCATGTCGAAGGCGGCGATCGGCCGGAGACTCGGCCTGCACCAGGCCAACATCCGCAAGCTGGTCAACTCCCGCTCCGCCGATGACATCGTCGCCAAGAGCCTGCAATGGGCGCACATCGTCGACCCGTACGTCGGCTATCTGCACCGGCGCTGGAACGAAGGAGCCAGAAACGCTGCCCAGCTCTACCGGGAGATCCAGGAACTCAGCTGCTCTGGCGGCGATGGCCGTCCAGCGTCACCTGCGGCGATACCGCCGGACGCGGACACGCACCTGCCCCTGGCCCCAAGCCTCCGTCGGTCCGCGAGGTCACCTCCTCGATCATGACTCACCCCGAGCACCTGCGAGACGAAGACACAGACAAGCTGCACCGCCTGCGCGAGCGCGATCCCGAGCTGTACCGGCTCACCGGACACGTCCGGAAGTTCGCCGCCATGATGACCGGCCGCCACGGCGACCGACTCGAGGACTGGATCGCTGACGCCGAGCAGGACACCCTGGCGCCACTGGTGTCCTTCGCCCGCAACCTCCGACGCGATCTCGACGCCGTCCGCAACGGTCTGACCCTGCCCCACAGTTCCGGCGCCGTCGAAGGCAACATCAACCGGCTGAAGATGCTGAAGCACCAGATGTTCGGCCGGGCCGCCCCCCATCTCCTCCGCAAACGCGTCCTGCTCGCACGATGAGCCCAGCCCCCCGGATCACAAGATCGTCGACAGAACCAAGATCAGGGACGGCCAGGTCGCGAACCGTCCGATGTACGTGGTGATGGCCGTGACCGTGGACGGCACCCGCGACATCCTCGGCATCTGGGCCGGCGACGGCTGCGAGGGCGCGAAGTACTGCGGCACGTGTTCACCGAGCTGAAGAACCGCGGCCTGGACGACGTCCTGATGCTGGTCTGCGACGGACTCAAGGGCCTTCCCGAGGCCGTGGAGACCGTCTGGCAGAGGGGACGGCTGCCTGGTAGGACTCGGCGGTCTTGTCGTAGCGGGTAGCGACGCCGCGCCACTGCTTCAGGCCGTTGAAGCACCGTTCCACCACGTTGCGACGCTTGTAGAGCTGCTTGTCGAAGGCCGCGGGCGCCCGCCTCGGCTGCCGCGTCGGAGACGGTTGCGGACCTGGTCGGCCCGCTCGGGGATGGTGCGGCTGATGCCGTGCCGTTGCAGCCAGGTGCGGATGGCCCGGGAGCTGTAGCCCTTGTCGCCCCGGCACGTGTGCGGGCCGGGTGTGGGGCCGTCCGGGTCCGATGCGGGGCACTCGTATCGCTTCCATCGCGGCGGTGAACTGGGTGCAGTCGTTGGTGTTGCCGCCCGTGAGCGTGAAGGCGAGCGGGCGGCCGACACTGTCGCAGGCCATGTGGATTTTGCTGGTCATGCCGCTTCGGGAGCGTCCGAGGCCGGGGCTGCGGGCCCCGTTTTCGGGCTCGGGCGGCGTGCTGGTGGGCTCGGACGAGGGTGGAGTCGACCGACACCAGCCAGTTGATGTCCCCGGCCGCGTCGGCGTGCGCCTGGGCGGCCCGGAGCATGCGCTCGAAGGTGCAGTCCAGAGCCCATCGGCGAAAGCGGGTGCGCAGCGTGGCCCACGGGCCGTACGGCTCCGGCACGTCCCGTCAGGCCGTCCCGGTGCGGAACCTCCACACCATCCTGTTGATCACCTTGCGGTCGTCCAGCCGCTTCCGGCCCCGCAGGGACACCGGCAGCAGCGGTCCGACGAACTCGGCATCGGACAGTTCATGGCGACGTATCACCCGATCACGATCCACCACTCAAGATCTTTTGAAGACACGGCCCAGCAGTAAGCACCCCACCCCATCCGAGGCATGTTGGGCACGTGCGGCGGGGTTCGGCGAAGGGCCCGGCCCGCGCAGTGCGGCGGGGCAGGAGAAGGCCGCGAAAGGCATGCGGAGGCTGCGCTGCGGCGAAGGGCGGTCTGCGGAACCGCAGGTGAAGGAGGGCAGGGCGACGAGCGGGGTCGCGGAACCGTAGTGGTCGAGCCAGGCATGTGGGGCTGTCAGTCGATCTGGGCATACTCGCGGAACTCCCAATCCGTGACGTACTTGTGGAAGCGGGCGAGTTCGTCGCGCTTGAAGGTGAGGAAGGCGTCGACGAAGGACTTGCCGAGGATATCGATGAGCTGGTCGTCGGCCTGCAGGGCGTCGAGGGCCTGGCCGAGGTCGGTGGGCAGCTCGGCCGCGGCGCCGATGTCTGCGGCGTGGCCGGTCACCGGAGCGGGGGGCTCGGTGGCAGTGGTGATGCCGAGGTGGATGGCGGCCAGAAGCCCGGCGATGGCGAGGTAGGGGTTGGCGGTGGCGTCACCAAGGCGGACCTCCAAACGGGAGGCGGCACCGCGCTCCGGCGGAATGCGCACCATCGTGTTGCGGTTGTCCAGGCCCCAGTTGATCAGCCAGGGGGCAGTGGTGTTGGGGCCGAACCGCTTGTAGGAGTTGACGGTGGGGTTGAGCAGTGCCGACAGGGCGGGCGCGTGAGAGAGGACGCCGGCCAGGGCGTGACGGGCCGTGGCTGAGAGGCGGTGGACCTCGTGGGGGGCGTCGAAGACATTGGCCCTGTCCGCGTCGACGAGGGAGACGTGCAGGTGGAATCCGGAACCACCGCCGTCGTTGAACGGCTTGGCCATGAACGTCGCCAGCCGGCCCTCGGCGCGGGCGAGTTCCTTAACCGCGGCCTTGAACCGGAAGGCACGGTCCGCGGCGTCCAAGGCCTCCGAGTGGTTCAGGTTGATCTCGAACTGCCCGCCGTCGAACTCGCGGTTGCCGCCGCTGACGTCCAGGCCGAGAGCGTGCAGGGCACGCGCTGTGCGCAGGAGGTGTCCGTCCGGGTCGGCCCGGCGGCCGGTGGTGTAGACGTTGCCCGGGGCGGGGGCGTAGCGACGCCATCCGGTGGACGCGTCGGCGTCCGGCTCGAGCAGGACGTATTCCAGTTCAGGGCCCACGAGTGCGGTCAGGCCCGCGTCGTTCAGGCGGGTGAGGACCTGGCGCAGCAGGTCCCTGGGCGATTCGGGCACGCTCTGGCCGGTGGCCGGGTCGAGGACGTCGCCGATGCACCAGGCCGCATTCGGCTCCCACGGCAGCGGGACGACGGTGTCCAGGTCCGGGCGCACGAGGATGTCCGGCATGCCGGCCTCGAGGCCGCCGGCGATGTTGGAGTGATCTCCCAGGGCGCCGGTGTGGTAGACGGCGCGGCTGAAGGCGAGTCCGTGTCCGGCAGCGTGCGGCAGATGGTGCAGCAGGATGTCCCGGCTGCGGTCGGATCCCATCAGGTCGGGGTAGGCGACGCGGAGGACATCGATCCCCTTGGCGTCCAGCGTCTCCATCGTCTCTCGGATCTGATGGTCTGTGTGGGCGCTCAAGGGGTGCTCCAGCGGTGCGGCGATGAGTTGGATTCTGTCCGATTTGGCCGCGCAGTTTATGGCGGCTTGGTGTCCGGCCGGTGACGTCAGGGGCGATCATTTGATGCCAAACGATAAGAGTCCGATGCGCCGCCCACAAGGGGGTCACGCAGATCTGCCCACTTCCATCCATGCCGGAAGGCCACGACGGTCGAGTGACTGCGGGATACATTTGGCCGCAAACGAACATGTCGGCGGCCCCGCGTCGCCCCGACGCGAAGGAGGAGCCGTGCCCGGGCCTCGTCGATCCATCACCGAGACCGAGCAGGCCATACAGCAGCGGCTGGGCGGCCTGACACTGCAGCGTGAGGCCATGGCCGCTGTGGGCAACATCCACCGGGCCGCCGCAGCCGTCCGTAACCATCTGGAGAATTCGGTACTGCGTCCGCATGAGCTGACGTGGACCAGCTTCGTAGTGCTGTGGGTGCTGTGGATCTGGGGCGAGGCGGAGACCCGGTCGGTGGCCGAGGAGGCGGGCATCGCCAAGGGGACACTGACCGGCATCGCGCGCACTCTCGAGCCGCGCGGCCTCGTGGCCCGCTCCCCCCACCCAGAGGACCGTCGCCGGGTCCTGCTCTCCCTGACCCCCGAAGGAGAGAAGCTCATGGAGGAGCTGTTCCCGGTTTTCAACGCGGAGGAGGCGTTCGTCTCCGCCCCTCTCAGCTCCGAGCAGTGCCTCCAGCTCGCCGACAGTCTGCGCGCCATCGTCAGTCGGCTCGAGGAGCACGGCGAGCGGCGCCGGCGAGAGCTGCTGGCCGGTGAGGACCTGGCCCCGCGGCGCTCGGGTCGCCGCCCGCGCTCCTAGCCGCGCCGCCGGGGTCCGGCCGCCCCGCGGCGCGCCCGGTTCCGGGCGTCGCGTTCATCGTCAGAGGTGGCGTGTGCGCGCTCCCGGTTACCGGAGGCCGCTGCCGTGATGGGCGCATCCCCACCCAAACGTTTGGGCCCAAATATATCGCCCGGCACCTCTTGACGCCCATAGCGCCTGCCTGTTTATTTGGAGCCAAACGAACTGGAGGTTGGGACATGACCCGCGATCCCGAAGCTGTCGTCGCCGGAGTATCCGTCGACACCCGGCACTGGATCGGCGGCGAGCGCGTCGCCTCCACCGAGACGTTCACCGACATCTCGCCGATCGACGGCAGCGTTCTGGGTGAGATCCCCCGGGGCACCGCGAAGGAGGCTGCAGACGCGGTGGCCGCCGCGAAGGCCGCGTTCCCTGACTGGGCCGCCACCTCCCGCGCCGAGCGCGCCCGGATCCTGCACGCGATCGCCGATGGCGTGGAGAAGCGGCTGGAGGACCTGGCGAACGTCGAAACGTGCGACAACGGCGCCCTGCTCCGCTCCCACCGCCGCGGCGTCATGCCCCGCGTCGCGCACAACTTCCGCTTCTTCGCCGACTGGCTGCTAAAGCTGGATCATGAGGACTTCGAGACCCGGGGCCACACCAACCACGTCAGCTGGGATCCGGCCGGCCCCTGTGTGCTGATCACCCCGTGGAACGCCCCGCTGATGCTGGCCACCTGGAAGGTTGCCCCGGCCCTCGCCGCGGGCAACACGGTGGTCGTCAAGCCGGCCGAGTGGTCCCCTTTGACCGCCTCGCTGCTGGCGGACATCGCCTCCGAAGCCGGTCTCCCCGCCGGGGTGCTGAATGTCGTGCATGGTTACGGCTCCGAGATCGGTGACGCGCTGACCTCGCACCCCGACGTACGGCGCATCAGCTTCACCGGCTCCGTGCCCACGGCCAAGCGGATCGCGGCCTCGGCCGCAGCCAACCTGACTCCGCTCAGCCTCGAACTCGGCGGCAAGTCACCGCTGCTGGTGTTCGCCGACGCCGACCTGGACCTCGCCGTCGACCTGGCAGTGGAGCAGTACGACAACGCCGGGCAGGTGTGCCTGGCGGCCACCCGGCTGCTGGTCGAGGAGTCGATCGCCGAGGAGTTCACGCGCCGCTTCGTCGAGAAGGCGAGCGCACTGAAGCAGGGTGACCCGCGTGACGAGGCCACCGACATCGGCCCCAACATCCACCCCCGCCAGCTGGAGAAGATCGACGGCTTCGTGCAGCGGGCGCTCGCGGCCGGGGCCCGCGCGGTCATCGGCGGCCACCGCAAGGACGGCCAGTATTACGCGCCGACCCTGCTCACGGATGTCGCCCAGGACTCGGAGATCGTGCAGGAGGAAGTCTTCGGTCCGGTGCTGACCCTGCAGACCTTCACCGCGGAGGAGGAAGCCGTCCGCCTCGCCAACGGCACCCGCTTCGGGCTGGCCGCCACCGTCGCCACCGGTGCCCCGGAGCGCGCCGAACGCGTCAGCGCCCGACTGGTCGCGGGCACGGTGTGGATCAACTGCTTCTTCGTCCGCGACCTTCAGGCCCCGTTCGGTGGTTCCCGGCAGTCCGGGGTCGGCCGGGAGGGCGGCACCTGGAGCTTCGACTTCTACTGCGACGTGAAGAACACCGTCACCGCCCCGAACGGATGGAAGAATCATGGGTGAGATCGTCGGGGCGGGCCTGCTCGCCCACGTCCCCACCATCGTGCTCCCCAAGGCCGACCGGCTGGAGCTGAACGAGGGCAAAGAGATCACCCTCGTCACCGGCCTGGAAGAACTCCGCCGGGACGTCTTCGAACGCGACGACTACGACACCGTCGTCGTCCTCGACTCCCACTGGGCGACCACGGTCGAGTTCGTCGTGACCGCGCAGGACCGGCGGGCGGGCCTCTTCACCTCCGAGGAACTGCCGCGCGGCATGTGCCGAATGCCGTACGACTTCCCCGGCGATCCCGAACTCGCCCACAACATCGCGTCGTTCGCCGACAGGCACGGCACCTTCATTACCCCGATCGACGACGCGTACCTGCCCATCTACTACGCCACCATCAACCTGTGGAAGTTCCTCGGCGAGGGACTGCCCAACAAGCGGTGGGTGACCATCGGCGTCTGCCAGACCGGCGACATGGAGGACCACATCCGCCTCGGCCGCGCACTCGCGGACGGTATCGCCGCCACCCCCGGCCGCCGGGTCATCGTGATCGCCTCCGGCGCCCTGTCGCACACCTTCTGGCCGCTGCGCGAGATCCGTGACCACGAGGACAGCGACCCGGCCCACGTTTTCACCCCCCAGGCACGTGCAGCCGACGAGGAGCGGATCGCCTGGTTCAAGGAGGGCCGGCACGACAAGGTCCTCGACACCATGGACGAGTTCTGGAAGTTCAAGCCGGAGGCGAAGTTCTTCCACTACCTGATGATGGCGGGTGCCCTCGGCGAGCACGCGTGCACGGCCAGGGCCCGCCAGTACGGCGAGTACGAGAACTCCGTCGGCACCGGCCAGGTCCACCTCTGGTTCGACCGCCCGGCCGACGGCTGGACCGGCGCCGGCCTGTCCGCCTCCCCGTCCCCCCACTCTCCGCACAGCCGTTTCTAGGAGCCCCACCATGCCCGAGTACCGCCGCATCCTCCTCGACGGCTCCGCCATCCAGGTCACCGTCGACGGCGACGAACTCGTCGCCGGCGACGGCCGCCGCGTCAAGATCGACGAGGCGCACCATCTTCCACCGGTCGTCCCGTCCAAGGTCATCGCCGTCCACCTCAACCACCGCAGCCGGGTCGACGAGTTCCAGATCGGCCTGCCCGACACCCCCACCTACTTCCACAAGCCGGTCTCGTCCCTCAACTCCCACCAGGGCGCGATCGTCCGCCCTGCGGGCTGCAAGTGGCTCAACTACGAGGGCGAGGTCGCCATCGTCATCGGCAGGACGGCACGCAACATCTCCCCGGCCGAGGCAGGCGACTACCTCGCCGGCTACACCATTGCCAACGACTACGGACTGCACGACTTCCGCGACACCGACGCCGGCTCCATGCTCCGCGTCAAAGGCTCCGACACCCTCTGCCCACTCGGCCCCGGCCTGGTCACCGACTGGGACTTCCACGGCAAGGCGCTGCGCACCTACGTCAACGGGGAGGTCGTGCAGGACGGCTCGACCGACGAGATGACGTGGGACATGCACTACCTCGTCGCCGACATCGCACGTACCATCACCCTTCACCCCGGCGACGTCCTGCTCTCCGGCACCCCGGCCAACTCACGCCCCGTCCAGCCCTGCGACATCGTCGAGGTCGAGGTCGAGGGCCTCGGCCGCCTCACCAACCACATCGTCACCGGCCCGACGGCCATCCGTACCGACGTCGGTGCCCAGCCCACCGAGTCCGAGGAAGTCCTGTCGACCGCTCTCGGCGGCGACTGGGAGTTCCGTGGCATCCGCCCGCCCAAGCGCTGAGCCCGAGCCACGCCGACACGCGAGATCACCGAGGAGTGACGAGATGGATCTGAAAAAGTGGCTGACGGCGGCGGTCGCGTCGAACGCCGAGTGGGCCGAGACCTTCGGCCCGTTCGACCCGCACCCGGCGCTGGCCGTCGAGGACGGCCGGTTCGCCGCCGCGTTTGAGGTCTTCACCGAGCGGCTGAAGGACAACTATCCCTTCGGCCACCCCCGCTACGCGGGCCAGATGCTCAAGCCGCCGCACCCGGCAGCCGTGGTTGGCTACCTGACCGCCATGCTGATCAACCCCAACAACCACGCCCTGGACGGCGGGCCGGCCACCGCCGCGATGGAGCGTGAGGTGATCCAGCAACTGGCCACGATGTTCGGCTACGAAACCCACCTGGGGCACCTGACCACCAGCGGCACCATCGCCAACCTCGAAGCCCTCTTCGTGGCCCGCGAACTGCACCCCGGCAAGGGGGTCGCCTACAGCACCGAGGCCCACTACACCCACGGCCGGATGTGCGGCGTTCTCGGGATGGAGGGCTTCCCCGTCCCCACCGACGACCTCGGCCGCATGGACCTGGACGCGCTGGAGGAGCTGCTGCGCGGCGGGCAGGTCGGCACGGTCGTCCTCACCACCGGTACTACCGGGCTCGGCGCGATCGAGCCGGTCCACGAGGCGCTGAAGCTGCGTGAGCGGTACGGGGTGCGGATCCACGTGGACGCTGCCTACGGCGGATTCTTCACCCTCCTGGCAGGTGCGGACGGTCCCGAGGGACTGCTGGCTGCGCCCTGGCGGGCCGTCGCCCAGGCCGATTCGATCGTGGTGGACCCGCACAAGCACGGTCTGCAGCCCTACGGGTGCGGCGCCGTCCTCTTCCGCGATCCCTCCGTCGGCCGGTTCTACCTGCACGACTCGCCGTACACGTACTTCACCTCCGACGAACTGCATCTGGGTGAGATCAGCCTGGAGTGCTCCCGGGCGGGTGCGGCGGCTGCCGCGCTGTGGCTCACCTTCCAGTTGCTGCCGCCCACTCGCGAGGGGCTGGGCCAGGTGCTGGCGGCCGGCCGGCGCGCAGCGCTGCGCTGGGCGGAACTGATCGAGGGCTCCGAGCACCTGGAGCTCTACCAGCCCCCGCACCTCGACATCGTCAGCTACTTCCCGGTAACCGCCGGCCGCACCCTCTCTGAGATCGACGCGGCCAGCAACCGGATCCTGCAGGAGGGCATGACCGACAGCCAAGACCCGGTCTTCCTCAGCACCCTCCGCGTCGGCGCCGAGCGCTTCACCGCCCGCCACCCGAAGGTCACCGCGGACGCCGACGGCGCGCGGATCCTGCGCAGCGTGCTGATGAAACCTGAATCCGAGACCTATGCCGAGCACCTGCACCAGCGACTGGAGCAGCTCGCCCGCTCATGACCACCCCCGGCGCCACCGGCTCACCGCGGCCCAGGCAGTGGTGAGCCGTAAGCCGGGCGTCCGATCCGAACCTCACGCGACGGCGTATCCCCTCTTCCTTTTCCCCTTCTTCCGCCCGCCGCGTCTGCCGCAGGTGGCGTGCCCCGCCCTGCTGATCTCTCTGGAGCGTGACGACATGGCCAATGTCCGTGGCTACTTCCATCCCAAGACGGCAACGGGCGCCTCGTCGCTGATCCCTTCCCCTCCGTGGCGCTACTCCGGCGACCTGCTGACCGTCGAGTACCGCACCGACCCGGCCCGGGTGCGGGAACTGCTGCCCGAGCCGCTGGAGCTCGCCGAGGAGGACTCCGGCGCGGTGGCGCTGATCTGGGCCGACTGGCAGTCCTGCTCCGCCTCCGGTGACGAGCTGCTGGACCCGGTGCTCTCCCAGTACAAGGAGGCTTTCGCCGTCGTCCGCTGCCAGTACAAGGGCCGGACCTACACCCGCTGCGTCTATATCTGGGTCGACAAGGACTTCGCCATCGCCCGCGGACTGCACCAGGGCTACCCGAAGAAGCTCGGCTCCATCCACCAGACCCGCCCGCACCCCTACGGCCCGGCACCTCGGATCGAGGCCGGGGCCCGGTTCGGCGCCACTCTCGCCGCCGCCGACCGGCGGCTCGCGCAGGCCGTGGTGACCCTGCGCGAGCCGGCGGAGACGAACGGGTTCGTCAACGCCCATCCGATGGCCCACCACCGCTGGCTGCCGTCCATTGAGAAGGGCAAGGGGCTCGCGCTGGACGAGCTGATCGAGACCGGCGCCGCCTCCTTCGAAGGCGGCCAGCCCTGGGTCGGCGACGCCGAGCTGGAGCTGTTCGAAGCGCCCACCGAGGAGCTAGCCCGCATGGAGATCCGCGAGCCGATCGCCGCGTACTACCGCCAGGTCGGTGTCGTCTGGGACGGCGGCCGACTGCTGGAGTCCGGCACATCCGGCGCCGAGTGACGGGGCAGCCCGAGACACCCATGCGCAACGTCACCCATGAAGAACTGCTGACGCAGGCCAAGGAACTTCGCCTGCCCACCCAGCACCACATCGACGGCCGGACCGAAAGCGGCAGTGGCGCCACGTTCGCTGTCGTCGCACCCCGGGACGGCCACATCCTCACCCACGTGGCCGACGCGGGCGAGGCCGAAGTCGATCTCGCGGTCGCGGCCGCACGCCGCGCCTTCGACTCCGGCCCCTGGCCACTCCTGGCCCCCGCCGAGCGCGGCCGGTTCCTCCTGCGGATCGCCGAATTCCTCGAAGAACGACGGGGGGAACTGGCGCTCATGGTCAGCCTGGAGATGGGCAAGCCCATCACCGACGCGTACGACATCGAACTGCGCGCCGTCATCAACACGTTCCGCTGGTACGGGCAACTCGCTGACAAGCTCACCGACGAGTCCCCGCACGCCTCCCCCGACGCCCTCGCCCTCGTCACCCGGGAGCCGGCCGGCGTGGTCGGCGCGGTCGTACCGTGGAACTTCCCCCTCACCCTGGCCGGCTGGAAGGTCGCCCCAGCCCTCGCCGTGGGCTGCACCGTCGTACTCAAGCCGTCGGAGAACTCGCCGCTGTCTGCCCTGCTCCTTGGGCGAATCGCCACCGAGGCCGGACTGCCCCCGGGCGTCCTCAACGTCGTCACCGGAGACGGACCCACCGCCGGACGGGCCCTCGGTATCCACCCCGACGTCGACGTGCTGGCCTTCACCGGTTCCACCGCCGTCGGCCGCCACTTCCTGCGCTACGCGGCCGACTCCAACCTCAAGCGCGTGTGGCTGGAACTGGGCGGCAAGTCGCCCAACATCGTCCTCCCCGACGCCCCCGACCTGGAGAAGGCCGCTGCCACCGCGGCCTGGGGCATCTTCTTCAACCAGGGCGAGATGTGCACTGCGCCTTCCCGGCTCCTCGTGCACTCCTCGATTGCCGAGCAGGTCACCGAGGCCGTCGTCCGGCGGGCGCGGGAACTCCGGGTCGGTGACCCGCTCGACCCGGCGACAGAGATGGGCGCCCTGGTCTCCGAAGCACACCTGGACAGCGTCCTCGACCACATCGCAACCGGCCAGGCGGAGGGCGCCCGACTGCGCACCGGCAGCGAGCGCACCCTGACCGCCACCGGCGGCAGCTTCCTCCAGCCCACCGTCTTCGACCGCGTGGACCCCGGCATGCGGCTGGCCCGCGAGGAGATCTTCGGCCCCGTCCTGTCCGTGCTTGCCTTCGACGACCTCGACGAAGCGGTACGGCTGGCCAACGCCACCGAGTACGGCCTCGCCGCCGGCCTGTGGACCACCGACCTGTCCACCGCCCACCAGGTCTCCCGCAAGCTGAAGGCCGGCACAGTCTGGGTCAACTGCTACGAGGAGGGCGATCTCACCGTCCCCTTCGGCGGCATGAAGCAGTCCGGCAACGGCCGCGACAAGTCCGCCCACGCCCTGGAGAAGTACACCGAACTCAAAACCACGTGGATCCAGCTGTGACCCGCCCGCTGATAGCCATCCCGGCCCGCTTCTCCGCCACCACCTCCGCACTGCGCTACGCCGCCGAGGTCAACGCCCGCGCCCTGATCAAAGCAGTCTGGCGGGCCGGCGGCGAACCGGTGAGCATCCACCCGACCGACCCAGCCGAGGCCGACATCGCCCTCCGGTTCGCCCGCTTCGACGGCGTCCTGCTCCCCGGCGGCGGAGACCTCGCCCCGCACCGCTACAGCGCCACCGACACCCACGACACCGTCTACGACGTCGACGCCCTCCAGGACGCCTTCGACCTAGAAGTCGCCCGGGTGGCCCTAAAGTCGGGATTCCCGATGCTGGCGATCTGCCGCGGGCTCCAGGCCGTCAACGTCGCCCTTGGCGGCACCCTCCACCAGGACATGGGCGGCCCCGGCCACGAGCACCGCCATCTGTTGCACCCGGTGGCGATCCGCCCAGGAACGCGGACGGCGCAAGCGCTGGGCGCCGACAAGGTCGAAGCATCCTGCTACCACCACCAACGGGTTGACCGCCTTGGCAACGGCCTGGCCGTGGCCGCCATCGCCGAGGACGGCACCGTCGAAGCCCTCGAACTGCCCTCCTCACGAGGCTGGTTCACGGCCGTGCAGTGGCACCCGGAGGACACCGCGTCCTCAGACCCTTCCCAGCAGAACCTGTTCGACACCCTGGTACGTCATGCCGGCTCAGGCTGAGCAGCCCGGGCCGGCGCTCCTGCAGCCTGCCGCCAGGCGGAGATGGCTCAGGCGTCGCGCCGAACTTCGCCACCGAGGCGCAGGCACCACCATCCCTTCGGGACACACCGCCGCCGCGGTGGCATTCACCGCGGCGGTGGCACCCACGTGGTCGGCCGCCAGCGCAGTGTGTGCAGTTCCGGTCGGCATGGTGGCGGTCGAGCGGGTGCAAAGCGCGCCCACTGTCCAAGCGACGTAGCCACCGGCGCCGCCATCGGCCTGGCCAGCGCCTGATTCACCCGCCGCACCGTGCGCCTGATCCTGCGTCTGGCTCTCAACCCGAGTTGAGCGGTCGCATTTCCACGATCGGCAGACCCCGCATCCGGAAACGAGCCAGCAGGCCGAACAGATGCGCCTCGTCGAGGACGTCGCCGTAGAACACCGTCTGGTTCCCGATCACCACAGCCTCCACTCGGGGAACGCTTCTTTGGCGGCCTCCGGGACGGAGCTGGCGACACGGAACTCGAATCCGTGCGCCGCGCTTCCACCAGGCATGGCCTCATGCTGAACCGAGCCGGGCCCGACAGACATCCCCCACAACAAATGGGTCCGCCGTCCCTGAGGCTTCGCAACTCCTTATGTTATTCCGCTGGGCTGCCACGCTCCGAACGCTTCCGCGGTGCCGCCTGCGGCCTGCTGGGACTAGGGGCTGCCGACGAAGCTGTAGGGCGGCGGCGGGCCGATGACACACAGGTCGAGATACGGGTGCCGTTACTCACCTTTGTGGTGTGATGTCGTTGAGGGCTGACGATGTGTGATCGTCACGGTATGCCTGTTGTGTGCGATATCCGCAGGGTGGTGGGCTGACGCCTGAACGGCAGGCGTTTCGCGAGCGGATCCGGCTGGAGGCCGCGCAGCGGTTCGCTGCGGGTGCCTCCAACGCCGAGATCAGGATCTGCAGCAGCCGGGCGCCGCCACGGCCGGCGAGCAGTACTCCGGCCATCTCCACCAGGTGCTGCAGCAGCGGGCTGCGTCGCTGATAGCGCACCGTCAACCCCTCGACCTGCTCGGCAAACGTCCGTCGGCCACAGGCCGGGCTGTCACAGAACAGCCGCCGCACCGACAGCCCGATCAGCACCGGGCGCCCTCCGACAGTGACATCGGCCAGCGCCCGGCCATAGCGACTGTGCACCCGCACAGAACCGCGACCACAGTCCGGACACGTCACTGTCGACTCGCGGGTGCAGGCCGTGATGCGGACCACGCGGCCCGCCACCCACACCCGTTCCACCCGCACCGCACCAAGGTGCGGAGACATGATTCGTACGAGGTCATCACACTCGCTGACAGTGTCGCTACGCGTGACGGGGCGTCACCGGCGCACGGTGGCACACCCAGCTTCACGGAAACCTTGCCAGGGCCACTCACACGAGTACGGGGACACCAGCCACGGCAAGAACATCTCACCTGCGGTCCCGCCTCACGGAGGCGTCAGGGAATCCCCGGCCGTGCGTCGCTGTCCGGGCCACAGGTCGTCATACGCGGCGTCCATGAACTGCACCTG
>NZ_JBVKAI010000014.1:0-222597 GCF_055639495.1 Streptomyces sp. NPDC039424
CTCGGCGGTGCGGACGTGCACGCCGAGACGAGCGGTGTGTGCCACTTCGCCTACGACGACGAGGAGACCTGCATCGCCGAGGTGCGCTACCTCCTCTCCCTCCTCCCGCAGAACAACCGCGAGAACCCGCCCCGGGTGGAGTCCGCGGACGCGGTGGACCGCCGTTCGGACGTCCTGCTGGACCTGGTCCCCGCGGACGGCAACCGGCCGTACGACATGGTCAAGGTCATCGAGGAGATCGTCGACGACGGCGACTACCTGGAGGTCCACGAGCGCTGGGCCCGCAACATCATCTGCGCGCTGGCCCGGCTCGACGGCCAGGTGGTCGGCATCATCGCCAACCAGCCGCAGGTCCTCGCGGGCGTCCTGGACATCGAGGCCAGCGAAAAAGCTGCGCGCTTTGTCCAGATGTGTGACGCTTTCAATATCCCGATCGTCACCTTCCTGGACGTCCCGGGGTTCCTGCCGGGTGTCGACCAGGAGCACGGCGGGATCATCCGGCACGGCGCGAAGCTGCTGTACGCCTACTGCAACGCGACCGTGCCGAGGATCTCGCTGATCCTGCGCAAGGCGTACGGAGGTGCGTACATCGTGATGGACAGCCAGTCCATCGGTGCCGACCTGACGTACGCGTGGCCGACGAACGAGATCGCCGTGATGGGTGCGGAGGGCGCGGCCAACGTGATCTTCCGGCGGCAGATCGCGAACGCCGAGGACCCCGAGGCCATGCGGCAGAAGATGGTCAAGGAGTACAAGGCCGAGCTGATGCACCCGTACTACGCGGCCGAACGCGGCCTCGTCGACGACGTCATCGACCCGGCCGAGACCCGCGAGGTGCTCATCAAGTCCCTGGCGATGCTGCACACCAAGCACGCCGACCTGCCGTCCCGCAAGCACGGCAACCCCCCGCAGTAACCCGGCGGAACCTCCGCGGTACCCCCGCGGAAACCTCTCTCACGGAGACTGACACCCATGGACAACGCTGACATCCGCGTCGAGAAGGGCCACGCCGAGCCCGAGGAGGTCGCCGCCATCACGGCCGTCCTCCTGGCCCGTGCGGCCGCCCAGCCGGACGCCACGGCCCAGACCCACCGTGGCCGCGCCAAGGCCGGCTGGCGCCGCCTGGAGCGGGAGCCCGGCTTCCGCGCCCCGCACAGCTGGCACTGAGCTCGTACGACGGTAAAGGGCCCCTCCTTCGGGAGGGGCCCTTCTCCGTGTGTGCCCGGCCTGTGTGTCCGGCTGTGTGCCCGGCCCACACGAAGGGGCCCCCTCCGCAGGGAGGGGGCCCCTTCGAGCACGTACCGTCGGCTACCGCAGGCGGGCCATCAGCGCGTGCTCCACGAGAGTGATCAGCGCGGACTTGGCGTCGGCGCGATGGCGGGCGTCCGTCGTGATGATCGGCGTGTCGGGGCCGATCTGGAGCGCCTCGCGGACCTCGTCCGGGTTGTACGGCTGGTTGCCGTCGAAGCCGTTGAGGGCGATGACGAAGGGGAGACCCGAGTTCTCGAAGTAGTCGACCGCGGGGAAGCAGTCGGCGAGACGGCGGGTGTCCACCAGGACGATCGCGCCGATGGCGCCGCGGACCAGGTCGTCCCACATGAACCAGAAGCGGTCCTGGCCCGGCGTACCGAAGAGGTACAGGATCAGGTCCTGGTCCAGGGTGATGCGGCCGAAGTCCATGGCGACCGTGGTGGTCGTCTTGTCCCCGGTGTGGGTGAGGTCGTCGATGCCCGCCGACGCGGAAGTCATCACGGCCTCTGTGCGCAGCGGGTTGATCTCCGAGACGGCGCCGACGAACGTGGTCTTGCCCACGCCGAAGCCGCCCGCCACCACGATCTTCGCGGAGGTGGTGGAGCGGGAAGGACCGCCGCTAGAGCTTGCGAAGTCCACTGAGCACCCTTTCGAGCAGTGTCACGTCTGGCTGGCCACCGGCGTTCTCGTCGCCGCCGGGCTGATGGATGGCGACCAGGCCCGCCTCCGCCAAGTCGGCGACGAGGATCCTGGCCACGCCGAGGGGAATGGTCAGCAACGCCGAGATCTCGGCTACCGACTTGATCTCTCGGCAGAGGTTGCAGATCCGCTGATGCTCGGGCAGCTGGCCCTGCATCTGGTGCGGCTGCGCGGTGGTGTGCACCAGTGCCTCGATGGCGAGCTGGTACCGCGGGCGGGTCCGGCCACCGGTCATGGCGTACGGACGCACCAAGGGGTTGTTCGACGCCCCGGCGGGCGACGGCTCAGGTCGACGCTGCGGCTGCACCGGCTGGATGCGCGGCGCGGGCGGCTGGTCGTACGGCGACGGGCCGGGGCCCTGCGGCGCGTACGGCTGCCGGTGGCTCGGGGCGGAGGGGAAGTTGTACCGGTTCGCCGAACCGTCGCCCTGGCCCTGAGCAGGGCCGTAGGACCAGTTGCCCGAAGACGAACCGCCTGGGGGTGTTGCCACTTTCTCCTCCTCCGACTGCGCCGGGCACCCATCCCTGTGGAGCCGCGTCCCGAAACCTTACGGCTACGGGACGCGAAAACGCACCGTCTGACTGTTAGTTGAGAAGGCTTCCCTGGAGTTCCGCCCGGAGATCGGGGGTAAGGACCGTGCCCGCGCGGTCCACCAGAAGCGCCATTTCGTACCCGATGAGGCCGATGTCCGCCTCCGGGTGGGCGAGGACGGCGAGCGACGAACCATCGGAAATGGACATGATGAAGAGGAATCCCCGCTCCATCTCCACAACCGTCTGGTTCACACTGCCACCCTCGAAGATCCGGGAGGCGCCTGCCGTCAGAGACGTCAGACCGGAGGCGACGGCCGCGAGCTGGTCGGCGCGGTCGCGGGGGAAGCCTTCGGACATCGCCAGAAGGAGTCCGTCGGCGGAGACCACCACCGTGTGGGACACCCCCGGGGTGTTGTCCACGAAGTTGGTGATCAACCAGTTCAGGTTCTGTGCCGCCTGGCTCATCGGGCTCACACTAACGCTCCTGGTTGTAGGTGCTGTCAGGACCGAAGCCCTGGCCGTTCGTTTCACTGCCTGCGCTGCGTCCGCGCTGGACGCCTCGACGCAGGTTGCTCAGCCTGCCCCGGACGTCCTCCGGGGCGCGGGAGACCTGTGGGCCTCCCTGGGGGGTGGTCTCGGCGGCGCCCTCGACCAGGTTGGCCTTGGGTACCCGCCGCGGCAGACCCGAGGAGGTGACCCCGCCTGCCTTGGGCTTCCGGAGCTGCGAGGCCTGCTGCCAGCGCTGGTCGTTCGCCGAACGCCAGTCGCCGTTGCCGCCGTTGCCGCCGCTCTCCGGTGCGGAAGCCGAGGCTTCCCGCGTCACGTGCCGCGTACCGTTCGCGCCGCCGGCGCCGTTCGAACCGCTCGCGGCGGATCCACGGCGGGGCAGCCCGGCGTCGGTCAGTGCGTGACCGGCGGGGGAGGACGTTCCCGGACGGTCGAAGCCTACGCGGTCCCGCTCGCTCACGTCACCGGCCTGCGCCGATTCCGCTTCCGGAGCGTACTGGGCCGGGTACCCGTTCTGGTAACCGTCCTGCTGCGGCCAGTCGTCCTGGTAGGACTGCTCCTGGTAGGCAGGGTACGACTCGGACGCGGCGGACTGGGCGGCCGCGGGCTCCTCCTGGGCCGGCTCCGCATACGTGGGCTCGGGGTAGCCGCCGCCCGACGAGAAGGCGTCGTTCTGCGGCAGGCCGCCGTTCGGCGCGTAGTACTGCTCCTCGTACGCGGGCTGCTGCGGCTCCTCGTAGGCCGTCTGCGCCTGCTCCCGGTACGCCTGCTGGGGGTCGTAGGCCGCGGGCTGCTCCTGGTAGCCGGTACGGCTGCCGTCGTAGCCCTGGGCGTCGAACTCGTCGGCGTACGCGGACGCCTCGGAGGCGTCCTGCGGGTCGTGCGGGTGGGACTGGGCCTCCAGGGCCGCACGGCGCTCCTCGCGCATCAGCGAGCGGCCCACCGGGTCCAGTTCCCGGATGTCGTCGGGGACGTCCGCGTAGCGGCTGTCGTCGAAGCCGAGTTCGGCCGCCGTGCGCATCGGCTGGAGCTGCTGCTGCTGCGGGTTGAAGCTCTCGCCCTGGAACTGCTGCTCCGGGATGATCTGGGAGACCGTGAACTCGTCGCGGTCCAGCGCCTGCTCGCCGCCACCGCCGTGCGTGATCGCGTCCGGCAGCATGACCAGCGAGGTCGTGCCGGCCTGCTCTCCGGAGGGGCGCAGCTGGACGCGGATGCCGTGCCGGTCGGACAGCCGGCCGACCACGAACAGGCCCATGCGCTGGGAGATCGCGGCGTCCACGGTCGGCGGGTTGGCCAGCTTGTGGTTGATGTCCGCGAAGTCCTCGGCGGTGAGGCCGATGCCCTTGTCGTGGATCTCGATCATGATGCGGCCGTCGGGGAGACGGGTCGCGGTCACGCGGACCTTGGTCTGCGGGGAGGAGAACGTGGTCGCGTTCTCCAGCAGCTCGGCGAGCAGGTGCACGAGGTCGGTGACCGCGCGGCCGTGGATCTCGGCCTCGGGGACGCCGGAGAGCTCGATGCGCTCGTACTGCTCCACCTCGGAGGAGGCGGCGCGCAGCACGTCGACCAGCGGGACCGGCTGGTCCCAGCGGCGGCCGGGCTCCTCGCCCGCGAGGACCAGGAGGTTCTCGCCGTTGCGGCGCATACGGGTGGCCAGGTGGTCCAGCTTGAAGAGGTTCTCCAGCTGGTCCGGGTCGGCCTCGTTGTTCTCCAGGTCGGTGATCAGGGTCAGCTGGCCCTCGATCAGCGACTGGTTGCGGCGCGAGAGGTTGGTGAAGATCGCGTTGATGTTGCCCCGCAGCAGGGCCTGCTCGGCGGCGAGCCGGACGGCCTCGCGGTGGACCTGGTCGAAGGCCCGGGCGACCTCGCCGATCTCGTCGGTGGACGTGATCGGGATGGGCGCCACGCGGGTGTCGACGCGGCCGGGGTCGGTGCGGGAGAGCTGGTCGACCAGCATCGGCAGGCGCTGCTCGGCGATGCCGAAGGCGGCGTTGCGCAGCTGGCGCATCGAGCGGCTCATCTGGCGGGCCACCATGCCGGCCAGGATGAACGCGGCGAGCAGGGCGACCACGACCACGGCACCGGTGATGAAGGCGTCGGTCTTGGCGTCGTCGGCGATGCCGGAGGCCTCGCTCACCGCCTTGTCGGCCAGGTCGGACTCGATCTGCCGGTAGGCGTTGTACTTGAGGGTGTTGACCGCCCACCAGTTCTGCGCGGTGATGCCCTTCTGGGCGAGGCCGGCGCGCGTGGTGGTGTCGGTGTCCTTCAGCGTCGCCAGGGCGGAGACCATCGTCTCCACCTTGGACGGCGGGGCCACGTAGTTCGGGTCCTCGGCCTTGGCTTCCCGCGCCATCACCGCGCCGTCGGTCTTGACCTTCTTCTCGGCGTCGTCGAGCTTCTGCGCGTCGGCCTCGGTGCCACCGCCGATGTACTCCTCGACGGCGATCCGCTCCAGGTAGGCGTAAGAGGACAGGGAGACCCGCTGGGTGGCCAGGTTGCCGTCGTCCGGGCCGGGCTTGATCAGCAGGTGCATGCCGATGGAGCGCTCCAGCGACAGAGCGGCCTTGGTCAGCGAGATGGCGTAGACGGTACGGCCGTAGGAGGTGATGTTGCCGGTGCCCAGACCGAGCTCGTTGGCGAACTCCATCAAGGGGTGGCTGACCTTGATGTACCCCTCTTCGGTGTTCACGCCGGTGAGCTGGGTGGTGTAGGCGGCGGCGCGCAGCTGCTGGAGCTTGGGCTCGACCTCGCGGAACAGCTGCAGTCGGCGCTTCAGGCCGGACTTGTCCGGCATGTTCTGCGCGGCCTGGTCGAAGGCGTCGGCGGCCTGGTCCGTCTTCTTGCGGATCGTGGTGACGGTGGTGTTGTCCCGGCCCTTGCCCTGGAGCAACGGGGCGGCGGTGATGTCGCGCTCGTTCTCGAGGGCGTCGGCGTAGGCGAGGGCGGTACGGACCAGACGCGCGGTGTTCTCCGCGTCGCGGGCCTCCTGCCAGGTGTCGATCGAGTTCTTTACCTGGAAGCCGCCCATGACGAGGCCGACCATCACGGGTATGAGCAGGATCGCGTTCAGCCGGGTCGGCACGCGCCAGTTGCGCGGGGAGAAACGCCCGCCGCTCGGGGCGGGGGCGGCCGTCGGCTCGTTACCGGGCACAGGGGTGGGCGCCGCAGCGCGCGGCGGCGGGGTGAAGTTGCCCCGCGCCGACGGCTCGGGACCGTTCTTGCTTCGCCTCACTCGACCAACAACCTCTCGGCGGCGGGCACCTACGTCGTGCCGCAGTCTCTCAGAGCCCGGTGTGTCATAGACCACTAGTCAGTACGTCTTTGACTATTGGGCAGTTCAGGCATTCCAGCACGGGGGCATGCGCACTTCCAAACAGCGGAAACCTCTGATTGGGAGTGATGTAAGCCCCAGATAAAACGGTCATAAAGAGCGAGCCCCGCCAAAAGACGGGGCGTTTGTGAGCGCAGCGGCACCACGCGACCGCGACGCGTGGCGATACCACCCGATTCCTCTGCCGAAACGTTATGAACACCGGAGCCGACCGTGTCAAAGGCCACAGCCGGCTCCGATGCGTCAACGGCAACGTTCCCATTGCAATAGCGACTTGGGTGCTACCTCAACCGCGCCATCAGGGCGTGCTCCACCAGCGTGATCAGCGCACTCTTGGCATCGGCGCGGTGCCGGGCGTCGGTGGTGATGATCGGGGTGTCCGGCCCGATCTGCAGGGCCTCGCGCACCTCTTCGGGCTGGTACGGCTGCTGTCCGTCGAAGCCGTTGAGGGCGACGACGAACGGCAGACCGCTGTTCTCGAAGTAGTCCACGGCCGGGAAGCAGTCGGCCAGGCGCCGGGTGTCCACCAGCACCACCGCGCCGATGGCGCCGCGGACCAGGTCGTCCCACATGAACCAGAAGCGGTCCTGGCCCGGCGTACCGAAGAGGTACAGGATCAGGTCCTGGTCGAGCGTGATGCGGCCGAAGTCCATGGCGACCGTGGTGGTCGTCTTGTCCCCGGTGTGGGTGAGGTCGTCGATGCCCGCAGAGGCGGACGTCATCACGGCCTCCGTGCGCAGCGGGTTGATCTCCGAGACGGCACCGACGAACGTGGTCTTGCCCACGCCGAAGCCACCCGCCACCACGATCTTCGCGGAGGTGGTCGCCCGGCCCCCGTCAGAGCTTGCGAAGTCCACTGAGCACCCTTTCGAGCAGCGTCACGTCCGGTGCGCCGCCGTTGTTCTCGTCGCCGCCCGGCTGGTGGATGGCCACCAGACCGGCCTCGGCGAGGTCCGCGACGAGGATGCGGGCCACGCCCAGCGGCATGGCCAGCAGCGCCGACACCTCGGCGACCGACTTCACCTCACGGCACAGGTGGCAGATCCGCTGGTGCTCCGGGAGCAGTCCCATGAGCGCTGCCGGGTCGGCCGTGGTGCTGATCAGCGCCTCGATGGCGAGCTGATAGCGCGGCCGGGTCCGGCCACCGGTCATCGCGTACGGACGTACCAGCGGCTGGTCGCCCTCGTCCCCGTACGGCTCGGCGTACGGATCATGAGAGGCGGTGGGCGGGGTCATGAATCCTCCGGGCGGGACAGCAAGTCGGTCAGTCAAGCCGTCTGACGAGGCCGGTGGGGGGATTGTGGCGGCCGGACGGTGATGTGGTGAGGGGAGTGGTACCGAGGCCTGTCAGTGGAGCAGACTGCCCTGTAGTTCGGCGCGCAGGTCGGGCGTGAGAACCGCACCCGCGCGGTCGACGAGCAGCGCCATCTCGTAACCGACGAGGCCGATGTCGCACTCGGGGTGGGCGAGGACGGCCAGGGACGACCCGTCCGAGACGGACATCAGGAAGAGGAACCCGCGTTCCATCTCGACGACCGTCTGCGCCACGCTCCCGCCCTCGAAGATCCGGGAGGCCCCGGCCGTCAGCGAGGTGAGACCGGACGCGACGGCCGCCAGCTGGTCGGCGCGGTCACGCGGGAAGCCTTCGGACATCGCCAGAAGGAGGCCGTCGGCGGACACGACGACGGTGTGGGACACCCCGGGGGTGTTGTCCACGAAGTTGGTGATCAACCAGTTGAGGTTCTGTGCCGCCTGGCTCATCGGGCTCAACTAACGCTCCTGCTGGTGAGTGGTGCTCGGGAAACTGCCCGTCTGGCCGTTGCCGGCCTGACGACCCTGCGCGATACCCCGACGGAGATTGGTCAGCCGGCCGCGTACGTCGTCGGGCGCACGCGAGACCTGCGGACCGGTTTGGTGCTGTTGCTGCTGAGCCGTGCCCGGTACGAGGTTCGCTCGGGGCACCCGGCGCGGCAGGCCGGAAGTGGTGACGCCGCCCGCGGCCGGCTGCCGTACGCGCTCTGCCTGCCGGACGAGTTCGTCGTTCGGCGAGGTGCGCCAGGAGCCGGTTGCGGGACGCTGTGGAGCCGCCGAGGCGGCGGGGGCCGGAGCCTGCGGGGCCGGGGCCTGCGGCTGCTGCGGGGCCGGAGCCGCAGCGGAGCCGTTGCTCTGCTGCGGTTCCTGCTGGCCGCCCTGGCCATGGAACCAGTTGGTCTCCAGGGTGTCGTACAGCGGTGTACGACCGTCCCCGGGACCGCTGGCCGGCGGCAGCGCCTCGGGCTCCTGACGGGCCGGACGCTGCTGCGGGGCCGGCGGACGCGGCGTGCCGAGGTCGGCACCGCGGCCACCGGTCTGCGGCCGTTCGAACTGGCCGGTGCCGGAGCCGTTGTGGCGGCCGGGCAGGGCGTGCTGCCCGGTGGAACCGTTGTCGTAGCCCGGCGCGGCGAACTGGCCGGTGGAGTTGGGGTCGTAGCCCGGTGCGGCGAACTGGCCGGTGGAGCCGGCGTCGTACGCCTGCGGGGCGGCGAACTGGCCCGTGGCGGAGGGGTCCGGCTGCCCGGCCGGGGTGCCGAAGACGTCGGGGCGGACGAACGGGCCCGTGCCCTGTCCGCCACTCGTGTCCGGGCGGGGGAACTGGCCGGTGTTCTGCGGGTCGTCGGCGCCCGGGCGGGTGAACTGGCCCGTGTTCCGGGAGCCGTTCACACCGTTCAGGTCCGCGCGGGGGAACTCGCCCGTGGCGGCCGGACCCTGCCGGTCGTCGAACCGCCCGATCGCGGGCATCTCCGCGGTCGCGCCCGGACCCTGCCGGTCGTCGACGCGCGGCATCCGCGAGGTCTGCTGCGCCGGGTCCTGCTCGTCGTGGCCGCGCGGGGTGTCCAGCGAGGCACGCGACACCGGCGGCTGGGCGTTGTCGTCGCTCCAGCTCGGCGACTGCTGGGGGTTGCCGCCGGGCAGCTCGGCCCGCGGGCCGCCGCGCGGCGGCAGCTGGGGCTGGCGGCCCTGGTCGGAGGCGTTCTTGCCGCGCTGCGGGGGAACCGGGCCGCGGTTGTTGCCGAAGGCGTCCTGCTGCTGCGCGCCCGTGCCGGCGGCCTGCAGGCCCTGCGGGGCACCCGGCGCCTGACCTGCCGGACCGCCGAAGACGCCCGCACCGGCCGGAGCGGGCCGGCCCTGCTGTGGTCCACGCGCTCCGCCGGGCGCGCCGGGACGGCCGCCCTGGCCCGCGCCGGGCAGCGCCGCCCGCGGACCCTGACCGGAACCGACCTGGCCGCGCGAGCCGGGACCGGCCCCCATGCGTCCGCCACCCGAGGGCGCACCCCCGCCGAGCGCGCCACCGGGCGCGCCCGCACCGAAGGAACCGCCGCCGAGGGCGCCACCGGGCGCACCGGCGCCGAGGGAGCCGCCGTTGCCGCCCGCCCGTCGGGCGGCGGCGGCACCGGCGGCCGCCTGCGCGGCGGCCGGACCGCCCGCGGAGGGCCCGCCGGGCTTGCCGGGAGTGGGCTTCCTGCCGCCCTGGGCGACGTCCACGGGGAGCATGACCAGCGCGGTCGTACCACCGGAGTCGGACGGGCGCAGCTGGATGCGGATGCCGTGCCGCTGGGACAGCCGGCCGACCACGAACAGACCCATGCGGCGGGAGACCGACACGTCCACGGTGGGCGGCGAGGCGAGCCGCTCGTTGATCGCCGCGAGGTCCTCGGGGGAGAGGCCGATACCGGTGTCGTGGATCTCGATCAGCACCCGGCCGTCGGGCAGCGCGTGACCGGTGACCTTGACCTTGGTCTGCGGGGAGGAGAAGGAGGTGGCGTTCTCGAGCAGCTCGGCGAGGAGGTGCACGAGGTCGTTGACGACGCGGCCGGCGACCTCGGTGGTCGGCACGGAGGCGAGCTCGATGCGCTCGTACTGCTCCACCTCGGACGCGGCGGCGCGGAGCACGTCGACCAGCGGGACCGGACGGGTCCAGCGGCGGCCGGGCTCTTCACCGGCGAGGACGAGGAGGTTCTCACCGTTACGGCGCATACGCGTCGCGAGGTGGTCGAGCTTGAACAGCGAGGACAGCTGGTCCGGGTCGGCCTCGCGGGACTCCAGTTCGGAGATCAGCGACAGCTGGCGCTGGATCAGACCCTGGGAGCGGCGCGAGAGGTTGGTGAACATCGCGTTGACGTTGCCCCGCAGCAGGGCCTGCTCGGCGGCGAGGCGGACCGCCTCGCGGTGCACGTCGTCGAAGGCCGCGGCCACCTGGCCGATCTCGTCCCGGGAGTGCACACCGACCGACTCCACGGAGGTGTCGACGTCCTGCGGGTCGGACTCCGACAGCTGCTTGACCAGCTCGGGCAGCCGGTCCTGGGCGACCTTGGTGGCGGTCTCCTGCAGACGGCGCAGCGAGCGGATCATGGAGCGGGCCACGACGAAGGCGCCGACCAGCGACACGCCGAGGACGAGGAGGATCAGCGCACCGGAGATGATCGCGTCGCGCTCGGTGGCGCTGCGCAGCTCGCGGGCCTTCTGCTCCATGTCCTCGAGCAGCGTGTGCTCGATCTTCTTCATCTGGTCGATCTTGGTGGAGCTCTCGTCCACCCAGTCGCGGTAGGACCGCTTCTGCAGTTCGGCGAGTCCGTCGGTGCTGCCGAGGGCGCGGTTGGCGTAGGTGTCCGCGGACTTGATCGTCGCGTTGCCCTCGTCGATGGGCTGGAGGAGCTCCGCCGCACCCTGCTTGTCGTAGATCTTCCGGAAGATGGAGAGCTCGGAGGTCTCGCTGGCCAGCGCCGACTGCGCGTACAGCCGGTCGTTCTCGGAGATACGGCCGGTCGTCGTGTTGTTGTCGGGCAGGGCCGCGGCGATCACGGCGCGCTGCACGGACGCGTACTCCTTGGCGGTGGAGAACGCCGCCAGGGCGCGGGTGCGCGTGATCATCTCCGGGTTGCTGGAGGCCTCCGCCATGTCCTGCGAGAGGTCGATCAGCTGGGTGATCAGGCGGTGGTAGGCCTCGACCGTCTGCGTCGAGTTGTTCTTCGACTGGTAGGCGGACTTGCGGATCTTGGCGAGCCCGTCCAGCTGGCCGGCCAGTCCGACGAGGCTGTCGCGGACGCCCTGGAGCTGGCCGTTCTTGGTGGCGTCGTCGATCTCCTCGGAGGCGTCGAGGAAGTTGTCGCGGGCGTCGTCGGTCTTGTCCTGGAGGCCCTTGACCGTGTAGTCGGTCACCTTCAGGCCGTGGGCCAGCGGACCGGCGGACTGGTCGCGCTCGTCCTGGAGCGCGGTGGCCAGCTCGGTGGCCTGCTTGGTCATGTCCGTCAGCAGCTTCATGTTGTCGAGCTGCTGGATGTCGTCCATCGACTGGCTGATGCGCAGCGCGCCCAGCGAGGTCGCGGCGACCACGGGCAGCGCGAGCAGCGACACCAGGCGCGTGGAGATGCGCCAGTTGCGCAGGGCTACGCGCGAGCCGGGGCCGGGCGGGCTCTTGGCGGGCTTGACCGGGGGAGTGGGGCTCGTGGCTCCCGAAGGTGCCGACGCGCCGGGGCGCCCGGAGCGCTCACCGCCGTCGCCGGACGGGGCCGGGCCCGGGTTCTGGGCGTGCTGGGGCGAGGAACCGCGGTCGGTCCCGCCATGCGGCTCCGGCTCCGCCGAAGCACTGCCATCCCTCTTGAAACGTCCCTGCACTAGCGTCGCAACCTCTGGACCAGGCGCCCCTCCGCGCGAACGGAAGGACACGGTGTCGGCGTTGTGGAGAGCGCCCTGAACGCGCCCTCCTGGGTGGTCGTGAGTGACCGGCGCTTCCCCCTGTCTCGCCGCCACTCGGCGCTGCGTCGCGCCCGCTGTGCACCGGCTCGATCCTGCGGCGGTCCGTGGAATTCCAGCACAGTGCCGGATCTCCAACAAGGGCCGTGGACCGAGCTGTGACCTCCGTGACAGCACGTGAGTGAGGGATTACGGGGTGTGGAAACCGTTTCCGTACATAAAGGACTTTCCCCAGCGAGTCGCTGGGGATAGACCGGTGTCCCAGTCGCCATGATCGGGAGCGGAATGATGGCTTCAGTGGGCCAATGTCCGTTTCGCTGGGTCGTGTTACAGGTCGGAATTGACCGGTTTGCGCACAGATCCGTGAGCAAACTCACACGCTGATCACGACTACTTCACGCCTTCGTCGGGGAATCGCGTGTTTAGCCTGGCGCTTTACAAATACGGCGACAACGACAACAAGAACAGGGCTCAGGACAAACCGTGAAGACGACGATGATGTTCCGCACCATAGCCAACCCGCGGCGCACGACTCTGGCGCACCTCGAGGACGCCGACGAACTGCAGACCCCGGAGCAGCCGGAGCACTCCGTCGACCTGCCCACCCAGACCGCCAACCCCAGGCGCACCATCCTCACCGAGGTCCCGGTCGGGGCCTCCGTCGCCGAGTAGTACGCACACCGGCCGCCGAATGCTCACGGCGGCCGGAAGTCGCGGGCCTCGCACGCGGCCCGACGAAGACAGGGCGCCCCCGCACCAGGGGCGCCCTTCGTAATGCGCGAGGTCCGCGGCCTCTTCCGCGTTAGCCTGGAGCGTCAGACTCCAGCCGGCTCGGTCACAAGTTAAGGGGCGCAAGGATCCCGTGCGCATCGCCAGGTTCTCCATCGACGGGAACGTCGCCTTCGGCGCGGTCGAGGGCGACAAGCAGGACGAGCTCGTCCTCGACATCATCAAGGGCATCCCGTTCGCGGACTACGCGCTCTCCGGTACGAAGGTGCCGGTCAGCAAGGTCAGGCTGCTGCCGCCGGTGCTCCCCAACAAGGTGGTGGCGTTCGGCCGCAACTACGCCGAACACGCGCGTGAACTCGGCAACGAGGTGCCCGACGCGCCGTTCGCCTTCTTCAAGCCCTCCACCTCGGTGATCGGCCCCGGCGACGACATCCAGTACCCGCCCTTCTCCCAGGAGCTGCACCACGAGGCCGAGCTGGCCGTGGTGATCGGGCGCATGTGCCGCGAGGTGCCGCGCGAGCGCGTCCAGGATGTGATCTTCGGCTACACCTGCGCCAACGACGTCACCGCCCGCGACGTCCAGAAGCGGGAGAAGCAGTGGGCGCGGGCCAAGGGCTTCGACACCTCCTGCCCGCTCGGCCCCTGGGTGGAGACGGACCTGGACCTCGCCACCGCCTCCGACCTGACCGTCCAGCTCACCGTCAACGGCGAGCAGCGCCAGCTGGGCCGGACGAGCGAGATGATCCACTCCATCGAGGACCTGGTCGTCAACATCTCCGAGGCGATGACGCTGCTCCCCGGCGACGTCATCCTCACCGGCACCCCGGCAGGGGTCGGCCCCCTCAACGTCGGCGACGAGGTCGCCGTCACCATCGAAGGCATCGGCACTCTCACCAACAAGGTTGTCAAGCGTGGCTAGCGCACCCGCCTCCCCCGTTCGCGTCCGTTTCTGCCCCTCGCCCACCGGTAACCCCCACGTGGGCCTGGTCCGCACCGCCCTGTTCAACTGGGCGTTCGCCCGGCACCACCAGGGCACCCTGGTCTTCCGCATCGAGGACACCGACGCGGCCCGCGACTCCGAGGAGTCCTACAACCAGCTGCTCGACTCGATGCGCTGGCTGGGCTTCGACTGGGACGAGGGCCCCGAGGTCGGCGGCCCGCACGCGCCGTACCGCCAGTCGCAGCGCATGGACCTCTACAAGGACGTCGCCCAGAAGCTGCTCGACGCCGGTCACGCCTACCACTGCTACTGCTCCCAGGAGGAGCTGGACACCCGCCGCGAGGCCGCCCGAGCCGCCGGCAAGCCGTCCGGCTACGACGGCCACTGCCGCGACCTGAGCGCCGGGCAGGTCGAGGAGTACAAGGCCCAGGGCCGTACGCCGATCGTCCGCTTCCGGATGCCCGACGAGACGATCACCTTCACCGACCTGGTCCGCGGCGAGATCACGTACCTCCCGGAGAACGTCACGGACTACGGCATCGTCCGTGCCAACGGCGCCCCGCTGTACACGCTGGTCAACCCGGTCGACGACGCCCTGATGGAGATCACCCACATCCTGCGCGGCGAGGACCTGCTCTCCTCCACCCCGCGCCAGATCGCCCTGTACAAGGCGCTGATCGAGCTGGGCATCGCGCAGGGCATCCCGGAGTTCGGCCATCTGCCGTACGTGATGGGCGAGGGCAACAAGAAGCTCTCCAAGCGCGACCCCCAGTCGTCGCTCAACCTCTACCGCGAGCGGGGCTTCCTCCCCGAGGGCCTGCTCAACTACCTCTCCCTGCTCGGCTGGTCGCTCTCGGCCGACCAGGACATCTTCACCATCGGCGAGATGATCGCGGCCTTCGACATCAAGGACGTGAACCCCAACCCGGCCCGCTTCGACCTGAAGAAGGCCGAGGCGATCAACGCCGACCACATCCGTCTGCTGGATGTGAAGGACTTCACGGAGCGCTGCCGCCCCTGGCTGCAGCCGCCGTTCGCCCCCTGGGCGCCGGAGGACTTCGACGAGGCGAAGTGGCAGGCCGTCGCGCCGCACGCGCAGACCCGCCTGAAGGTCCTGTCGGAGATCACCGACAACGTCGACTTCCTGTTCCTGCCCGAGCCGGTCTTCGACGAGGCGAGCTGGACGAAGGCGATGAAGGAGGGCAGCGACGCCCTGCTGCGCACCGCCCGCGAGAAGCTCGAGGCCGCCGACTGGACCTCGGCCGAGTCCCTGAAGGAGGCCGTCCTGGCCGCCGGCGAGGCCCACGGCCTCAAGCTCGGCAAGGCCCAGGCCCCCGTCCGGGTCGCCGTCACCGGCCGCACGGTCGGCCTGCCGCTGTTCGAGTCCCTGGAGATCCTGGGCAAGGACAGGACGCTGGCCCGTATCGACGCGGCGCTGGCGAAGCTGGCGGCGTGAGGGAACGCACCGGCCTGTGAGGGGCGGCACCCGGTCCGGGGTGCCGCCCCTTCGCGTTCCCCGGACGCGGCCCGCGGCGCCGGGTTACCGTCGGGTCATGAGCATTCGGGCCGTGGTCTGGGACGTCGACGACACCCTCTTCGACTACACCGCCGCGGACCGCGCCGGCATGCGGGCCCATCTGGCGGCGGAGGGGCTGCTGGACGGGTACGACAGCGTCGAGCAGGCCATCACGCGGTGGCGGGAGATCACCGACCGGCAGTGGGCCCGCTTCTCCGCAGGGGAGACCTCCTTCCAGGGCCAGCGCCGGGACCGGGTACGGGTGTTCCTGGGCGAGGAACTGACCGACGCCGAGGCCGACGACTGGTTCGAGCGTTACATCCGTCACTACGAGACCGCCTGGGAGCTCTTCCCGGACGTGCTGCCCGTCCTGGACGCCCTCGCCGCGAGTCACCGGCACGCCGTGCTGTCCAACTCGAGCATCCACGTGCAGGAGCGCAAACTGCGCGCCCTCGGCGTGTGGGACCGCTTCGAGGCCGTCCTGTGCGCCGCCGAGCTCGGCGTCTCCAAGCCGGAGGCCGGGGCGTTCCTGGCGGCCTGCGAGGCGCTCGGCCTGCCCCCGCACGAGGTGGCGTACGTCGGCGACCACCCGGAGATCGACGGGCGCGGCGCCGCGGAGGCGGGTTTGCTGTCCGTGTGGATCGACCGTGGCGGGGTGTACGTGGCGGCGGCCGAGGGGGGCCACCCGCCGCACCGGATCGCCTCCCTCGCCGAACTCCCGGCGATCGTCCGTGCGGATACCCGTTTTGGAGCCCCGTCCACCTTCGGGTAATGTTCTTCCTGCGCCGAGGGAAGCGGGCCGGAAGGCCGGAGGACCTCAGCGCAGTACTAGAACAAAATCCCCTCAAGGGCTTGCGTTCCAGTGGCCTATGGTGTAATTGGCAGCACGACTGATTCTGGTTCAGTTAGTCTTGGTTCGAGTCCAGGTAGGCCAGCTCGCAGAGCTCATCTGCAAAGCCCCCGTTGTGTAGCGGCCTAGCACGCTGCCCTCTCAAGGCAGTAGCGCCGGTTCGAATCCGGTCGGGGGTACTGGTCCTGACTCTGTCGGGATCGCTAGGGCCCCCGTTGTGTAGCGGCCTAGCACGCCGCCCTCTCAAGGCGGTAGCGCCGGTTCGAATCCGGTCGGGGGTACAAACTGGTCTAAACCACATTGGTCTATGGTGTAATTGGCAGCACGACTGATTCTGGTTCAGTTAGTCTTGGTTCGAGTCCAGGTAGACCAGCTCGGATCTGCGGAAACGTAAGATCCTCGCCCCCGTTGTGTAGCGGCCTAGCACGCCGCCCTCTCAAGGCGGTAGCGCCGGTTCGAATCCGGTCGGGGGTACGTCAGGCGAAGGCCCTCCACTTCGGTGGGGGGCCTTCGGCGTTCTCCCGCTCACTTCCCGCCGAACCGCCGCCGTGACTCCTCCGCCTCCGCCAGCCGGCGCAGGCTCAGCAGCACCGGCTCGTACAGCACGGTCAGCGCCACCGCGGCCTCCACCTGCTCGTCCGGCGTTCCGTAGCGCTCCACCAGGTCGAGATCGGTGACCGCGATCCGCTCCATCGCGCGGGCGTACGGCTCCAAGTCCTCGGCGGAGCACGGATAGCCGAGCCGGGAGAGCGTGCAGATCGCGGTCAACAGCATCCCGTACGCCGGTGCGGTGGGCGTCTCGGACGTACGGCCGTAGTTCCAGCCGAGCCGGTCCAGGAGGGCGTCCGCGGTGCGCCGGGCCGCCTCGTACGCGGGGTCGCCCTCGTCCGGCGCCGGTCCGTGCGGGAGGGCCCACACGGCGGTGCCCAGTCGCTCGTTCCGGTCGAGATCCTCGTCCCGCAGGGCGGCGAGCACCTCACGGGCCGAGGCCACCGGGATCCGTCCCACCTGGATCAACGCGCGCACCAGACGCAGCCGCCGCAGATGCTCCTCGTCGTACTCGGCCTGTGTGGCCGTGATCCGGCGGCCGGGGTGCAGCAGCCCTTCGCGCAGGTAGTACTTGATCGTCGCCGTCGAGACACCGCTGCGCGCGCTCAGCTCTGCCAGTCGCATCCGCCTCGCACCCTCTTTCCTCTTGCGCTTTCCTCTTGCGCTCCCCATTGGAGAGTGTCACTATCCAAGCATGGATAGCGCCGCTATCCAATGTTCGGGTCAGGACTGTGAGGGAGTGGGGGACGTGATGGGTGCCAAGCCGATCGAAGGGCGCATGACCGCGGCGGGCGAGGACGAGGTGGTCGTCTTCCTGATCGGGATGCGGATCAACAGCTTCACCTCGCTGCGCAGTTGGCTGCCGGTGGCCCGGGCCATGGGGCCGATGATCGCGGAGCTGTCGCGCGATAAGGGCAGCGGGCTGCTCGGATACCAGTTCCTGCTGGGCTTCCCGCGTGTGCTGTACGTGGTGCAGTACTGGGACTCGAAGGAGAAGCTGCTCGCCTACGCGTCGGCGCCGGACGGGAAGCACCGGCCCGCGTGGGCCGCCTTCAACCGGCGGCTGCGCGAGGGGAAGGGCAACGTCGGCTTCTGGCACGAGACATACGTCGTGCCGGCCGGGTCGTACGAGTCGATCTACGTGAACATGCCCGAGTTCGGCCTCGGGAAGGCCACGGGCGTCGTCCCGGTCGGACGGCGGGGCGACCGGGCGGCCGACCGGCTCGGCAGGTCCTGAGCGGATCCGCTGCTCGACGGCGTTGTGCCGGGAGGGGCCTGCCGCGGCGTTGAGGCAGGCCCCTCCCGGGTGACGTACGGGCCGGCGGTCAGCCGGAGCGGCGCAGAGCCTCGGAGAGGCGGGCGGCGGCGTCGATGACCGCCTGGGCGTGCATACGGCCCGGGTGGCGGGTCAGGCGCTCGATGGGGCCGGAGACGGACACCGCGGCCACGACGCGGTTGGAGGGGCCGCGTACGGGCGCGGAGACGGACGCGACGCCCGGCTCGCGCTCGCCGATCGACTGGGCCCAGCCGCGCCGCCGTACGCCCGACAGGGCCGTCGCCGTGAAGCGGGCGCCCTGGAGGCCACGGTGCAGGCGCTCGGGCTCCTCCCAGGCCATCAGGATCTGCGCCGACGAGCCGGCCTTCATGGTCAGCGTGGAGCCGACCGGGACGGTGTCCCGCAGGCCGGACAGGCGTTCCGCCGCCGCCACGCAGATCCGCATCTCGCCCTGGCGGCGGTAGAGCTGCGCGCTCTCGCCGGTGATGTCCCTGAGGTGGGTGAGCACCGGGCCCGCCGTGGCCAGCAGGCGGTCCTCGCCCGCCGCCGCGGCCAGCTCGGCCAGGCGCGGGCCCAGAATGAAACGGCCCTGCATGTCGCGCGCCACCATGCGGTGGTGTTCCAGAGCCACGGCCAGCCGGTGGGCCGTGGGTCGTGCCAGTCCGGTGGCCCCGACCAGACCCGCGAGGGTGGCCGGACCGGACTCCAGAGCGCTCAGGACGAGGGCCGCCTTGTCCAGAACGCCGACGCCGCTACTGTTGTCCATGCAACGATACTCGCGTCTCACTCTGTGAAACGCAAGTTCAATTTTCCGTGGAACACGCCACCCTTGAATACACAACGGCCCGCGGACCAACGGGCCCGGCGGCGGACGCCCGTATCTGGGGCGCGGGTGCCGCCTCCTCAAGATCTCTAGTTGGGCCGGCGCACCTTTGCCGGCCGGAGGGAAAGCGATGGGTAGGACACTCGCGGAGAAGGTCTGGGACGACCACGTCGTCCGGCGCGCCGAGGGCGAGCCCGACCTCCTCTTCATCGATCTGCACCTGCTGCACGAGGTGACCAGCCCGCAGGCCTTCGACGGGCTGCGCCAGAACGGCCGCCGGGTGCGCCGCCTCGACCTCACCATCGCGACCGAGGACCACAACACCCCGACCCTCGACATCGACAAGCCCATCGCGGACCCGGTCTCCCGCGCCCAGCTGGAGACGCTGCGCAAGAACTGCGCCGACTTCGGCGTCCGGCTGCACCCGCTGGGCGACGTCGAGCAGGGCGTCGTGCACGTCGTCGGCCCGCAACTGGGCCTGACCCAGCCCGGCACGACCGTCGTCTGCGGCGACTCGCACACCTCCACGCACGGTGCCTTCGGCGCGCTGGCGTTCGGCATCGGCACCTCGCAGGTCGAGCACGTGCTGGCCACCCAGACGCTGCCGCTGGCCCGCCCGAAGACCATGGCGATCACCGTCGAGGGCGAGCTGCCCGACGGCGTCACCGCCAAGGACCTGATCCTGGCGATCATCGCGAAGATCGGTACGGGCGGCGGCCAGGGCTACATCCTGGAGTACCGCGGCTCCGCCATCGAGAAGCTCTCGATGGAGGCCCGGATGACCATCTGCAACATGTCGATCGAGGCCGGCGCCCGCGCGGGCATGATCGCCCCCGACGAGACCACCTTCGCGTACCTCCAGGGCCGCCCGCACGCCCCCGAGGGCGCCGACTGGGACGCCGCGGTGGAGTACTGGAAGACCCTGAAGACGGACGAGGACGCGGTCTTCGACGCCGAGGTCGTCATCAACGCCGACGAGCTGTCGCCGTTCGTCACCTGGGGCACCAACCCCGGCCAGGGCGCGCCGCTTTCGGCCGCGGTCCCCGACCCGGCTTCGTACGAAGACGCTTCGGAGCGCCTTGCCGCCGAAAAGGCCCTGGAATACATGGGGTTGGAGGCCGGGCAGCCGCTGCGCTCCATCAAGGTGGACACCGTCTTCGTAGGCTCCTGCACCAACGGCCGCATCGAGGACCTGCGCGCCGCCGCCGAGATCGTCAAGGACCGCAAAGTCGCCGACGGCGTACGGATGCTGGTCGTCCCGGGCTCCGCGCGGGTGGGTCTGCAGGCCGTCTCCGAGGGCCTGGACGTGGTCTTCAAGGAGGCCGGCGCCGAGTGGCGGCACGCAGGCTGCTCGATGTGTCTGGGCATGAACCCCGACCAGCTGGCCCCGGGTGAGCGCTCCGCGTCCACCTCCAACCGCAACTTCGAGGGCAGGCAGGGCAAGGGCGGCCGTACGCACCTGGTGTCGCCGCAGGTCGCGGCCGCCACGGCGGTGCTGGGCCACCTGGCCTCCCCGGCCGACCTGTCCGACGCCGCAACCCGTACGCCCGCTGGAGTCTGATCAGTCATGGAAGCATTCACCACGCACACCGGCCGGGCCGTCCCGCTGCGCCGCAGCAACGTCGACACCGACCAGATCATCCCTGCTCACTGGCTCAAGAAGGTCACGCGGGACGGGTTCGAGGACGGGCTGTTCGAGGCCTGGCGCAAGGACCCGGAGTTCGTGCTCAACCGCCCCGAGCGGCAGGGCGCGACCGTCCTGGTGGCCGGCCCCGACTTCGGCACCGGCTCCTCCCGCGAGCACGCCGTCTGGGCGCTGCAGAACTACGGCTTCAAGGCCGTGATCTCCTCCCGCTTCGCCGACATCTTCCGCGGTAACTCGCTGAAGAACGGCCTGCTCACGGTGGTGCTGGAGCAGAAGGTCGTGGACGCGCTGTGGGAGCTCACGGAGAAGGACCCGACTACTGAGGTCACTGTGGACCTTGAGGCGCGTGAGGTGCGCGCCGAGGGCATCACGGCCTCCTTCGAGCTGGACGAGAACTCCCGCTGGCGGCTGCTGAACGGGCTGGACGACATCTCCATCACGCTCCGGAACGAGGCGGACATCGCCGAGTACGAGGCCAAGCGCCCGTCGTACAAGCCGCGGACGCTCCAGATCTGATCCCGGGCCGCGCAAGTCGAGTTTCGGCCACCGCACCACCCCCTCTGTACCCCCGATCGCCACGATTGGGGGTACAGCCATGTCTGCACCCGAACGGCCCCGCGCCCGACCGGCCCTCCGGTCAACTTCCCACGTTAGGCGGGTGGTTGCCGGGGTACGCGAGATGTGGGACCGCGGCAACCGGATGCGCTGGGAAGGCCGTTTGAGGCGGCAGTTGCCCCCTGGGCAGGCGACAACTCGCCCCAGATGGCACAATCTGTGCATGGAACACGACGGCCAACTCGAGCTCTATACGGCGGTCGCGGACCAACTCAAGGAAGCGCACACAAGAGTGCGCGCACTGCAAGTCCCGGAGGGCGTACGGATGGCGCTGACCCGGAAGCTGCTGGTCATTACGGCCGCGGCCAAGCACGATCTCGCCGACGCGGCAAGGCGGCTCGAACGGTTCGTCGCGGACCTCGACGAGGGGCGAATCCCCGAAGAGGACCGCTGAACAAGATCCGAGCAGGCCGAGTCTGTTGCGGCACAAGGGTGATTAGCCCGTTTCGTGTTTGATTTGCGGTATATATCTGCCTAACGTGCGAAAAAGCTTGAACACTTTCGTTCTGGCGATGTCTCCGAAGGGGAAGACGTGAACAAGGCGCAGCTCGTAGAAGCGATTGCCGACAAGATGGGTGGCCGCCAGCAGGCCGCCGATGCTGTCGACGCGGTCCTGGACGCCATCGTCCGCGCGGTCGTCGGCGGAGACCGGGTCTCGGTCACCGGCTTCGGGTCCTTCGAGAAGGTGGACCGTCCCGCCCGCTACGCCCGCAACCCCCAGACGGGCGAGCGGGTTCGGGTCAAGAAGACCTCCGTCCCGCGCTTCCGTGCCGGTCAGGGCTTCAAGGACCTGGTGAGCGGCTCGAAGAAGCTCCCGCGCGGTGGCGAGGTCTCCGTGAAGAAGGCGCCGAAGGGCAGCCTCCAGGCCGGCGCCGTTTCCGCGACGGTCAAGAAGGCCGCCGCCAAGAAGACCACGGCCAAGAAGGCCGCGCCGACGGCGAAGAAGGCCGCCGCGAAGAAGACGACGGCGAAGAAGACCACCGCCGCCGCCAAGAAGACCACCGCGAAGAAGGCGACCGCCAAGAGCACCACGGCGGCCGCGAAGAAGACCACGGGCACCAAGGCCGCCGCCAAGAAGACCACGGCCAAGAGCGCCCCGGCCAAGAAGGTCACGGCCAAGAAGGCCCCGGCCAAGAAGTCGTCCGCACGCAAGACCACCGCCAAGAAGGCCACCGCCCGCTGAGGCACAGGGGCACAGGGGCACTCACGCGCCGGGCCGGACTCCCCTCGGGAGCCCGGCCCGCGGCGCGTTCACGGCTGTGTCCGGGCGGTCTTGCGCTCAGAAGGTCTGCAGCGTCACCAGCGTGATCCGGAGGCCCTCTCCGGCCCCCGCCGCCGGCTCCGTCTCGATCCGCACCCGCTGCCCGGGCCGCAACAGCCGCAGCCCGCCCGCGTCGAACGCCGGCGCGTCGAACCCCACCGGGGTGCCGTCGTCCAGCAGCACCTGCCCGCAGCGGGTCTCGGGGTCGTACGTGTACGCGGTCGCCTGCATGGCAGCAGCCTACTGCCCGGGAATCAGCAGCCGCGCGGCCGCCGCCGCCGTGCGCGGTCCCACCCCGAGGGTGAGGGCGGCCCGCAGGTCCTCGCCGGTGTCCACGTCCTGGCGTACCGAATCCACTGTCCTCAGCCGCAGTTCCGTGGCGCCGGACGCGCGGTGCCGGGCCCGGGAATCGAGGCCGAAAGCCGGGCGCAGATCCCGGCCGGGGGTTGCGGCCAGCAGGGTGGTGCCGACTCCGGCCGCGTCGGGGAGAAAAGCGCGGGGGAATTCCGCCGCCGCGGACAGCACCCGGGACAATTCCAGCGGGCGCAGGGCCGGCAGATCGGCGTTCAGGGCCGCCAGCGGGGTTTCCGGACGCGAATCCCGTACGACGCCCGCCGCGTGCGTCAGAGCGGCGTTCAGGCCGGTTCCCGGCTCGTCGGGGACGATCCGGGCGCCCAGCGCCGCCAGCTCCCGGCCCGCGAGCGCGTCGTTGGTGACCACTGCCACATCCGCCACCGCCGGGCAGGCGAGCGCGGCGGTCACCGTGTCCTGGGCGAAGGCCAGGGCCAGTCCGGGGCGCAGCTCGTCGGCGGCGGTGTCCGCCAGCCTGCTCTTGGCCCGCGCCAGGGGCTTGAGAGGTATGACCAAGGTCCACTGCACCGACGTACCGTCCCTTACTCGTTGCGCTCATTGTCACCCGGCCCTTCCGGCGGCCCAGGTGGCGGGGCGTACGGTGTTCTCGACAGACCGGCGGCCTGGGGCGACACTTGTGCGGCCCCCCGGCCCTGGTGGCAGCCCTCGAGGCCCTAGAGGAAGGTGTCCGCGTGCCCCGCCGCAGAATCGGCTTCTGGTACCGCTTCGCCGCGGTGCTCTGCAAACCGCCGCTGGTGGTTCTGATCAAGCGGGACTGGCGTGGAATGGAGCACATTCCGGCCGAGGGCGGATTTATCACCGCGGTGAACCACAATTCCCACGTGGACCCCTTCGCGTACGCGCACTATCAGTACAACACCGGACGGGTTCCTCGATTCCTGGCGAAGAGCGGACTTTTCGGGAAGGGATTCGTCGGTGCCGCGATGCGCGGCACCGGACAGATCCCCGTCTACCGCGAGAGCACCGACGCGCTCAGCGCCTTCCGGGCCGCGATCGACGCCGTGCGGCGCGGCGAGTGCGTCGCCTTCTACCCCGAGGGAACCCTCACCCGCGACCCCGCGGGCTGGCCGATGACCGGCAAGACCGGCGCCGCGCGCGTGGCGCTGGAGACCAAGTGCCCGGTCATCCCGGTCGCCCAGTGGGGCTGCAACGAACTGCTGCCGCCGTACGCCAAGAAGCCGCACCTCTTCCCGCGCAAGACCCACCGCGTCCTGGCCGGCCCGCCGGTGGACCTCTCCCCCTTCTACGACAAGGAGATGTCCGCCGACCTCCTGAAGGAGGCCACCGAGGTCATCATGGCGGCCATCACCCGCCAGCTGGAGGAGATCCGCGGCGAGAGGGCGCCCCGGAAGCCGTACGACCCGCGCCGGGAGCGGATCGAGCAGCGGCGCAGGACGCGGGCGCAGACGGGCCAGGAAGAGGAGAGCGCCAAGTGAGCGAGTCGGTCAAGGCGGCGGTCTTCAGCGCCGGTTCGTGGGGCACCGCCTTCGGGATGGTGCTCGCCGACGCCGGATGCGAGGTCACCCTGTGGGCCCGCCGGCCCGAGGTCGCGGACGCGATCAACTCCACCCGCACCAACCCCGACTACCTGGCCGGCGTGGAGCTCCCGGAGAACCTGCGGGCCACCACCGACGCGGCCGAGGCCCTCGCCGGGGCGGACTTCACGGTCCTGTCGGTGCCCTCCCAGACCCTGCGCGCCAACCTCGCCGACTGGGTTCCGCTGCTCGCCCCCGACACCGTCCTCGTCTCCCTCATGAAGGGCGTCGAACTCGGCTCGACGATGCGGATGAGCGAGGTCATCGACGACGTCGCCAAGGTCGGCCCGGACCGCATCGCCGTGGTCACCGGGCCCAACCTGGCCCGGGAGATCGCCGCCCGTATGCCCGCCGCGGCCGTGGTCGCCTGCACCGACGAGACGGTCGCCCGGCGGCTCCAGGCCGCCTGCCACACCCCGTACTTCCGCCCGTACACCAACACCGACGTGGTGGGCTGCGAACTCGGCGGCGCGGTCAAGAACGTGATCGGCCTGGCGGTCGGCATCGCCGACGGCATGGGCCTGGGCGACAACGCCAAGGGCTCGCTCATCACGCGCGGGCTCGCCGAGACCACCCGGCTCGGGATGGCCCTCGGCGCCGACCCGCTGACCTTCTCCGGGCTGGCCGGCCTCGGCGACCTGGTGGCCACCTGCTCCTCGCCGCTGTCGCGCAACCACACCTTCGGCACCAACCTCGGCAAGGGCATGACCCTGGAGGAGACCATCGCGGTCACCAAGCAGACCGCCGAGGGCGTCAAGTCCTGCGAGTCCGTGCTGGATCTGGCCCGTCGGCACGGCGTCGACATGCCCATCACCGAGACGGTCGTCGGCATCGTGCACGAAGGCAAGCCGCCGGTGGTGGCGTTGAAGGAGCTGATGTCGCGCAGCGCGAAGCCGGAACGACGCTGAGCGACGCACGTCCCCGCACGGCCCGCCGACGCTGTCTCCGTGCCCTACCACCGGGTACTCTCAACGCGATATGAGCACCGAGAACCTCCCCCAGAGCCCTGAGCAGCCGTCCCGCAAGCCGCGGGTGGCCGTCGTGTTCGGCGGGCGCAGCTCCGAACACGGGATCTCCATGGTCACGGCCGGCGCCGTACTACGGGCCATCGACCGGACGAAGTACGACGTCCTGCCGATCGGCATCACCCGGGACGGCCGTTGGGCGCTCACCGCGGACGAGCCCGAGCGCATGGCCATCGTCGACCGGCGCACGCCCAGCGTCGAGGAGCTCGCCGAGTCCGGCGAGGGCAGTGTGGTGCTCCCCGTCGACCCCGCCAACCGCGAGGTCGTGTACAGCGAGCCCGGCTCGGTGCCCAAGGCCCTCGGCGAGGTCGACGTGGTCTTCCCGGTGCTGCATGGCCCGTACGGCGAGGACGGCACCCTTCAGGGCCTCCTGGAGCTCTCCGGTGTCCCGTACGTGGGTTCGGGCGTGCTCGCCTCGGCCGTCGGCCAGGACAAGGAGTACATGAAGCGGGTGTTCACCTCCTTCGGGCTGAAGGTGGGCCCGTACGTGGTGATCCGGCCGCGCGAGTGGGAGCGGGACGAGTCCGCCGCCCGCAAGAAGATCGTCGACTTCGCCGGCGAGCACGGCTGGCCGCTGTTCGTGAAGCCCGCGCGCGCGGGCTCGTCGATCGGCATCACCAAGGTCGACGACCTCTCCGGGCTGGACGAGGCCATCGCCGAGGCCCAGCGGCACGACCCGAAGATCCTGGTGGAGGCCGCGCTGCGCGGCCGCGAGATCGAGTGCGGGGTGCTGGAGTTCGAGGACGGGCCGCGAGCCTCCGTGCCCGCCGAGATCCCGCCGCCGGACGCGCACGCGTACTACGACTTCGACGCGAAGTACATCGACTCCACGCCCGGCATCGTGCCCGCCCCGCTCTCCGAGGAGGAGACCGCCGAGGTGCGGCGGCTGGCGGTGGACGCCTTCGAGGCGGCCTCCTGCGAGGGCCTGGTCCGCGCGGACTTCTTCCTCACCGAGGACGGCGAGTTCGTGATCAACGAGATCAACACGATGCCCGGCTTCACGCCCATCTCGATGTACCCGAAGATGTGGGAGGCGACCGGGATCGGCTACGCCGAACTGGTGGACCGGCTGGTGCAGGCGGCACTGCGGAGGTCGACCGGGCTGCGGTAGCGGCCGGGTGCGGTCAGCTGGTGGAGGCGATCCCCTCGGGGATCGCCTTCTTGATGGAGGCGGCCAGGTCGACGAGGACCGTGGAGCTGTCCTGCTCGGGCACCGACCTGGGCAGTGTCACCTCGACGTAGGCCTCGCGCGCGGCCGTGGTGAACCGGTACGTCCCGTCGTGCCGCTTCTCCATCAGCCAGTCGACGCCGTTGACCCCGCCGGCGATCGCGTCCGGGTCGGCGCCCTGGGCCACCTTGGGGTCGGTCATCTTCGGCGGCCGCCGTACACCGCAGCGCAGTATGATCGCCGGGCTTCCCCAGCCCGCCGTGAGGGCGGACCGGGGCTCGGGGTCGTCGCGGCTTTGGCCGGCCACCTTCCCCGGCAGCGCCTTGTGCAGGTTCCGGCACAGTTCGGTCGTCTTCGCGTCGGGGCTGGGAACCGCCACCGTGCGGCTGTCGTCTGCCGAGGAGCAGCCCGCGACGGCGATCAGCAGGGCGAGCACGGGCAGACCGGCCGGCCGGTGACGGAAGAAGTTCACCGGCCAAGGGTAGACGGGGGCTACAGATGCACGACCGGGCAGGTCAGAGTGCGGGTGATGCCGTCGACTTGCTGGACCTTCGCGACCACCATGCGGCCGAGGTCGTCGACGGTGTCGGCCTGGGCGCGCACGATGACGTCGTACGGTCCTGTCACGTCCTCGGCCTGGATGACTCCGGGGATCTTGCTGATCGTCTCGGCGACGGTCGACGCCTTGCCGACCTCCGTCTGGATCAGGATGTACGCCTGTACCACGGAACCTCCAGGGCGGCCACGAGGATCATGTGGGGAAAAGGAACGCCACGGTATCGCGTTGCCGGTCGCCGCGGGGAGACCTGGGGAGACCGGGACGCCGCGCGCCGGGGTGCGGGCACGACAGAGGCTGACGGTCACCTCGACCGTAACGAGGACCAGGATGACGCGCGAGCGGGTGCGGACAGGCACAGAAGGGGCTGAAGGGCAATGAAGGGCACTGTGGGTGAGCTAGGTGAGTTCGGGCTCATCCGGGAGCTCACCTCCCGTCTCACCACCACCCCGGCGGTCCGGGTCGGTCCCGGCGACGACGCCGCGGTGGTCGCCGCGCCCGACCGCAGGGTGGTCGCGAGCACCGACATCCTGCTGGAGGGGCGGCACTTCCGCCGCGACTGGTCCACGGCATACGACGTGGGCCGCAAGGCGGCGGCGCAGAACCTCGCGGACATCGCCGCCATGGGCGCCGTACCGACCGCGCTGCTGCTGGGCCTGGTCGTGCCGGCCGAACTCCCGGTCACCTGGCCGACCGAGCTGATGGACGGGCTGCGCGACGAGTGCCAGGTCGCGGGCGCCTCCGTGGTCGGCGGTGATGTGGTGCGCGGCGACACGATCATGGTGTCGATCACCGCGCTGGGCGATCTGCGCAACCAGGAGCCGGTGACCCGGGCGGGCGCGCAGCCCGGCGACCTCGTCGCGGTGACCGGCTGGCTGGGCTGGTCCGCGGCCGGGTACGCGGTCCTCGCCCGCGGCTTCCGCTCACCGCGCGCCTTCGTCGAGGCGCACCGGCGCCCCGAACCGCCGTACCACGCGGGACCGGCCGCGGCGGGCCTGGGGGCGACCGCCATGTGCGACGTCAGCGACGGCCTGATCGCCGACCTCGGGCACATCGCGGAGGCCAGCAAGGTCCGCATCGACATCCGCTCCGGCGCCATCGACGTCCCGACCCAGATGAACGACATCGGGCAGGCCGTCGGCGTCGATCCGCTGCAGTGGGTGCTGACCGGGGGAGAGGACCACGCGATCGTGGCGACCTTCCCGCCGGACGTGAAGCTGCCGGCCCGCTGGAAGGTGATCGGCGAGGTGCTCAACCCCTCGGCGCTGCCCCAGGTGACGGTCGACGGGGCGCCGTGGACCAGCAAGGGCGGCTGGGACCACTTCGGGGACATCGAGCCGTGATCCCCAGGGTCCTCACGGTGGCCGGCTCCGACTCCGGCGGTGGCGCGGGCGTCCAGGCCGACCTCAAGACGATGCTCGCGCTCGGTGTGCACGGCATGAGCGTGATCACGGCGGTCACCGCGCAGAACTCACTGGGGGTGCAGGGTGCCTGGGAGCTGCCGGTGGCGGCGGTGCGGGCCCAGTACCGCAGTGTGGTCGACGACATCGGCGTGCAGGCCGTGAAGACCGGGATGCTCGCCTCGGCCGAACTGGTCGAGGCGGTCGCCGAGTTGATCGCCGGGACGGACGCGCCGGCGGTGGTGGACCCGGTGGGCGTCTCCAAGCACGGCGATCCGCTGCTGGCGGCCTCCGCGCTGGACTCCGTCCGGACGAGGCTGCTGCCGGTGGCGACCGTGGCGACGCCCAACCTGGACGAGGTGGCGCAACTCACGGGGGTGCGGGTCGAGTCCGAGGAGGACCTGCGCGATGCCGCGGCGGCCGTGCTGGAGTACGGGCCGCGGTGGGTGCTGATCAAGGGCGGCCATCTGTCCGGGGACGCCGTGGACCTGCTGACCGACGGCTCGCGGGAGCACTGGCTGCGGGCGCCCCGGCACGACAACCGGCACACGCACGGTACGGGGTGCACGCTGGCCTCGGCGACAGCGGCGGGGCTGGCCAAGGGGCGGTCGGTGCCGCAGGCGGTGGCGGAGGCGAAGGAGTACGTCACCGGGGCCATCCGGGCCGGGTTCGCGCTGGGGGCGGGGATCGGGCCGGTGGATCACGGGTGGCGGTTCCGGGACTGAATCCCCGGGACGCTCAGGGACGCCCGGGTGCGCCCGGGTACGGCAAAAAGCCGGTCCACCCGGAGGTGGACCGGCTCAGTGCAGCGATCCGGCAGTGGCCGCGCGCTCAGCTGAGCGTCAGCGCGAGACCTTGCCGGCCTTGATGCACGAGGTGCAAGCGTTCACGCGCTTCGGCGTCCCGCCCACCACGGTACGCACTCGCTGGATGTTCGGGTTCCAGCGGCGGGACGTACGGCGGTGCGAGTGCGAGATGTTGTTGCCGAAGCCCGGCCCCTTGCCGCAGACGTCGCAGTTGGCAGCCACGGGTCACTCCAAAGACTTCAGATGCACTTACGGTTAAATCCCGGCATGCCGGGATCGAGATCGTAAGACCTGAGATCTTGAGTGGCGCTGCCAGGGGGAATGGCCCGATCAGGATCGGGCAACCGGAGCAGCATACAACGACTGCGTCCGTACAACGAAACTACCATGGCGGCTCAGGCGCCCGCGCCCGGCGGACTACGCTGCCTCCCACGTCCAGCCAGCTCAGGGAGGCGCAGGTGGCGCAGGTGCCGCAGACATTCTTCGATGCTCTAGCGGTGCGTACCTGGTGCGGTCTCGCGTTGCGGGCGCTGGGGCGCTCGCGTGAGGAGATCGACGCGATCAACGTGTATCCGGTGGCGGACGGGGACACCGGCACGAACCTGTACCTGACCCTGGAGTCGTCGGCGGCGGCGGTGGAGGCCGTGTTCGCCGGGCACGCGGTGGGACCGGGTGACGCTTCGGGGCCGTCGCTGGCGGACGCGGTGCGCGCGATGGCGCACGGGGCCCTGATCGGGGCCCGGGGCAACTCCGGGACGATCCTGGCGCAGCTGCTGCGCGGCATGGCGCAGGTGCTGGCGACCGGGAGTGAGCCGTCTCACACGGACGGACAGGGGCTGCGGCTCGCCCTGCGGCACGCCGCCGACGCCGCCCACCACGCGGTGGCCCGTCCCGTCGAGGGGACGGTCCTGTCGGTGGCCTCCGCCGCCGCCGACGCCGCCGACGGGGCCGGGGGCGACTGCGGAAGCGTGGCGCGGGCGGCCTACGAGGGGGCGTGCGCGGCCCTGGCGGCGACTCCGGGGCAGCTGGCCGTGCTGGAGCGGGCCGGAGTGGTCGACGCCGGCGGGCGGGGGCTGGTGGTGGTCCTCGGGGCGCTGGTGGAGACGTTCACGGGGGAAGCGCCGGGGGCCCTGGCGCCGTACCTGCCGCACGCGCGCGTGGCGCACGCCGAGACGGAGGAGCACGCCGAGGCGAGGGAGCGAACCGAGGCGCAGAAGCACGCCGAGCCGGAGGACTGCGCCTCGGCCGGAGGCCCCGCCTTCGAGGTGATCTACCTGCTGGAGGCGGAGGACGCCGCCGTGGCCCGGCTGCGGGAGCGGCTCGACCGGCTCGGGGACTCCCTCGTCGTGGTCGGCGGCGACGGACTGTGGAACGTCCATGTGCACGTCGACGACGCGGGCGCCGCCGTGGAGGCGGGCGTCGAGGCCGGGCGGCCGTACCGGATCCGGATCACCCACTTCGGGCTCGGGGACGTGCACACCGGTGCCGAGCCGCCGCCCCGCGAGCCGGTCCAGCGCGCGGTGGTGGCCGTCGTGCCCGGCGCCGGCCTGGCCGGGCTGTACGCCGAGGCCGGCGCCACCACCGTGCTCGCCCGCCCCGGTGAGCCGCCCGCCAGCGGGGAGATCGTCCAGGCCGTACGCCGTGCCCACGCGCGCGAGGTCGTACTGCTGCCCAACGACGCGGAGCTGCGCCACACGGCCGCCGCCGCGGCCGAGCAGGTCCGCGCGGAGGGCGTCCGCGTCGCCCTCATCCCGACCCGCTCGGCGGTCCAGGGGATCGCCGCGCTGGCGGTGCACGCACCGGAGCGCCGCTTCGACGAGGACGTCGTCCAGATGACCTCGGCGGCGGGCGCCACCCGCTACGCCGAGGTCGCCGTCGCCGAACGCCAGTCCTGGACCATGGCCGGCATCTGCCAGGCCGGCGACGTGCTGGGCCTCATCGACGGCGACGTGGCGGTGATCGGCTCGGACGTCACCGCCACCGCCGAGACCGTGCTGGACCGCATGCTCCAGGCCGGCGGCGAGCTGGTCACCCTCGTCGTCGGCGACGAGGCGCCGCGGACCGTCGCCGAGCGGCTGGAGGCACGCGTACGGGAGACGTACCTCGCCGTCGACACGGTGGTGTACCGGGGCGGCCGACAGGGGGCGCTGCTCCTCATCGGGGTGGAGTAGAAGAACCCTTCCGCCTTCTCAGGGCCGCTGGTCCGGCAGCAGGTCCAGCAGCTGCTCCGCCTCCGCCCGCCGGGCCTCTACGGTCTCGTCCGCGCCGCCCGCCCCGTCGTACGCCTCGTACTTCTCGTACTCCTCGTATGCCGCGTACGCCGCCAGGACCGCACGCGCGCGTGCCGCCGCGTCGGCGGGACGGCTCAGGTCGGCCTCCAGCCAGCCCGCGGCCAGCTCGGCGCCGGTCCGGCTGTGCAGGCCCCCCGCGCCCAGTGAGGTGAACACCGCGACCGCCCGCGTCATCTGGGACAGGGCGTCCTCGAACGCGGCCCGGATCGCGCCGTCGTCGGCGTCCTCGGGCGCCGAGCGGGCCAGCAGGTCGCCGTACTGCCGGTGGGTGTGACCGAGTTCGGCGGTGAGCCGCTCCAGGGTCTCCGGGTCGTCGGCCGCCTCCAGTGCCGCCGCGCACTCCCGGACCGCGTCCGCCATCCACTGCCGCGCCCCGTCGAGCCCGGCCTCGGTGCGCAGCGCCAGCCAGGCGCGGGCGCGCAGGCTGCGCACCAGGCCGTGGACGTTGCCCAGGGAGCGCCACAGGTCGCCCGCGCGCGCGTAGGCCCGGTCCGCGTCGGCGGGCAGCCCGGCCTGCCCGAGGGACTCGGCGGCCAGGTGGGCGAGGGTGGCGTGGTCCTGCTGCTCGGGCCAGTGCCGGGCGATCTCGGCGGCCTTGAGCCGGTGTTCGGCCGCCGCCCGGTGCTCACCCAGTTCGCTCAGGCAGTCCCCGAGCCACCAGCGCGTCTGCACGATCGCGCCGTCGCCGTGCGTCTCGGCGGACAGATCGGGCAGCGCCGACTCCAGCACCTCGGCGGCCTCCGCGTACCGTTCCTGCCGCAGCAGGAAGCCGCCCAGCTGGTGGCGCGCCCAGGCACCGAAGGTGGCGCCCTCGCCCGCCTCGTCGGCCCAGTGCGCCGCCTCCAGGGCGTGCTCCGCCGCCTCCGCGACGGCACCCCGGCCGCCGACGACCTCGGCCAGCTGGAGGTGCAGCTGGGCCCGCCCGGTCGCCTCCACGTACGGTCCGCCGTGCTCCAGGGCGGCCCGCAGCGCCCGTTCTGCCTCCGTCATGTCGCCGCGCTCGTGGGCGAAGGCGGCCACCCGCACCTCGTACTCCACCGCGAACCACGGCAGGCCCGCCCCGACGAACTCCGCCGCGGCCCGCCGGAACAGCTCCGCCGCCCGCTCCGCGTCCCCGGAGTGCTCCGCGATCTCCGCCAGCATCGCCCGCGCCTCGGCCGCCCGGGACACCAGCCGCACCTCGTCCCCGACGTACCCGTCGACGAGCGCCAGCAGCTCCCGGACCGCCTGCTCGGCCTCGGGCACGGAGCCCTGCGCGTCCTCGTGCACCCGGCGCATCAGGATCCGCGCCCGGCTCGTCAGCACGGACGCCGCCTGCCGCAGACCGGCGGCGTCCTCGGCGTAGAGGGCGAGGACCCGCTCGTACGGCTCGGCGACCGCCGCCAGCGCCTCGTCGACCTGGCCCGACAGGGCGCGTACGTAGGCGGCACGCGCGTGTGCCGCCAGCGCCTCACCGGGGTCGCCCGCCTCCGCGTACAGCTCGGCGGCCCGCTCGAACAGCCCGGCGCCCTCGGGGCCGAGGCCCATCGCCTCGTGGTCGGCGATCTCGGCGCGGTCCCGCGCGTCCAGCTCGACACCCTCGGCGGCCCGGGCGACCGCCGCCCACGCCTGGAGGGCGTGCGGCTGGAGCGTGTCCGACAGCCGCCGTGCCTCGGCGAGCAGCGCGGGCAGGTCCGGTCCGTCCGTCTCCGGGACCGCGACCGGAGAAACCGTGGCGGCCGGGCGGGCCACGGGGGCGGGCGAGGCGGTCGTGCGCACTCCCAGCGGCAGCCGCTCCACCAGTGGGCGCTGCGCCATGCGCGCGCGTGCCCGGTCACCGACGTACGAGGTGCCGTTGCGCAGATCGAACCGCGCGGCCAGGCCGAGGGCCTCCTCGCGCGCGTGGGCGGCGAGTTCCCGCGCGGTCCACGTCCGCCCGGCCGGGCCCGGCACCCGCTGCCCGCCCAGCCCCAGCTCGGTCAGGCGGTCCATGAGCAGCGCCACCACCGCCATGAAGTCCAGCCGGCTGCGCGGATGCCCGGTGTCCGTGAAGTACGCCGGCCGCTCCGCCAGCAGCTCCAGGGCGCGCGCCTCGTTCCCGGTCAGCGCGCAGAACTCCACATGGTCCGCGTAGGCGCCGCGCATGCTCTCCATCGGCCGCACCATCCGGAAGCCGCGCAGGTGGTGGGCGCGGGCCTCGTCCAGACGGCCCAGCCGCAGCAGCGGCGCCAGGGAGGAGGCGAGGACGCTGTGCGGCTCGTGGGCGCAGCTGTACTCGCCCTCCAGGACCGGCCTCCACAGGTCGAGCGCCTCCGCGTCCCGGCCGCTCTTGACCTGCCACGTCCCCTGCCCGTGCAGCTCGCAGGCGTGGCAGTCGGCCATCCGGTCCCGGTCGGCGGCCAGCCAGGCCGTGTACGCCCGCTGGGCGCGCTCCAGGTCCCCGATGTGCGCGGCGACGCTGAACTCGGCGCTGCGCACGGCCCGTTCGGAGTGTCCGGCCAGCCGGTAGCGGTGCTCCATCTCGCCGAGCCACTTCTCGACGGAGGCCAGCGGGACGTGCGGCTGGTCCAGCATGCCCGCCGACACCCACTTGAAGACCCAGTGCAGCGAGTGGGTCTCGTACTCGTCGAAGTCCTCGGGGTGCTCGTCCCACAGGCGCAGCAGCCGCGCGAACGGGACGAACATCTTGTCCTTCTCGGAGCTGTAGTTGTAGACCTTCAGCTGGTGTCCGAGCGCCTCGATCACGGCGAGTGGGATGTCCAGCTTCTCCGCCTCGGCGAGCAGCTGCTCCGCGCGCGCGTTGCGGGCCGGGCCCTCCGGCTGCTCGGAGTTCTCCGCCATCGCCCGGCGCAGCGCGTCGAAGTCCGTGATCCCGGTCATCGGTGACCGTCCTCCCCGTGTGCGGATTCCCCGTGAGTGGCCCATTCCAGAAGGCCGATGAACGCGCGGTTGAGCAGTGCGGAGTCCGCGGGTCTGAGGGGGCGCTGCGCCATCAGCAGCGCCTGCCCGTACAGCGACTCGGTCGCGGTGCCGATCAGCTCCGGGTCCTTCAGGGAACTGATCCGCCGGATGAGCGGGTTGAGGTGGTTGAGCACCAGACGCGCGCGCGGGGCGCTGCCGCGCAGCGAGCCGAGGATGCCCGCCCACAGGTCGTCGGCCTGCGCCTCCGCCTCCGCGCGGGCCTGCTCGTGGCGGGCCGCCCGGTCGTCCAGGTGCAGCGCGGGCACCGAGAGGGGATGGAAGGCGCGCAGGACGACGTCGCAGCCCAGCGGGTCGAGTCCGGCCCGCGCGGCGGCCAGGAACCCGGACAGGGCCAGCTCCTCCGCCGGGTCGACCGCGTCCAGGTGGGCGGTCACGGTGTCCGCGTCCAGCTCGGCGACCACCGTCCCCGGGCGCACCGACGGCAGCGCCTCGACCAGCTCGCTGTCGTAGGTGTAGCCGCCGTTGACCACCCCGACGCCCTGCGCGGAGGCGATCGGCGCGACCTGCCGGTACTCCTCGACCGTGCGCGTGAAGTGCACCACCGGGTGGCGCTGCGCGAACTCCTCCAGGGACAGCTGCCCGTCCGTGGTCTCGAAGGGGAGCCACGGCAGCATCGTGCGCAGCATCTCCTTGTCGTGCCGGGCGAGGGACTTCACGCCCAGGTGGTGCACGGACAGGAACGCGGCCAGCCGTTCCGGATCGCCCGCGGCCAGGCCGGTCAGCCAGGACCGAATCCTTTCGCCGAGCGCTTCCCGTACGGCGGCCAGCGTCTCGTCCTCGTACAGCGACTCGCGCGAGGCCGTGGGCCTGAGGCTGTCGGTGTCCAGGACGCAGCGCACGAAGAACGCCCAGTCCGGCAGCAGCTGTTCGGCCCGCTCGGTCAGCAGCATGCCCTTCAGGTGCACGCGGTGCCCGGCACGCTGGGCCGGGCTGACCGCCGACGGCAGCACGTACGCCATCCCGCGGATCCCGGCCAGCGGCACGTCCAGCTCGATGGAGTCCAGCGGGGTGAAGCCGAAGGTGTCGTGGCAGTGCCGGGCCAGGGCGACCCGGCGGGTGGCGGGGGAGGGGTACGGGCGGTCCCAGGGCGCGGGCAGGTCGGTGACCGCCTCCTCGCCCACCCGGACGTCGTACGGCAGCAGCGAGCCGAAGTCCCGGGCCAGCGTCAGGACGCGCCCTGGCGACAGCCACTCCCCGGCGCCCGCCCGTGCGACGAGGTGCACGGTCGTGCCCGGTTCGGGCCGGGCCTCGTCGGGCAGCGTCCGCACGGTGTAGGAGCCGTCGTCGCTCGCCGTCCACTCCACGGGCGGCGCGTCGGGCGTACGGGCGCTGCGGCTGACCACCCGGATCCGCTCGGCGACCACGAAGCAGGCCAGCAGGCCGATGCCGAACTGGCCCAGGAAGTCCGAGCGGGCCTCCTGCAGCCCCTCCGCGCGCTTGGAGCTGCGGCCGATGGTCGCCAGCAGGCTGTGCACGTCGGACTCGGTGAGCCCGACGCCGGTGTCCTCCACCCGCAGGGCGGCGCCCTCCGGCGAGTCCGCGTACAGCCGGACCCGCGCCGGGGCGTCGGGCTGCTCGGCGCGCCGGGCGGTGATGGCGTCCACCGCGTTCTGCAGCAGCTCGCGCAGGTAGACCTTGGGGCTGGAGTAGAGGTGATGGGAGAGCAGGTCCACCAGACCACGCAGGTCGACCTGGAACGTGTGAGGTGACTGTGATGCCTGGGATGACTGTGAGGTCTGGGAGTCCATCGTCGCAGCGCCGCCGGTGGGGGGACTTCGCGACGGCGCGGGGTCGGGCGGTCCCTTGGTGGGGAGGTGACCGCGGGGGGATGGCCGGAGCGCGCCATCCTAGAGCCCGAACAGCCCGCCTGACCAGGGGTTTCCCAGTACGTATACGGCAATGTCAGTGCCGTGGTGTGCAATGGATCTCGTGCCCGCACTGGAAGAACCACTGAAACAACCGCTGAAGTCAGTGCTCGGCCCCGCCACCGCGAAGGTGATGGCCGAGCACCTCGGCCTGCACTCCGTCGGCGACCTCCTGCACCACTACCCGCGCAGATACGAGGAGCGCGGGCAGCTCACCCACCTCGCCGACCTCCCCATGGACGAGCACGTCACGGTGGTCGCGCAGGTCGCCGACGCCCGCCTGCACTCCTTCGCCTCCGCCAAGGCCCCGCGCGGCAAGGGCCAGCGCCTGGAGGTGACGATCACGGACGGCAGTGGCCGGCTCCAACTCGTTTTCTTCGGCAACGGCGTTCACAAGCCTCACAAGGAGCTGCTGCCGGGCACGCGCGCGATGTTCGCGGGCAAGGTCTCCGTGTTCAACCGCCGACTGCAACTCGCCCATCCGGCGTACGAGTTGCTGAAGAGTGACAGCGAGGAGGCGGTCGAGACCTGGGCCGGGGCCCTCATCCCCATCTACCCGGCCACCGCCAAACTGGAGTCCTGGAAGATCGGCAAGGCCATCCAGACGGCGCTGCCCAGCGCCCAGGAAGCCGTGGACCCCCTCCCGGACAGCCTCCGCGAGGGCCGCGCCCTGGTCTCCCTCCCCGAGGCCCTCCTCAAGATCCACCGCCCGCACACCAAGGCCGACATCGCCGACGCCCGCGCCCGCCTCAAGTGGGACGAGGCCTTCGTGCTCCAGGTCGCCCTGGCCCGCCGCCGGCACGCCGACGCCCAGCTCCCGGCGGTCGCCCGCACACCGCTCCCCGACGGCCTGCTGACCGCCTTCGACGACCGCCTCCCCTTCACCCTCACCGAGGGCCAGCAGCGGGTCTCCCGGGACATCTTCGACGACCTCGCCACCGAACACCCGATGCACCGGCTGCTCCAGGGCGAGGTGGGCTCGGGCAAGACGCTGGTCGCCCTGCGCGCCATGCTCGCCGTCGTCGACGCGGGCGGCCAGGCCGCCATGCTCGCGCCCACCGAGGTGCTCGCCCAGCAGCACCACCGGTCGGTCACCGAGATGATGGGCGAGCTGGCGGAGGGAGGCATGCTGGGCGGCGTCGAGCACGCCACCAAGGTGGTGCTGCTCACCGGCTCGATGGGCGCCGCCGCTCGCCGCCGGGCGCTGCTCGACCTCGCCACCGGAGAGGCGGGGATCGTGATCGGCACGCACGCGCTGATCGAGGACAAGGTGCAGTTCCACGACCTCGGGCTGGTCGTCGTGGACGAACAGCACCGATTCGGCGTCGAACAGCGCGACGCCCTGCGCGGCAAGGGAAAGCAGCCGCCGCACCTGCTCGTCATGACCGCTACGCCGATCCCGCGCACGGTCGCCATGACCGTCTTCGGCGACCTGGAGACCTCCGTCCTCGACCAGCTCCCGGCCGGCCGCTCGCCGATCGCCAGCCATGTCGTCCCGGCCGCCGACAAGCCGCACTTCCTGGCCCGCGCGTGGGAACGGGTGCGCGAGGAGGTGGGCAACGGCCATCAGGCGTACGTCGTCTGCCCGCGCATCGGCGACGAGGAGGACGACCCCAAGGCCGCGAAGAAGCAGAAGTCCCCCGAGGACGAGGCCGAGAAGCGCCCTCCGCTGGCCGTCCTCGACGTGGCCCAGCAGTTGGAGAAGGGCCCCCTCAAGGGTTTGGGGGTGGAGGTCCTGCACGGCCGGATGCACCCCGACGACAAGGACGCGGTCATGCGCCGCTTCGCCGCCGGGGAGACCGACGTCCTGGTCGCCACGACCGTCATCGAGGTCGGTGTGAACGTCCCGAACGCCACCGCGATGGTGATCATGGACGCGGACCGGTTCGGCGTCTCCCAGCTCCACCAGCTGCGCGGCCGCGTCGGCCGCGGCTCGGCGCCCGGCCTGTGCCTGCTGGTCACCGAGATGCCCGAGGCGAGCGCCGCCCGCCAGCGGCTGAACGCCGTCGCCACCACCCTGGACGGCTTCGAGCTCTCCCGTATCGACCTGGAACAGCGCCGCGAGGGCGACGTGCTCGGCCAGGCTCAGTCCGGCGTCCGCTCCAGCCTGCGGGTCCTCGCCGTCATCGAGGACGAGGAGATCATCGCGGAGGCCCGCGCGGAGGCGGCGGCGGTGGTCGCGGCCGACCCCGACCTGGAGCGACTGCCCGCACTGCGGACGGCCCTGGAGGCCCTGCTGGACGACGAGCGGGAGCAGTACCTGGAGAAGGGCTGACAGACTGGGAACGGCCACCATCCGAGCACACCGACAAGGACCTGAGATGACTCGCGTGATCGCCGGCGCGGCCGGCGGACGCCGACTGGCCGTCCCGCCGGGGACAGGCACCCGCCCGACCTCGGACCGCGCACGCGAGGGCCTCTTCTCCACCTGGCAGTCCCTGCTCGGCGGCCCGCTCGCGGGAGAGCGCGTTCTCGATCTGTACGCCGGATCCGGGGCCGTCGGCCTGGAGGCGCTCTCCAGAGGGGCGGGGCACACACTCCTCGTCGAAGCCGACGCGCGAGCGGCCCGCACCGTCCGGGAGAACGTCAAGAGCCTCGGCCTCCCCGGCGCCGAGGTCAGGGCGGGCAAAGCGGAGCAGATCATCCAGTCACCGGCGCCGGCGGAGCCGTACGACCTCGTCTTCCTCGACCCGCCCTACGCCGTCACCGACGACGATCTTCGCGAGATTCTGCTCACACTCCGCACGCAGGGGTGGCTCGCGGAGGAAGCCCTCGTCACCGTGGAGCGCAGCACCAGAGGCGGCGAATTCCACTGGCCGGACGGCTTCGAGGCCATCCGGGCCCGTCGCTACGGCGAGGGAACGTTTTGGTACGGTCGCGCCGCCTCAACGTGCGAAGACGCACGATGACCGGACCGGAGAGCGAGGGACCACAAGTGCGCCGTGCCGTCTGTCCCGGGTCGTTCGACCCGATCACCAACGGACACCTCGACATCATCTCCCGCGCCTCCCGTCTCTACGACGAGGTCTACGTCGCGGTGATGATCAACAAGGCCAAGAAGGGCCTGTTCGAGATCGACGAGCGGATCGACCTGATCCGCCGGGTCACCGCCGAGTACGCGAACGTCCGCGTCGAGGCCTTCCACGGCCTCCTCGTCGACTTCTGCAAGCAGCGCGACATCCCCGCCATCGTCAAGGGCCTGCGCGCCGTCAGCGACTTCGACTACGAGCTGCAGATGGCCCAGATGAACAACGGCCTCTCCGGCGTCGAGACGCTCTTCGTGCCGACCAACCCCACCTACAGCTTCCTCTCCTCCTCCCTGGTCAAGGAGGTCGCCACCTGGGGCGGCGACGTCTCCCACCTGGTGCCCCCGGCGGTCCTCGAAGCCCTCGGCGAGCGTCTCAGGAAGGACTGACCGCCTGACAACCCGTCATCCGGTGTCGGGCGGCCACCCCGGGGTCGTACAGTCGTCCCGTCCGTTGCCAACACAGCTGTAGAGAGTGGCGAGCACAGGTGGACGTCCAGAAGAAGCTCGACGAGATCGTCACCACGGTCTCCGGCGCCCGGTCCATGCCCATGTCGGCCTCGTGCGTGGTCAACCGCGCCGAGCTGCTCGCGCTGCTCGAAGAGGTCCGCCAGGCCCTGCCCGGCTCCCTCGCGCAGGCCCAGGAGCTGATCGGCGACCGCGAGCAGATGGTCGAGCAGGCCCGCCTGGAGGCCGAGCGGATCATCGAGAGCGCGCACGCCGAGCGCGGCTCGCTGGTCTCCGGCACGGAGGTCGCCCGCCGCTCCCAGGCCGAGGCCGACCGGATCCTGGCCGAGGCCCGCAAGGAGGCCGAGGAGATCCGCGCCGAGGCCGACGACTACGTCGACTCCAAGCTCGCCAACTTCGAGGTCGTCCTCACCAAGACCCTCGGCTCGGTCGGCCGCGGGCGCGAGAAGCTGCTGGGCACCGGGCCGGGCCTGGACGAGAACGGCTACGAGGACGAGGACGCCCCCGAGCGCAGCCACGACCCGGAGACCCTGCGCCGCGACGCCGACGCCTACGTGGACACCAAGCTCGGCGCCTTCGAGGCGGTCCTCGCCAAGACCCTGGAGGCCGTCGGCCGGGGCCGTCAGAAGCTGCACGGCCGCATCGCCACCGACGACCTCGGCGCCCTCGCCGGCGACTCCACCACCCGGCAGCACTCCAGCGACGCCGACTACCTCGCCGACCTCGCGGCCCTCGCCGAGCAGGACGCCCGGGCCGAACAGCCGCAGCAGCCGGCGCAGCCGCAGTACGAGCAGCAGCCGGCCTACGGCTACCAGCAGCAGCCCGACCCGTACGGCGGCTTCCCGCAACAGCACGGCTACGGCCAGCAGGACCCGTACGGCTACCAGCAGGCCGACCCGTACGCCGCCTATCAGGGCTACGACCAGCAGTCCGCCTACGACCCGAACCAGGATCAGCAGGCCCACGAGCCCCAGCAGCCGCAGCCGCAGCCCCAGCAGGGCTACGCCCTCGACGAGACCAGTCTCTTCGACACCAGCATGATCAGCGCCGAGCAGCTGCGGGCGTACGAGCAGGAGCGCGGCCTGTAACGACGGACCCGATTGGGCCGTCAGCGAAAGGTCCAGTATCCTGGCTCTTCGGTCGCGTCTACGTCCGCGATCAACGCTGCCCGGCGACACCTTCAGGGCGGCGTCCCTCTGAGCTCGAAGATCGAAAGCAGGAATGGCCTCCAACGCGCGCCTCGACCACCGCAACCCCCTCGTGTTCGACACACACGAGCTGGGGCGGCGTCCTGGTGCGCTGCAGCGCCTGACCCGTACGGTCGACGCCCCCAAGGATCTCGGTATCCAGGAGGTCATCGGAGTGCCGGAAGGCGCCCCGGTGGAGCTCGAACTCCGGCTCGAGTCGGTCATGGAAGGGGTGCTTGTCACAGGCACCGCCCGTGCAACGGCCGAGGGGGAGTGCGTAAGGTGTCTGGAGCCGGTCGGGCTGGAGCTCGAAGCGGACTTCCAGGAGATGTTCTCGTACCCCGACGCCGACGAGCGGGGCCGTGCGAAAGCCCGGTCCGACGAAGACGCCGTCGACGAAGAGGACGACGAGGACAGGCTCTTCCTCGAGGACGGACTCTTCGACCTCGAATCAGTGCTGCGTGATGCGGTGGTGCTCGCACTGCCGATGCAGCCGGTGTGCCAGGACGACTGTCCGGGCCTGTGCTCCGAGTGCGGAGCGCGGCTCGCGGACGACCCGGACCACCACCATGACGCCGTCGACATCCGTTGGGCGGCTTTGCAGGGACTCGCCGGCACCATGCAGGACGGCGAGAAGGACGAGATGAGCGGCGCCGAAGCGGGCGTCGACGAGAAGCAGGAGAAGTAGCCGTGGCTGTTCCGAAGCGGAAGATGTCGCGCAGCAACACGCGCCACCGCCGGTCGCAGTGGAAGGCTGCGGTCCCCACCCTGGTTGCGTGCGAGCGCTGCCACGAGCCCAAGCTGCAGCACATCGCGTGCCCGTCTTGCGGCACCTACAACAAGCGCCAGGTCCTCGAGGTCTGAGCGGCTGGTGAGAGGCACTGTGTCCACGCCGAAGAAGAACTCAGCGGACAACACGGCCTCGTCCCACACGCTGTTGGAAGGGCGGCTCGGGTACAAACTCGAGTCCGCCCTTCTGGTGCGTGCGCTGACCCACCGTTCGTACGCGTACGAGAACGGCGGTCTGCCCACCAACGAGCGTCTGGAGTTCCTCGGGGACTCCGTGCTCGGCCTGGTGGTCACGGACACGCTGTACCGCACCCACCCCGACCTGCCCGAAGGCCAGCTGGCCAAGTTGCGGGCCGCGGTGGTCAACTCGCGTGCGCTGGCGGAGGTCGGCCGTGGCCTCGAACTCGGTTCCTTCATCCGGCTCGGCCGTGGTGAAGAGGGCACGGGTGGCCGGGACAAGGCGTCCATCCTCGCCGACACCCTGGAAGCGGTGATCGGCGCGGTCTATCTCGACCAGGGCCTCGATTCGGCGTCCGAGCTGGTGCACCGGCTCTTCGACCCGCTGATCGAGAAGTCCTCCAACCTCGGTGCCGGCCTGGACTGGAAGACCAGTCTCCAGGAGCTCACCGCGACCGAAGGGCTCGGCGTGCCCGAGTACCTGGTCACGGAGACCGGTCCCGACCACGAGAAGACCTTCACTGCTGCCGCCCGCGTCGGAGGCGTCTCGTACGGCACCGGCACCGGCCGCAGCAAGAAGGAGGCGGAGCAGCAGGCCGCGGAATCCGCGTGGCGGTCCATCCGGGCCGCGGCGGACGAGCGCGCCAAGGCGACGGCCGATGCCGTCGACATCGACGCCGCTGCCGAAGCCGACGAGACGTCGGCCTCCGCCTGACCGAACAGCAGGACCCGAGCGCCCGTCCCCGCCCAGGGGCGGGCGCTCGGCTTTCATCCACCGCTTGTCACGGGGGTCCCGATGCCCGAGTTGCCCGAGGTCGAGGTCGTACGGCGTGGCCTGGAGCGGTGGGTCGCCCACCGCGCCGTCGCCGACGCCGAGGTGCTGCACCCGCGTGCCGTACGCCGTCACCTGGCCGGTGCCGACGACTTCGCGCACCGCCTCAAGGGGCATCGCGTGGGCACGCCCAGCCGCCGCGGCAAGTACCTGTGGCTGCCGCTGGAGGACACCCGGCAGGCGGTGCTGGCCCACCTCGGCATGAGCGGGCAGCTGCTGGTCCAGCCGGAGGCCGCGCCGGACGAGAAGCACCTCAGGATCCGCGTCCGCTTCGCCGACGGCCTGGGCACCGAACTCCGCTTCGTCGACCAGCGCACCTTCGGCGGCCTGTCGCTGCATGACACCACCACCGACGGTCTGCCGGACGTCATCGCGCACATCGCCCGCGACCCCCTCGACCCGCTCTTCGACGACGAGGCCTTCCACCGGGCGCTGCGCCGGAAGCGGACCACCATCAAGCGGGCCCTGCTGGACCAGTCGCTGATCAGCGGCGTCGGCAACATCTACGCGGACGAGGCCCTGTGGCGCGCCCGCCTGCACTACGAGCGCCCCACCACCACCTTCACGCGCCCGCGCACCACGGAACTCCTCGGTCACATCCGGGACGTGATGAACGAGGCCCTCGCCGTGGGCGGGACCAGCTTCGACAGCCTCTACGTCAACGTCAACGGCGAGTCGGGCTACTTCGACCGCTCCCTGGACGCCTACGGCCGCGAGGGTCTGCCGTGCCGGCGATGCGCGACCCCCATGCGCCGCCGGCCCTGGATGAACCGCTCCAGTTACTTCTGCCCGAAGTGTCAGCGGGCGCCGCGCGTGACGTCGTAGTTCTCCCGGGCGGCCAGGACGTCGTCCATCCGGCCCTCCACGCAGTGGATGAGGTCCAGCAGACGGGTCGCCACCTCGCGGCCCAGCGGGGTCAGTTCGTAGTCCACCCGGGGCGGGTTCGTCGGCTGGGCCTCGCGGTGCACCAGGCCGTCGCGCTCCAGCGCCTGCAGGGTCTGGGACAGCATCTTCTCGCTCACGCCGTCGACCCGGCGGCGCAACTCGTTGAAACGCAACGAGCCCTCGTGCAGCGCGCCGAGGGTCAGTGATCCCCAGCGGCCGGTGACGTGCTCCAGGGTGCCGCGCGAGGGGCAGGCCTTGGCGAACACGTTGTACGGGAGGTGCTGATCCTCCGCGCTCTCCTGCGTGACGGTCATACCTCAAGCGTACTCGAAGGCAGCGCTAACCATCAGGTTGCACTAACTCAGGGTTAGTGCTTTCCTGTGGTTACTGTTGTTGAACTGCTCATTCGAGGAGTACTGCTCGTGACCACCCCTGTTGTCTCCATCGCCTACCACTCCGGCTACGGCCACACCGCCGTCCTCGCCGAGGCCGTCCGCGCCGGTGCGGCCGAGGCCGGCGCCGAGGTGCACCTGATCAAGGTCGACGGGATCACCGAGGAGGAGTGGGCGGTTCTCGACGCCTCGGACGCCATCGTCTTCGGCTCGCCCACCTACATGGGCACCGCGTCCGGCGCCTTCCACGCCTTCGCCGAGGCGACCTCGGCACGCTGGGCCACCCAGGCGTGGAAGGACAAGCTGGCGGCCGGCTTCACCAACTCCGGCTCCAAGAGCGGCGACAAGCTGCACACCCTGCAGTTCTTCCAGATCCTGGCCGCCCAGCTCGGCATGAACTGGGTCAGCCTCGGCCTGCTGCCCGGCTGGAACAGCAGCACGGGCGCCGAGACCGACCTCAACCGCCTCGGCGTCTTCCTGGGCGCGGCGGCGCAGACCAACGTCGACGAGGGCCCGGAGGCCGTGCACAAGGCGGACTTGGCCACGGCGGAGCACCTGGGGCGCCGGGTGACGGAGACGGCGCGGGTGTTCGCCCGGGGGCGCGTCGCCGCGTAACGGGTACGACCGGTGGCCGCAGTCCCGCGGCTAGTACCCGAAGTCCTGCGTCCACCAGGGGCCACCGGACCCGTAGTGGACACCGACCCCCAGGGTCTTGAAGTCGCAGTTCAGGATGTTGGCGCGGTGGCCCGGGCTGTTCATCCAGGACTCCATCACCGAGACCGCGTCGGCCTGGCCCCGCGCGATGTTCTCGCCGCCGAGGCCGGTGATGCCGGCCTTCGCGGCGCGGTCCCAGGGGGTGGCGCCGTCCGGGTCGGTGTGGTCGAAGAAGCCCCGCGTGGCCATGTCCGCGCTGAAGGACTCGGCCAGCCGCGTCAGCGAGCTGTTCGCGGACAGGGCGCTGCAGCCGGCCCTGGCCCGGTCCTCGTTGACCAGCCTCAGCACCTCCGCCTCCACGGCGGCCTCCGCCGACACCGTCCCCGGCTCGGCGCTCCTCGTCGGCGCCTTGCCCGCCCTGCGGCTGGGCGTGCTCTTCGACTCGGACGGTGTGGTCTTCGCGGCCGGCTTCTTCGACGGCGTCTTCGTCTTCGTGGGAGACGACGAGGTGGAGGGCGAGGTGGAGGCGGAAGCGGAGGTGGAGGTGGAGGTGGACGGGCTCGCCGGCGAGGCCGGGCGGCCGGTGCCGCGGCTGGTCGAGGACTCGCCGGTCCGGGTGCTCTCGGCGCTGCCGGAGGTGCCGCCCTGCTCGGCCGCCGTGTTGCTGGGCGAGCTCGCGGCCTGCACCTTGTCGCCGCCGCTGCTGGTGCCACCGCCGAGCCGGTAGTTGTCGAGGCCGGGCACCGCACCGGTGGACACCGCGACCGTGCCGAGGGCGACCGCGGCGGACACGCCGAGCAGTCCCGTACGCACGGGGGTCGCGGCCCTCTTCTTCCGGCGGTGGCCCCGGGACGCCCCGCCCGACGGGGTGAACCCGCCGTCCTGGACGGGGAGCGTGCCGGTGGTCCGGGCGTAGTCGTCGTCGGTCGCGTACAGATAGGCCTCGGCCTTGTCGTAGGCCTCGGCGTACGCCTCCGGGTTCAGATAGGGCGCGATGCCCATCGTGGGGCGCTCGCCCGCGTACGAGTCACGCGGGTCATGGCTCCCGGTGTACGAGCCCTGCCCTTGCGTGACCTCCGTGGCGCGGCCCGTGGCGGCGCGTCGGTGGCGTCCCATGTCCTGGCCTTCCTCGTCCTCGCGGTCAACCCCACTCATACGATCTTGCGGATAACCCGACTCACCCGATCGAGTGAGTTTCATATGAGATTCATTGGGTGGGGACGGTACCCCATGGCACCCGGGGACGAAGTGTCCGGAGAGACATTGGCCGGTTAGGTTGCACGTATGAGTGACGATGTTCGGCTGGTCGCCTGGGTGCGCGGATACGTGCAGGGCGTGGGTTTCCGCTGGTTCACGCGGGCGAAGGCGCTCGAGATCGGCGGCCTGAGTGGTTTTGCTCTCAATTTGGCGGACGGGCGCGTTCAGGTCGTCGCCGAAGGGTCGCGCGAGGCGTGCGAGGGACTGCTGAAGTGGCTGCAAGGCGGCGACACGCCCGGGCAGGTGGATGGCGTCACCGAGATCTGGGACACACCCCGCGGCGGCTACGAGAGCTTCGCCATCCGCTGAGTCCGTTCTGTGAATTCCCGCAGGCCGAGGCGGAAGAACATGCCACAGGCAGCTGCCCCGAGCAGAAATGACCTGGTGGTTGCCAAGAACCGCTTGCGGTGGCAGGCTCCGCACGTAAGGATGATCGCCACGCCCTTCGGGTCCCGCAGGAGTCGCAGCGCCGCCGCTTTCCGGCCGCGCGCTGCCGGGTTGCCCGCCAATCCGGGGCGTGATCGTGTTGACCGTCAAACTTTTTGGTGAGACGCTGAAAGCCCCGCGCACCTTAGCTGTTTGGCATGTAGCAATAGCAGAGCAACACTCGAGTGTGCCAAGCACTCCGGGTGCGAATCCCTCACGACCCACCACCGATTCGGTCGGTCACTCAGTGTGGAGGACCATCCATCATGGCAAAGGCGCTTCTCGGTTACGTCGGCGGCTCCGACCCGCGACTCCTCGCCGAGATGCGACGGCTCCAGCAGCGCGTACAGGACCTGGAATCCGAGCTCGTACGGATCCAGGCAGAGAACGAGGCGCTGACGGCTGCCGCTTCTCACGACAGGATCATGGAGAGCATCGACGCACACCAGGCGGAGCCTGCGCTCACCTGATCGCTGCATCGCTCCACGACAGCACAAGCAGTGGTTGGGCTGCCCGTATCAACCGCTGAGTTGTCAGAGTTGCAAGGGACGCTTCGGCGTCCCTTCTTTCTTTCCCCCGCGCATCCTTTCACTCTCTTTAACGTCTGGTGTGCCCTGCATGTTCATGCGTGAAACCGCGCGGTTGCCAGTGTTCATGGAGTGAGATAGGGGCGGAAGGGTAGAGTCCAGCGGCGTGCACCTCAAGGCCCTGACCCTCCGGGGGTTCAAGTCGTTCGCCTCCGCGACCACGCTCCGGTTCGAACCGGGGATCACGTGCGTAGTCGGTCCGAACGGCTCGGGCAAGTCCAACGTCGTGGACGCGCTCAGCTGGGTCATGGGCGAACAGGGCGCCAAGTCGCTGCGCGGCGGCAAGATGGAGGACGTCATCTTCGCCGGCACCACCGGCCGCCCGCCGCTGGGCCGCGCCGAGGTGTCCCTCACCATCGACAACTCCGACGGGGCGCTGCCCATCGAGTACGCCGAGGTCACCATCACGCGGATCATGTTCCGCAACGGCGGCAGCGAGTACCAGATCAACGGCGACACCTGCCGCCTCCTCGACATCCAGGAACTGCTCTCCGACTCCGGCATCGGCCGCGAGATGCACGTCATCGTCGGACAGGGCCAGCTCGACTCCGTTCTGCACGCCGACCCCATGGGCCGCCGCGCCTTCATCGAGGAGGCCGCCGGCGTCCTCAAGCACCGCAAGCGCAAGGAGAAGGCGCTCCGGAAACTGGACGCGATGCAGGCCAATCTCGCGCGCGTGCAGGACCTGACGGACGAGCTGCGACGGCAGCTCAAGCCGCTGGGCCGGCAGGCGGCCGTCGCCCGCCGGGCCGCCGTGATCCAGGCCGACCTCCGCGACGCCCGGCTGCGTCTGCTCGCCGACGACCTGGTACGGCTGCGCGAGGCATTGCGGGCCGAGATCGCCGACGAGGCCGCGCTGAAGGAGCGCAAGGAGACCGCCGAGCAGGAGCTGAGGAAGGCCCTTCAGCGTGAGGCCCTCCTGGAGGACGAGGTCCGCCGGCTCGCACCGCGCCTCCAGCGCGCCCAGCAGACCTGGTACGAACTCTCCCAGCTCGCCGAGCGGGTGCGCGGCACGATCTCGCTCGCCGAAGCCCGGGTGAAGAGCGCCACCTCCGCACCGCCCGAGGAGCGGCGCGGCCGGGACCCCGAGGACATGGAGCGCGAGGCCGCCCGGATCCGGGAGCAGGAGGCCGAGCTGGAGGCGGCGCTGGAGGCCGCGCAGCACGCCCTCGACGACACCGTCGCCCACCGGGCCGAGCTGGAGCGCGAACTCGCCGCTGAGGAACGCCGTCTGAAGGACGTCGCCCGCGCCATCGCCGACCGCCGCGAGGGCCTGGCCCGGCTCAGCGGCCAGGTCAACGCGGCCCGTTCGCGCGCCGCCGCCGCGCAGGCCGAGATCGACCGCCTGGCCGCCGCGCGGGACGAGGCCCAGGAACGGGCGGTCCGGGCGCAGGAGGAGTACGAGACCCTCAAGGCCGAGGTCGACGGCCTCGACGCCGGGGACATGGAGCTCGCCGAGCGGCACGAGGAGGCCAAGCGGCAGCTGACGGAGGCGGAGGCCGCCCTGTCCGCCGCGCGCGAGGCGGCCACCGCGGCGGAACGCAGACGCGCCGCGACCCAGGCCCGCCACGAGGCGCTGGCGCTGGGCCTGCGCCGGAAGGACGGCACCGGTGCCCTGCTGGGCGCGAAGGACCGGCTCACCGGGCTGCTCGGCCCGGCGGCGGAGCTGCTCACGGTCACCCCGGGCCACGAGGTCGCCCTGGCAGCCGCCTTCGGCGCAGCCGCCGACGCCCTCGCCGTCACCACCCCCTCCGCCGCCGCCGACGCCATCCGCCTCCTGCGCAAACAGGACGCGGGCCGCGCGGCCCTGCTCCTCGCGGGAGCACCGGAGAACTGGGCGACCGACGGCAGCTGGGAGACCCGTACCCCCGCACTCCGGGACGGAGGGCGCTCCGGTGAGTCGGCGGATGTCGGCGCTCTGGGCGCCCCCAGCATCTCGGGCACCCCCAGCGCCCCGGGCACCTCCATTGCCCCCGGCACCTCGGGCACCCCCAGCACCCCCACCACCCCAGTCGCCCCAGGCACCCCAATCCCGGACAGGCCGGGCCCCCGGCCCGCCGGTGCGGGGGAGTCCCTTGCCGGTGGGCCGCCCTTCGCCGGGGACCTCGTGCGTGGGCCCGCCGAACTCATGCCCGCCGTACGCCGTCTGCTGCGCGGGATCGTCGTCGTCGGCACCCTCGAGGACGCCGAGGATCTGGTCTACGCCCGCCCCGACCTCACCGCCGTGACCGCCGAAGGCGATCTGCTGGGCGCGCACTTCGCGCAGGGTGGGTCCGCCGGAGCGCCGAGCCTGCTGGAAGTGCAGGCCTCCGTCGACGAGGCCGCCGCCGAGCTGGAGGAGCTGGCGGTGCGCTGCGAGGAGCTGGCCGAGGCGCAGCGCGAGGCGGCCGAGCGGCGGCGGGAGTGCGCCACGCTCATGGAGGAACTGGGGGAGCGGCGCCGGGCCGCCGACCGGGAGAAGTCGGCCGTCGCCCAGCAGCTCGGACGGCTCGCCGGCCAGGCACGCGGCGCCGCCGGGGAGGCCGAGCGGTCCACCGCGGCGGCGGCCCGCGCGCAGGAGGCGCTCGACCAGGCCGTACGGGACGCCGAGGAACTCGCCGAACGGCTCGCCGTCGCCGAGGAGATGCCGGTGGAGGAGGAACCGGACACCTCGGTACGGGACCGGCTGGCCGCCGACGGCGCCAACGCCCGCCAGACGGAGATGGAGGCCCGGCTCCAGGCCCGTACGCACGAGGAACGGGTCAAGGGGCTCGCCGGGCGGGCCGACTCGCTCGACCGGGCCGCCCGCGCGGAACGCGAGGCACGCGCGCGTGCCGAGCAGCGGCGGGCCCGGCTGCGGCACGAGGCCGCCGTCGCCGAGGCCGTCGCCTCCGGCGCGCGCCAGCTGCTCGCGCACGTCGAGGTGTCCCTGGCCCGCGCCGAGCGGGAGCGCGTCGCCGCCGAGTCCGCCAAGGCCCGCCGTGAGCAGGAACTGACCGCCGCCCGCGGCGAGGGACGCGAACTGAAGGCCGAGCTGGACAAGTTGACGGATTCAGTTCACCGCGGCGAGGTACTCGGGGCCGAGAAGCGGCTGCGGATCGAGCAGCTGGAGACCAAGGCGCTGGAGGAACTCGGTGTGGAACCGGCGGGGCTCGTGGCCGAGTACGGCCCGCAGCAGCCGGTGCCGCCCTCGCCCCCCGCCGAGGGCGAGCAGCTGCCGGACGACCCCGAGCACCCGCGCAACCAGCCGAGACCGTTCGTGCGCGCCGAGCAGGAGAAGCGGCTCAAGGCCGCCGAGCGGGCCTACCAGCAGCTCGGCAAGGTCAACCCGCTGGCCCTGGAGGAGTTCGCGGCCCTGGAGGAGCGGCACAAGTTCCTCAGCGAGCAGCTGGAGGACCTGAAGAAGACCCGCGCCGACCTGCTCCAGGTGGTCAAGGAGGTCGACGAGCGCGTCGAGCAGGTCTTCTCGGAGGCCTACCGGGACACAGCCCGGGAGTTCGAGGGCGTCTTCGGCCGGCTGTTTCCGGGTGGTGAGGGGCGCCTGGTGCTGACCGACCCCGACAACATGCTCACCACGGGCGTGGACGTCGAGGCGCGTCCGCCGGGCAAGAAGGTCAAGCGGCTGTCGCTGCTGTCAGGTGGCGAGCGGTCGCTGACCGCCGTCGCTCTCCTGGTGTCGATCTTCAAGGCGCGGCCCAGCCCGTTCTACGTCATGGACGAGGTCGAGGCGGCGCTCGACGACACCAACCTGCAGCGGCTGATCCGCATCATGCAGGAGCTGCAGGAGGCCTCGCAGCTGATCGTGATCACGCACCAGAAACGCACGATGGAGGTCGCCGACGCGCTGTACGGCGTCTCCATGCAGGGCGACGGCGTGTCGAAGGTCATCTCTCAGCGGCTTCGGTGACGGGCACCGGCACATCCGGCACATCACCTTCAAGAAATGAACACAACAAGCCCCCGCGTATCTCCAAGCTCACATCACATCGACTATTGACTTCGAAACTTGAAGGCATAGTCTCTGCAACGTTGCTTTTACCTTCAGGTCTCACCTGTTAGGGCTGACCCCCACGTCGGCAGCGTTGCCGGCGGCCCGAGGAGTTGTACACGTGACCAGCACAGCGCAGGCACCCAAGTCAGGAGCCAGGACGGCTCACCCCGAGCATCTCGGGCACGTCATCTTCATCGCGGCGGCGGCCGCGATGGGCGGTTTCCTCTTCGGCTACGACAGCTCCGTGATCAACGGCGCCGTCGAGGCCATCCGGGACCGGTACGACATCGGCTCCGCGGCCCTGGCCCAGGTCATCGCCGTCGCCCTGATCGGCTGCGCCATCGGCGCCGCGACCGCCGGCCGCATGGCCGACCGCATCGGCCGCATCCGGGTCATGCAGATCGCCGCCGCGCTGTTCACGGTCAGCGCCGTCGGTTCGGCGCTTCCCTTCTCGCTGTGGGACTTCGCCCTCTGGCGCGTCGTCGGCGGGTTCGCCATCGGCATGGCCTCGGTCATCGGCCCCGCCTACATAGCCGAGGTCGCCCCGCCCGCGTACCGCGGCCGCCTCGGCTCCTTCCAGCAGGCCGCGATCGTGATCGGCATCGCCATCTCGCAGCTGGTCAACTGGGGTCTGCTCAACTCCGCGGGCGGTGACCAGCGCGGCGACCTGATGGGCCTGGAGGCCTGGCAGGTCATGCTCGGCGTGATGGTCGTCCCCGCCGTCCTGTACGGCCTGCTGTCCTTCGCGATCCCCGAGTCCCCGCGCTTCCTGATCTCCGTCGGCAAGCACGACCGGGCCCGCGAGATCCTCGCCGAGGTGGAGGGCCAGGACCTCGACCTGGACGCCCGCGTCGCCGAGATCGAGCACGCCATGAACCGCGAGGAGAAGTCGAGCTTCCGGGACCTGCTCGGCGGCGGCTTCTTCTTCAAGCCGATCGTCTGGGTCGGCATCGGCCTGTCGGTCTTCCAGCAGTTCGTCGGCATCAACGTCGCGTTCTACTACTCCTCGACGCTGTGGCAGTCGGTCGGCGTCGACCCGACAGACTCGTTCTTCTACTCCTTCACGACGTCGATCATCAACATCGTCGGCACCGTGATCGCGATGATCTTCGTGGACCGCGTCGGCCGCAGGCCGCTGGCGATCATCGGCTCGGTCGGCATGGTCGTCGGCCTCGCCCTGGAGGCCTGGGCCTTCTCCTACGACCTGGTCGGCGGCAAGCTGCCCGCCGCGCAGGGCTGGACCGCGCTGATCGCCGCCCATGTGTTCGTCCTCTTCTTCGCCCTCTCCTGGGGTGTGGTCGTCTGGGTCATGCTCGGCGAGATGTTCCCGAACAAGATCCGCGCCGCCGCCCTGGGTGTGGCCGCCGCCGCGCAGTGGATCGCCAACTGGGCCATCACCGCGAGCTTCCCGTCGCTGGCCGACTGGAACCTCTCCGCGACCTACGTGATCTACACGGTCTGCGCCGCGCTCTCCATCCCGTTCGTCCTGAAGTTCGTCAAGGAGACGAAGGGCAAGGCGCTGGAGGAGATGGGCTGACCACCCGCCCCGCGAACTCGGGGAGAAGGGCCAAGTCCCCGCTGCCCCTCTCCTCGTACCTTCCGCCGCCCCCGGCCCGGCCACTGCCCGGACCGGGGGCGGCGGTGTCGTACGCGGCACCCACCGGATATCCGCGAAGGTCAGTCGCCCAGCGCCGGAAGCACCCGGTCCGCGAACAGCCGCAGGCTCCGCCAGCCCTCCGCCACCGGCATCCCGCCCGCCAGCGGATGCAGGACGAGGTTGTCGAGGCCCTGCGCCACACACTCGTCCGGGGTGAGGATCCGGTACACGCCCTCGGCGCGCAGCTCCTCCACCGTCGTGGCCGCCGACCGCACCGCCGAGCGGATCCCGCCGGACTGCCAGGAGGCATACGTCCGGGCCTCGTGCAGAAAGTGCTCGCCGTACTCGGCCCAGGCCCGGTCCGGGTCCTCGGAGACGTGCAGCAGCGGTGTCTCGGCGGCGGGCATCATCGTCCAGCCCTCGGTGCCGTACTCGACGAGCCGCTCCTTGTAGTACGCCTCCAGCTCGGGCAGGTACGCGCTCGGGAAGAAGGGCAGCCCGAGCCGGGCGGCGCGGCGGGCGGCGGCCCGGGAGGAGCCGCCGACCAGGAGCAGGGGGTGGGGGTCGGTGAACGGGCGCGGGGTGACCCGTACGGTGCGGCCCCGGTACTCGAACTCCTCGCCGGTCCAGGCCCTGAGCAGGGTCTCCAGCAGCTCGTCCTGGAGCCGGCCGCGCCGCTTCCACTCCACGTCGAACAGGGCGTACTCCTCCGGCCGGTATCCGATCCCGGCCACCGTCACCAGCCGGCCGCCGCTCAGCAGGTCCAGCACGGCGATCTCCTCCGCCAGCCGCAGCGGATCGTGCAGCGGGCCGATGATCGCCGACACCGTGACCGCGATCCTGCGGGTCGCCCCGAACACCGCGCCCGCGAAGACGAAGGGCGAGGGCACCCAGTTGTCCGCGACGCCGTGGTGCTCCTCGGTCTGCACGGTGGTGATGCCCCGCTCGTCGGCGTACGCGGCCATCTCCAGGGCCGCGCGGTAGCGGGCGTGGAGGGAGGCGGGGGTGGCGCCGGGTTCGACGAGGTTGAAGCGTACGACCGTCACGGGCATGGGAGGTCCCCCTTCGGCGTGTGGGTGGGGCCGGGTGCGGGGGGACGGTAGCTGACGGCACGTCAGATGGCCATGGCGGTGACACGGACCGGCCGCGGGCCCGCCCCCCGGCCGTCGCACACGGCGCACCGGGGCGCACCGCCCGGCCGAGCCCGGGGCGGGGATGGATACTGGTCCCGTTATGGAAACCATCATCCTTGCCGTAGTCATCGCCGTGGTCGTGCTCGCCGCGCTCGGTGGGCTCGTCGTCGGCAGCCGGCGCAAGAAGCAGCTGCCCCCGCCGCCCCCCAGCGCGCCCGACATCACCGCGCCCCCGGCCGAGCCGCATGTCGGCGACGAGGCCGAGACGCCGCGCGACGAACCTCGCCGGACCATCGAGGAGGTGGACCTACCGGGCGGTTCGGCCCCGGTCGCCGTCGAGGAGCCCCCCGTCGTAGAGGCTCCCGAGATCGAGATCCCGGAGCCCACCGCCGGCCGCCTGGTACGCCTGCGCACCCGCCTCTCCCGCTCGCAGAACGCCCTCGGCAAGGGCCTGCTGAGCCTGCTCTCCCGCGAACACCTCGACGACGAGACCTGGGAGGAGATCGAGGACACCCTGCTCACCGCCGATGTCGGCGTGCAGCCCACCCAGGAGCTGGTCGACCGGCTGCGCGAGCGCGTCCGGGTGCTCGGCACGCGCACCCCCGAGGAGCTGCGCGGGCTGCTGCGCGAGGAGCTGCTGACGCTGATCGGCACCGACGCGGACCGCACGGTGAAGACGGAACCCGAGGACCGCAAGCCCGGCATCGTGATGGTCGTGGGCGTCAACGGCACCGGCAAGACCACCACCACCGGCAAGCTCGCCCGCGTCCTGGTGGCCGACGGCCGCACTGTCGTCCTCGGCGCCGCCGACACCTTCCGCGCCGCCGCCGCCGACCAGCTGCAGACCTGGGGCGAGCGGGTGGGCGCCTACACCGTGCGCGGGCCCGAGGCCGGCGACCCCGCCTCCGTCGCCTTCGACGCGGTCAAGGAGGGCAAGGAGATGGGGGTCGACGTGGTCCTCATCGACACCGCCGGCCGTCTGCACACCAAGACCGGCCTGATGGACGAGCTCGGCAAGGTCAAGCGGGTCGTGGAGAAGCACGCCCCACTGGACGAGGTGCTGCTCGTACTGGACGCCACCACCGGCCAGAACGGGCTCGTGCAGGCCCGCGTCTTCGCCGAGGTCGTCGACATCACCGGCATCGTGCTGACCAAGCTCGACGGCACGGCCAAGGGCGGCATCGTGGTCGCCGTCCAGCGCGAGCTGGGCGTCCCGGTCAAGCTGATCGGTCTCGGCGAGGGCGCGGACGACCTGGCTCCGTTCGAGCCGGAGGCCTTCGTTGACGCCCTTATCGGCGAGTGAGACCGCATACGACAATCCGTACCCAGCGAGAAAGCGCCCGCCCCGGCCAGACCTGGGGGCGGGCGCTTCGCCATGCGGGCCCGCACCGCCCACCCGCGCCCGGCGCGCCCGGCGTCAGTCGGACCGGCGAGGACACGGACGACCGGCGCCGCCGTCGGCGCCCGCGTCGGAGAGCGTCAGCAGCCGCCGAGACGGTCAGATGTCGACAAGCGCCCACCCCCGGATGCGGCCGGGGACGGGCGCTCCGCCGTGCGGGCCCGTGTCACTACGCCCGCGCCGGGTGTGCCCAGCGTCAGTCGGGTCCCCCGCTCCAGCGCGGGTGAGCGCAGCCGGCGCGCCGGGCCCAGGCCGTCCCGGTCCGGCTGGTCGGAGCCGATCGGGTGCCGAGAAGCGGCTGTCGGACCGGCGGGGGCGCGGACGACCGGCGCCCGGTGGAGTCGAAGGTCGCTGTCGGCGCCCGCGTCGGAGAGCGGACAGCAGCCGCCGAGACGATCAGGTGTCGACGAGCGCCCGCCCCCGGATGCGGCCGGGGACGGGCGCTCCGCCGTGCGGGTCCGCGGCTCTATGCCCGCGACCGGTGGGCCACGTAGGCCAGGGTGCCCAGTAGGAGTCGGGCTGTGGGGGGCTTGGTCGCGGAGTCGAGGGCGGGTGGGCGTAGCCAGCGGACCGGGCCCAGGCCGCCCCGGTCGGAGGGCGGGGCGGTGATGTATGTACCCGGGCCGAGGCCGCGCAGGTCGAGGGCGGCGGGGGCGTCCCAGCCCATGCGGTACAGCAGGGCGGGGAGCTCGGCGGCGGCGCCGGGGGCGACGAAGAAGTGCGCGCGGCCGTCCGGGGTCGCGCTGACCGGGCCGAGGGGCAGGCCCATGCGCTCCAGGCGGACCAGGGCGCGGCGGCCGGCCGGCTCGGCCACCTCGATGACGTCGAACGCCCGGCCGACCGGCAGCATCACGGCGGCGCCCGGCACCTCGGCCCAGGCGGTGGTCACCTCGTCCAGCGTGGCCCCCGCCGGGACCCGCGGCGCGAACTCCAGCGGATGCGCGCCCGGCGCGGCGCAGTCGGCGCGCCCGCACGAGCAGGCGCCCGCCGAGGCCCGCGCGCCCGGCACCACGTCCCAGCCCCACAGTCCGGTGAACTCGGCGACGGCGGTGCACTCCGACGAACGGCCGCGCCGACGCGTGCCGGAGCGGATCTCGCGAATGCCGCCGATCGTGAAGTCCATGCCCCCTCCAACGGGTCCAGCGCGCCGGTGGTTACGCGGCGGAACGACACGGAAGCGGAACGTGACTTCCGAGGCTCCGTCTTCCCTTTTTCCCGCGGGGTGTAGACGGGCGCCTGGAAGCGCTCAGGGTCGTGTCACCGATGGCGCGCGCCCCCGAGTGCACCGCTTCACCCGCTTCCGGCCGTCCTGTGTCAAGTGAATCGCGCCCGGCCGACCGTGAGTTCATTCGAAGGGGTGGCGAATGGTGGCGATTCCCGGATCGCCATGGCTGCGCGAGTGATCGTAGGATTACGGTGTGTGCACGAGTCCTGGGGGCGCATGCACTCGTGGGTATGCCGGAGGCAAGTCGGCATCTTGTTCCAAGGGTGACAACTGCCGGACGAGAGGCCGTATTTACCGGCATTCTGATAAGGCTTGGCGCACTCGGCGACAAGTGGTCTCAGGGATGGGGGCGTTCCAGTGGGCGGCAACGGCGGTAGCGGGACGAACGCTGACAAGCGCCCCAACGAGCTGCTCGGCTCGTGGTTCGTGCGCAGCGGCTGGTCCAAGGGCGAGCTCGCCCGCCAAGTCAACCGCCGGGCACGCCAGTTGGGGGCCAACCACATCTCCACGGACACCTCCCGGGTGCGCCGCTGGCTGGACGGGGAGAACCCGCGCGAGCCGATCCCCAGGATCCTCTCCGAGCTGTTCTCCGAGCGGTTCGGCTGCGTCGTCTCCGTCGAGGACCTCGGCCTGCGCGCCACCCGCCAGTCACCCTCCGTGTCCGGCGTGGACCTGCCCTGGACGGGCCCGCAGACGGTGGCCCTCCTCAGCGAGTTCTCGCGCAGCGACCTGATGCTGGCCCGGCGCGGCTTCCTCGGAACCTCGCTGGCCCTTTCCGCGGGCCCGTCCCTCATCGAGCCGATGCAGCGCTGGCTCGTACCCTCGCCGTCCGCTCCGGCCCGGCGCGAGCCCGAGTCCCTCGCCGAGTCCCGCCGCCCCGGCCGTCTGTCCAAGCCCGAGCTGGATCTGCTGGAGACCACGACGGTGATGTTCCGCCAGTGGGACGCCCAGTGCGGCGGCGGCCTGCGCCGCAAGGCGGTGGTCGGCCAGCTGCACGAGGTCACCGACCTCCTCCAGGAACCCCAGGCCGAGTCCACCGCCCGCAGGCTCTTCCAGGTCGCCTCCGAGCTCGCCCAGCTGGCCGGCTGGATGAGCTACGACGTCGGGCTCCAGCCCACCGCGCAGAAGTACTTCGTCCTCGCCCTGCACGCCGCCAAGGAGGCCGGCGACAAGCCGCTCGGCTCCTACGTCCTGTCCAGCATGAGCCGGCAGATGATCCACCTCGGCCGGCCCGACGACGCCCTGGAACTGATCCACCTCGCGCAGTACGGCAGCCGGGACTGCGCGAGCCCGCGCATCCAGTCCATGCTGTATGCGATGGAGGCCCGCGCCTACGCCAACATGGGGCAGCCCGGCAAGTGCAAGCGGGCGGTGCGGATGGCCGAGGACACCTTCGCCGAGGCCGACGAGTGGGACGACCCCGACCCCGACTGGATCCGCTTCTTCTCCGAGGCCGAGCTGAACGCGGAGAACTCCCACTCCTACCGCGACCTCGCCTACATCGCGGGCCGCAGCCCCACCTACGCCTCCCTGGCCGAGCCCCTGATGCAGCGGGCCGTGGAGCTGTTCGCCAAGGACTCCGAGCACCAGCGGTCGTACGCGCTGAACCTCATCGGCATGGCCACGGTCCACCTGCTGCGCCGCGAGCCCGTGCAGAGCGCCACCATGGCCTCGCAGGCCATGCAGGTCGCCAAGAAGGTCCGCTCCGAGCGTGTGAACACTCGTATCCGAAAGACGGTCGCGACCGCCGTCCGCGACTTCGGCGACCTCAGCGAGATCGTCGAGCTCGGCGACCAGCTCGCCGTCGACCTCCCGGAGACCGCCGAAGCGGTCTGACCCGCAAGCCCCGGCCGCGGCCGGCCCTCCCGAACTGCCCGACTCGGCTCCCCCATGCCAGGTCATCGGAAGGCCGACCGTGGCCGGTTCCATACCTCCTGAGAAGGTTGCGCCACGATAACGATCGGGCCGCCGAACATCTCGCACTTCATCGACGCGTAACACACAGGGCGTCTTCGTCACCCCGGCGAAACAACGAGGGGCTTCCACCGAAACCGCGCTGCGCCAATCTCATGGCGCATAACCGGCTCACCCCTCACTGACCGGACCGCTCGCTCAGGCTTCGCCCGCACGGGGCCGTACCAATCGACGAGGAGACGCCGATGGCACCAGCCATCACGCTTGCCGCGGAGGCACCCAAGCTGTCCTCCGCGAACACAGGCTTCATGCTCATCTGTTCCGCCCTGGTGCTGCTCATGACACCGGGCCTCGCCTTCTTCTACGGAGGCATGGTCCGCGTCAAGAGCACCCTGAACATGCTGATGATGAGTTTCATCAGCATCGGGATCGTCACCATCCTGTGGGTTCTCTACGGTTTCTCCCTCGCCTTCGGCACGGGCTCCAGCCTCCTCGGCTGGAACAAGGACTGGTTGGGCCTCAGCAACATCGGGCTCACGGAGCTCTGGGACGGCTACACCATCCCGATCTTCGTCTTCATGGTCTTCCAGCTGATGTTCGCGGTGATCACGCCGGCCCTGATAAGCGGTGCCCTCGCGGACCGCGTCAAGTTCTCGGCGTGGTCGCTCTTCGTCGCCCTGTGGCTCACGGTCGTCTACGTCCCGGTCGCCCACTGGGTCTGGGGCGCCGACGGCTGGGCCTTCAAGCTCGGTGTGATCGACTTCGCCGGTGGTACGGCGGTGCACATCAACGCCGGTGCCGGTGCCCTCGGCGTGATCCTGGTCATCGGCAAGCGCGTCGGCTTCAAGAAGGACCCGATGCGCCCGCACAGCCTCCCGCTGGTCATGCTCGGTGCCGGTCTGCTGTGGTTCGGCTGGTTCGGCTTCAACGCCGGCTCGTGGCTCGGCAACGACGACGGCGTCGGCGCGCTGATGTTCGTCAACACGCAGGTCGCCACCGCCGCCGCCATGCTGGCCTGGCTCGCCTACGAGAAGATCCGCCACGGCGCGTTCACCACTCTGGGCGCCGCCTCCGGCGCGGTCGCCGGCCTGGTCGCGATCACCCCGTCCGGTGGCGCGGTCTCCCCGCTCGGCGCGATCGCCGTCGGCGCCATCGCCGGTGTCGCCTGCGCCGCGGCCGTCGGCCTGAAGTTCCGCTTCGGCTACGACGACTCCCTCGACGTCGTCGGCGTCCACATGGTCGGCGGAATCATCGGCTCCCTGCTCATCGGCTTCTTCGCCACCGGCAAGGGCCAGTCGACCGCGACCGGCGTCTTCTACGGCGACCACTCCTTCGACCAGCTGTGGAAGCAGTGCGCCGGTGTCTTCGCCGTCCTCGCCTACTCCCTGATCGCCTCCGCCGTCCTCGCCTTCCTCCTCGACAAGACCATCGGCATGCGGGTCACCGAGGATGAAGAGGTGTCCGGCATCGACCAGGCCGAGCACGCCGAGACCGCATACGACTTCAGCGGCGCCGGCGGTGGCGTCGTCGGGACCGTCGCCGCTTCGGCCCTGGCCGGCGCGCAGAACAAGAAGGTGGACGCATGAGGCTCATCACCGCCGTCGTCAAGCCCCACCGGCTCGACGAGATCAAGGAGGCCCTCCAGGCCTTCGGCGTCCACGGACTGACGGTCACCGAAGCGAGCGGCTACGGTCGTCAGCGGGGCCACACCGAGGTCTACCGCGGCGCCGAGTACACGGTCGACCTGGTCCCCAAGATCCGCATCGAGGTGCTGGCCGAGGACGACGACGCCGAACAGCTGATCGAGGTCATCGTCAAGGCGGCCCGCACCGGCAAGATCGGTGACGGCAAGGTCTGGTCCCTGCCGGTCGAGACGGCCGTACGCGTGCGGACCGGCGAGCGCGGCCCGGACGCGCTGTAGAACAGAACCACCTGAATACAGGCAGGAGCTGCTGGGTGTCGAGTACGGATGTGCGGAACGAAGCGGATGACTCGGGACCCAGCGGTTACGCGGCGGCCCGGCTGCGCCTCCTCAGCGAGGGGGCGCGGTCCGGGCCGCCGCGCCGTGCCGCCCTCGCCGAACTGACCGACGACTGGCTGTCGGGGCTGTTCGGCGCGGCGGCCGACGGGATCCGGGGCGTCTCCCTGGTCGCCGTCGGGGGATACGGACGCGGAGAGCTGTCCCCGCGCAGCGACCTCGATCTCCTGCTGCTGCACGACGGCAACGACACCGGCGCGGTCGCCGCCCTGGCCGACCGCATCTGGTATCCGGTCTGGGACCTCGGTCTCGCCCTCGACCACTCCGTGCGCACCCCCGCCGAGGCCCGCAAGACGGCCGGCGAGGACCTCAAGGTCCAGCTCGGCCTCCTCGACGCCCGCCACCTCGCCGGCGACCTCGGCCTCACGGCCGGGCTGCGGACGGCGGTCCTCGCCGACTGGCGCAACCAGGCGCCGAAACGTCTCCCCGAGCTCCAGGAGCTGTGCGCCGAGCGCGCCGAACGCCAGGGCGAGCTGCAGTACCTGCTGGAACCCGACCTCAAGGAGGCGCGTGGCGGCCTGCGCGACGCCACCGCCCTGCGCGCGGTCGCCGCGTCCTGGCTCGCAGACGCCCCCCGCGAGGGTCTCGCCGACGCCCGGCGGCGCCTGCTCGACGTCCGCGACGCCCTGCACCTGACGACCGGCCGGGCCACCGACCGGCTGGCGTTGCAGGAGCAGGACCAGGTGGCCGCCGAACTCGGCCTCCTCGACGCCGACACCCTGCTGCGCCAGGTGTACGAGGCCGCACGGGTCATCTCGTACGCCAGTGACGTCACCTGGCGTGAAGTGGGGCGCGTGCTGCGGTCGCGCGCCGTGCGGCCGAGGCTGCGCGCCATGCTGGGCGGCGGCAAACCGGGCGCCGAGAGGTCTCCGCTGGCCGAGGGGGTCGTGGAACAGGACGGCGAGGTGGTGCTCGCCCGCGCCGCGCGCCCCGACCGTGACCCCGTACTCCCGCTGCGCGCCGCTGCCGCCGCCGCGCAGGCCGGGCTCCCGCTCTCCCTGCACGCCGTACGGCGCATGGCGGCCGGCGTACGCCCTCTGCCCACGCCCTGGCCCGCCGAGGCCCGCGAGCAGCTCGTCACCCTGCTCGGCTCCGGCCAGCCGACGGTGGACGTCTGGGAGGCGCTGGAGGCGGAAGGCCTGATCACCCGGCTCCTGCCCGACTGGGAGCGGGTCCGCTGCCGCCCGCAGCGCAACGCCGTGCACATCTGGACCGTCGACCGGCACCTGATCGAAACCGCCGTCCGCGCCTCCGAGCTGACCCGCCGCGTCAGCCGCCCCGACCTGCTGCTCGTCTCCGCGCTGCTGCACGACATCGGCAAGGGCTGGCCGGGCGACCACTCCGTGGCCGGCGAGATCATCGCCAAGGACGTCGCGGCACGGATCGGCTTCGACCGCGCGGACGTCGCCGTGCTCTCCACACTCGTACGCCACCACCTCCTCCTCGTCGAGACCGCGACCCGGCGCGACCTGGAGGACCCGGCCACCGTCCGCTCGGTCGCCGAGGCCGTCGGCACCCAGAGCACACTCGAACTGCTGCACGCCCTCACCGAGGCGGACGCGCTGGCCACCGGACCGGCCGCCTGGTCCTCCTGGCGCGGCTCCCTCGTCGCCGACCTGGTCAAGCGGGTCTCCGCCGTGCTCGCCGGGGACGCCCCCGAGGAGCCCGAGGCCGCCGCGCCCACCGCCGAGCAGGAGCGGCTCGCCGTCGAGGCGTTCCGCACGGGCGGGCCGGTCCTCGCGCTGCGCGCCCAGACCGAGCCGCCGAGCGAGGAACCCTCGGGCGAACCCGAGCCCCTCGGCGTGGAGCTGCTCATCGCCGTCCCGGACCAGCCCGGCGTCCTGCCCGCCGTCGCCGGCGTCCTCGCCATGCACCGGCTGACCGTCCGCACGGCGGAACTGCGCGCACTGGACATGCCCGACGGCTTCGACGAGGGCTCGGTCCTGCTCCTGGACTGGCGGGTCGCCGCGGAGTACGGCTCCCTGCCCCAGGCCGCCCGCCTGCGCGCCGACCTCGTACGCGCACTGGACGGCACCCTCGACATCGCCGCCCGCCTCGCGGAACGCGACGCCGCCTACCCCCGCCGCCGCGGCCGGGTGGCCCCGCCGCCGCGCGTCACGGTCGCCCCGGCCGCCTCCCACCACGCCACGGTGATCGAGGTCCGCGCCCAGGACGCGCCCGGCCTGCTGTTCCGGATCGGGCATGCGCTGGAGGAGGCGGGGGTACGGGTGCGCAGCGCGCATGTCTCCACCCTCGGCTCCAACGCCGTGGACGCCTTCTACGTCACGGCCCCCAAGGGGGCGCCGCTGCCGACGGAGGAGGCGGTGTCCGTGGCCCGGACGCTGGAGGAAGCGCTGCGCGCGTGACCCGGCGGACGCCGTACGCGTTCGCCGGTCGTGAGCCCCGCCCGCCGAGTACGGCAGGTGGGGGCGAGTATCTTGCGTGGCCGGATACCCTGGAAGACGCTCAGACTGCCCCCGACTCCGAGGACCGACGCCGCCGTGTTCGATACTCTCTCCGATCGCCTCTCAGCGACTTTCAAGAACCTGCGCGGCAAGGGACGGCTCTCCGAGGCGGACATCGACGCCACGGCGCGCGAGATCCGCATCGCGCTCCTCGAAGCGGACGTGGCCCTCCCCGTCGTCCGCGCGTTCATCAAGAACGTCAAGGAGCGTGCGCTCGGCGACGAGGTCTCCGGTTCGCGCTACCCGGCCCAGCGGGTCCTCGACATCGTCAACGAGGAACTGGTCACCATCCTCGGCGGCCAGACCCGCCGCCTCCGCTTCGCCAAGCAGCCCCCGACCGTGATCATGCTCGCGGGTCTGCAGGGCGCCGGCAAGACGACCCTCGCGGGCAAGCTCGCCAAGCACCTCAAGGCGGAGGGTCACTCGCCGCTCCTGGTCGCCGCCGACCTCCAGCGGCCGAACGCGGTCAACCAGCTGAGTGTCGTCGCCGACCGCGCGGGCGTGGCCGTCTTCGCCCCGGAGCCGGGCAACGGCGTGGGCGACCCGGTCAAGGTCGCCGAGGACTCCGTCCAGCACGCCAAGACCAAGCTCCACGACATCGTCATCGTCGACACCGCCGGCCGCCTCGGTATCGACCAGGAGATGATGCAGCAGGCCGCGGACATCCGGGACGCGGTCTCACCGGACGAGATCCTCTTCGTCGTCGACGCGATGATCGGTCAGGACGCCGTCAACACGGCGGAGGCCTTCCGCGACGGCGTCGGCTTCGACGGTGTGGTCCTCTCCAAGCTCGACGGCGACGCCCGCGGCGGTGCGGCCCTGTCGATCGCCTCGGTGACCGGCAAGCCGATCATGTTCGCGTCGAACGGCGAGAAGCTGGACGACTTCGACGTCTTCCACCCGGACCGGATGGCCTCCCGCATCCTCGACCTGGGTGACCTGGCCACCCTGTTCGAGAAGGCGCAGAAGGAGTTCAGCGAGGAAGAGGCCGCGAAAATGGCCTCCAAGCTGGCTTCCAAGAAGGGCCAGGAGTTCACGCTCGACGACTTCCTGGCCCAGATGGAGCAGGTCAGGAAGATGGGCAGCATCAGCAAGCTGCTCGGCATGCTCCCCGGCATGGGGCAGATCAAGGACCAGATCAACAACCTCGACGAGCGGGACGTCGACCGCGTGGCCGCGATCATCAAGTCGATGACCCCGGGCGAGCGCCAGGACCCGACGATCATCAACGGCTCGCGCCGCGCCCGTATCGCCAGGGGTTCCGGCGTCGAGGTCAGCGCGGTGAAGGGCCTGATCGAGCGGTTCTTCGAGGCCCGCAAGATGATGTCCCGCATGGCCCAGGGCGGCGGCATGCCCGGTATGCCGGGGATGCCGGGCATGGGAGGCGGTCCCGGCCGCACGAAGAAGCAGCCCAAGCAGGCCAAGGGCAAGCAGCGCTCCGGCAACCCGATGAAGCGCAAGCAGCAGGAGCTGGAGGCGGCCCAGCGCCGCGAGGCGGCGGCCCAGGGCGGCAACGCCTTCGGCCTGCCGCAGCAGGGCGGTAAGGACTTCGAGCTGCCGGACGAGTTCAAGAAGTTCATGGGCTGACCGGCCCCGAGCCGTACGGCACCGAGGGCGTCCTTCTCCGGAGAAGGGCGCCCTCAGCGCGTGCCAGGGTCCGCCATGTGCCGTAACGTCCAGATATGAGCAATGCCGCGCCACCCCCCAGGGCCCCTGACCGGCCGTGGCGCACCGAGGGCACCCCGGACGAGGTGCCTCGGCGGCCCGGCGGCAGAAGGATTCGCGGTCGATGGTGGGGGCTGGTCGTCACCGCGGTGATCGTCTTCCTGCTGGCCTACGTGGGGTTGAACTACCTCGGCAAGGGCGACGAGCCGACGATCTCGTACACGGAGTTCAGCAGACAGGTCGACCAGGGCAACGTCGACAAGATCTACTCCAAGGGCGACGCCATCCAGGGCCAGCTCAAGAGCGCCCGGGACAACCCCGAGGGCGGTGGCGGCTACACCCGGTTCCGGACACAGCGTCCGGCCTTCGCGGACGACGACCTCTGGCAGAACCTGAGCAGGCGGGGCGTCACGGTGACCGCGCAGCCGGTGGTCCAGGAGCGCAGCCTGCTGTCCAACCTGCTGCTCTCCCTCGCGCCGCTGGTGCTCCTGGTGGCGCTGTGGATCTTCTTCGCTCGGCGGCTGCGCACGGGTCTGGGCGGCGCGGGTGGCATGCTCGGCCGCAAGGCGCCGCCCAAGCCGGTCGGGCTGCCGCCCGGCACCCGGCGCACGACCTTCGCCGACGTGGCCGGCATCGACGAGGTCAAGGGCGAGCTGGACGACGTAGTCGACTTCCTGGAGCACCCGGACCTCTACCGCAGGATGGGCGCGAAGATGCCCCGCGGCGTGCTGCTCGCCGGTCCGCCCGGTACCGGCAAGACACTGCTGGCGCGCGCGGTGGCGGGCGAGGCGGGGGTGCCGTTCTTCTCCGCCTCGGCCTCGGAGTTCATCGAGATGATCGTGGGCGTCGGCGCCTCCCGGGTCCGCGAGCTGTTCGGGGAGGCGCGCAAGGTGGCCCCGTCGATCATCTTCATCGACGAGATCGACACGATCGGGCGGGCCCGCGGCGGCGGCGCGTCGGTGAGCGGTCACGACGAGCGCGAGCAGACGCTGAACCAGATCCTCACCGAGATGGACGGCTTCTCCGGGTCGGAGGGCGTGGTCGTCATAGCGGCCACCAACCGGGCCGACATCCTGGACCCGGCGCTGACCCGGCCGGGCCGCTTCGACCGGGTGGTCAACGTCTCCCCGCCGGACCGCGGCGGACGCGAGGCGATCCTGCGGATCCACACCCGCGAGATCCCCCTCGCCCCGGACGTGGACCTGACCCAGGTGGCCCGCACCACCCCGGGCATGACAGGTGCGGATCTGGCCAATCTCGCCAACGAGGCCGCTCTGCTCGCGGTCAAGCGCAAGCAGGATCAGGTGACCCCGTCCGATCTGTCGGAAGCCCTGGAGAAGGTGCAGCTGGGCGCCGAGCGCACCCTGGTGATGCCCGAGGAGGACCGCCGCCGCACCGCGTACCACGAGAGCGGGCACGCCCTCCTCGGCATGCTGCAGACCGGCGCCGACCCCGTCCGCAAGGTCACCATCGTGCCGCGCGGCCGGGCGCTCGGGGTGACGATGTCGACCCCCGAGGTGGAACGCTACGCGCACTCGGAGGGGTATCTGCGCGGCCGGATCATCGGCGCCCTGGGCGGCATGGCGGCGGAACAGGTGGTCTACGGGGTCGTCACCACGGGCGCGGAGAACGACCTCGAACAGGTCACCGCCATCGCGCGCGGGATGGTGGCCCGCTGGGGCATGAGCGAGCGCGTCGGCCGCCTCTCCGCCCTCCCGAGCGACGCCCAGCAGGCGTACGGGCTCGCCGCCGCCCCGAACACCCTCGACGTGATCGACGGCGAGATGCGGCGGATCGTCGACGAGTGCTACGAGGAGGCGTGCCGCAAACTCCGCGACCACCGCGGACAACTGGACGCCCTCGCCGGTGCGCTGCTGGAGCACGAGACGCTGGAGGAGGCGGACGCGTACCGGATCGCGGGCATCACACGTCTGTCCAAGGATTTGGAAGGCTAGGGCGTACGGGCGATGAGGTAGCGGAACACGTTGGGCATCCAGACCGTGCCGTCCTGCCGCCGGTAGGGGTGCAGCGCCTCGGTCAGTTCCTTGTCCACGTGCTCCTGGTCGGTCGCGGCCATCGCCGCGTCGAGCAGGCCCGTCGACAGCAGGCCGCGCGCCGCGCTGTCGAGGTCGGCGTAGCCGAACGGGCAGGCCACCCGGCCGGAGCCGTCCGGTTTCAGCCCGGCCCGCTGGGCGACCTCCTCCAGGTCGTCGCGCGGTGCGGGGCGCCACTCCGCGGGCCGGCCGGCCACCCGCAGCACCGCCGACGTGGCGCAACGCTCCGGCGGCCCCCAGCCGGCCAGCACCACGGGCGCCCCGCGCTCGGCGAGCGGCACCGCGGAGGCGAGCAGCGCGTCGAGCCCCTCGGAGTCGCCCGCGAAGCACCCGATCGGCTCGAAGGCGGTCACCAGGGTGTACGCGGGCGTCCGGTCGTCGGCCGCGTCCGGGGGAGCGCCGTCGACGACGCGGGTGCGGGCACGCGCGCGCGTGCCCGCACCCGCGTCGGGTTGCAGCCGTTGCCGTGCGAGGGCGAGCCGTTCGGGGGAGGAGGAGTCGACACCGGTCACCGCGGCCCCTCTGGAGGCCGCCATCAGCAGGGCGAGTCCGGAGCCGCAGCCGAGGCCCAGCAGCCGTGCGGCGGGGCCTACTTCAAGTCGCTCGTAGACGGCCTCGTAGAGCGGCACCAGCATCCGCTCCTGGATCTCGGACCAGTCACGCGCGCGTGCGCACAGGTTCACCCGGGGGGTCGGTCCCGTGTGAGACAGGCGTTGCCGCACGAGCGTAGGTGTCATAGGTAAGCGCCCCAATCCGCAGAGAGTTGCCGCTGTGCCCGGTTCCGTGGCCCCCGTGCCGTGCGCGCGCACTTTCCACGTATGTCAGGTAACTCCGGGCTCGCGACCGCGTCCAGTGCTAGTGGGGCCCTCCTTGTGCCTTCCCGGTGCCTGTGGCGAGAATTCACATCCCCGCAATGTGAGCCCGTAGCATCTCGCCATGGCCAAGGCACCCGTACTCACGCCGCGGGCGGACGACTTCCCGCGCTGGTACCAGGATCTGATCAACAAGGCCGAACTGGCCGACAACGGGCCGGTGCGCGGCACCATGGTCATCCGGCCGTACGGATACGGGCTGTGGGAGCGGATGCAGGCGGAGATGGACGCCCGCATCAAGGAGACGGGCACCCAGAACGCGTACTTCCCGCTGCTGATCCCGCAGTCGTACCTCACCAAAGAGGCCGACCACGTCGAGGGGTTCGCGCCCGAACTCGCGGTGGTCACGCACGGCGGCGGCAAGGAGCTGGAGGAGCCGGCGGTGGTCCGGCCGACCTCCGAGACCATCATCAACGAGTACTTCTCCAAGTGGGTGCAGAGCTACCGCGACCTCCCCCTGCTGATCAACCAGTGGGCGAACGTGGTGCGTTGGGAGCTGCGGCCCCGCCTCTTCCTGCGGACGTCGGAGTTCCTGTGGCAGGAGGGGCACACCGCGCACGCCACGTACGAGGAGGCGCGCGACTTCGCCGCGCACATCCAGCGGGACGTCTACGGGGACTTCCTGACGAACATCCTCGCCATGGACTTCGTCTCCGGCCGCAAGACGGCCAGGGAGCGGTTCGCGGGCGCCGTCAACACCCTCACGCTGGAGAGCATGATGGGCGACGGCAAGGCCCTGCAGATGGTCACCAGCCATGAGCTGGGCCAGAACTTCGCCAAGGCGTTCAACACCCGGTACCTGTCCAAGGACGGTGCGCAGGAGTACGTCTGGCAGACCTCCTGGGGTTCGACCACCCGCATGATCGGCGCGCTGGTGATGACGCACGGCGACGACGACGGTCTCCGGGTGCCGCCGCGCCTGGCGCAGGTCCAGGTCGTCGTCCTCGCGATCAAGGGCGACGAGGCGGTTCTGGCCAAGGTCCGGGAGATCGGCGACCGGCTGAAGGCGGCCGGCCTGCGGGTCCGGGTCGACGACCGCACCGACACCCCCTTCGGCCGCCGTGCCGTCGACTGGGAGCTCAAGGGCGTGCCCGCGCGCGTCGAGGTCGGCCCCCGCGACCTGGAGAACGGCACCGCGATGCTGGCCCGCCGGATCCCCGGAGGCAAGGAGCCGGTGGCGATCGACACGCTCGCGGACGTGCTCCCCGCGATGCTGGAGGAGGACCAGGCGCTGCTGCTGCGCCAGTCCCGTGAGCGTCGCGAGTCCCGCACCGTCGACGTGCCGTCGGCCGAGGAGGCCGTCGAGGCGGTCGGCGCGGGCAACTGGGCGCGCGTACCGTGGGCCGCCCTCGGCGAGGAGGGCGAGGCCAGGCTGGCCGAGCAGGCGGTGACCGTACGGTGTCTGGTCGCCGAGGACGGGTCGGTGCCGGACGCACAGGACGCGCCGGGTAACGTCGCGGTCGTCGCGCGCGCTTACTGAGTAGAGCCCTTCCGGCGGGAGAGCGACCGAAACACCTCTTGCGTACTCGCCGACCACATCGGTCCCGGCGGCGGATGTCAGCTACGCGCCGGGACGTACGTCGGCTACGCACCAGCTTGTTACGAGCTGCGAGGCTTCTCCGCAGATCAGCGCACCCGCCCTCGTCAGCACGCATCAGCCGCAACTGACTGGTACGTGCAAATTATTTGGGATGCCCCGGAATCGGAACACAGCGGCACCCCGGCTCGTTGTCATTACGTGAGCACGACACAGACACCACCTGTTCTCGCCGCAGAGCTGGCACAGGCGTGGGCCGACATTCAGCGGTACCACCCCGAGCTGCCGGACCTTGCCGCGCCAGAGTCCCTGATCGGAGAGTCGTCGTCCGCCTGCGGTCACGAGCTCTCCTTCGAACGACTGCTCCACGAAGCAGTCCACGGCATCGCCGCCGCGCGCGGAGTACGCGACACCTCCCGCGCGGGGCGCTACCACAACCGTCGATTCCTCGCGATCGCCGAGGAACTGGGCCTGGACCACCCCGAGGAGCCGCACCCCAGCAGCGGTTTCTCGCTGGTCACGCTCAACCCCGAGGCGAAGCGGCGCTACCGGCAGACGATCGAGCGCCTCCAGCGGGCCCTGAAGGCACACACCGCGGCCACGTCCGCCGACACCTCCCGCACGTTCCGCGGCCCGGCCGCCCGCCACGGCTCCTCCGGCGGCGGCGTCCGGGTCAAGGCGGTCTGCGACTGCGGCCGCAACGTCCGGGTGGTTCCGTCGGTCCTGGCGCAGGCCCCGATCGTCTGCGGCGGCTGCGGCAAGCCGTTCCGGATCCCGGAGATCGTGGGCGCGGCGGCGAGCTGAGGGTACGGCTGCTCGTGGCAGCCGTAACCCGGCTCTCCCGCCGGGCGAGCACCCGACGTACCTCACCTCCGCGCCGGGTGTCCCTCAGGCATGCCCGGGCACGCCCCCGTACCGAAGCGACCCGCAGCGTGTGGCACAATGGCTAGCTGTACTCGACAGCCGCACAGGACCCCTCTCTCCTCCGGCTGACGCGTCCATCGGGCACTCGGGTACCGCAACCCCACGCGGCCATCTCGCCGTGCCCAACCACGTCAATTCCAGGAGAACCCACTCCCGTGGCAGTCAAGATCAAGCTGAAGCGTCTGGGCAAGATCCGTTCGCCTCACTACCGCATCGTCGTCGCCGACTCCCGTACCCGCCGTGACGGCCGGGCCATCGAGGAGATCGGCAAGTACCACCCGACCTACAACCCGTCGGTCATCGAGGTGGACGCCGAGCGTGTGGCGTACTGGCTGGGTGTCGGCGCGCAGCCGACCGAGCCCGTGCTCGCCATCCTGAAGAAGACCGGCGACTGGCAGAAGTTCAAGGGCGAGCCCGCCCCGGCGCCGCTGCTCGTCGCCGAGCCGAAGGCCGCGCGTCCGTCGTTCGAGGCTCTCGGCGGTGACGACGAGGGCAAGGGTGAGGCGATCACCCAGAAGAAGAAGGCTGAGAAGAAGGACGAGGCCGCGGCTGAGTCCGAGTCGACCGAGGCCTGAGCACCATGCTCGAAGAGGCGCTTGAGCACCTCGTGAAGGGCATCGTCGACAACCCTGACGATGTGCAGGTCGCCTCGCGCGACCTGCGCCGCGGACGCGTGCTCGAGGTCCGGGTACACCCCGACGACCTCGGCAAGGTGATCGGCCGCAACGGCCGCACCGCGCGCGCCCTGCGCACCGTCGTGGGCGCCATCGGCGGCCGTGGCGTCCGTGTCGACCTCGTCGACGTGGACCACGTCCGCTGACGTTTCGCAGCACCGGCTCGGGCCGGGGAGGGCCACTGGGCCGTCCCCGGCCCGCAGTCGTATGACAGGAGAACAAGCACAGTGCAGCTGGTAGTCGCACGGATCGGCCGCGCCCACGGCATCAAGGGCGAAGTCACCGTCGAGGTCCGCACCGACGAGCCGGAACTCAGGCTCGGGCCCGGTGCCGTACTGACCACGGACCCCGCCTCGGCGGGGCCGCTCACCATCGCGACCGGCCGGGTGCACAGCGGCCGGCTCCTCCTGCGTTTCGAGGGCGTCGCCGACCGCAACGCCGCCGAGGCGCTGCGCAACACCCTCCTCATCGCCGACGTCGATCCCGAGGAACTGCCCGAGGGCGAGGACGAGTACTACGACCACCAGCTCATCGACCTCGACGTGGTGACCGAGGACGGCGTGGAGGTCGGCCGGATCACCGAGATCTCGCACCTGCCCACGCAGGACCTGTTCATCGTGGAGCGCCCGGACGGGACCGAGGTCATGATCCCGTTCGTCGAGGAGATCGTCACCGAGATCGACCTGGAGGAGCAGAAGGCGGTCATCGCGCCGCCGCCGGGTCTGATCGACGACCGCGCGGAGATCGCGTCCGCACGTGACTCCGAGGACGACGCCTGATGCGCCTCGACGTCGTCACGATCTTCCCCGAGTACCTGGAACCGCTGAACGTCTCCCTCGTCGGCAAGGCACGCGCGCGTAGACAGCTGAACGTCCACGTGCACGACCTGCGCGCGTGGACGTACGACCGCCACAACACGGTCGACGACACGCCGTACGGCGGCGGCCCGGGCATGGTCATGAAGACCGACCCCTGGGGCGACGCCCTCGACTCCGTCCTCGCCGACGGCTACGAGACGGGCTCCCACGCGCCCGCGCTGATCGTGCCCACCCCCAGCGGCCGCCCCTTCACCCAGGAACTGGCCGTCGAGCTCTCCGAGCGCCCCTGGCTGGTCTTCACGCCGGCCCGCTACGAGGGCATCGACCGGCGCGTCATCGACGAGTACGCCACCCGGATGCCGGTCTACGAGGTGTCCATCGGCGACTACGTCCTGGCCGGCGGCGAGGCGGCCGTACTGGTCGTCACGGAGGCCGTGGCGCGGCTGCTGCCCGGTGTCCTCGGCAACGCCGAGTCCCACCGGGACGACTCCTTCGCGCCCGGCGCGATGGCGAGCCTCCTGGAAGGTCCCGTGTACACCAAGCCGCCCGTCTGGCGCGGGCGGGACATCCCGGACGTGCTGCTCAGCGGCCACCATGGGAAGATCGCCCGCTGGCGCCGGGACGAGGCCCTGAGGCGTACGACGGCCAACCGGCCCGACCTCATCGAGCGCTGCGACCCCAAGGCGTTCGACAAGAAGGACCGCGAGATGCTGTCCATCCTGGGCTGGTCGCCGGACCCGGAGGGCGAGCCGTACGGCCGATTTTGGCGCAGGACCGAGGGCGTGGAAGAATAGGCCGCTGTTGTGCGGAGGTCCGGCGTGCGCCCCTGCCACAGGGGGACACGACGCCCGCCCCGACCCGCACGGCAGTCCTCCTGGAAACCTAGTTCCCGTTGATGACCTGTGGCATCAGCGAAGAAAGCAGACGAAATGTCTCACCTGCTCGACTCCGTCGACTCCGCATCGCTGCGCAGCGACATCCCGGCCTTCCGCCCGGGTGACACCGTCAACGTCCACGTCCGCGTCATCGAGGGCAACCGCTCCCGTGTGCAGCAGTTCAAGGGCGTTGTGATCCGCCGCCAGGGCTCCGGTGTCCGCGAGACCTTCACGGTCCGCAAGGTCTCCTTCTCCGTCGGCGTCGAGCGCACCTTCCCGGTGCACACCCCGATCGTGGAGAAGATCGAGCTCGTCACCCGTGGTGACGTGCGCCGCGCCAAGCTGTACTACCTGCGCGAGCTCCGTGGCAAGGCCGCGAAGATCAAGGAGAAGCGCGAGAGCTGAGCGCCTCTCGGGAGTCACAGCGAGGCCGGATAGCATCTGGCCTCGATGGACACCGAAGCACAGCCGACGACGGAGCGCGACCGCTCCTCCCGCCCCGACACCCCGGGGCCGGAGGGACGGTCGCGTTTCGCGTTGGTGTCGTGGATCACCGACCGGCTGCCCGGCGGGCGGATCACCCTGACTCTCTTCACCTGCCTGGGGTTTTTGCTGTTCCTCAACACGCTCGTGGTGCAACCGTTCCAGATTCCGAGCGGATCCATGGAACAGGGATTGAGGATCGGGGACCGTGTTCTCGTAAATAAGTTGGCGTACCGTTTCGGTGCCCAGCCGCGGCGCGGCGACGTGGTCGTGTTCGACGGCACCGGCTATTTCGGGCACGCCGACTACGTCAAACGCGTTGTGGGTGTGGGGGGAGACAACGTGGTCTGCTGCGACGAGGAGGGGAGGATCGAAGTGAACGGCCGATCGGTCGACGAGACGGCGTTCCTCTACCCCGGGGACAGTCCGTCCGCCGTGCCCTTCGACGTCGTCGTGCCCGACGGCAGGCTCTTCGTCCTCGGCGACCACCGCAGCGACTCCAGCGACTCCCGCGATCACCTTGGCTCCCCGGGCGGCGGCATGATTCCCGTCGGGGACGTGATCGGGCGGGCCGACTGGATCGCCTGGCCGTACGGCCACTGGACGCACCTGCGTCGCCCCGCCGCCTACGCGCGTGTGCCGGCCGCGGAGGGCGCCCATGGGTAACCGCGGCAAGCCGCGCGGTGTGTCCACCAGCGCCGCCGACAACCTGCTGCCCACCGGGTCCCGCCGCACCTCCGCCGCTCCGGTCGCGGGCGGACGCAGCCGCGCGGAGCGGCGCAAGCTCCAGCGTAAGGTCAAGCGCAAGCGCAGGCGCGGCGCGGTCCGGGAGATACCCCTCCTGGTCGGCGTGGCCGTCCTGATCGCGCTCGTGCTGAAGACCTTCCTCGTCCAGGCGTTCGTGATCCCCTCGGGCTCCATGGAGCAGACGATCCAGATCGGCGACCGCGTCCTGGTCGACAAGTTCACTCCGTGGTTCGGCTCCAAGCCGCAGCGCGGGGACGTCGTCGTGTTCCACGATCCGGGCGGCTGGCTCAACGACGAGAAGACCACCAAGAAGAACGACCCCGTCGTGGTCAAGCAGGTCAAGGAGGGGCTCCAGTTCATCGGCCTGCTGCCCTCCGACAACGAGAAGGACCTCATCAAGCGGGTCGTCGGCGTCGGTGGTGACCACGTCAAGTGCTGCGACTCCCAGGGGCGGGTGACCGTCAACGGCGTGCCCCTGAGCGAGACGGACTACCTGTATCCGGGCAACGCTCCGTCCGCGTCGCCGTTCGACATCACCGTCCCCCAGGGGCGGCTGTGGGTGATGGGCGACCACCGGGCCAACTCCGCGGACTCCCGCGCCCACCAGAACACCGGCTATGGCGGCACGGTCTCCGAGGACTCGGTGGTCGGACGCGCCATGATCATCGGATGGCCGATGGGCCACTGGACCACCCTCGAAGAACCGCAAACGTTTTCTTCGGTGACCGACGCGGTGTCCGGAGCGGCCTTGTCCCCCCAGCCGTCGCATAGGGTTGTTCCCGACGATCCGAACGGAACGATCCAACTCCCGAGCCCTGCGGAACTTCCGCTCGTTATGGGAGTGGTGGGCCTGCACCGCGTATGGGGCAGGCGGCGGCACAGAGTAAGGAGTTGGCGTGGGGGATGTGGCGGTTGGCGCACGGTCCGGACACGACGGCGAGGAGCACCGCGGACGCCCCGTGGACGCGACCCCCGGCGCGGACGACGCCGTGACCTCCGGGAATGACTCCGCGGCGGTCGAGGACGAGGGTGCGGCGCCGGGCGACCGGCAGCCCCTCGGCGGCGACCGGGGTCCGGGTGACTCGACGCCGGCTCCGAAGAAGCCGCGCTCCTTCTGGAAGGAGCTGCCGATCCTGGTCGGCATCGCGCTCGTGCTGGCGCTGTTGATCAAGACGTTCCTGGTGCAGGCGTTCTCGATCCCCTCCGACTCGATGCAGAACACCCTGCAAGAGGGTGACCGGGTCCTCGTCGACAAGCTCACCCCGTGGTTCGGCTCCGAGCCCGAGCGCGGTGAGGTCGTCGTCTTCCACGATCCCAGCAAGTGGCTGGCCGGTGAGCCGACGCCCGAGCCGAACGCCATGCAGAAGGTCCTCAGCTGGATCGGCCTGATGCCCTCGGCGGAGGAGAAGGACCTGATCAAGCGTGTGGTCGGAGTCGGCGGCGACACGGTCGAGTGCAAGGGGACCGGCCCGCTGAAGGTCAACGGCAAGGCGCTGAACGAGCCGTACGTCTACCCCGGCAACACGCCCTGCACCAACGACGACCAGGGCGGCCAGTTCAAGGTCAAGGTGCCCAAGGGCTACGTGTGGGTCATGGGCGACCACCGCCAGAACTCGCGTGACTCCCGCTACAACCAGGACGACAAGTACCACGGCATGGTCCCGGTCGACGACGTCGTCGGGCGGGCCATCGTGAAGGCCTGGCCGATCAACCGCTGGGGCACGCTGCCGGTGCCCGACACCTTCGATCAGGGTCTCGACCAGAAGTCGTCGGCCGCCGCCGTCCTCTCGGTGGCCCCCCAGGGCATCGCCCTGACGGCCGTGCTGCCGGTGGCGGTGTGGCGGCGCAGGCGAAAGGCCTGACCAAGGTCGGCAAAGAGGGGCTGCCGCCCGTCGGTACCGCCGGGTAGGGTGCGGGTCCATGGGTGGCGAGAGCACGACACGTACGGCCCCGCGCAGCGGCGGGAGCACAGGCGCGGCGCAGGTGGGCAGCCGACTCGGACAGCGGCTGTCCGGACTGGCCGTGGGACTGGGTCTGCTGCTGTTCCTCGGAGGGTTCGCGTGGGCAGCGGTGCTCTACCGGCCGTACACCGTGCCCACCAGTTCGATGGCGCCGACGATCGACGCGGGCGACCGGGTGCTGGCCCAGCGCATCGACGGCAGCGAGGTACGACGTGGTGACGTCGTCATCTTCCGCGACAAGAGCTGGGTGACGAACGCCAACGTGGTCAAGCGCGTGGTGGCGGTCGGCGGTGACACCGTCTCCTGCTGCACCGACGGCAAGCTGACCGTCAACGGCAAGCAGATCGACGAGCCCTACCTGCCCAAGGGCAGCCCGGCCGAGAGCAAGAAGATCCCGACGGTGACCGTGCCCAAGGGCCGGCTCTTCCTCCTCGGCGACGAGCGCCACAGCTCCCTGGACTCCAGCGCCCACCTCACCGACGCCGCCGGCGGCACGGTGGCCCGCAGCGCTGTGAGCGCCCGTGTCGACGCCGTGGTCTGGCCCATGAACGGCATGCTGGAGCGCCCCACCGGCTTCGAGGCCCTCGGTTCCCTCTCCCAGCCCGGGCCGCTGCGCACGATCGTCCTGCTGATCGTCGGCGGCGCCGTCCTCATCCTGGGCGGCGGGGCCTACGGCCCGATCGCCAAGCGGCTGGGCGGCAACCGCTCCGGCGCCCGCACGGAGCCCGTCGGTGCCCGCTGACGCGACCGAGGCGGGCGCGGACACCTATGTGGGCGGACTGCGCAAGGTCGCGCGGGTGGTGCTGCTCGACCCCGACGACCGCATCCTGCTCCTGCACGGCCACGAACCGGACGACCCGGCCGACGACTGGTGGTTCACCCCCGACGGCGGGCTGGAGGGCGACGAGACGCGCGAAGAGGCCGCGTTGCGGGAACTCGCCGAGGAGACCGGCATCACCGAGGTGGAACTCGGCCCGGTGCTGTGGCGGCGCGTGTGCTCCTTCCCGTTCGCCGGCCGCCGCTGGGACCAGGACGAGTGGTACTACCTGGCGCGTACGACCCAGACCGCGACCCGGGCGACGGCCCTCACCGAGCTGGAGCGGCGCAGTGTCGCCGGAGCGCGCTGGTGGACGTGTCGGGAACTGACCCGGGCACATGAGACGGTGTATCCGACCAGACTCGCCGAGCTCCTGACCAGGCTGCTCGACGAAGGTCCCCCGGCCAGGCCCGTGACCCTTGACCCGGAAATCGTCTAGGGGCCCGCGGGACTGGCGCACAATGGTGGGATCGCACGGCTGAAGGGGAACATGCCATGAGCGCCGAGGACCTCGAGAAGTACGAGACCGAGATGGAGCTCAAGCTCTACCGGGAGTACCGCGATGTCGTCGGTCTGTTCAAATACGTGATCGAGACCGAACGGCGCTTCTACCTCACCAACGACTACGAGATGCAGGTGCACTCGGTCCAGGGCGAGGTGTTCTTCGAGGTGTCCATGGCGGACGCCTGGGTCTGGGACATGTACCGGCCGGCCCGCTTCGTGAAGCAGGTCCGCGTGCTCACCTTCAAGGACGTGAACATCGAGGAGCTGAACAAGAGCGACCTGGAGCTTCCGGGCGGGTGACGGAGTTATCCACAGCCGCGGACTTGTCCACCAAGATCCAATAGCTCGCTGAGCCGCCCTCATCGTTGGCGCCGGAGGTGGTGCCGACGTGAGCACACGCAACGCACAACGCAGTGCGATGGGCAGGTACGGCGAAAACCTGGCCGTGCGACGGCTGGGCGAGGCCGGGATGACCGTCCTGAAGCGCAACTGGCGCTGCGGCAGGACGGGTGAGGTCGACATCGTGGCCCGGGACGGCGACGTCCTGGTGATCTGCGAGGTCAAGACCCGCCGGGCGGGCTTCTTCCAGCACCCCATGGCCGCGGTCACGCCCGCCAAGGCGGACCGTCTGCGCGGCCTGGCGGCGCGCTGGGCGCAGGAACACGGCGGCGCCCCACCGGGAGGCGTCCGCATCGACCTGATCGGCGTCCTGCTCCCCGACCGCGGCGCACCCGTGGTCGAGCACGCGCGGGGGGTGGCCTGATGGGATTCGCGCGTACGTGTGCGGTGGCGCTGGTGGGCGTCGAGGGCGTGGTGGTCGAGGTCCAGGCCGACCTGGAACCGGGCGTGGCCGCCTTCACCCTGGTGGGCCTGCCGGACAAGAGCTTGACGGAGAGCCGGGACCGGGTACGGGCCGCCGTCGTGAACTCGGGCGGCGAGTGGCCGCAGAAGAAACTCACGGTGGGCCTCAGCCCGGCCTCGGTGCCGAAGGCCGGCAGCGGCTTCGACCTGGCCGTGGCCTGCGCGGTGCTCGGCGCCGCCGAACGGATCGACCCCCGGGTCCTCGCCGACATCGTGATGATCGGGGAACTCGGGCTGGACGGCCGGGTCCGCCCGGTCCGGGGCATCCTGCCCGCCGTGCTGGCCGCGGCCGACGCCGGGTACGAACAGGTGGTCGTCCCGGAGTGCGCCGCCGCCGAGGCCGCTCTGGTGCCCGGTGTCTCGGTGCTCGGCGTCCGCAGCCTGCGGCAGCTGATCGCCGTCCTGACGGACGAGCCCGCACCCGAGGAGGAACCCGACGACCTGGGACGCCCCGACCCGCTCCTGGCCGGTCTGCGCGTGCCCGGCACGGGCGCGGCCACGGGCATGCACTGCATGGGCGCCGCGCAGCACGAGCATGACCACGACCTCGCCGACGTGGTGGGCCAGACCTCGGCGCGCACGGCGGTGGAGGTGGCCGCGGCCGGCGGACACCACCTGTTCCTGGAGGGACCACCGGGTGCGGGCAAGACCATGCTCGCGGAGCGGCTGCCCGCCGTCCTGCCCCGGCTCACCCGGGAGGACTCGCTGGAGGTGACGGCCGTCCACTCGGTGGCCGGCCTCCTGCCGCCGGGTAAACCCCTCATCGACGTCGCCCCCTACTGCGCCCCGCACCACTCGGCCACCATGCAGTCCCTCGTCGGCGGCGGCCCGGGCATCGCCCGGCCCGGTGCCGTCTCGCTCGCCCACCGGGGAGTGCTCTTCCTGGACGAGGCCCCGGAGTTCCACGGCCAGACCCTCGACGCCCTGCGGCAGCCCCTGGAGTCGGGGCACGTCGTGATCGCGCGCAGCGCCGGCGTGGTGCGCTTCCCGGCGAGGTTCCTGATGGTGCTCGCCGCCAACCCGTGCCCCTGCGGACGCTTCTCGCAGCGCGACACGCTGTGCGAGTGCCCGCCCTCGGCGATCCGCCGCTACCAGGCCCGGCTGTCCGGCCCCCTGCTCGACCGGGTCGACCTGCGCGTCGAGGTCGACCCCGTCACCCGGGCGGAGCTCACCGAGCCCGGCGCGCGCGGCGAGTCCACCGCGACGGTCGCCGACCGGGTCCGGGCGGCCAGGGAACGGGCCGCCGCACGGCTGGCCAAAACCCCGTGGCGGACCAACAGCGAAGTCCCGGGCAGGGAGCTGCGCAGCCGCTGGCACGCCGTGAGCGGTGCGATGGACGAGGCGGAGCGGAACCTGGAGCGGGGCGTGCTGACCGCCCGCGGCATCGACCGCGTGCTGCGGGTCGCCTGGACGGTCGCGGATCTCGTCGGCCACGACCGGCCCGACGCCACGGACGTCGCCCTCGCCCTGCATCTGCGCACCGGCGTCCCCCGGGGCGTGCCGATGGCCATCGGAGCGCTCACGTGACCGCGGCCGGTGATCCGCACGGTGAACGGCTCTGCCGGGTCTTCCTCACCCGGGTCCTCGAACCCGGCGACGAGACCGGCGGGCGCTGGGTGCGGGAGTACGGGGTGCGGGAGGTAGCCCGGCGGCTGCGGGAGCCGGGTGAGCCGCTGCCCGGGGTGAGCGGGACGCGGTGGGCGGGGCTGCGGGCACGGGCTGGGCGGGCCGAGCCCGGGGAAGACCTGGAGGCCGCCCGGGCGGCCGGGGTGCGGTTCATGTGCCCCGGGGACACCGAGTGGCCGGCCCAGCTCGACGACCTCGGGGACGCCCGGCCCCTGGGACTGTGGGTGCGCGGGCGGCCCAGTCTGCGGATGTGGGCGCTCAGATCGGTCGCCGTCGTGGGCGCCCGGGCCTGCACCGAGTACGGCGCCCACACCGCGACCGCGCTCGCCGCCGGGCTCGCCGAACGCGGCTGGGTGGTGGTCTCCGGCGGCGCCTACGGCATCGACGGCGCCGCCCACCGGGGCGCCCTCGGCGCGGGCGGCGCCACCGTCGCCGTCCTGGCCTGCGGCGTCGACCGGCCCTACCCGCGCGGACACACCCAGCTGATCAGCAGGATCGCGGAACAGGGTCTCGTGGTGGGGGAGTTGCCGCCCGGGGACCACCCGACGCCGAGCAGGTTCATCCTCCGCAACCGGGTGATCGCCGCGCTGACCGGGGGGACCGTGGTCGTGGAGGCCGCCTGCCGCAGCGGCTCCCTGGTCACGGCCCGGGCGGCGCAGCGGCTGGGCCGGTTCACGATGGGCGTGCCCGGGCCCGTCACCAGCGGCCTCTCGGCGGGCGTGCACGAACTGCTGCGCGGGGAGGCGGTGCTCGTCACCGACGCCGCGGAGGTCGTCGAGCTGGTCGGGGACATCGGCGAGCTGGCCCCGGCCCGGCGTGGTCCGGTGCTCCCGCGCGACCTGCTCGACCCCGACGCCCGGCGCGTCCTGGCCGCCCTGCCCGCGCACCTGCCGTCCCCGCCGGGGGAGATCGCGCGCGGCGCGCAGACCACGCCGGACGAGGCGATCGCGAGACTGTACGAACTCCGAGCACTTGGATACGTCGAACGACACGGCGATGGCTGGAAGTTGACACGCCAGGCGACGATTCCGGTCGGGGACGATCGGAGTCGATGCTGACCGAGCGTGTTCGGCCGTCCGAGGGAACCCCCGACACGCCTGGGTTTTCCCGGAGTTGGCACCTCCGGTCGATCACGCAGAGCGACGCGCGGGGCACCCCGGAACGCGTCGGCGCGGGCGTCCCCGCAAAGAGTGAGGCTCGCTGTTCGCACACCGCGACTCCTTAGTCACGCTACGCTCACGAAGACCCCCACACGAACCACTGCAACTCGACACCAGACCGACAGCTCACCCAGGCATCCCCTATCGGCTCACTCCTTCTCGGTTCACGGCAGTTCACGGCACTTCACGGCAGAACGGCACAAGGCGACGAATGCCCCAGCACACCTCCGGGTCCGACCGGGCGGCGATCCCCCCAGCCGCCCGCGACGGTGGCAGCGTGCGGCCGCCCGCTCCCTCGACGCTCGACGAGCTGTGGCGGTCCTACAAGGCGACGGGGGACGAGCGGCTGCGCGAGCAGCTGATCCTGCACTACTCGCCGCTGGTGAAATACGTGGCGGGGCGGGTGAGTGTCGGACTGCCGCCCAATGTGGAGCAGGCCGACTTCGTGTCCTCGGGCGTCTTCGGACTCATCGACGCGATCGAGAAGTTCGACATCGACCGGGAGATCAAGTTCGAGACGTACGCGATCACCCGGATCCGGGGCGCCATGATCGACGAGCTGCGGGCGCTGGACTGGATCCCCAGGTCGGTGCGGCAGAAGGCGCGGAACGTCGAGCGGGCGTACGCGACGCTGGAGGCGCGGCTCAGACGTACGCCCTCGGAGACGGAGGTGGCCGCCGAGCTGGGTATCCAGGTGGACGAGCTGCACGCGGTCTTCAGCCAGTTGTCGCTGGCCAACGTGGTGGCGCTGGAGGAGCTGCTGCACGTCGGGGGTGAGGGCGGGGACGGCCTGAGCTTCATGGACACGCTGGAGGACACCGCCGCCGACGATCCGGTGGAGGTGGCCGAGGACCGGGAGCTCAGACGGTTCCTGGCGCGGGCGATCAACACCCTGCCGGAGCGGGAGAAGACCGTCGTGACGCTCTACTACTACGAGGGGCTCACGCTCGCCGAGATCGGCAACGTGCTCGGCGTCACGGAGAGCCGGGTCAGCCAGATCCACACCAAGTCGGTGCTGCAACTGCGGGCGAAGCTGGCGAGCTTCGGGCGCTGACCGAGTGAACACGGCTCCCGTCCGGGGTGTCGCGTCCGTAAAGTGGTTGACGTGCCAAGGATTCGAGCGGCCTCCGTGGCCGAGCACCGGTCGATGCAGCGAGCCGCCCTGCTGGACGCGGCACGCTCCCTGCTGTCCGAGGGCGGGACGGAGGCGCTGACCTTCCCGGCCCTCGCCGAGCGGACGGGGTTGGCCCGGTCGTCCGTCTACGAGTACTTCCGGTCGCGGGCCGCCGTGGTCGAGGAGCTGTGCGAGGTCGACTTCCCGGTGTGGGCGGCCGAGGTGTCGGCGGCGATGGAGCGGGCGGACACGCCCGAGGCCAAGGTCGAGGCGTATGTGCGGCGGCAGCTCGCGCTGGTCGGGGACCGGCGGCACCGGGCTGTCGTGGCGATCTCGGCGAGCGAGCTGGACGCGGGGGCGCGGGAGAAGATCCGCGCGGCGCACGGCGGGCTCGTCGCGATGATCGTCGAGGCGCTCGGGGAGCTGGGACACCAGCAGCCCCGGCTGGCGGCGATGCTGCTTCAGGGCGTCGTGGACGCGGCGGTGCGGCGGATCGAGCTGGGCGCCGCCGAGGAGCCCTCCGCGATCACGGACGCCGCGGTGGGCATGGCGCTGCGGGGTGTGCGGGGCTGACCCGGCCGCGGTGGTCGCGGCTACGCCGTGAGCGGCACACCCAGCACCGGCAGCAGTCTCGGCGGGCCCCTGTGCAGCAGCCACGGGGGGAGCAGTGACAGCGGGTCCAGGTAGGTCTCCCCGCTGAGCAGGCCCCAGTGCAGGCAGCCGCCCCCGCAGTGGGCGCCCACCGCCTCCACCGCGCCCACCACCGCGCCCGCCGCCACCTCGTCCCCCTTCCGTACCGAGGGCGTCACCGGTTCGAACGTCGTCCGCAGCGCCGTTCCCGACAGCCGCACCGACACCACGCCCCTGCCCGCCACCCGCCCGGCGAACGACACCCGGCCCGCCGCCACCGCCCGTACCGGAGTCCCGGGAGGCGCCGCCAGGTCCACGCCCCGGTGGCCGGGGCCGTAGACCGTCGCCGGGGGCTCCCAGCCGCGTACCACCGTCGGGCGCATGCCCACCGGCCAGGCGCGGCCGATCGGTGGAACCGGTGGAGCGGGTGATTCCGGGGGTGCTGGAGGCGGGGCGTCGGCCCAGGCCAGGGACGTCAGGACGGTCACCGTCAGGCTCAGCAGCAGGCCGAGCCACGCGGCCGCGGATCGTTTCGCTCGCATACGAGAACCGTCCCGCACCCCCGTCGGCAGGGGCCGGGATCTGTGGACAACTCCCGAGTTGTGGACAGCGGCGTCACCCGGTGCCTCGCCGGTCCCGTACACTTCTTGTGGCGATCCGGGTCACCGGGTCGACTTCGCACGCCCCGATACGAGGCGCGGCCGGCGACGGTCCGTTCGTATCAGCGCCCCTCGGTCCATTTGTGGCAACGGCGCATCGCGGGCGTCAGGCGCGGGAGCCGTCCGGCATCCGCGGCACAACCGAGAAATTCAAGGAGATACGGCCATGGCCGTCGTCACGATGCGGGAGCTGCTGGAAAGCGGCGTCCACTTCGGTCACCAGACCCGTCGCTGGAACCCGAAGATGAAGCGCTTCATCTTCACCGAGCGCAACGGCATCTACATCATCGACCTGCTCCAGTCGCTGTCGTACATCGACCGCGCCTACGAGTTCGTCAAGGAGACCGTCGCCCACGGCGGCACGGTCATGTTCGTCGGCACGAAGAAGCAGGCGCAGGAGGCCATCGCCGAGCAGGCCACCCGCGTCGGCATGCCCTACGTCAACCAGCGCTGGCTGGGCGGCATGCTCACCAACTTCTCGACCGTCTACAAGCGCCTGCAGCGCCTGAAGGAACTCGAGCAGATCGACTTCGAGGACGTGGCCGCCTCCGGCCTCACCAAGAAGGAGCTCCTGGTCCTCTCGCGTGAGAAGGCCAAGCTGGAGAAGACCCTCGGCGGTATCCGCGAGATGCAGAAGGTGCCCAGCGCCGTCTGGATCGTGGACACCAAGAAGGAGCACATCGCGGTCGGCGAGGCCCGCAAGCTCAACATCCCGGTCGTCGCCATCCTCGACACCAACTGCGACCCCGACGAGGTCGACTACAAGATCCCGGGCAACGACGACGCGATCCGCTCCGTCACCCTGCTCACCCGTGTGATCGCCGACGCGGTCGCCGAGGGCCTCATCTCCCGCTCCCGTGTCGCCACCGGTGACAAGGGCGAGAAGGCCGCGGGCGAGCCGCTCGCCGAGTGGGAGCGCGACCTGCTCGAGGGCGAGAAGAAGGCCGAGGAGGCTCCGGCTGCCGAGGCTCCGGCTGCTGCCGAGGCCCCCGCCGCCGAGGCTCCCGCCGCGGAGGCCCCCGCCGCGGAGGCCCCCGCTGCCGAGGCGTCGGCCGCCGAGGCGCCGGCCGCCGAGGGCGAGCAGGCCTGACGCCAGCGTTGACGGCGGGGGCGGCGACATGAAGTCCGCCCCCGCTGTTCACCCGTAGGCCAGCAGCGAGTCGGCGATCCGCGTTACTCCATGTGGATCCCGGATCGTACTGACCTGTCGATCTCCCAAGACTTCGAGAAAGACTCACAGACTCATGGCGAATTACACCGCCGCCGACGTCAAGAAGCTCCGTGAGCTCACCGGCGCCGGCATGATGGACTGCAAGAAGGCGCTGGACGAGGCCGAGGGCAGCGTCGAGAAGGCCGTCGAGGCGCTTCGCATCAAGGGCCAGAAGGGCGTCGCCAAGCGCGAGGGCCGCTCCGCCGAGAACGGCGCCGTGGTCTCCATCATCGCCGACGACAACTCCTCCGGCGTCCTGGTCGAGCTGAAGTGCGAGACGGACTTCGTCGCCAAGGGTGACAAGTTCCAGGCCGTCGCCAACGCGATCGCCGAGCACGTCGCCAAGACCTCCCCGGCCGACCTCGAGGCCCTGCTCGCCTCCGAGATCGAGGCCGGCAAGACCGTCCAGGCGTTCGTGGACGAGGCCAACGCCAACCTCGGCGAGAAGATCGTCCTGGACCGCTTCGCGCAGTTCGCCGACGGTTACGTCACCGCCTACATGCACCGCACGATGCCCGACCTGCCCCCGCAGATCGGTGTCCTCGTCGAACTGGACAAGCCGAACGCCGAGGTCGCCAAGGGCATCGCCCAGCACATCGCCGCCTTCGCGCCGAAGTACCTCTCCAAGGAGGACGTCCCGGCCGAGGTCGTCGAGTCCGAGCGTCGCATCGCCGAGGAGACCACCCGCGCCGAGGGCAAGCCCGAGGCCGCGATCGCCAAGATCGTCGAGGGTCGCGTGAACGGCTTCTTCAAGGACGCCACGCTGCTCGGCCAGCCGTACGCGCTGGACAACAAGAAGTCGGTCCAGAAGGTTCTGGACGAGGCCGGTGTCACCCTGAAGCGCTTCTCGCGCATCAAGGTCGGCATCTGAGTCCGTACCGCGATCGACGCGCGACCCACGGAGAAATCTCGATAGGGTCGACAGCAGTCGTCCGTGTACGCCGCCACACCCGGGCACGTGGCGGACGACAGCAGATCTGACGAGGAGGCCATTGCCGCGCATGGGAGCGAAAAGCGACCCCAACCGGCAGTGGCCTTCTTCGTATGTGCACCACGTAACAGAGGCGGGATCCCGATGACCACCAAGGCCCAGAAGAGCGACGACGGCAAAGTACGCGGCCGGTTTCTGCTGAAGCTGTCCGGAGAGGCCTTCTCCGGTGGCGGGGGCCTCGGCGTCGATCCCGACGTGGTGCACAAGATCGCCCGCGAGATCGCGGCCGTCGTGCGCGACGGCGCGCAGGTCGCGGTCGTCATCGGCGGCGGAAACTTCTTCCGCGGCGCCGAACTCCAGCAGCGCGGCATGGACCGCGCCCGCTCGGACTACATGGGCATGCTCGGCACCGTGATGAACTGCCTCGCCCTCCAGGACTTCCTGGAGAACGAGGGCATCGACAGCCGGGTCCAGACCGCCATCACCATGGGCCAGGTCGCCGAGCCGTACATCCCGCTGCGCGCCGTGCGCCACCTGGAGAAGGGCCGCGTGGTCATCTTCGGCGCCGGTATGGGCATGCCGTACTTCTCCACCGACACCACCGCCGCCCAGCGCGCCCTGGAGATCGACGCCGAGGCACTGCTCATGGGCAAGAACGGCGTGGACGGGGTCTACGACTCCGACCCGAAGACCAACCCCGACGCCGTCAAGTTCGACTCCCTCGGCTACGGCGAGGTCATCACCCGCGACCTCAAGGTCGCCGACGCCACCGCGATCACCCTGTGCCGCGACAACAAGCTGCCGATCCTCGTGTTCGAGCTTCTGGTCGAGGGGAATATCGCGCGGGCCGTCAAGGGTGAGAAGATCGGCACGCTTGTGGGTGACCAGGGCAGCCAGGCCTGACCGGGCTGCCCCCCGGACCCTGACCGGGGGATGGACAATGTCCTGCCGGTCGGGAACCGTGCAGGAAGAAGACGCGACGCAGCCGGCCGCCGCCGACAAGGAACCGCAGCCGGGCCTACTCAAGACACGCAGGAGCAAGTGGTGATCGAAGAGACCCTCCTCGAGGCCGAGGAGAAGATGGAGAAGGCCGTCGTGGTCGCCAAGGAGGACTTCGCCGCGATCCGCACCGGCCGTGCGCACCCGGCGATGTTCAACAAGATCGTGGCCGACTACTACGGCGCGCCGACGCCGATCAACCAGCTGGCTTCGTTCTCCGTGCCGGAGCCGCGCATGGCGGTCGTGACCCCGTTCGACAAGAGCGCGCTGCGCAACATCGAGCAGGCGATCCGCGACTCCGACCTGGGCGTCAACCCGAGCAACGACGGCAACATCATCCGCGTGGTGTTCCCCGAGCTCACCGAGGAGCGCCGCCGCGAGTACATCAAGGTCGCCAAGGGCAAGGGCGAGGACGCCAAGGTGTCCATCCGCTCCGTCCGCCGCAAGGCCAAGGACGCCATCGACAAGCTGATCAAGGACGGCGAGGTCGGCGAGGACGAGGGCCGCCGTGCGGAGAAGGAGCTCGACGACACCACCGCGAAGTACGTCGCCCAGGTGGACGAGCTCCTCAAGCACAAGGAAGCGGAGCTGCTCGAGGTCTGATGAACGACTCTTCCTGGGGCGCTCCGCCACAACCCGGGTCACAGGCGGGGTACTGGGGGCCCACTGACCAGAGGCCTGTCCAGGGGGCTGCCCCGGCGGGTCCCGCATACGATGCGCGTGACGCGCAGCAGACTCGCCCCATGCCCACCTCGCCCGGCGTACCCGCGTACGGCGGAGACCAGGATGGCGACCGGGGGGCTGCTCGGCCGAGCGGCCCCTTGTTCCGCGACCAACCGCCGCAGGCCCAGTCCTACGGCCCTTATGACACGCCGCAGGCGCGGCCCCACGGGGCGGCGCCTGAGAATCCGGAGCCCATGCCCGACGCCCCGCAGCCGGCGCCCGCCCCGCAGAAGAAGAGTGCGGGCCGGGACCTGAGCGCGGCCATAGGCGTCGGTGTCGGGCTCGGCGTGGTGATCGTCGCGTCGCTGTTCATCGTCAAGGCCGTGTTCGTCGGCGTCATAGCGGTCGCCGTCGTCGTGGGCCTGTGGGAACTGACCAGCCGGCTCCAGGAGCGCAAGGGCATCAAGGCGCCCCTGGTCCCGCTGGCGCTCGGCGGCGCCGCGATGGTCGTCGCCGGATACGTCCGGGGTGCCGAGGGTGCCTGGGTGGCCATGGCGCTGACCGCGCTGGCCGCGCTGGTCTGGCGGATGACCGAACCGCCCGAGGGCTACCTCAAGGACGTCACGGCGGGCGTCTTCGCGGCCTTCTACGTCCCGTTCCTGGCCACGTTCGTCGCGATGATGCTCACCGCCGACGACGGCTCGTTCCGCGTGCTGACCTTCCTGCTCCTGACGGTGGTCAGCGACACCGGTGCGTACGCCGTCGGCTGGCGCTTCGGCAAGCACAAGCTCGCCCCGCGCATCAGCCCCGGCAAGACCCGCGAGGGCCTGCTCGGCGCGGTGCTGTTCGCCATGGTCGCGGGCGCGCTGTGCATGCAGTTCCTGATCGACGACGGCGCCTGGTGGCAGGGCCTGCTGCTCGGCCTCGCGGTCGCGGCCAGCGCCACGCTCGGCGACCTCGGCGAGTCGATGATCAAACGGGACCTGGGCATCAAGGACATGGGCACCCTGCTCCCCGGGCACGGCGGCATCATGGACCGGCTGGACTCCCTGCTGCCGACCGCTCCGGTGGTGTGGCTGCTGATGGTGGTGTTCGTCGGGTCCGCGTGAGCACGGCGGTACGTCGAACGGGCTCCCGCCCCGGACCGGACGGGGGCCCGTTGCCGTACCGCCACCCGGATGCCGCAACATAAATGGCCGGGCGGGGTGACCCGGCGGCAGACTCCCGACAGAACGATGCCCGTCCATGAGGGACACCCGGGAGTGGTGCGCGATGACGTCGGACCCAGCCTCTGCCCCGCCTCTGCCACCGGTGAGGTTCTGGCCCGTCGAGGATCTGCCCGCCCTCGACCCCGACCCGTTCCTGGACGAGGTGCTGCGCGAGGAGCCGGTCACCCGGATCAAGCTGCCGCACGGTGACGGGGAGGCGTGGCTCGTCACCCGGTACGAGGATGTCCGTTTCGTCACCTCCGACCCGCGCTTCTCCCGCGAACAGCTCATCGGCCGCTCCGTGACCAGCATGCGGCCGGAGCCGGTGGCGTCCCGGACGGCCGGACTGCAGTACATCGACCCGCCCCGGCACAACCGGCTGCGCAGGGTCGTCGCCCGGGCCTTCACCGGGAAGAGCATGCAGCGGCTGCGCCCGCAGGCGGAGCGCAGGGCCGCGGAGCTGCTCGACGGGATGGAACAGGCGGGCGCGCCCGCCGACCTGATGGAACACCTGCACGGCCCGTTCCCGATCGCCATGGTCCGCGACCTGCTCGGCGTGGACGAGAGCGACTGGCACCACTGGGCTCAGACGGGCGAGGCCCTGCTGTCCGCGGGCACCGATTCGAAGGAGCGCAGCCGGCCGGCCGGTGAGACCACCCGGGCCCGCATCGCCGAACTCCTCCGGCGCCGCCGCGCCGAACCCCGCGACGACCTCGCCGGAGTGCTGGCCCAGGCCGTCGCCACCGGCGAGCTCACCGACGACGAGGCGATCTCCCTCGCCACCGCCGTCCAGGTCAGCGGCGGTCACGCGGTGCGCAACAACAGCGGCTCCATGATGTACGCGCTGCTCACCCACCCCGAGCAGCTCGACCGCCTGCGCCGCGAACCGGAACTCCTCCCGAAGGCCGTCGACGAACTGTTCCGCTACGTCCCCCACCGCAACGGCGTCGGCATCCCACGCGTCGCCACCGAGGACGTCGAGGTCGGCGGCCAGTTGATCCGGGCCGGCGACGTGATCTACAACGCCTATGTCGCCGCCAACCGCGACCCGGCCGTCTTCCCCGACCCCGACACCCTCGACTTCGACCGCGCAGACGCCCCCCACCTCGCCTTCGGCCACGGCCCCCACCACTGCCTGGCCGCCATCCTGGCCCGCATGGAGGCGGAGGTGATGATCGCCGCCGTACTCGGCCGCTTCCCCGCCATCCGCCTCGCCGTGCCCCCCACCGAGGTCGAGTTCCAGCGCCAGGGCCTGATCCGCGGCCCGAGAACCCTCCCCGTCACCTGGTAGCCCGGACGTGACTTGGCCTCTCACCAGCAGGCCTCTTGCTGGGCGGGTTGCAGGGTTGGGCGGCCTGGCCGTCCCTGGGCCGTCGCACCACCCGCAGGGCCGACTTGGGCCGTACCGCCGGCGATACCACTGAGGCTGAGGGAGGCTGAGGCAAGCTGCGACACCGCCTCGCGATGAGCAGCGACCGGCAATATCTTCGGCGCGTGAGCTTTTCGCCCAGGGAAGACCCGATCGTTCGGCGAACATGCCTCCGGCGGGGGATCGGCCGGCACCGGGATGGGAGCTGGGGAGAGTGGTGGGTGAGGAAGTGGGCGGCCAATTAGTCGCGCTTGGGCCAGATCGGGCCCTGGTCGGTCCAGACGACGCCCTTGTTGCGGCACAGGCAGAAGGGGTGGCCGATCGGGTCGGTGTAGACCTGCCAGCCGTAGCCGTCGGGGCCGATGAAGTCCTGCCTCAACGTCGCGCCGAGGTCGAGGACGCGGCGCTGCTCGGACTCGATCCCGTCCACTTCGAAGTCGAGGTGGAACTGCTTGGGGTGCTCGCTGTCGGGCCACTGCGGAGGGCGGTAGTCGTCCACCCGGATGAATGCCAGCTCGATCTCGCCGAACTGGATGCCAGCCCAGTCCTCGGAGCTGCCTTCCTTGATCGGACGGCCCGTCACCTCGGAGTAGAAAGCCGCCAGCTTCATCGTGTCCGGGCAGTCGATGATGAAATCGGTGAGTCGCAGCATCCCGCGATCTTGTCACAAGCTCATACCCGACTTTCGGGACGGTTCAAGGCCTTCGGTAGCGCGCTCAGCGCTTGAAGGAGCCCCTGGTCTGTTCTTTCGCGCCCCGCATCTTGCCCCGTGATTCGAGAGCGGCGCCTTTCGCTGCGAGAGATTCCTTGTGCACCGCGTGGGCCGCCTTCCGCACGGTCTTTCCGACGATCTGCTCGGCCTTTGCCTTGGCCCGTTCTCCGGCGCTCATCTCGGTACCTCCGTGGGGTCTCACTGGCCGTGTGCCCCTTGGAACAAGCGGCGAAAACCGCTGTGGGACGTGAATGCGGGACGGTCCGCTCCGCGCAGGTGGACCGCAACGATGACAGTGGCAGCTCGGTCGAGGCGCGCAGCCCCCTCGGCTGGGCCGTCTCTGGGCCGTCCGACGCCGCTCAGTCACGACTGGTAGCCACTACTAACGACAGTCGTAGGGTGCGACCGCCCCAGGTCACCCAATTGGATCTGCGACACTGGTACAGCCATGCCTAAGCCCGGAGAACTCACTTTCGTTGCCCCCCGCGGAGCCAAGCAGCCCCCGCGGCACCTCGCCGACCTCACGCCCGCCGAGCGTAAGGAAGCCGTCGCCGCGGTCGGTGAGAAGCCGTTTCGTGCCAAGCAGCTCTCGCAGCACTACTTCGCGCGGTACGCGCACGACCCGGAGCAGTGGACCGACATCCCGGCCGCGTCGCGCGGCCGGTTGCGGGAAGCCCTGCTGCCGGAGCTGATGACGGTCGTGCGGCATCTGGCCACCGACCAGGGGACCACCCGCAAGACGCTGTGGCGGCTGTTCGACGGGACGCTCGTCGAGTCGGTACTGATGCGGTACCCGGACCGGGTGACGATGTGCATCAGCTCGCAGGCGGGGTGCGGTATGAACTGCCCGTTCTGCGCGACCGGGCAGGCGGGGCTGGACCGGAACCTGTCCACCGCCGAGATCGTGCACCAGATCGTGGACGGCATGCGGGCGCTCAGGGACGGCGAGGTGCCCGGCGGTCCGGCACGGCTGTCCAACATCGTCTTCATGGGCATGGGCGAGCCCCTCGCCAATTACAAGCGGGTCGTCGGCGCCATCCGTGCCCTGACCGACCCGGAGCCGGACGGACTCGGGCTGTCGCAGCGCGGGATCACCGTGTCCACCGTCGGCCTGGTCCCGGCGATCCACCGGTTCGCCGACGAGGGCTTCAAGTGCCGCCTCGCCATCTCGCTGCACGCGCCCGACGACGAGCTGCGCGACACCCTCGTCCCCGTGAACACGCGGTGGAAGGTGCGCGAGGTGCTGGACGCCGGGTTCGAGTACGTGGAGAAGTCCGGGCGCCGGCTCTCCATCGAGTACGCGCTGATCCGGGACATCAACGACCAGGCCTGGCGCGGTGACCGGCTCGGACGGCTGCTCAGGGGCAAGCCCGTGCACGTCAACCTGATCCCGCTGAACCCGACGCCCGGCTCCAAGTGGACCGCCTCCCGGCCGGAGGACGAGAAGGCCTTCGTCGAGGCGATCGCCGCGCACGGTGTGCCCGTCACCGTCCGGGACACCCGGGGACAGGAGATCGACGGAGCCTGTGGTCAGCTGGCGGCCACCGAGCGGTAGTCTGTGGGCCGTAGGTACATCTTCATATTCCGACAGGGGAGCGCCACAGCGCTGAGAGTGCGGCACAGGGCCGCAGACCCTCTGAACCTCGCCCAGGTCATTCTGGGTAGGGAGTTCGGTCATCACTCGAGCTGTTGCGCCCTGCCCGGGAATCCGTGAAGGACTCCCGGGCAGGGCCGCGTCTCTTCCTGGTCAACCCCAGGAGGAATCCAGTGCACACCAAGACCTTCGTGGCCGTCGCCGTCGGGCTCGGCCTGGTCACGCTGTCCGCGTGCGGGTCGTCGAACGACAAGGGCTCGGCGGAGTCCGGGTCCAAGACCGTCACCCTGGTCAGCCACAACTCGTGGGCCGTCTCCAAGAAGGTCGTCAAGGACTTCGAGAAGGCCTCCGGCTACAAGGTGAAGGTCCTCATGGACGGCGACGCCGGACAGGCCGTCAACAAGGCGATCCTGACCAAGGACAACCCGCAGGGCGACGTCTTCTTCGGCGTCGACAACACCCTGCTGTCCCGGGCCCTCGACAACAGGCTGTTCCAGCCGTACCAGGCCAAGGGCTCCGACCTGATCCTGCCGAAGTACCGCGTCGACCAGGACAAGCACCGGGTCACCCCGATCGACACCGGCGACATCTGCGTCAACTACGACAAGGCGTACTTCAGCAAGCACGAGCTGGCCCCGCCGCGGTCCTTCGACGACCTGGTCAAGCCCGCGTACAAGAACCTCCTCGTCACCGAGAACGCGTCCACCTCGTCGCCGGGCCTGGGCTTCCTGCTCGGCACCGCCGCGAAGTACGGCGACGGCGGCTGGCAGGGCTACTGGAAGAAGCTGAAGGCCAACGGCGTCAAGGTCGTCGACGGCTGGGAGCAGGCGTACACCGAGGAGTTCTCCGGGTCCTCCGGCGGCAAGAAGGCCAAGGGCGACCGGCCGCTCGTCGTGTCCTACGCCTCCTCGCCGCCCGCCGAGGTGATCTACGCCCGCCCGAAGCCCACCACCGCGCCCACCGGGGTCGCGGACGGCACCTGCTTCCGGCAGACCGAGTACGCGGGCCTGCTGAGCAACGCGCGGAACACCGAGGGCGGCAAGGCGCTGATCGACTTCCTGCTCACCAAGGAGTTCCAGGACGACATGCCGCTCAACATGTTCGTCTACCCGGTGCGGGAGGGCGCCCAGGTGCCGCCGGAGTTCGTGAAGTACGGTCCGCAGGCCAAGAACCCCGAGACCATGGCGCCCGACAGGATCGCCGCCAACCGTGACCAGTGGGTCAAGACGTGGACGTCGCTCGTACTGAAGTAGCCCCGCGCAAGGGGCGCTCGGGGAACGCGGCGCGGCTCGCCCTCATGGCCGGGCCCGTCGCGTTCTTCGCCGTGTTCTTCGCCTGGCCCGTCGCCGCGATCGTGGCGCGCGGTCTGAAGATCGACGGCGTGTGGCGGTTCGGGCGGATCCCGGACGTGCTCGCGCAGTCCGGCATCCGGCACGTGCTGTGGTTCACCACCTGGCAGGCCCTCGCCTCCACCGCGCTCACCCTGCTCGTAGCCCTGCCCGCCGCGTATGTCTTCGCCCGTCTCGACTTCCCCGGCAAGCAGCTCCTGCGGGCGGTGGTCACGGTCCCCTTCGTGCTGCCCACGGTCGTCGTCGGTACGGCCTTCCTGGCGCTGGTCGGACGCGGCGGACTGCTCGACGAGCTGTGGGGCGTACGGCTGGACACCACCGTGTGGGCGATCCTGCTCGCGCACGTCTTCTTCAACTACGCGGTCGTCGTACGGACGGTGGGCGGGCTGTGGGCGCAGCTCGACCCGCGCCAGGAGGAGGCGGCACGGATGCTCGGCGCCTCGCCGCTGGGCGCCTGGCGCAAGGTCACGCTCCCGGCGCTGGCGCCCGCCGTGGCCGCCGCCGCGCTGATGGTCTTCCTGTTCACCTTCACCTCCTTCGGCGTGGTGCAGATCCTCGGCGGCCCCACCTTCGCCACGCTGGAGGTCGAGATCTACCGGCAGACCTCCGAGATCTTCGACCTGGCGACGGCCGCCGTCCTCACACTCGTCCAGTTCGCCGCCGTGGGCATGATCCTCGCCGTGCACGCCGGGACGGTACGGCGGCGGGAGACCGCCCTGCGCCTGGTGGACGCCTCCGTGACCGCGCGCCGGCCGCGCGGGGCGGGCCAGTGGGCGCTGCTGGCCGGTGTCCTCGCCACCGTCGCCGTACTCCTCGTGCTGCCGCTCGCCGTGCTGGTGCGGCGGTCGCTCGACGCGCCCGGCTTCGGTTACTACCGGGCGCTGACCAGCGAGGACGGCGGCATGTTCCTGGTGGCGCCGATCCAGGCGATCAGCAACTCCCTCCAGTACGCCGTCGCCGCCACCGGCATCGCCGTGCTGATCGGCGGCCTCGCCGCCGCCGCGCTCGCCCGCCGGGACACGGGCCGGGTCGTGCGCGGCTTCGACGCGCTGCTGATGCTGCCGCTCGGCGTGTCCGCGGTGACCGTCGGCTTCGGGTTCCTGATCGCGCTGGACGAGCCGCCGCTGGACCTCAGGCAGTCCTGGATCCTCGTGCCGCTCGCACAGGCGCTGGTCGGCGTGCCCTTCGTCGTACGGACCATGCTGCCCGTGCTGCGGGCCGTGGACGGGCGGCTGAGGGAGGCGGCGGCCGTGCTCGGGGCGTCGCCCTGGCGGGTGTGGCGGGAGGTCGACCTGCCGATGGTGCGGCGGGCGCTCTTGATCGCGGCCGGGTTCGCCTTCGCGGTGTCGCTCGGGGAGTTCGGGGCGACCGTGTTCATCGCGCGGCCCGACAACCCGACGCTTCCGGTCGCCGTCGCGCGGCTCCTCGGACGGCCCGGTGACCTCAACTACGGGCAGGCGATGGCCCTGTCCACGATTCTGATGCTGGTGTGCGCGGCGGCGCTGCTCGTCCTGGAGCGGCTGCGCACGGACCGGACCGGGGAGTTCTGATGCTGCTGAGCCTTCAGGCCGCGACCGTGCGATTCGGCGGGCGGGCGGTGCTCGACGCCGTCGACCTGGAGGTCGCCGAGCACGAGATCGTGTGCGTGCTCGGGCCCAGCGGCAGCGGCAAGTCGACCCTGCTGCGGGCGGTGGCCGGGCTGCAGCCCCTGGACGCCGGGCGGGTGGTGCTCGACGGACGGGACCAGAAGGGTGTGCCCGCGCACCGGCGCGGGGTGGGGCTGATGTTCCAGGACCATCAGCTCTTCCCGCAGCGCGACGTGGGCGGCAACGTGGCCTTCGGGCTGCGGATGCACGGGGCCGCTAAGGCGGAGCAGGACGCCCGGGTACGGGAGTTGCTGGACCTGGTGGGCCTGCCGGGTGCCGGTCGCCGGGCCGTCGCCGGGCTGTCCGGGGGAGAGCAGCAGCGCGTCGCGCTGGCCCGGGCCCTCGCGCCGCGGCCCCGGCTGCTGATGCTGGACGAGCCGCTCGGGCAGCTCGACCGCTCGCTGCGGGAGCGGCTGGTGGTCGAACTGCGGGAGCTGTTCGGGGGGTTGGGGACCACCGTGCTCGCCGTGACGCACGACCAGGGCGAGGCCTTCGCGCTGGCCGACCGGGTGGTGGTGATGCGGGACGGGCGGATCGCCCAGTCCGGAACGCCCCTTGAGGTCTGGCAGCGGCCGGCGGACGAGTTCGTGGCCCGCTTCCTCGGCTTCGACAACGTGGTGGGGGCGACGGTCGCCGGGGAGGCCGCGGACACCCCGTGGGGCAAGCTGCCGGTGCCCGAGGGCGCGCCGCAGGGGGCGCGCACGCTGCTCGTACGGCCCGCCGGAGTACGGCTCGTGCCGGCCGACGAGGGGCTGCGCTGCACCGTGACCGCCCGTACCTTCAAGGGCACCCATGTCGCCGTCCACCTCCAGCCCGAGGACGCCCCGCGCCTGGAAGCGGCGTGCGCGCTCAGGGAGGCCCCGGAGGTCGGCGGCGAGGTCGGCGTGGAGTTCGACGCCGCCGAAGTCGTCGTACTCCAGGAGGCGTCGGGCCGAACGGCCGTGGCCCGCCCCCGGGATACGGGGACGGGCCACGGCGGTGTGCGGAAGTGATGCGTCAGCGGCCGTTGTTCGCGCCGCGGCGGCGCATGCCGTAGAACACCGCGCCGCCGCCGATGGCGACCAGGGCGGCCGCGATGCCGGCGATCAGACCGGTGTTGGAGTTCGCACCGGTCTCGGCGAGGTTCGAGTCACCGGCCGCGGGGGACGGCGCGTTGCTCGAGGTGCCCGCCGGGGCGGTGGTGCCGCTCTCCGACTTCGACTCCGACTCCGACGGCGCCGGGGTCGTGGACTCGGCCGGGGCGGTCGAGGCGGTCTTCGACGGCGACGGGGTCTTGGTGGCGGACGGGGTCGGGGTCGCGGACTCCTCGGTCTTACAGGCCGTGGAGGGGGTGGTCAGGTTGGGGGTGATGTCCTCGTCGACCTTGTTGCCGGCCTTGACGTGGATGCGGTACGTCGCGTTCGGCTTCCAGTCCTCTGCGAAGGTGACCGTGGTGCCTTCGCCGGACCCCTTGATCTCCTGGGGCTTGCCGACCTTCTTGACGTCGGCTCCGTTGTTCTCCAGGAACACGGTGATGACGGCCGGGGTGCCGCCGGCGTCCTTGTCGGTGACGACGATGACGCCCTTGCCGCCGACGCACGTGGCTTCGGCGGAGAAGTCACCGATTTCGCAGGCGAGCGCGGTGCCCGCGACACCCAGCGCCAGTGCGGCGGAAGCGGAGGCGACACCCAGGACGCGCACGGAACGGCGTGCGCTGCGGCGAGTTGGGGACACGTTTGTCCTTTACGAGTGCTTAGCTGCGGGGGGCGAGGAGGCTCATAGGTTTATAAGCGCTCCATAAGAAGTGTCAACGCACAATCAGCCTACACGCGTTGGCTTTGCCCGCTTATTAACCCCTGAGACGTTTCAACGCCTCCGGAGCCTCCTCGATCCGGTCAACCAGGGCGATTCGGGCCTCCATCGGCCGCTCCCGGGCGAGCGCCTGCAACAGCGGCCACACCGGCAGCCGCCGCGTCCAGTGCTCCCGGTCCACGAGCACCATCGGCGTGGGCTCGCCCCGCGACTCGTAGTAGTTCGGGGTCGCGTTGTCGAAGACCTCCTGTACGGTCCCGGCGGCGCCCGGCAGGAACACCACGCCCGCGGTCGAGCGGGCCAGCAGGCCGTCCTCGCGGGTGGCGTTGGCGAAGTACTTGGCGATGTGCGCGGCGAAGGCGTTCGGCGGCTCGTGACCGTAGAACCAGGTCGGGATGCCCACCGACGCGCCGCCGCCCGGCCAGCGTTCGCGCACCTCGAAGGCCGCGCGCGCCCAGTCGGACACCGACGGGCGGAACGAGGGGGCCTTGGCGAGCAGCAGCAGCGCCTCCCGCAGCATGCCGTCGTCGAACGGGGCCGCGTACGCACCGAGGTTGGCCGCCTCCATGGCGCCCGGTCCGCCGCCGGTGGCCACCGTGAACCCGGCGCGGGTCAGCTCGCGGCCCAGCCGCGCCGCACCGGCGTACGCCTCGGTGCCGCGCGCCATCGCGTGGCCGCCCATGACGCCCACCACCCGCGTCCCGGCGAGGAGTTCGTCGAGCGCGTCGGAGACGGCGTCGTCATGGACCGCGCGCAGCATGGACGAGTAGACGTCCCCGTCGGCCTTCGTCTCCTGGAACCAGGCGTACGCCCGAGCGTCCGGTGTGGCCTCGTACCCCTCGTCGAGCGACTCGAACAGTTCGTCCGGGGTGTAGACGAAACCCCGGTACGGGTCGAAGGGCAGTCCAGGGACGGGCGGGAAGACCAGCGCTCCGGCGGCGCGTACCCGGGCGGCGGCCTCGGGGTCCATCGGGCAGCCGAGGAAGACGGCGCCCGAGGTGTCGAGGGAGAGCAGCGGACTCGTACGGTCCGTCAGGTCGACGGCCTGGACGCGGTACCGGGCGAGTGTGCCGTGCTCGGCGACGACCTCGTCGAACTCGGCGAGCGACTCTATCTCGTGGTCGTGGGCGGCTCGGTTGGGCTGGGCGGGTGTCGGATGCACCCGCCCATGCTGGCACAGCAGTTCACCCCTGCGGGGTCATCCCTGGATGGCCGCCGGGTCCATCCACACGATCTCCCAGGTGTGGCCGTCGAGGTCGTCGAAGGCCCGGCCGTACATGAAGCCGTGGTCCTGGGTCGGGCCGCTGGCGGTGCCGCCGGCCGCGATCGCCCGCTCCACCAGTTCGTCGACCTTCTCGCGGCTCTCGGCGCTCAGACACACCAGCACCTCGCTGGTCGTCGTCGCGTCGGCGATCTCCTTCTTGGTGAAGGTCGCGTAGAACGGCTTGGTGAGCAGCATCGCCACGATGGTGTCGCTGATCACGATGGAGGCCGCGTTGTCGTCGCTGAACTGCGGGTTGATCGTGTAGCCCAGCTCCGTGAAGAACTTCTTCGAGGCGTCGAGGTCGTTCACGGGAAGGTTCACGAAGATCATCTGCTGGTACATGCCGGGTCTCCCGTCGGGGTGCGGTGCGTCGTTACGGGGGTTGGACCGGCGGCCGCCCGGAAACTCATCGGCGTCCGGTGACTTTTTTCAGCGGCCCAGGGGGAGTGCGGCGAGGTCGGCGACCACGAGCGTGAGCGGGCCGAACAGGGCCAGCAGCGCGGCGGCGCGGAGGGCGGCGGCACTGCGCAGCATCGTGGCGGGGGCGCCGAGGCGCAGCAGCGCGGCGGTGGTGTCGGCGCGGGACTGCCGTGCCTCCACGGCCGCCGTGAGAAGGGTGGCCACGGCGCAGCCGGCGACCAGCAGGGCACCGAGGGCGGTCAGCGGGCCGAAGGGCGCGGTGGCGGCGTCGTACGGCTCCGTCAAGGCGTACGTGCCGGACGCGACCGCGCAGACGACGCCGAGGGGGCGGCCGATGCGGCCGGCCTCTCCCATCAGGACGCGGCCGGCGAGGAGCCGCAGCGCGCCCGGGCGGACGGCTTGCAGCACGCGGCCGCAGAGGTGGGCGAGGCCGGGGGCGGCGAGGATCAGGCCCAGGGCGGTGAGGGTCCAGCCGACGAGTACCGCGGCGGGGGCCGGGCCGGGGGTGGGGCGGGCGGCGTAGGCCTCCACGGCGAGGCCCGCGGCGAGTACGGCGATGCCCCACGGGAGCCCGGACGCCTCGCCGCTCGGCGGCGGGCCGGTGAGGGCCTCGGTCCAGTCGGTCTCCGCGAGGGGCGCCTCGGCGTCGGTGTCCTGGTCCGGGGTCGGCCGGCCGCCGGCCGCCGGTGTGCGCAGGCGCAGGCTCCAGGGGCGGCCGTCCCGGGGCCGCAGCACCAGCGCCACCGTCGCCGAGGCGGTGGCCGGGACCAGGGTCAGGAGGGTGAGGGCGGCCGGGACGGGCAGGGGCCGGCCGGCGGCGAGGAGATCGGCGGCGGCGCCGTCGAAGGGCATGCCCGTCAGGTCGCCGCGCAGGTGCAGGAAGAGCAGGAGCGCCGTCAACGAGCCGAGCGTGCAGGACAGGGCCGTCGTCAGGGCCGAGATGGCCATCAGACGGGCCGGGCCCAGGCCCACCGCGGACAGACCGGGGCGGGGCCGGGTGCCGGGGTCCGTGCGGGCGACGGCCACCGCGAACTGGACGGTGGCGGCCAGCGGGAGCGCGCACCAGGCCAGGCGCAGGAGGAGGGAGGCGGGCGGCGCGTCCGGGTGGCCCAGCGCGTGGCCGAGGGCGCACAGCAGGAGGAAGCCGGTGCCCGCCGCGGCCGTCGCCACCAGGAGGCGGCGCAGCTGGACGGCGGGCTGGGCGAGGCGGGTCAGGCGGAGAGCGAGCACGCGGCCCGGCCTTCCGCCTCGGGGGCCTCGGGCAGGTGCACGGTGCGCACGCGGCGCCCGTCCAGCAGTGCCACCGTGCGGTCGGCGAGGGCCGCGGTCTCCGCGTCGTGGGTGGCCAGCACCACCGTGATGCCGTGCGAGCGGGCCGCGGTGGTCAGCGTCCGCAGGACGTGACCGCGGTCGGCCCGGTGCAGCGGAGCCGTCGGCTCGTCCGCGAAGAGGACCGTGGGAGCCGGGGCCAGCGCCCGGGCGATGCAGACGCGCTGGCGTTCGGACTGCACCAGCTCGTGCGGGCGGTCGCGGGCCTTGTCGCCGACGTCGAGGCGCTCCAGCCACTCCAGGGCGGCCACCTTGGCCCGGCGGCGGCTGGTGCCGCGCAGCATCAGGGGGAGGGCCGTGTTCTCCCAGACGTTCAGCTCGGGGACCAGCGCCGGTGCCGGGTCGATCCAGCCGAACCGGTCCCGGCGCAGGCGTTCGCGGCGGAGGGGGCCCATGGTGTGGACGGGCGCGCTGTTGAACCAGACCTCGCCGTGCTGCGCCGGCACCTGTCCGGACAGACAGCGCAGCAGGCTCGTCTTGCCGCTGCCGCGCGGCCCGCTGACGGCGAGGATCTCGCCCTCCCGCACGCCGAGCGAGACGCCGGCCAGCGCCGGCGAGCCGTCCGGATGCCGGAAGTGCAGGGAACGTGCCCAGAGCACGTCGTTGTCCGGCGGGGCCTCCATGGGCGTACACCTCGTTCTGATCCGTAATTCCCGTGCCTAGGACCTGTCCGGCCGAGCATGCCGCAGACGCGGGGTCTGGCACGCGCATCTGCGGCGGCCAGGCACCGTCGCTTTCCTGCGACCTGCTCGGCCGGACAGGTCCAAGTCCCTCGTGCGGGGGAACGAAAACAGGGCCGATCGGTCACTCGGCACGCTAGGCAGTGGACCGGGGGAGGCTGGACAGCACACGGCCCCGGGCCGCCCTTTCTCACTCGAATGGGCGGCCCGGGGCCGTGGTTGATCACAGCGTCAGCTGATCACAGCTTCGTCCACGCCTCCGTCAGCGTCGCGCGCAGGATCTGCTCGATCTCGTCGAAGGTCCCCTGGTCGGAGATCAGCGGCGGGGCGAGCTGGACGACCGGGTCGCCGCGGTCGTCGGCACGGCAGTACAGGCCGTTGTCGAAGAGGGCCTTGGAGAGGAAGCCGTACAGGACGCGCTCGGTCTCCTCCTCGTTGAAGGACTCCTTCGTCGCCTTGTCCTTCACCAGCTCGATGCCGTAGAAGAAGCCGTTGCCGCGGACGTCGCCGACGATCGGCAGGTCGTGCAGCTTCTGCAGCGTCCGCAGGAACCCGGCCTCGTTGTCCAGCACGTGCTGGTTGAGGTTCTCCCGCTCGAAGAGGTCGAGGTTGGCGAGGCCCACCGCGGCCGACACCGGGTGCCCGCCGAAGGTGTAGCCGTGCAGGAAGGTGTTGTCGCCCTTGTAGAACGGCTCGGCCAGGCGGTCGGAGATGATGCAGGCGCCGATCGGGGAGTAGCCCGAGGTCATGCCCTTGGCGCAGGTGATCATGTCCGGTACGTAGCCGAACTTGTCGCAGGCGAACATCGTGCCCACGCGGCCGAAGGCGCAGATGACCTCGTCCGAGACGAGCAGGACGTCGTACTTGTCGCAGATCTCGCGGACCCGCTGGAAGTAGCCGGGCGGCGGCGGGAAGCAGCCGCCGGCGTTCTGCACCGGCTCCAGGAAGACCGCGGCGACCGTCTCCGGGCCCTCGAAGAGGATCTGCTGCTCTATCTGGTCGGCGGCCCAGCGGCCGAAGGCCTCCGGGTCGTCGCCGAAGATCGGGGCGCGGTAGATGTTGGTGTTCGGGACCTTGTGCGCGCCCGGGACGAGAGGCTCGAACGGGGCCTTCAGGCCCGGCAGGCCGGTGATCGACAGGGCGCCCTGCGGGGTGCCGTGGTAGGCGACCGCGCGCGAGATGACCTTGTACTTGGTCGGCTTGCCGATGAGCTTGAAGTACTGCTTGGCGAGCTTCCAGGCGGTCTCGACCGCCTCGCCGCCGCCGGTGGTGAAGAAGACCTTGTTCAGGTCGCCCGGCGCGTAGTCCGCGAGGCGCTCCGCCAGCTCCACGGCCTTGGGGTGGGCGTAGGACCACACCGGGAAGAAGGCCAGCTCCTGGGCCTGCTTGGAAGCGGTCTCGGCGAGCTCGGTGCGGCCGTGACCGGCCTGGACCACGAACAGACCCGCGAGACCGTCGAGGTAGCGCTTGCCCTTGTCGTCGTAGATGTAGGTGCCCTCGCCGCGCACGATCGTCGGCACGGGGGCGTTCTCGTACGAGGACATGCGGGTGAAGTGCATCCACAGGTGGTCGTACGCGGTTCGGCTGAGGTCCTTCTGGCTCACGGTTATCGGGTTCCCCACATGTAGGTCTGCTTCTTGAGCTTGAGGTAGACGAAGCTCTCGGTGGAGCGCACGCCGGGCAGGGCCCGGATGCGTTTGTTGATGACGTCCAGCAGGTGGTCGTCGTCCTCGCAGACGATCTCGGCGAGGATGTCGAACGAGCCCGCGGTCATCACCACGTACTCGACTTCCGACATGTCGGACAGCGCGTCCGCGATGGCCTCGACGTCGCCCTCGACGTTGATCCCGACCATCGCCTGCCGGCGGAAGCCCACGGTGAGCGGGTCCGTGACGGCGACGATCTGCATCACGCCCTGGTCGAGCAGCTTCTGCACGCGCTGGCGCACGGCCGCCTCGGACAGGCCCACGGCCTTGCCGATCGCGGCGTACGGCCGGCGGCCGTCCTCCTGGAGCTGCTCGATGATGGCGAGGGAGACGGCATCCAGCTGGGGACTGCCGTTCCTGGACTCGCGGGAGTCCCTCTGGTCTGCGCTTCGACTGGCCACGACGTCACTGTGCACGACGTCTCGACAGTTCCGCAAGGCCGGATCGATGAAATTCGTTGTTTACGTGCCTGAAGCCTGCGGATTCCGCACCGAACACGCGAGTGGGGGTGTTGAAAACGTCGGCTCTCGGATTAGTGTGGGTGTCTCAGTCAATGGACACCCCGAACTTGGAGGGCCGGCAGTGAGCACCGAGCTGCGTCGTCTGCGCAATTACATCGACGGTGAGTTCAGGGATGCCGCCGACGGACGGACCACCGAGGTGGTCAACCCCGCGACGGGCGAGGCGTACGCGACCGCGCCGCTGTCCGGGCAGGCGGACGTGGACGCCGCCATGGCCGCCGCGGCCGCGGCCTTCCCGGGCTGGCGCGACACCACCCCGGCGGAGCGCCAGAAGGCCCTTCTGAAGATCGCGGACGCGTTCGAGGAGCGCGCCGAGGAACTGATCGCGGCCGAGGTGGAGAACACGGGCAAGCCGATCGGGCTCACCCGCTCCGAGGAGATCCCGCCGATGATCGACCAGATCCGCTTCTTCGCGGGCGCGGCGCGGATGCTGGAGGGCCGCTCGGCCGGTGAGTACATGGAGGGGATGACCTCGATCATCCGCCGCGAGCCGGTCGGCGTCTGCGCGCAGGTCGCGCCGTGGAACTACCCGATGATGATGGCCGTGTGGAAGTTCGCCCCGGCGATCGCGGCCGGCAACACGGTCGTCCTGAAGCCGTCGGACACCACCCCGGCGTCGACGGTCCTGATCGCCGACATCATCGGCGCGATCCTGCCCAAGGGCGTCTTCAACGTCATCACCGGCGACCGCGACACCGGCCGCCTGATGGTCGAGCACCCGATTCCGGCGATGGCCTCCATCACCGGCTCGGTGCGCGCGGGCATGTCCGTCGCCGAGTCCGCCTCCAAGGACCTCAAGCGCGTCCACCTGGAGCTGGGCGGCAAGGCGCCGGTCGTCGTCTTCGCGGACACCGACATCGCCAAGGCCGTCGAGGACATCTCGGTCGCGGGCTTCTTCAACGCCGGCCAGGACTGTACGGCCGCCACCCGTGTCCTGGTCCAGGAGTCCATCCACGACGAGTTCGTGGCCGCGCTCGCCAAGGCCGCCGCCGAGACGAAGACGGGTCAGCCGGACGACGAGGACGTCCTCTACGGTCCGCTGAACAACCCCAACCAGCTCAAGCAGGTCACCGGCTTCATCGAGCGCCTCCCGGCCCACGCCAAGGTCGAGGCCGGCGGCCAGCAGGTCGGCGACAAGGGCTACTTCTACGCCCCGACCGTCGTCTCCGGCCTGAAGCAGGACGACGAGATCGTCCAGCAGGAGGTCTTCGGCCCGGTCATCACCGTCCAGTCCTTCTCCGACGAGGAGCAGGCCGTGGAGTGGGCCAACGGCGTCGAGTACGCCCTCGCCTCCTCGGTGTGGACCAAGGACCACGGCCGCGCCATGCGGATGTCCAAGAAGCTCGACTTCGGCTGCGTGTGGATCAACACCCACATCCCGCTGGTCGCCGAGATGCCGCACGGCGGCTTCAAGAAGTCCGGCTACGGCAAGGACCTGTCGGCGTACGGCTTCGACGACTACACGCGGATCAAGCACGTCATGACGTCGCTGGACGGCTGACGCACCGAACTCGCGGCCCCGGACGGAGGACAGCCCGTCCGGGGCCGCGGCGTACCCCGGCGAAAAGCACCCGCCGGTCGACAAGGTGTCGGGTCGCACCGGGCCCGGTCGACGCAGCGTCGATTGTCCGTGCACAGCCAGGGACGGCATGCTGCCGGGGTGGCTCGAACTCCTTCGCAGAACACCGCGTCGTCCCGTCGCTCCCTGCTGCGCGCCCTCGGCGGCACCGCCGTGCTCGGCGCCCTCGCGGGCTGCGGTGTGCCCGCCGCTTACGTGAAGCCCGGTGACCGCGCCGTCGCCGACTCGTCCGCCACCGACAGACGGCTGGCCTGGGCGAACTGGCCGCTGTACATCGACACCGACGACGACGACCCGAACAAGCGGCCCACCCTGGGGGCGTTCGAGAAGCGCACCGGGATCTCCGTGGACTACGTCGAGGAGATCAACGACAACGACGAGTTCTTCGGCAAGATCAGCCCCGCGCTGATGAACCACCAGTCCACGGGCCGCGACCTGATCGTCGTCAGCGACTGGATGTGCGCCCGGTTCGTGCGCCTGGGCTGGGTCCAGGAGATGGACCGCGCCCGGCAGCCGAACGTGACGAAGTACCTGGACCCGCTGCTGCGCTCGCCCGCCTTCGACCCGGGACGGAAGTCCACGGTGCCGTGGCAGTCGGGCATCACCGGCATCGCGTACAACCGCCGCAAACTCGGCCGCGAGATACGGCAGGTGAAGGACCTCTGGGCGAGCGACCTCAAGGGCCGGGTGACCCTCCTGTCCGGCCTGGACGAGGCGTTCGCACTGCTGATGCAGGGCAACGGGGTGGACGTCACCCGGTGGACTCCCGACGACTTCCACACCGTCTGCGACCAGGTCGAGAAGGAGGTCCGGCGGGGCCAGATACGCCGCTTCACCGGCAACGACTACACCAAGGACCTGGTCAGCGGCGACGTCCTGGCCTGCCAGGCCTACTCCGGCGACGTCATCCAGCTCCAGGCGGACAACCCCGACATCCGTTTCGTCGTCCCCGAGGAGGGCGCCGAACTCTGGTCGGACTCCCTGATGATCCCCGACCGCGCCCGCCACAAGGCCAACGCCGAACGGCTCGTCGACTACTACTACGACCCCGAGGTCGCCGCCGGACTCGCCGCCTGGGTCAACTACGTCTGCCCCGTCCCCGCCGCCCAGGAGGTCCTGGCCGCGTCCAAGGACAAGGACACGGCCGCCCTCGCCGGCAACCTGCTGATCTTCCCCGACACCACCATGCGCGACCGGCTCGCCATCGCGCGGGACATCACGTCCACGGAGCGGGTGGAGTTCGCCGGGCGGTGGAACGGGATCGTGGGGCTGTAGGGGGCCGGGTCAGTTCGTGTGCCCCGGAGCCGGCCGCTCCGTGTCGCCGTCCGAAGGGGGGATCGCCTGTGTCCCGGTGGCCTTGCGGGCGGCGTCGAGGAACGTCTCGATGGCCGCGGCCGATTCCTTCGGGCTGTTGTAGCTGTCGACCACGATCTCCACGTCCTCGTTGCCGTGCGTCTTGAGGGTGAGGCGCAGCCGGCCCCGCCGGGCCTGCACCCAGGCCACCAGAACGCCCGCCAGCGCGGTGCAGAATTCCGGGGCGATCTCGACGAGCAGGGCGGCGAGTTCCCCGCCGAGCGCGCCCGCCGGTACCCGTGACCGGACTTCCGCGAGGCCCGTGACGTACGACTCCATGTCGAGGGCTGCCCGCAGGTCGCGCAAGTCGTCTGATTCGTCCGTCAGTTGCTCGATGAGGAATTCCATGGGCGGGCTCCTTGCGTTCGATGGGTGATCAGTCGTCGGGGCAGGCGGACTTCGCCCGGTCGGTCAGGTCCGCGGGCCACAGGGCGGCGGACCGCGGACTCAGCGGGGCGGCACAGATCTGGTCGGTGAGCGCGGCCGGACTCACCGTGGACAGCAGGACGCCGCCGTCCGCCGCGGCCACGGCGAGCCGGTCGTCGTCGCCGAACGCGAGACTTCCGACGCCCGCCGGACGGGCGGGCAGCACGGCGGTGGCCGGGACGGAGGCGTCGTCGGCGAGTTTCAGGAGCGTGATGTTCCCCTGCTCGTCACCGACGGCCAGCAGGGTGCCGTCCGCGTTGAACGCCAATGCCGTCACGGCCGCGCCACCGGGGGTCGGGACCACCGAGGTCTCGTCCCGGGCGCTCCCGGAGCCCCGGGTGAGCGTCACCGCGGCGCCGTCGCCGGTCGCGCGGATGCCTCCGTGAGCGGATGTCGCAGCGGGAGGACCCGAGAGGAGCTGGGCGGGAGGGTCGGCCGCGGGCACGGCCTTCGACCGGCCGAGGTCCCAGGTGCCGCGCGCGCCGCCCAGGTGGCCGACGGTGAGCCGCTTCGTTCCGGGGGCGAAGTCCAGCCGTGTCGCGGGCCGCCCGTCGGCCGGCCCGGGCACGTCGGGCAGGCGCCGCGGCCGGGCGCCGTCGCGCAGATGCCACACGGCCAGGGCCCCGTCGTCCAGTGCGACGGCGGCGACGGTGCCGGAGGAGTCGACCGCGGTCGGGCCGGCCGCGCCGGCCGGGCGGAGCGTGGCCAGCAGCCCCGGCTGCCGCAGTCCGGCGACGTTCCACAGGTGCGGCGGGTTGCCGGGCACCGCCAGCAGCCCGCCGTCCGGATCGAACCGGCCGCTTCCGGTGGGGGAGCCGTCGGAGGGCCCGTCGACGACGGCTGCCCGGACAGGTGGCCGACCGTCCCGCAGGCGCCACAACTCGGTGGACCGTCCGAAGACGGCGAGCGCACCGGAGTCGTCGGAGAAGGCGCACGAACCGCCTTGCGGCGCGAATCCGCCCAGCGGGCGGGCGGTTCGCCCCGTCAGCCGCCACAGCCGGGGCGGTTCACCCACCTGCGCGGCCGTCGTGCCGTCGGGGCCGAAGCAGGTGGCGTCCGGGGACATCCGGGACAGCGGCAGCCCGACGGGCGCCCCGGCCGCCGCGGAACGCCCGACGTCACGCAGGCTCCAGTCGCCGTCCGCGTCGGCCACGGCGAGGGTCGTGCCGGCCCCCGTGAACACGGCGTATCCGCCGGGCAGCCGCTTCGCACGCGCCGGCTCCGCGGCAGCCGGCACCCGCCAGATCTCGCTGCCGGACACGAAGCCGCCGTCGGTGCTCCCCGTGTCGGCGGCCCCGACGGCGAGCAGCGCGTCGTCGGAGCTGAAAGTCAGCGTGACGGACACCGCGCCCCGGGGGCCGCTCGGCACCTGGGCGGAGAACGCGCGCGGTGGCCGGCGAGGGTGCGTGACGTCCCAGATCCGTACGGAGCCGTGGGCGTCGAACCCGGCCAGGAGCCGTCCTCGGCGGCCGAAGGCGACCTCGGTGCATCCGGCGCTGTCGGGCAGGAGCGCCACCCGGTGCCCGTCGGCCGTGGCGTCGAGGGCGACGCCCTTCGGTGTCACTGTCGCGATCATCCCCGCGGCGACGGTGAGCGGGGCGCCGGTCAGCCGACTGGTCACGGCGTCGGAGACCGCGGTGGGGCGGACCTGTGCCGCGTTCTCCAGCAGTGCGGTCCAGGCGGTCGGGGTGGGAGCCGCGCGGTACGCGGCCACCGCGAGTCTGGCCGCGAGGTCGGGGTGGCTCGTGCTCATCGCCCGGGCCGCGGACGCCAGCCTGGCGGCGGTGCGTTCGTCCCGTGCCGAGGCCGCCGCGTCACGCTGATCGGCGCCGAACCGGACGGCCACCACACAGGCCAGGCTCGCGGCCACGGCGGTGGCGGCACTGAGCCACCGCAGCCGCCTGTTCCACCGCCGTCGGCCCGCCTGCCGGGTGTGCCACGTCATGGTGGCGTCGAGGTAGTCCCAGTCCCGCGCGGTGAGGCCGCTCTCGCCGGCTCGCCGGGCCGCCGCCGCGAAGTCGTCGGGGAGGAAGGCGTTCGGGGGAGTGCGGCGCCGGTCGCGGCCGCCTTCCTCCCAGCGCCGGGCCTCCCTCTGGACGCGCTCGCGGACGACCAGCCACTCGCGGTCGCTCCGCACCCACTCGGCCAGCAGCGGCCATGCCCGGAGCAGCGTCAGGTGCACCAGCGTGACGCCGGAGGAGGTGTCGACCACCAGCCGGTGCCGGCCGAGCTCGTCCAGTACCCGGGTCGCCCGTTCCTCGTCGGGCGGATCACTCAGACCGGCCACGTCGTGCAGGAGCGTCTGCCTGGGAACCGCCTTCAGCTCGTCGGGCAGCCGTTGGCCGTCGTATGTCACCAGACTCAGCAGCAGGGCCTTGGCGATCTCCTGGTCGGCGGGGTCGAGGCCCAGCAGGCACGTGTCGGCGGTCTGTCTGACGGCGCCCGTCAGCCCGCCGCTGTCCAGATAGGCCCGCAGTGTCAGTCGGCCGCGCGGCGACCGCTCACAGGTGACGCGCAGTGCCTCGGCCAGATACGGCAGAAGCCGCGCGGGAGGCCGGTCGCCATCGGCGCCGCCGTGGCCCGGACCGGCTTCCGCGCCGAAGTCGACGCAGACGCGGGCGACGAAGTCGTCGTCGGGGACGATGCCTTCCGCGAGCGCAGGTTCCACGATCGCTCGGCGTACCTGCTCGTCGTTCAGCGGCGGCAGGATGTGCTGCGTCGTGGTCAGGGCACGGCGCAGGGCGTCGTCGGACCCGGCGAGGAGGCCGGAGAACTCCGACTGCACGGCCAGCAGGACACGTACCCGGATCGTCTCCTCCGCGCGATGCCGCTCGACCGGACGCCAGGGGGCGGGCGAGTCGGCGGTGGCCAGGGCGCAGACGGCCGCCTGGAACGCGGCCCGCTCGGCGGGGGCGGTGCCGGGGCTGTACACCTGCTCGAACTGGTCGATGATCAGTAGGAGTTCGGGCGGCATGCCGTCTCTGGCCTTGGCCGCCTGCACCGCGCGGGCCACCGACCGCACACCCTGCTCGCCCTCCCTCAGCCGTGCCTCGAACGCGGTGGCGTCGGCGCCCGGCACGAGCGCGGCCAGGTCCTCGGCCAGGCCTCGCAGGAGCCGGGGCGGCCTGGGCCGCAGCACTGTGGTGAAGCGGTGTGTCGCGGGGCCCTCCGGGTCCACCGCGGCGAGCCGCGGCAGCAGGGCGGCGTGCACGAACGAGGTCTTCCCCGCACCGCTGACCCCGTTCAGGATCACCGGCAGGCGTGGGGAGTGCGCCGGCGTGAGGCTGAAGACGAGGGCGTCGGCGTCGTCCTCACGGCCGCGGAACCATCGGTGCTGCTCCTCGGTGAAGGCGGCCAGGCCGGGATAGGGGCATCGGCCGGTCGGCACCCTGCGGACACCCTGCGGCCGCTCCCGGTCGAACGCGTCGCGGTGCGGGTTCGGCGCCAGCACCAGGTGCCCGGCCGGCCCGGAGGCCTTGGGAGCGGGCGCGCCTTCGGGCATCGTCCGGCACAGCACGTCGCCGAAGTGACCCAGCCTGATGTCGGGCCCGAACTCCGGTACGCCCTCCTCAAGGAGTTCGATGATCCGGCCGCTGAAGAGAGTGAGGTCGTCGCCCGGCAGGGCCAGGGCGCTCCGGTCACTGGTGGCTGCCGCGAGGAAGTAGTAGGACTTCAGCTGCGTGATGTCGGGGGCGCCCCGGTCGGCCTGGCAGCAGTCGAGGACGGCCACCACACAGCCGGGTTCGGGCCGGCGGTCCTTGCCCCGGCGGATGATCTCCACGACGTTGCGGAAGCTGACCTGGGTGTAGCCCGCGAGCGCGTCCGGTGCGGACGGTGGTGCCGACCGCCGGGTCATCAGCCGCAGTCCCCGGCGGTCGTAGTCGGGCGCCCCGTGCCCGACGAAGTGCAGGAGCAGCAGGCCCCCGTCGGCTCTCGTCGCCGCCGCGTCCACCTCGGCGAGCAGGTCCGCGGGGACGGCGGGATCGTGGAGCGTGGTGACGGCGTCCGGGGGCATACCGCACCGCTCGATCAGTACGCTGCGCATCCGTTCCACGGTGGCCCGGGCCGACGACACCGGAGGCCAGCCCTCGGCGTCCGGCCCGAAGCGGTCGTCGGGTTCGTCATAGGCGCCGGAGCCGATCAGCAGGGCCTGCGCCCGTCCGGCGGCCAGCACGCCCTCGGTACCGGTCATGGGCGGCCTCCTCGCGGCAGGGTGCGCGGCGGCCGGAAGGGCAGGCCGGGCCGGCGTGTTCCGGGGTGCTTGGAGACGGTCCGGCAGCGGTTGGCGATCTCGGCCTCCAAGTGCCAGGCGCGTTCCGCGTCGGCGTCGGTGATCCTGGGCCATGAGGGGTGGAGGAGGGCTTCCTGTTCGTCGGGGTCGCCGTACCGGGCCCGGGTGGCCAGTGCGCCCAGTGCCTGCAGCGGCGGGGCCAGGGTGCTGCGGGTGTGCGGTGGCAGGGCGTCGACGAGTTGGTCGGGGCTGCGGGAGGAGCGGCGGGACAGCAGCCGGCGGCGCACGAGTCGGGCCGCGGCGGCCTCCCAGGCTCCGGTGACGCGGCCGGCGGCCGTGGGGCGCCGCCGGGCCCGGCGGCGGCGCAGCCGTGGACCGACGAGGAGCACCCGGACGGCGGCCAGGAGCGCAATGGCCGGCAGGGCGAGCAGGATCACGAGGGGGAACCGCCGGGTGGCGATGCCGCCCGTGGAGCCGCCGGGCGTGGGCGGTGGCGGGGCGGGCAGGGCGGAGGGCCGCAGTGTCGGGGCCGGGGCGGCCGTCGCGGACGCGGTCGGCGTGGGGCGGGCCGGGCCGGCCGTCGGCGGGGCCAGTCCCGCCTCGGGCCCCGCGGTGGCTCGCGGGAGGATGTCGAAGGCGAGCCAGCCGACGTCCCGGAAGCGCACCTCTGCCCACACCCGGACGTCCTCGCCGGTCACGGCGCGTGAGCCGTCCGGGCGGCGGGTGCCGGCGGAGAAGCCGACGGCCACCCGGCTCGGCAGGCCCAACTCCCGTGTTCCCAGGGCGAAGGTGGTGGCGAAGGCGGCGGCGGGTCCCTGTTTCGTGGTCAGGAACCGCTGGACGGCGCCGAGGGACTGGCCGCCGGCCTCGGCGGGCCGGTACGCGTAGTGGGCCCGCAGATGCCGGGCGAGTGCGGTGGCCCGCTGGAAGGGGGTCGCGGAGGACGGCAGTCCGGCCGTCGCCGTGTTCAGCCAGGGGGTGAGACCGGCCGGAAGACTCTCCGGAAGGGCCGACGGGCCGGGCGAGGACAGGTCCGGGACCAGTTCCCCTCGTGGTGCCCCGGCGGGGCGTGGGTGGCGTGGCGACTGCGCCCGGTAGGTGGTGCCGCGGCGCAGAGCTCGCTGGGCGAGCACCAGCCCGTCGTGGCGGCCGACGCGGACCGGTACTCCGGCGACAAAGACGGCGTGCTCCGGCAGCGGGACGTACGGCCCCGTCATCGACTCGACGCGGACCCGGGTCTCGGCGACATCGCTCCTCGCGGGCCGGCCGGACGACAGGTAGACGACCAGGGCGGCCGGCCGGAAGCGGCCCGACGGCTGCCATCGGACGCCGTCGTAGGCGTCGAGGCGGGCCACGACCCAGCCGGACGGCGCCTCACCCGTGGCGCGGAACAGCGTCCGGCCCGGCTGCCCGGCCCACACCGACGCCTGTGCCAGCGGATCGAGGCCACTGGTCCGGTCGGCCCCGCCGTCACCGCGCACCTCGTACGGCAGCCGTCCGCTGAGCCAGGGCGGGACCGCCGTGGTCAGCACCGCGAGGCCGACGCTCGTGAGGGCGAGGAGGGCCGGGCCGGTGCGCTGCCACGGGGCCGGGCGGGTGGCGCTCGTCCCCCGGGCCGTCAGGTCGGCCGCGGCGGCGGCGGTGAACACGCACGCCGGTCCGACCGCCCCCTCGGTCTGCGGCGCACACAGCAGGACCGCCACGGTCATCGCTCCCGCCGCCGGCAGGAGTGCCGCCGCCCCCACCCCGGCACGCAGCCGCAGCTCGGCGGCCGTGACCGTCGCCGCCCAGGTCAGGGCGAACGGAGCGGTCAGCGCCTCCGGGCCGGCGGAGGCCGGCAGGCTCACTCCCAGCCGCGACCACACGTGCGTCACCGCGGACAGGGCGGCGCGCAGCGCCTGCCACGGTCCGTGTGCCGTCAGGGTCTCGTGGAAGAGCAGGACCGCGCACAGGGCGAGTCCGAGCGCGGCGAGCACCGGCAGGTCCGCCTCGGGCCCCCAGCCGGGTCGCGTACGGCGCAGCACCGCCACCGTCGTCGCCGCGCCGGCCGCCGCGGCGACGACGGGGACGAACAACCCCTCGTAGGCGAAGGCGTTGCCGAAGGAGAATCCGGCCGCCGCGGTGGCGACGGTGATCCAGAGCACCTTCCGCACCCCGCTCGTGCTCATCGACATGCTCCGCCCCGCGGCGACCACTGGGCCGCCGCCCCGCGAGCGTCGACACCGTCGATGAGGACGACCCCCCAGCGCCGGGCCCATCCGGTGACCTCCGGGCCCGGCTTCCGCGGGCCCAGACAGACCATGCGGAGAGCGGGCGGCAGTGCCGGTCCGGCCAGGGCGTCCAGGAGTTCCGGCGCGGGTTCGCCGGTGACCAGGACGGCCGCGCGTGCCGGGCCGATGCTCTCGCGAGCGGCCCGGCCGAGCCCACCGCGTCGGCCGGTGACGGACGGCCGGGCGGCCCCGAGCGTGACGGTCGCGAACGCCTGGGCGATCTCGTACGGGGAGTGCCGCTCACCCTCCGGGAACGGCATCGTGCGATCGCCGGTCGTGGTGACCAGGCGTACCCCCGTGCCCTGCTCTCCCGCGGCCCGCACGAGCGAGGCGGCGAAGTCCACGGCACGTTCGAAGTACTCCTCGTCCCCGTACGAGGACGCCGCCGTGTCGTGCAGGACGACCAGCTCCCGTGCCGGAGGGTCGACGTGCCGGCGGACCAGGACCTCCCCCGTGCGGGCGCTGTTGGGCCAGTGGATCAGCCGGACGTCGTCGCCCGGTTCGTACCGGCGCAGGGTGTCGAACTCGCCGTGGTCCCCCAGCGGTCCCCGGCCTGACGAGGCGGACCGCGTACGGCCGTTGACGGCGCTACGGGCGAGGCGGACGTCGGCCGGCCGTACGAGGAGCCGGCAGGCCGAGGTTACGGGCACACGCTGCCGGCAGAGCCCGAAAGGGTCGGTTCGGACCAGCGTGGGGGGTGCCACGGAGAACGCGCCGTGCCGGATCGCCCGCAGCGGAAGACTCCACCTGTGCCGTTCGTGCCGCTCGGGCGGTCCGGTCACCTCGATCGCGGGACCCAGGGCCGCGGGGCCCAGCTCCAGTCGCCCGTACAGGAAGGGGCCGGCCGCCGCGGTTTCGACGCTTGCGGTGAAGTGGTCGCCCCGGCGCACCACGCTCGCGTCGAGGCGCAGCGACACCGAGGTGCGCGGTGCCGTCGCCACCAGGAGCGCGGCCAGGGCCGGTGCGAGGACCCCGGAGACGGCGACGACGCCGAGGGCCGGAGAGGCGAGCACGACCGCGGCGACACCGGTGGCCAGGGCGGTGGCGAGGGTGCCGAAGCCGGTGGGAGTGAGGTTCACCTGCTCGGCCTGACGTCGCTCACGGCGCGCTGGACGACCTGCGCGGCCGTCACACCGTTGAACTCCGCGCTGTTGTCCAGCACGAGACGGTGCGCCAGGACGGGGACGGCGAGCGCCTCGACGTCCGCCGGCACGACGAAGTGCCGTTCTTTGCTCGCCGCGCGTACCCGGGCCGCGCGGATCAGGCCGATCCCGGCCCGCGGGCTGGCTCCCAGGCGTACGTCGCCGTCGGCGCGGGTCCGGTTGAGCACGCGCACCACGAAGTCGTAGATCTCCTCCTTGACCATCACCTGCCGGGCCGTTTCGATCATTTGCGTCAGCCGGCGGGCGAGCAGGCTGCGCTGCAGCTCGGGGGCCGACCGGCCGGCGCTCTCCTGCCGCAGGATGTCCCGTTCGGTCGAGGCGTCCGGGTAGCCGATCCGCATGCAGATCAGGAAGCGGTCCAGCTGGGATTCGGGGAGCGGATAGGTGCCGGCGAAGTCGACCGGGTTCTGGGTGGCCACCACCATGAACGGGTGCGGTACGCGTTCGGCCGCGCCGTACACGGTGACCTGGCGTTCTTCCATGACCTCCAGCAGCGCCGACTGGGCCTTCGGTGAAGCGCGGTTGACCTCGTCGCACAGCACGACGTTCGCGAACACGGGTCCGGGCCGGAAGGTGAACTCGCTTCTGCCCTCGTGGAAGATCTCCGTGCCGGTGATGTCCGAGGGGAGGATGTCCGGTGTGAACTGGATGCGCTGGAAGGTGCCTTCGACGGCCCGCGCCAACGCCTGTGCCAGGGAGGTCTTGCCCAGGCCCGGATAGTCGTCGATGAGGAGATGGCCCTCGGCGAACATGGCGGTGAGGGCGAGTTCGACCTCGTCGCGCTTGCCGAGGATCACCCGGCCGATGTGGTCCGCCAGCGTGCCGAAGTCCGCGGCGAATCGGACGCAGTCGTCGGACGGCCGGCTGCTCGGTAGCGACATGGTTCCCCCCTGAGTGCTGGTGCGGTGCTCCGGCCCGGTGAGCCGCGGCGTCACCCGAGATTCCAGAGCTGCACGGTCGTCGCGTCGGCCACGCCCAGAAGCCCGGTGCGCGGATCGAACGCGAGCCGGTGGATGCCGGTCGGCCGGCGGGTGAGGGTGCGCAGGAGCCGCGGAGCGCGTCCGCGGGCCGTCCGCCACACCTTCACGGTTCCGTCCTGTTCGCCCGTGGCGAGGACCGAGCCGGACCGGCCGAACGCGACGGCCGTGACTTTGGAGGCCGTGGGCAGGCTTCCGGAGTCGACGGGGGCGGCCCCGCCGCCCAGCTTCCACACGGCGGCCGACGCGCCCTTCCCCTGGGCCACCAGCAGGCGCCCGTCGGGGCTGAAGGCCAGCGCGGTGAAGCGGTCACCCACCTGGATCGTCGATGTGACCGTGGGCGAGTGAACGTCGGTCACGTCGACGAGGTACAGGTATCGGGCACCGGTCCTGCCGTGGAGGCTGACGGCCGCCATCGTGCGGTTGTCGGGGCTGAAGGCGATGTCCTGGACCGCGGCGAGGGATCCGCCGATGCCCTCCACACTCGCGGCGGACTCGGGATGGGCGGGGTCGGCGGTGTCCCACAGGACGACCCCGCCTCCACCGGCGCCGCCACCCTCCAGCGCGAGGGCGCGCCCGTCGGGACGGACGGCGACGACGGGACCGATGCCGCGGTCCTGGCTTCCCGCGGCCGGGGTGTTGGACAGCAGCTGGGGCGGCCCGGCGCCCGCGGTCGCGTAGATGCTGAAGTCCTGTTCGTACGTTCCCGCGTGCCGGCCCGCGACGAACAGCAGGCCGCCCCCGGCCGCGAAGGCGGCGCCTCGGGTGTCACCGCCTTCGCTGTCGGCGACGGGATGCAGACGGGTGGGACTGCGCGGATCGGAGACGTCCCACAGACGGCCCGAACCGGGACCGTGGGCGGTGACCAGCCGCGCCGAGGCGGGGTCCCACGCCAGGCTGGTGCTGCCGTAGTCCACTCCCGACGCGACCGTGATCGTCTTCAGCAGGGCGGGATCCGCGCCGCCGGGCGAAGCGGTCGGGGCGCCGCCCGGCCGGGTCGGGCCGGCGGAGGGTGCCGGGCTGCCCGTCGGGGAGGGGGAGGGCGAGGGCCGGGAACTGGGGGAAACGGTCGGTGTGGGCGAGGAGCGCCGGGGACTGGGCGTGGCGGTGGGCGTCGGTGTGCTGGAGGCGCGGGTGTGCACGGCCGGGCCGCCGGAGTACGTGGGGGCCGAATCGGGCGTGCGCGGGTACTTGGTGACCATGTGTGTCGTGCCCTGACAGACCACCATGGCCAGGGGGCCGGCCTCGTCGTTGCCCCAGACCAGCCCGTTCCGGACGAACACGTCGAGCCGCGCCCGCCCGTCGGCGCCCGCCAGTGCGACGGTCCGGACGATCCGCCGGGCGTCCGTGTCCACCACCAGGACCTTGCCCGAGGTGTCGTCGGGTACGTAGACGAGCCGTCCGGCGGCGACGGGCTCGCCGACGTGGTCCGACGGCTGTACCGGCAACGGGACCGTGGTGACCTTCCCGGTGACGGCGTGCGCGACCACGAGGGCCCGGGCCTTGGGGAACACCAGGGGAATCAGGGGCGATGCGCTTGAGGGGACGCCGAGTTCGGCCGCGGAGACGGAGGTGACGCGGTCCCCGACCGGGACCGTTCGCCGTCCTCCCGCGGTGTCCAGGACGGTCAGTCTCGCCGTCTGGGGGTCGAAGGCGACGACATCGGTGTGGGCTGCCGCCGTCATCCGCAGGGAGCCGCGGACGCCTGGAAGACGCTCACGGGCGACGATCCGGCCGTCGTCGACGCGCAGGAGGGTGTCGGACGACGCCTGGGCCACCCACAGGCTGCCATGGGCTCCGGCGACGGCGGACACCACGGGTGCACCGAGGCGTACCGCCCGCTCGGCCTCGACGGTCCTGGCGGCCACGGGAGCGGCGGTCACCTCGGCAACGGTCCGGTGGGCGGGGGTTCCCCGGGGCCGGACATGCCGCTCGACGCCGTAGACGGTGGGGCCGGACACCACGAGGAAGGCGGCTCCCACCGGCGGAGGGCTCGCCCGGTACCGCTCTTGGCCGTCGTCCACGCTCCACACCCTGTCGCCCGAGCGCAGTACGGCGTTCGGGCCCTGCTGGACCAGCGACACACGGCCGGCGTCCCCGCCGTCCGGCAGGGGCAGTTGTGCCGCAGGGCGTCCCGTCGTACCGTCCACTTTGGTGAGCAGGCCCGCCGACGTGGACAGCAGCCACGCCTGCCCCGTCTCGAACCGCGGTGCCGTGTCTCCGGACGTCTGGCTGAGGACGGCGGGGCCCGCGAGGCACAGCAGGCCGAAGCAGCCCGCGACGGCGGCGTGGCGTCGGCCTCGCCCGGCAAGCGTCCTGGCCCTCGGCACGGCCCCATCCCTTTCCCACTGCCTGACGGTGACGGCGCGGAACGCGCACCGCACCTGCGTGCAGAGGGTAGGGACGCGTCTGGGGCGCCATCAGGAAATGGCTGAACCATGCCGATATCGCCGCTTCCCGCCCAAGAGAGCTTCTCTTTTGATCGTATCTTCGCGAAGATTGCGACTTTGCCAGCTCTTTACAACTGCCGGTGCCGCTGCCTCGTCTCTCCGCTCGATCCGTAAGGCCCGCCCCCGCATCGGGTGGGCCGACCGACGAAAGAGAGCGATCCATGCGCCGAACCGTCCTGAGTGCCACGGCACTCGCCTGCGTCGCCGTGCTGGCGAGCACGGTGCCCTCGTTCGCCGACGACGCGACCCCGGTCCCGTCCGCCCGGCCGGGCTCCACCACCGCGCCGTCCGCGGCGCCGACCCGGGCGGCAAGCCCGGTTCCGTCCGCGGTGCCGCGCGAGCGCCGGGGCCAGGTCGCCGTCGTGCCGCGCGGTGCCGCCGACACCGGTGTGGCCGCCGGGCAAGAGGGGGCCGGGACGGACGGCATGCTGATCGGCGGGGGAGCCGCCGCCTTCGCGGTGGGCGGCGCGGCGGTCCTGCTGGTCCGCCGCCGGCGGGCGACCGGGGCATGACCCGGCTCTCCAGGCGCGCGTTCGCCACCGCGGCGACCGCCTCGCTGCTCGCGGGCTGCGGCGGCCCCCGGCCCCGCCGGACCGCGACGCCCGCCACCGCGGCGCCCACGCCCGGGCGGCCCTCCGCCGACGCGGCGCGCACCCCGGCCCGTTCGGCGCCGGTGCGGCTGCGGATCCCGGCCATCGAGGTCGACACCCCGGTCATCGAGCTGGGGCTGGCCCCGGACGGCGGCGTGCAGGTGCCCCCGGTCACGGCGCACGACCGGGCGGGCTGGTACCGGCACTCGCCGGCACCTGGTCGGACCGGTCCGTCGGTGATCCTCGGTCATGTCACGGTCGGCGCCTACGGGGACGGGGTCTTCCGGCACCTCGACCGGCTGCGCCGGGGCGACCGGATCGAGGCGCGCCTGGAGAACGGCACGTCGGCAAAGTTCGCCGTCACCTCCGTACGGACCGTCGCCAAGGCGGACTTCCCGACCGAGGCGGTCTACGGGGACGTGGACCGGCCGGAGTTGCGGCTCATCACATGCGGCGGACCCCGTACCGGTGACGGATACCCCGACAACGTGATCGTCTTCGCCGCGCTGAGCACGGCGGGCTCCTGACCGTCGCAAGGCTCCCGGTCCGGCGGACCGTACGCGGTCCACGCCCCCGATGGAACGCACGCCGTCGGCCCGGGGTCTTTCCCATGAATGCCTCACCCCCCATGGAGAGCGTTGAAACGGTCCCGTGAGAAGGCGGCAGCCGAGCTGTTCGCCGCCCTCTACCCGCGCCTGGCCGGCTGGTGCCGCCGACTGGTCGACGACGACGAGACGGCCCACGAGATCGCCTCGGAGGCGTTCACCCGGCTCTGGGCCCGCTGGACGTCCGTGGCGGAGCCGAGGGGCTTCCTGTACGTCACGGCCGCCAACCTCGTCCGGGACCACTGGCGCAAGCTGGAGCGCGAGCGCCGGGCGGTGCGCCGCGCCACCGTCGAAGCGTCCGTCCGCCCGCCCGCCGAGCAGGCCGACCCGTCGGTCCGGCTGCTCGTGCAGGCGCTGCCGGAAAGGCTGCGCACACCGATCCTGCTGCACTACTACGCTGACATGCCGATCCGGGAGGTGGCCGTGCTGACCGGGCGCAAGGAGGGGACCGTCAAGGCCGACCTGCACGCGGCCCGCGAACTGCTCCGCGCCCACCTGAGGAGAAGTCTTGATCACATACTCTGACGACGGTCCGGACTTCGACCCCGACGACCCCCTCGCCGTCATCCTGCGCCCGCCCTCCGAGCACCTCGCGCCGCCTCCCGGCCGGTACGAGGAGGTCCGCCGGGGCGCGGTCCGCCGCCGGCTGCTGCGCACGGCGGCCGGAGTCGGGGTGTCCTGCGCGGTCGCCGCTCTCATCGCGGTGCCGCTCCTGCGGACGGCCCACGAACCCCCCGCGTCCCCGGCGGTCCCGCTCGCCCCGCCACCCGCGAGCAGCCCGTCGGCCGTGCCCACGCCGTCGGCCTCGCCCAGCACCGGCCGCACCGCTCGTCCCACCCCCCGTGCCAGCGAGGAGCGTCCGACCACCGCCCCCCGCACTCCCACCCCGGCCCGCACATCCGCCCCCGGCCGCGATGCGTCGGCGACCCCGAGCGCGCGCCCCACCTCTCGGTTTTGAACACGTTCAATTCTGGGCGTACGCTGCTGCCATGAGCGACAGAGCCGCCCAACTCAAGGGCATCCGCGTCTGGCTGATCTGCTTCGTCGTGTGCCTGGTACTCAGCGGCGCCACCGCCTTCCCGCTGGTCCACGAACTCCGCTGGACGGAGGAGGTGTTGCGTTCGCTCTCCGTGCCGGAGCACCTGCCGGGGCTGACGGACTGGATCTCACGCGTCCGTCAGGGGATGGACACCGCCGACGCCGACTACCCCTTCGTGCTCTACGGCACGGACTGGCTGGCCTTCGCCCATCTGGTCATCGCAGTCGCCTTCTACGGGCCGTACCGCGATCCCGTCCGCAACATCTGGGTCGTCGAGTTCGGGATGATCGCCTGCGCCGGGATCATCCCGCTCGCCCTGATCTGCGGGCCGATCCGTCAGATCCCCTTCTGGTGGACCGTGATCGACATGTCGTTCGGGGTGGTCGGGATCGTCCCGCTGTACGTCGTACGCCGGAAGATCAAGCGGCTGGCAGAACTGACCCCGTACTCCGCCGCCGTGCCCGCTACTTGAGCACCCACCCCCGCGACCGGCCGAAAAACTGTTATCCCGCGGCTCCCTCCTCCGTCTCCGCACTGTGACCCCCGACATTTCCAACAGCACCGACCCGCCTGAGAGGGTGCGGGCATGAGGACGGACGTGCACGGGCGACAGTGGCGCTCGACCATCGCGGCGGCGCAGGACGGCGACCGGCGGGCGATGGACGAGCTGGTGGAGGGCTGGCTGCCACTGGTGTACAACGTCGTCGGCCGGGCGCTGAACGGCCACGCCGACGTCGACGACGTCGTCCAGGAGACCATGCTGCGGGCCGTCGGCAACCTCGGCACCCTGCGCGACCCGGACAGCTTCCGGTCCTGGCTGATGGCCATCGCCATGCGGCAGATACGGGACCGGGCGCGCCGCAAAGCATCGCAGCGGCTGGCCGAGGACGTGCCGGGGGACGCCGCCGACTTCGCCGAACTCACGGTGCTCAGGCTGCAGTTGGAGGGGCAGCGGCGCGAGGTCACGGAGGCCGTGCGCTGGCTGGACGCGGAGGACCGGCAGTTGCTGTCGCTGTGGTGGCTGGAGGTCGCCGGAGAGCTGAGCCGGCGCGAGCTGGCGGCGGCCGTCGGCATCAGCAGGCAGCACGCCGCCGTGCGCGTCCAGCGGATGAAGGAGCGCCTGGAGACCTCACGCGGCATCGTCCGCGCGCTGGACGGGGCCTGCCCCGAGCTGCGGGAGCTGACCGCCCGCTGGAACGGGCGGCCCGACTCCGTGTGGCGCAAGCGGCTGGCCCGGCACATCAGGGGCTGCGGCTACTGCGGGGACACACGCGAGTCGGTCGTACCGGCGGTCCGGCTGCTGGCCGGGATCGCCCTGGTGCCGGTCCCGGCGGGCTTCACGCTGTCGCTGGCCCTCGGCGGCAAGACGGCGGTGGCGGCCACCTCCGTCGGCTGGTCCGCCAAGGCGCTGGGCGTACTCACCAAGCCCGCCGTCGCCGTGACGGCGGGGGCGACCATCGTCGCGGGCGGCGCGTACGTCGTGACGCAGACCCCGGACACCCGGCCCCCGCGCGCGGTGGCCACCCCCACGGCGCCGGGCACACACAGCACGCCGGCCCCCGCCGCCTCGCCGTCACCCTCACCGTCCCCCTCGGTGACACGGACGAAGGCCGGGAAGACCGAGCCGTACGGCAGCGTCGTCGACGCCGTCGACCGGGCCCCGGACCCGGACACACCGCCCGCGGCGCTGCCGCGCCGGCCCGCGTCCGGCCTCACCAGCAGCGGCGGCGCGCACGCCACCATGAACCACCGCGGGGACGGCGTGACACTCACCGGTCAGGGCTATGTCCTGGTGCGCTGGCAGATCTCGCCCCAGTACCGGTCCGGCAGCCTGGTGATGCCGACCTGGACCGGCCTGAAGGGCAAGGTCTTCCACGTCGCCTCGGGCGGTGGCCGCCGCATGGACGACCCCGTCAGCGCCACCGACGGCTCCGCCACCGGCATGGGCAGCTCCGCCACCGGCTACGCCGTCCTGCCGTCCGGCACTCAGCAGATGTGGCAGGACGAGTACTTCTACGTCGACGGCAGCGTCACCCTCACCGTGAACGAGCGGGGCGCCGACTACGGCCTGAACGTCTTCCCGACCACCTGGGACGCGGTGGAGAAGGACGTCACGACCGGCCCCGACCAGGGCGCCAAGCGCTACGGCCTCGTCCGCGACAACGGCAAGGACACCGCGCCCGTCCCGCAGTACCTCACCCGCACCCGCCCGGCCGACCCGGCGACCGTCCCTCAGCACTCGCGCGTAGCGACCTAGGAAGGGGCCCGCAGCGCGCAGAGGGTGTCGATGCGGTTGGTGGTGATCGAGTCGACGCCGAGGTCGAGGAGGCGGCGCATGGCGCGGCGGGTGTCGGGGGTCCAGACGGAGAGCAGGTGGCCCGAGTGGTGGACGCGGGCGGCGAGGGCGCGGTCCACCAGGGCGAAGCGGTAGTTGAGCCAGCGGGGGCGGACCGCGTCCAGCAGTCCGGGACGCGGCGGCGCCAGTGTGGTCCAGGTCAGGGCGATCTCCGCGGACGGGTCGGCGGCACGGACGGCGAGCATCGCGGGGGCGGCGGCGCAGTAGTACACGCGGTCCGCCGCCCCGCACTGCCGGACGACGTCCACGACCCGCCGCGCGACCCGTACGTCGACCCGGCCCGGCAGGTCGATCATCACCCGGCTGTCGTCCGTCGCGGCCAGCGCCTCCACCAGCGTCGGCACCCCGGCGGCCGTCAGCCCGCGCACCTCGTCGGCCGAGAGCGAGCGCAGCGGCCGGTCGTGCTCCCACAGCCGTTTCAGCGTCTCGTCGTGCAGCAGCACGGGGACGCCGTCACGGGTGAGCCGGACGTCGAACTCGACGGCGTCCGCGCCACGGTCGAGCGCGGACCGCAGCGAGCCGAGCGTGTTCTCGCGGAAGCGGTAGGGGTCGCCGCGGTGGGCCACGGCGGTCACGGTCTGCATGGGCCCATTGTGAAGGGGGTCAGGAGGCGGGCCACGCGGAGGTGTACGCGTCGATCTCCGCGGCGATCCGGGCCTTGCCAGCCGCGTCCAGGAAGGAGGCCTCGACGGCGTTCTTCGCGAGGCCGGCGAGGCCGCGCTCGTCGAGGTCGAGAAGACGGGCGGCGACCGCGTACTCGTTGTTGAGGTCGGTGCCGAACATGGGCGGGTCGTCGGAGTTGACGGTGACCAGTATCCCGGCCCGCACGAACTCCCGGATCGGGTGCTCGTCGAGGGTGCGGACCGCGCGGGTGGCGATGTTGGAGGTCGGGCAGACTTCCAGCGCGATTCGGTGCTCGGCGAGGTGGGCGAGCAGCTTCGGGTCCCGCGCGGAGCTGGTGCCGTGCCCGATGCGCTCGGCGCGCAGCTCGGTGAGCGCGTCCCAGACCGTCTCCGGGCCGGTGGTCTCGCCCGCGTGCGGCACCGAGTGCAGCCCGGCGGCGATGGCCCGGTCGAAATACGGCTTGAACTGCGGCCGGGGTACGCCGATCTCGGGCCCGCCGAGCCCGAAGGAGACCAGCCCCTCCGGGCGCAGCCGGTCGTCGGTGGCCAGTCGGGCCGTCTCCTCGGCCGACTCCAGGCCCGCCTCGCCGGGGATGTCGAAGCACCAGCGCAGTACGGTCCCGAACTCGGCCTCGGCCGCCTTGCGCGCGTCCTCGATCGCGTCCATGAAGGCGGCCTCGTCGATGCCGCGCCGGGTCGAGGAGAACGGGGTGATGGTCAGCTCGGCGTACCGCACCTGCTGCCGGGCCAGGTCGCGGGCCACCTCGTAGGTCAGCAGCCGTACGTCCTCCGGGGTGCGGATCAGGTCGACGACGGACAGGTACACGTCGATGAAGTGGGCGAAGTCCGTGAAGGTGAAGTAGTCGGCCAGGGCCTCGGGGTCGGTGGGGACCTTGGAGTCGGGGTGGCGGGCGGCCAGTTCCGAGACGATGCGCGGGGAGGCGGAGCCGACGTGGTGGACGTGCAGTTCGGCCTTGGGCAGTCCGGCGATGAAGGCGTGCAGATCGCGGTCGGTGGTGCCGGTGGCGGGTACGGCGCTCTGGTCGGTCAAGGGTTCCTCCCCGGAACGGCGCCCGTGGACCGTGGTCCGGGCGCGGGTGATCGGCTGATCGGTGACTCGGGGATCATCGTAGGACGGGCGCCTGCCGGGCGTGTCCCGGCCGTAGCATGACGGGACACAGCAGAGAGGGGGCCGCCCGCCATGGCCGACGAGGCGCCGCAGGATCCGGATCCGTGGACGCCGCCCGCGGACCGGGCGCCCGACCCAGGTCCCTGGGCGCCCCCGGCCCCCCACCCCAGTCCCGGCGGCACGGTCGTCTCCGGCACCCCCGCATCCCCTTCCGTCCACGACCAGCCGACGGTCACGTCCTTCCCCGCCGCCGCGCCCGAGGACACCCCCGCGCAGACACCCCCGGCATGGGCCAACCCGTTCGCCGCCCCCTCGCCGACGCCGGCACCGCACGCGGCACCGAGCCCGCCCCCGAACCCCTTCGCCCCGCCCGCCGCCGCCCCGCAGCCCCAGTACGCCCCCGTCCCGCCGCCGCCCATCGCGCCCGACGGCCCCGGCCGGATCGCGTACGGCTACCCGCCCCAGCAGGGCTACGGCTGGCCCGGCATGCAGCCGATGGCGAACGACGGAATGGGCACGGCGGGGCTGGTGCTGGGCATCCTGGCGGCGATCTGCTTCTGCCTGTGGCCGCTGGCCATCGTGCTCGGCGCGCTCGGCGTGATCTTCGGCGCGCTGGGCCGCGGCAAGGCCCGCCGCGGTGAGGCGACCAACGGAGGCCAGGCCCTGGCCGGCATCATCTGCGGCGCCGTCGGCATCGTCCTCGGCCTGGTGATGCTCGCCTTCTACCTCGCGGTGTCCGGGCGCTGAGACCGGAGGCCGGGGACCTCAGGCCGCCCGCGCCAGTCTCTCCCGCGCCTCCATCAGCGCGAACCCCAGCAGATTCGGCCCCCGCCACCGCTCCGGGTCCATCGCCGCGTCGTCGTCCGCCGCGAGACCGATGCCCCACACGCGGTCCACCGGGCTCGCCTCCACCAGCACCCGGTCCCCGGTGTTCAGCAGGAACCCCCGCAGCTCGGCCTGCGCGGAGAACTTGTGCACGCTGCCCTCGACCACGATCCGGAAGCGCTCCCGCTCCCATATCGCCTCGTCGAAACCGCGCACCAGCCGCCCCGCCTTCTTGGCCTGCGAGGGATGCCCCGCCGCCAGCACCTGGCGCTCCGCCTCCGCGTCCTCGAAGAGCCGCGCCTTGCCGGCCATCATCCAGTGCTCGGCCGTCGCGTACTCCACCCCGTCCACCACGAAGGGGGACGGCCACCACTGGCTCAGACAGCTCGCCCCGACCCGTCCGTCCGGCCGCGGTCGGTGCCCCCAGAAGTGCAGGTACTTGATCCTCGCCCCCGCTCGGACCTCCCTGATCAGGGCTTCGCGTCCATCGATCTTCCCCATGCACGCGAGTCTGGCACGCACCACTGACACTCCGTCCCCCCTTTTCCGCGCCGACTCGACACCTGGTCGACAGATTCCGTCGCGTAACCAAAAGGCAACAACGGAATCACTTGTTGGAGGACCTTCCCTCTGTCAGGATCGGCACTCAAATCGAGCTGGAGCTACGCCACCCGCCCCCCGGGACGGGGCGACGGCGGAGGAGAGCGACATGCATAACCCGGGCACCGCCACCCCGGAACGATTTCCCGCGCGGGAGCGCCTCGCGGACGGCGCGCAGTTCATCGCCGGACGCCTCACGAAGGGCACCTCCGGCCGCACGCACACCGTGGTCGACCCGGCCACGGGCGAGGACGTGTACACATACGAACTCGCCGGGACGGACGACGTCGACGCGGCCGTGGCCGCCGCCCGGGAGGCCTTCCCGGCCTGGGCCGGCGCCACCCCGGGCGAGCGCTCCGACGCGCTGCACCGCTTCGCCGCCGTGCTCGCCGACCGCGCCGAGGAGTTCGCCCGCGCCGAGTCCCTCCAGTGCGGCAAGCCGCTCAAGCTGACCCGGGAGTTCGACGTCCCGGGGACCATCGACAACACCGCCTTCTTCGCTGGCGCGGCCCGGCATCTCCAGGGCCAGTCCGCCGGTGAGTACTCCGGCGACCACACCTCGTACGTCCGGCGCGAGCCCATCGGCGTCGTCGGCTCCATCGCGCCGTGGAACTACCCCCTCCAGATGGCCGCCTGGAAGATCCTCCCGGCGATCGCCGCGGGCAACACCATCGTGCTCAAGCCCGCCGAGCTGACCCCGCTCACCTCGCTGCTGTTCGCGCAGGCGGCCACCGACGCGGGCATCCCGGACGGTGTGATCAACATCGTCACCGGCACCGGCAAGGAGGCCGGTGAGCACCTCGTCGGTCATCCCGACGTGGCCATGACCTCCTTCACCGGGTCCACCGCCGTCGGCAAGCGGGTCGCCGAGATCGCCACCGCCACCGTCAAGCGCCTCCACCTGGAGCTCGGCGGCAAGGCGCCGTTCGTGGTCTTCGACGACGCCGACCTGGAGGCGGCCGTCCACGGCGCGGTCGCGGGCGCCCTGATCAACACGGGACAGGACTGCACCGCCGCCACGCGCGCGTACGTGCAGCGCCCGCTCTACGAGGCCTTCGTCGAGCGGACCGCCGCCCTCATGGAGACCGTCCGGCTCGGCGACCCCTTCGCCCCCGGCACCGACCTCGGCCCGCTCGTCTCGCACGCCCAGCGCGACCGCGTCGCCGCCTTCGTCGACCGGGCGCGTGCCTACGCGCGCGTGGTGACCGGCGGCGAGGCTCCGCTGGACGAGCTGAAGAACGGCGCCTACTACCGGCCCACCCTGATCGCCGACGCGGCCCAGAACAGCGAGGTCGTCCAGTCGGAGATCTTCGGGCCCGTGCTGGTCGTTCTCCCGTTCGATGGTGATGATGAAGGCATCCGGCTGGCCAACGACACCCCGTACGGCCTCGCCGCCTCCGCGTGGAGCCGGGACGTCTACCGCGCCAACCGCGCGACCCGGGAGATCAAGGCGGGGTGTGTGTGGGTCAACGACCACATTCCGATCATCAGCGAGATGCCGCACGGCGGCTCGCGGCAGTCTGGCTTCGGCAAGGATATGTCGGCGTACTCGTTCGAGGAGTACACGCAGGTCAAGCACGTTATGTTCGATAATACGGCGGTGGCCCGCAAGGACTGGCACCGCACGATCTTCGGGGACCGATAGTCACGACCGGCGGCCGGCCGCCGACCACGGCACGGCCGAACCCTCCCGAAAGGGCACCACGCGCATGGAGCAGTACGAGCCCGACCGCCTGACCCCGGCCCAGGCGGCCGCGTTGCGGCGCAGTCTCCGCAACGGCCGGGCAGCCATGACCCGCCGTTCACTGCTGCGCGCCTCCGCGGGCGGCACGCTGGCGGCCGGCGGACTCGGGGCGCTGAGCGCCTGCGGGATCCCCGCGGCCGGCAAGACCCAGGGCGGCACGTCCGCCGCGGACCACTCCGCCCAGGAGAAGGTCGTCGGCTTCTCCAACTGGACCGAGTACATCGACCTCGACGACAGCGGCAAGCACCACCCGACACTGGAGGCGTTCCGCAGGCGGACCGGCATCCAGGTCAAGTACACCGAGGACATCAACGACAACAACGAGTTCTTCGCCAAGGTCAAGCCGCAGCTCGCCGCGGGCCAGGACACCGGCCGCGACATCATCGTCCTCACCGACTGGCTCGCCGCCCGGCTGATCCGCCTGGGGTGGGTCCAGAAACTGGACCCTTCCAACCTGCCGCACGCCTACACCAACCTGTCGGCGCAGTTCCGCAACCCGGACTGGGACCCGGGCCGCGCCTACTCCTACCCCTGGCAGGGCATCTCGACCGTCATCGCCTACAACAAGAAGGCGCTCGACGGCATCGAGGTGAAGTCGGTCTCCGACCTGCTCGACAACCCCAGGCTCAAGGGCCGCGTCGGCTTCCTGTCCGAGATGCGCGACAGCATCGGCATGACCCTGCTCGACATGGGCAAGGACCCGGCGAACTTCACCGACGACGACTACGACGCGGCGATCGCCCGGCTGCAAAGGGCCGTGGACAAGGGCCAGATCCGCCGCTTCACCGGCAACGACTACACCTCCGACCTCACCAAGGGCGACTTCGCGGCCTGCGTCGCCTGGGCCGGCGACGTGGTGCAGCTCAAGGCGGACAGCCCGGACGTCGACTTCGTCATCCCCGACAGCGGCTACATGACGTCGACCGACAACATGCTGATCCCCAACAAGGCCCGTCACAAGACGAACGCCGAGCGGCTCATGGACTTCTACTACGAGCCCGAGCAGGCCGCCGCGCTCGCCGCCTACATCAACTACGTGACGCCGGTCGACGGTGTGAAGCCCTACCTTGCGAAGATCGACAAGGGCGCGGCGAACAACCCGCTGATCGTTCCCGACAAGGCCATGCAGGCCAAGTCCCACGCCTTCCGCTCCCTGAGCCAGAAGGAAGAGACGGCCTACGAAGTGAAGTTCGCGAAGCTCACAGGGGCGTGACGACGATGAAGACGAATGACAGCAGCGGCGACGTCCGCCTCTCCGGCATCGGCAAGACCTACGGCTCCTTCACCGCCGTACACCCGCTGGACCTGACCGTTCCACAGGGCTCCTTCTTCGCCCTGCTCGGCGCCTCCGGCTGCGGCAAGACCACCACCCTGCGGATGATCGCCGGCCTGGAGGAACCTTCCTCCGGCACGGTCTTCCTCGGCGACCAGGAGGTGACGAACCTGCCGCCGTACAAGCGGCCGGTGAACACCGTCTTCCAGTCGTACGCCCTCTTCCCGCACCTGGACATCTTCGAGAACGTCGCCTTCGGCCTGCGCCGCCGCGGCATCAAGTCGGTGAAGAAGCAGGTCGAGGAGATGCTCGACCTGGTGCAGCTCGGCGAGCAGGCGCGCAAGAAACCGCACCAGCTCTCCGGCGGCCAGCAGCAGCGCGTCGCGGTCGCCCGCGCCCTGATCAACCACCCCAAGGTGCTCCTGCTCGACGAGCCGCTCGGCGCCCTCGACCTCAAACTGCGCCGCCAGATGCAGCTGGAGCTCAAGCGCATCCAGACCGAGGTCGGCATCACCTTCATCCACGTCACGCACGACCAGGAGGAGGCCATGACCATGGCCGACACGGTCGCCGTGATGAACGCGGGCCGGGTCGAGCAGCTCGGCTCGCCCGCCGACCTGTACGAGAACCCGCACACCACGTTCGTCGCCAACTTCCTCGGCACCTCCAACCTGATCGAGGCCGAGGTCGACTCCAAGAGCGGGGACGACATCGTCCTCAAGGCGGGCGGCGACAAGCTCGTACTGCCCGAGGCACGCTGTTCCGCGTCCACGACGACCGGCGGCAAGGTGCTGGTCGGCGTCCGCCCGGAGAAGATCTCGCTCACGCACGCCGACGACGCGGGCGCGATCCCGGAGGGCCGCAACCGCATCACCGGCCGGATCGCCGACGCCAGTTTCATCGGCGTCTCCACGCAGTACGTCATCGACAGCGCCGTCTGCCCCGAGTTCGCGGTGTACGTGCAGAACGTCGACCGGGACGGCCGCCTGGTGCCCGGCGCCGAGGTGGTCCTGCACTGGAACCCGGCCCACACCTTCGGCCTGGACGCGGCGCAGGCCATCGACGCCGGTGTCCAGGAAGAGGCGGCGGCGTGATGTCGACCCTCACCGAGGCGCCCCCGCCGCTCTCCCCGACCGCGCCCGAGAAGAAGCCCCCGCGCAAGCGGGGCCACTGGACGCCGTACTGGCTGCTGCTGCCCGGCATCCTCTGGCTGGTGGTCTTCTTCGCCCTGCCGATGATCTACCAGGCCTCCACGTCCGTGCAGACGGGCTCGCTGGAGGAGGGCTACAAGGTCACCTGGCACTTCGCGACCTACTGGGACGCGCTCGGCGACTACTGGCCGCAGTTCCTGCGCTCGGTCTTCTACGCCGCCGCCGCGACCGTGCTCTGCCTGCTGCTGGGCTACCCGCTGGCCTATCTGATCGCCTTCCGCGCGGGCCGCTGGCGCAACCTGATCATGATCCTGGTGATCGCGCCGTTCTTCACCAGCTTCCTTATCCGCACGCTCGCCTGGAAGACGATCCTCGCGGACGGCGGCCCGGTGGTCGGCGCGCTGAACACGCTGCACGTCCTGGACGTCACCGACTGGCTCGGCTGGACGGCCGGCGACCGCGTCCTGGCCACACCGCTCGCGGTGGTGTGCGGCCTGACGTACAACTTCCTGCCGTTCATGATCCTGCCGCTGTACACCTCGCTGGAGCGCATCGACGGACGGCTGCACGAGGCGGCAGGCGATCTGTACGCCAAGCCCTGGACCACCTTCCGGAAGGTCACCTTCCCGCTGTCGATGCCGGGCGTGGTCTCCGGCACGCTGCTGACCTTCATCCCGGCGGCCGGCGACTACGTCAACGCCGAACTCCTCGGCTCCACCGACACCCGCATGATCGGCAACGTCATCCAGACACAGTTCCTGCGGATTCTGGACTATCCGACGGCCGCCGCGCTCTCCTTCATCCTCATGGCCGCGATTCTGCTCATGGTCACGATCTACATCCGCCGCTCCGGGACGGAGGATCTGGTCTAAATGCCCTTCGTCACCTGGCTCAAGCGCCATCTCGTCGTCATCGCGGGACTTCTGACACTCGCCTATCTCCTGCTGCCGAACGTCGTCGTCACGGTGTTCTCCTTCAACAAACCGAAGGGACGCTTCAACTACGAATGGCAGCAGTTCTCCACCGACGCCTGGAAGGACCCGTGCGGCGTCGCCGACATGTGCGGCTCGCTGGGCCTCAGCCTGCAGATCGCCGTGTGGGCGACGGTCGGCGCCACCGTCCTCGGCACGCTGATCGCCTTCGCGCTGGTCCGCTACCGCTTCCGCGCGCGCTCCGCCGTGAACTCACTGATCTTCCTGCCGATGGCCATGCCCGAGGTGGTCATGGCGGCCTCGCTGCTCACCCTGTTCCTCAACATGGGCGCCCAGCTCGGCTTCTGGACGATCCTGATCGCGCACATCATGTTCTGCCTCAGCTTCGTCGTCGTCGCGGTCAAGGCACGTGTGATGTCGATGGATCCGCGCCTGGAGGAGGCGGCCCGGGACCTCTACGCCTCACCGCTGCAGACGTTCCTGCGGGTCACCCTGCCCATCGCGGCCCCCGGAATCGCGGCCGGCGCGCTGCTCTCCTTCGCGCTGTCCTTCGACGATTTCATCATCACCAACTTCAACGCGGGCTCGACCGTCACCTTCCCCATGTTCGTGTGGGGTTCGGCGCAGCGCGGAACGCCCGTTCAGATCAACGTGATCGGTACGGCCATGTTCCTGGTCGCCGTACTGCTCGTACTGGCCTCCATGGTCATCACCAATCGCCGTAACAAGCAAAAGGCATAAGCCCCTGTAGGGAGTTGAAATCATGGCCCCAAGCGCCATGAGTCGTGGCAAAGACAACTGGATCGCCTCTCTTTCCGAAGCCCAGCCGGTCCCGTACTGGCTGGAAGACCCCGGCAAGCCCCACCCCGAGCCCGCCCTCACCGGCGCCGAGACCTGCGACCTGCTGGTCGTCGGCGGCGGCTACAGCGGACTGTGGACCGCGCTGAACGCTAAGGAGCGCGACCCGCAGCGTGACGTGGTGCTGCTGGAGGGCCGCGAGGTGGGCTGGGCCGCCTCGGGCCGCAACGGCGGCTTCTGCGCCGCCTCCCTCACGCACGGACTGCCCAACGGCCTCGCCCGCTGGCCGGACGAGATCCACACCCTGCAGAAGCTGGGCGAGCGCAACCTCGACGAGATCGAGGCCGCTCTCGCCCGGCACGGAATCGACTGCGACTTCGAGCGCACCGGCGAGATCGACGTCGCCACCGAGACCTACCAGGCCTGGGAGCTGCGCGACTGGCACAAGGAGCTGGAGGAGAAGGGCCTCGCCGACGGCATCGAGTTCCTGGACGCCGACGCGGTGCGCGAGCAGGTCGCCTCGCCCACCTTCGAGGCGGGCCTGTGGGACCGCCGGGGCGTGGCCATGCTCCACCCTGCCAAGCTCGCCTGGGGCCTCAAGCGCGCCTGCATCCGGCTCGGCGTCCGGGTCTACGAGCACACCCCCGCCCTGACCCTGAAGCCGTACGGCGCCGGCATGGCCGTAGGCACCCCGTACGGCTCGGTCCGCGCCCGCAGGGTCGCGCTCGGCACGAACATCTTCCCGAACCTGCTGCGGCGCGTGCGCTCGTACACCGTCCCGGTCTACGACTACGCGCTGATGACCGAGCCGCTCACCGAGGAGCAGCTGGCGTCGATCGGCTGGAAGAACAGACAAGGGCTGGGGGACTCGGCCAACCAGTTCCACTACTTCCGCCTGTCCGCCGACAATCGCGTCCTGTGGGGCGGCTACGACGCCGTCTACCCCTACGGTGGCCGCGTCCGCGCCGAGTACGACGACCGCCCGGAGACCTACGCCAAGCTCGCCGGGCACTTCTTCACCTGCTTCCCGCAGTTGGAGGGCGTCCGCTTCACCCACGCCTGGGGCGGCGCGATCGACACCTGCTCGCGGTTCTCGGCGTTCTTCGGCACCGCGCACCAGGGCAAGGTGGCGTACGCGGCCGGGTACACCGGCCTGGGCGTCGGCGCCACCCGCTTCGGCGCCGATGTGATGCTCGACCTGCTCTGCGGCGAGGAGACCGAGCGCACCCGCCTGGAGATGGTCCGCAAGAAGCCGCTGCCCTTCCCGCCCGAACCCTTCGCCTGGACCGGCATCGCCCTCACCAAGTGGTCCCTGGCCCGCGCGGACGCCCACGGCGGCAGACGCAACCTGTGGCTGAAGACGATGGACCGGCTGGGGCTGGGTTTCGACAGCTGACGCGTTTTCGCGTAATGCCCCCGGTGGACCTCCCTCTCTCCCTCGTGACGCGAGCGCGTCCACGAGAGAGGGAGGTCTCCTCATGGCTGGGGCGAAGACTGCGGTCGAATGGCTGGCGGCCGTCGCACCGGACCCCGAGGTCTGCCGCTGGGAATGGGAGCGCGACCCGCGGGGGATCGCGCTGCTGCCCGCCGGCAGGGCCTGGGACGTACTGATCCTGCCGGGCGCGCTCGGCCGTGCCACGCTCGACGTGCTCGTCCGCGTCCTGGACCGGACCGGCCCGGTGCTGGCCGGTGCCGCGGACTCCCGGGTGGGCTTCTTCGTGCCGCCGGGCACCGCGACCCGCTGGCTCGGCACCGGTGTCCGCACGGGCGGGCCCGGCACCTGGATCGTCGTTCCGCACCCGGGCCGGGCGACCGCCGACGTGCGCTGGCTGGTGCCGCCCGACGGCTCCGGCACGCTCACCGACCCCGTACCGCTGGAACTGGCCATGCACGAGGCGGTGGCGAGGCTGGCCGTGCGAGAGCACGGATGACCGAGGTCACCGGGCCCCTGAACCGCCCGGCACGGAAGGCGAACCGCGGTTAGTGCGCCCCGCACGGCGGTCGAGCACGAGCCGCAGCGAGCAGAGCAGCAGCACAGCGAGGCACCAGCTGGCCACGACGTCCAGTGGCCAGTGCCAGCCGCGGCGGACCAGGCCGAAGGAGACGCCGAGGACGAGGCAGAGGCAGGCGGCGACAAGGGCGCGACGGGCCTTCGGCGAGCGCAGCCAGGGCAGCAGGAGCAGGGCCGCGGCGCCGTACGCGACGGCAGCCGTGGCCGTGTGGCCCGAGGGGTAGTAGCCGAGGCCCGGCGGGACGGCCGGGGTGCCCGGGCGGGCGGTCCATTCCTTCAGCGGTACGACGACCGCCGGGACCAGCGCCATCACGACGGCCGCCGCGACGGGTGGCAGCCACCAGCGGTCTGTACCGGTGGCCCGGCCCCGCAGGGCCGCGTAGGCCAGCGCGACGACGAGGACCGGCACCGCGACCTGGACGTTGCCGAGGTCGGCGAGGAGTTCCGAAGGACGGTCCGGGTGGACGAGGGCGCCGCTGAGCCGCTCGTCGAGACGCACCAGCGGGCCGTCGGCGACGACCTGCCAGGTGACGAGGGTGAAGAGGAGGGCCGGAAGACCCAGGAGAAGAAGGAGAAAGGAGGCCGGCCGCCCCGGAACAGGGGGGGTGGTTCCGGAGCGGCCGTCCGGACCGGAACGTCGCGCGCCCCGGGGGGTTTGGGGCGGGCGACCGTCCGATCGGTGAGGAGATCCGGAGCCGGAGGCCCCGGTTGTGTGCGCGAGGGCACGACCAGGTCGAAGCTGGGGAGGCCCCGGCCTGATGTCGCCCACAGTCCCCTGTGGGCGGGGTGTATCTCTCATCTGGGTAGAACCTACGGCAGGGGGTGGCCCCACGACAGGCCGAATCGCGTCCCGTCATCCACCCCGCACACGTTCTTCACACGGCCTGCCGGTCGCTCGATCAGGGGTGCGGACCGGCCGCTCAGATGCGCGCGAACGCCTGCTCGATGATGTCGAGGCCTTCGTTCAGCAGGTCCTCGCCGATGACCAGCGGGGGGAGGAAACGAAGCACGTTGCCGTAGGTGCCACAGGTCAGGACCAGCAGGCCCTCCTGGTGGCAGGCCTTGGCCAGCGCGGCGGTCGCCTCGGGGTTCGGCCGCTTGGTGGCGCGGTCCTTGACCAGCTCGATGGCGATCATGGCGCCACGGCCCCGGATGTCGCCGATGATCTCGAACTTCTCGGCCATGGCGGTCAGCCGCGCCTTCATGACGGCCTCGATGTTCTTCGCCTTGGCGTTGAGGTCGAGCTCCTTCATGGTCTCGATGGCGCCGAGCGCACCGGCGCAGGCGACCGGGTTGCCGCCGTAGGTGCCGCCCAGGCCGCCGGCGTGCGCGGCGTCCATGATCTCGGCGCGACCGGTGACGGCGGCGAGCGGCAGACCGCCCGCGATGCCCTTGGCGGTGGTGATCAGGTCCGGGACGATGCCCTCGTCCTCGCAGGCGAACCACTGGCCGGTGCGGCAGAAGCCGGACTGGATCTCGTCGGCGACGAAGACGATGCCGTTGTCCTTGGCGAACTGGCTGATCGCGGGCAGGAAGCCCTTGGCCGGCTCGATGAAGCCGCCCTCGCCGAGCACCGGCTCAATGATGATCGCGGCCACGTTGTCCGGGCCGACCTGCTTGGTGATCTGGTCGATGGCCTGCGCGGCGGCCTCGGGGCCGGCGTTCTCCGGGCCGGTCGGCCAGCGGTAGCCGTAGGCCACCGGCACGCGGTAGACCTCGGGGGCGAACGGCCCGAAGCCGTGCTTGTACGGCATGTTCTTGGCGGTGAGCGCCATCGTCAGGTTCGTACGGCCGTGGTAGCCGTGGTCGAACACGACGACCGCCTGGCGCTTGGTGTACGCACGCGCGATCTTCACCGCGTTCTCGACAGCCTCGGCGCCGCTGTTGAACAGGGCGGACTTCTTGGCGTGGTCACCCGGGGTGAGCTCGGCGAGGGCCTCGGCGACCTCCACGTAGCCCTCGTACGGGGTGACCATGAAACAGGTGTGGGTGAAGTCCTGCAGCTGGGCGGAGGCCCGGCGTACGACGGCCTCGGCGGAGGCGCCGACGCTGGTCACAGCGATGCCGGAGCCGAAGTCGATCAGACGGTTGCCGTCGACGTCCTCGATGATGCCGCCACCCGCGCGCGTGGTGAACACGGGCAGCACGGAACCCACGCCCTGCGCGACCGCGGCGGTGCGGCGGGCCTGCAGCTCCTGCGACTTCGGACCGGGGATGGCGGTGACGACGCGGCGCTCCTGCGGAAGTGCGCTCATGGGGGGCTCCTGGTGGTTCTGCGGCCTTGAGGACTCTTGCCTTCTTTTCTCGCAGGCTAGGTCGGGGAGAGGGGGGTGGGCATGCTCCATGTGGGCGTTGTCCGGGCTCGCTGTTGTCCTTGGTGGACATGGCGTCCCGAAGGGCATCTCCCCGCTCTCTCGGCCGTGTAAGCGGTGAACTCCCCCTCCCGGCGCGTTAGATTGACTCGCTGATGGTGGACGGAACGGCTGGTCAGGGGGCAAGGGCGATGGACAGCGACGGGACGCAGGACACGCGGGGTACGCATGCGAATCCCGTGCCGCGTCCGGCGGGGCCGCAGGACGCCCCCGCCCTGCCGCCGCGGCCTGCGATGCCGCCCGGCGTGCCGCCGATGCCCGACGGGTCGGCCTTCCTGGCCTGGCTGCGGGCGCCCCGCCCCGAGGCGGCGCCGGGCGTGTGGCGGTTCGGGCACCGGCCCCGGCCGGAGGAGGAGCCCGAGCGGATCCCGACCCGGCAGCTGCTGAGCGGCGCGCTGATCGCGTTCCTGGTGGGCTGGCTCGTCTGGTCGCTGCTGTGGAACGGCTACCTCGGCGGCTGGTGGGTGCTGCCCCTCGAACTCTTCACCCCCGACTCCTGGCGCCAGGGCAACGACCGCGTCGGCAACGCCATCCTCTGGTACAGCTACTACACGCTGATCGCCGCCGCCATCATGCTCGCCGTGGGCCGGCTCGGCCGCTGGGGCGAGGTCTGGCGCCGCTTCGGCCCACCCGCCTGGAGCCCCGCCACCCCGGTCGACGAGCGGCCCCCCGCCCCGGAGCAGGACCCCGCCGAATGGCCCCACCTGCGCGCCGCCGGCGCCTTCGACGCCGCCGACCGGCTGGCCGCGGAGGCCCGGACCGGGCTCATGCGGGACGTGGACCAGGCCCGGATCACCCGCGCCTGGCAGGGCGTCCAGGCCGGCCGGCACAGCCTCGCCTCCTTCCGCGGCGCCGTGGTGCAGGACGGCGCCGCCGCCTGCCCGCACCCCTCCGGCGCACGCGACCTGCCCGCCCGGCACGCCCGGCACGACCTGGTCACCGGGCAGGTACGGCTCGGCACCACAGCCGACGACCCGCGCAACCCCTACCACTACCGGGGCACCGGCCTCGCCCTCGGCCCCGACCTGCTCGGCACCTCGCTGCTCGCCGTCGGCCCGGCCGGATCCGGCAAGACCGGCGGCATCGTACGGCCGCTCGCCGAGTCGCTGTGCCTCCAGGCCCTCGCCGGCCGGGCCGCCGTCGTGGTGGTCGGCGGGGCGGGCGCCGGGATCGGCCCGGCCGACGCCTACGACGTCGTCGTCCGTATCGCCCACCCCGAATCGGTGTACGACCTCGACCTGTACGGCGGCACCACCGACCCCGACGAGGCCGCCGCCGTCCTGGCCGAAGCCCTGGTCGGCGACCTCGCCGACCCGCACCCCGGCGGCGACAGCCGCCGCTCCACCACCGTCCTCGCCCAGCTGCTCGGCCCGTTCCGGGCGGTCCACGACCGCTTCCCCTCCGTACCGGAACTGCGGCAGCTGCTCGACGGCGCGCCCGGCGCGCTGGCCGCGCTGCGCAAGGCGCTGCACGACACCGGGCACGACTCGCTGATCAGGGAACTCGACGCACGCGAACGGCAGATGGGCCACCCCGGGGACGTGGGCACCGTCCTCGCCGACCGGATCGCCCTGCTCGACCGGCCCGCCTTCGCCGGGTTCTTCGACACCTCCGGGCAGTCCCGGCCGTTCTCCCTCAAAGCCCTCGACCACCCGGTGCGGGTACGCATCGACCTGCCCGAGCGCGGACACGCGGACGCCTCGCGGATCCTGGCGCGGCTGGTGCTCGCCCAGTTCACGGCGAGCGTCGCGCTACGGGAGGACCGGTCGCTGTTCGCCTGCCTGCTGCTGGACGACGCCTCCGGTGTGGTGACCCCGGAGGCGGTCCGCGGGATCCAGCGGCTGCGCTCGGTCAACGCCGGGGTCGTGGTCACCCTGCGCACCCTGGACGACGTACCCCGGCCGCTGCGCGGTCCGCTGCTCGGTGCCACCGGATGCCGGATGGCGCTGTCCGGGCTCACCCCGTGGGACGGACAGGACTTCGCCGAGGTGTGGGGCAAGGAGTGGACCGAGACCCGGGACGTCACCGACCGGCAGATCATCGCCGAGACCCCGGCCGGCAAGGCCGTGCACGTGCTGCGCCGGGTGATCACCGGCAAGGCGCCGACCGCGCGGGCGGTGACCGTCCGCCAGGTCGAGCGGGAGCGGTGGTCCGCCTCCGAACTGGCTCACGCGGTGCCGCCGGGACACGCGGTGCTCTCGCTGACGAACGTCAGGGGCGAGCACGCCCCGCCGCTGCTGGTGGATCTGCGGAGCTGAGAGGGACATCCCTCCACAGGGCACACGCGACAGTACGGTGAGGCAGAATCACCCTAGGTCGTTCATACGCGAAGGCCAAAAGATCGACGGCTCCGGCCGGAAGATCGCCAAAAGATCACAGAGATCGCACATACCTGAAGGCCTCATGCCCCCGACGCTCGCCTCGCTCGTCCACCACTCCGCGCTCAAGCTCACCGTGCGCGCGGGCGAGGACCGCCTCGACGTGCCCGTCCGCTGGGCCCACGTCAGCGAGCTCGCCGACCCCGTGCCCTACATGGAGGGCGGTGAGCTGCTGCTGATCACCGCCCTGAAGCTGGACGCCGAGGACCCGGAGGCCATGCGGCGGTACGTGAAGCGGCTGGCCGGCGCGGGCGTGGTCGGGCTCGGCTTCGCCGTCGGGGTCAACTACGACGAGATCCCCAAGGCCCTGGTCGACGCCGCCGAGCAGGAAGGGCTGCCGCTGCTGGAGGTGCCCCGCCGCACCCCCTTCCTCGCGATCAGCAAGGCGGTGTCCGCGGCCATCGCCGCCGACCAGTACCGGGCGGTGACGGCGGGGTTCGCCGCCCAGCGGGAACTGACCAGGCAGGCGCTGAACGCCGGCCCCGAGGGACTGCTCGGCGCGCTCGCCGGGCAGGTCGACGGCTGGGCCGCGCTGTACGACGCCTCCGGCGCCGTGGTCGCCACCGCGCCGGAGTGGGCCGGACGGCGCGCGGCCCGGCTCACCGCCGACGTGGAGCGGCTGCGGGACCGGCCCGCGCCCGCGTCGTCGGTGGTCGGCGGCCCGGACAACGAGGACCGCGTCGAGCTGCACACCCTGGGCACCGGGCGGCGACCGCGCGCGGCGCTCGCCGTGGGCACGGCCGCCGCCCTCGGCACGGCCGAGCGGTACGCCGTCCACTCCGCCATCGCGCTGCTCACCCTCACCACCGAGCGGTCGCGGTCGCTGCAGGCGGCCGAGCAGCGGGTCGGCGCGGCCGTGCTGCGCATGCTGCTCGCCGGGGAGCCGGACCACGCCCGGGCCGTCGCCGGGGACCTCTACAACGGGCTCCTCGACGCGCCCTTCCGGGTGATCGTCGCCTCCTCCCTCGCCCCCGCCGACGCGGCCGGGGACCCGCTGGGCGGGCTGGCGGAGACGGTCGAGTCCGCGGCGGCCCGGTCCGGGGAGGCCGTACTGGTCGTACCCGAGGGGGAGCGGCTGGTGGTGCTCGCCGCGGACGGCGGCGCCGCGGTGGCCGCCTGCGTGGAGTACGCGGCGGGGCTGGAGGCGGCGCGGGCGGTGCCGGAGCAGGGTGCCGTCGACGAGGGTGAGCTGGTCATGGGGCTGTCGGCGCCCGCCGGGCCGATCGCCGCCGCTGCCGCCTACAAGCAGGCCGAGCAGGCGCTGTCCGTCGCGCGCCGGCGGGGGCGGGTGCTGGTGGAGCACGAGCAGCTGGCGGCGGGGTCGGTGCTGCCGCTGCTGGCCGACGACGCGGTGAAGGCGTTCGCGGACGGGTTGCTGCGGGCGCTGCACGAGCACGACGCGACGGGCCGGGGTGACCTCGTCGCCTCCCTGCGCGCCTGGCTCTCCCGGCACGGCCAGTGGGACGCGGCGGCGGCCGACCTCGGCGTGCACCGGCACACGCTTCGATACCGGATGCGACGCGTCGAGGAAATCCTCGGCCGCAGCCTCGACGACCCCGACGTCCGCATGGAACTCTGGCTGGCCCTGAAAGCCACGTCACCAGAGTGACCGCACCCCCAGGGGGCTCCGCCCCCAGACCCCCGGCCTATGCCCACCCACCACCCGACTCGGTTGGTGAGAAGGCGCCCCACCCCGACTCGGTTGGGGGCGCACCCCCTCAGCCCGTCCGGCGTTTGAGGACGAGGCCGTTCAGGCCGAACGGGGGTTCAGGGGGCGGAGCCCCCTGGCGGGGTTGAAGGGGCGGAGCCTCTGGGGGATGGGACGGGTAGGGGCGGCGGGGGCGAGAAACTCGCGGTCTCGGCCCCCAGCACGCCAAAGCGGCGTACCGCAGGCCACCACCAGTACGACTCGGACAAGCGCCCCTCACCCGTCCCCGCCCTACCGTGGACCCGAACGCCAGGAACACACCACACACCCCCAACGCGGAAGGGCCGGGAACTCGCACATGACTTCCACCCACGCCTTCTGGCTCGCCGGCCGCCAGGTCACCGGCGAGGACACCTTCGACGTCACCTCCCCCTGGGACGGCCGACTGGTCGGAAAGGTGAGCGTGCCGACGGACGCGCAGGTCGAGGAGGCCGTGGCCGCCGCGTACGCCGTCCGCGAGGACTTCGCCGCCACCCCGGCCCACGCCCGCGCCACCGCCCTCGACCACGTCAGCAAGCGACTGGCCGAGCGGACCGAGGAGATCGCCCGGCTGATCTCCGCCGAGAACGGCAAGCCGATCAAGTGGGCCCGCGGCGAGGTCGGCCGCGCGGTCTCCGTGTTCCGCTTCGCCGCCGAGGAGGCCCGCCGGTTCAACGGCGGCGAGGCCCAGCGCCTCGACACCGACGCCGGCGGCCAGGGACGCCTCGCGCTCACCCGGCGCTTCCCCAAGGGCGTCGTCCTCGGCATCGCGCCGTTCAACTTCCCGCTCAACCTGTGCGCCCACAAGATCGCCCCGGCCATCGCCGCCGGCGCCCCGATCATCCTGAAGCCCGCCCCGGCCACCCCGCTCTCCGGCCTGGTCATCGGTGAGCTGCTGGCCGAGACCGAGCTGCCGGCCGGTTCCTGGAGCATCCTGCCGGTCTCCAACGACCGCATGCCCGCCCTCGTCCAGGACGAGCGGCTGCCGGTGATCTCCTTCACCGGTTCCGAGAAGGTCGGCTACGCGATCATGGACTCGGTGCCGCGCAAGCACTGCACCCTGGAGCTCGGCGGCAACGGCGCGGCGGTCGTGCTGGCCGACTACGCGAGCGACGCGGACCTCGACTGGGCCGCCACCCGCATCGCCACCTTCTCCAACTACCAGGGCGGCCAGTCCTGCATCTCCGTGCAGCGGGTCATCGCCGACGCCTCCGTCTACGACCGCCTGCTGCCGCGCATCGTCGCCGCCGTCGAGGCCCAGGTCACCGGCGACCCGGCCGACGACAAGACCGACGTCGGCCCGCTGGTCAGCGAGGACGCCGCCAAGCGCGTGGAGGCCTGGGTGCGGGAAGCCGTCGACGCCGGCGCCTCCCTGCTCACCGGCGGCAAGCGCGACGCCGCCTCCTACGCGCCGACCGTGCTCGCCGACGTACCGGCCGAGGTGACCATCTCCTGCGAGGAGGTCTTCGGCCCGGTCCTCACCGTGCAGAAGGTGGACGGCGAGGCCGAGGCGTTCGCCGCCGTCAACGACTCCAAGTACGGCCTCCAGGCGGGCGTCTTCACCCGTGACCTGCAGACCGCCTTCCGGGCCCACCGCGCCCTGGAGGTCGGCGGCGTGGTCGTCGGCGACGTCCCGTCCTACCGCGCCGACCAGATGCCGTACGGCGGTGTGAAGCAGTCGGGCGTCGGCCGCGAGGGTGTGCGGTTCGCGATGGAGGACTACACCTACGAGCGGGTGCTGGTCCTCACCGGGCTCGCCCTCTGACCCCGAGTCCCACCGAAGGGGCCCGGCACCGATGCGCATCGGTGCCGGGCCCCTTCTCTGTGCCGGCTTCGTCCGGACCCTCAACCGGAGAAGCCGACGCGCGCGAGCCGCAGCGGGCCGCGCAGCCCGAGGTGCACGTCGTGCACGCCGTCGGCGACGATCCCGGCGCCGACGGAGGTGTAGTCGTACGGGCCGGACGTGGGTGTGTCCAGGGTCAGGACCGCCAGCGCCGGACCGCCGTCCAGGGACACCTCCACCACGCCCTCGCCCGCCACCTCGGCGGTCACCTCCGCCACGCCGTCACCGAAGTCGCAGGCGCGGAAGACGAGCGCGCCGGTGCCGTCGTCCACCGGGGTGACCGCGTCCCCCGACACCTTCGTGCGGTCCACCAGGGCGATGCCGGACTGTTCGTCGAAATCGGCCGCCTCCAGGCCGTTCTGGAGCACCGCGCGCGGGGCGGCGGGCTCGCCGTCGAGGCCGACGGTCGCGCGCAGCCGGATGTCCTCGCTGGACGCGCCGGCCAGGAGTTCGTACGGGCCCCGCTCCAGGCGCCACCGGCCCCGCGCCACGTCCCAGAACTCGAAGGCGGAGAGCGCCACCTCGAAGCTCAGCTCCGCCCGCGCCCCCGGGGCCAGGGTGATCCGGCGGTGGGCGGCCAGTTCGCGGCGCGGGCGGACGACGGACGGGTCCACCGCGCGGATGTAGAGCTGGGCGACCTCGTCCGCCGTGACGTCACCGGTGTTGGTGACCGTGAACGACACGTGCACCGCGTCGTCCGCCACCCGGGCCGCGAGGTCGGTGTAGGAGAAGGACGCGTACGACAGGCCGTGGCCGAAGGGGAAGAGGGGCGTGCCCTCGTAGTAGAGGTACGTCTGGCGGGCGCCGATCACGTCGTAGTCGAGCAGGTCGGGCAGGTCGGCGTCGGCCGCGTACCAGGTCTGCGGGAGGCGGCCGGCGGGGGAGACGTCGCCGGCCAGCACCCGGGCCAGGGCGGTGCCCGCCGCCTGGCCGCCGTGCGCGGTCCACAGCACGGCGGGCAGCCACTCGGTGTCCACCGCGTACGGGTACGCCGAGACCAGCACCAGCACCGTGTTCGGGTTGGCGGCGCGGGCCGCGCGCAGCAGCCGCTCCTGGTGGGCGGGCAGGCCCAGAGTGGTGCGGTCCTCGGTCTCGCGGCCGTTGATGTGCGGGTCGTTGCCCGCCACCACCACGACCACGTCGGCCCCCGCCGTGACCTGGGTCACTGCTGTTTCGCCCGGCTCGGTGACGATGAGCTCGAAAGTCTCCGGGTTCTCGTCGGCAACCTTTACTCCGTCCGCGGAGACGGAGACGTGGCGGCCCGTACCGATGTGCCTGAGGAGGTGACCGTTCTCGTGGGGTTCCAGGCGGAACGTCTCCTGGACGATCCAGCCGCCCGGCTGGTCGGCGGAGGCGCGTACGAAGCCGTCGTCGGCGACCGAGAGGTAGCGGCCGTCGGGCGCGCGGAGCGTGAGGACGCCCTCCCCCCAGTCGACGAGCGCGAACTCGGTGCCGGTGGCGTCCGTGGTCAGCGGCGGCAGGTCGGTGCGGCCGGCCAGCAGGGCCGGATCCAGGGCGCCCTCGGCGCCGCGCACCTCGTCGGAGGCCCCCGGAGCGGACGGTACGTGCAGGAACGTACCGGCGGCGGTCTTCAGCAGTACCCGGTCCACGCCCTCCGCGAACTCCACCCGCTCGGCGCCGAACCGCTCGTACAGGCCCTCCAGCGGAGTGGACCGGTGCAGGAGCGTGCCGCTGTACCAGTCGAGCTTGCACTCGTCGGCGAGCAGGCCGACGACGGCGACGCGGGTGTCGGGCGCGAGGGGCAGCAGGTCGTCGTCGTTCTTCAGCAGCACCACCGCCTGCTCGGCCGCTTCCCCCGCGAGCGCGCGGTGGGCCGGGGTGTCGAACTCGCCGGTGCTCAGGTGGGGGTCGTAGTGCGGGTCGAACTCGCCGAGCCGGAAGCGGACCGACAGCTGGCGGTGTACGGCCGTGTCGATGTCGGACTCGGTCAGCAGGCCCCGGTCGAGGGCCCCGCGCACCCGCGCGACGATCCGCGAGCCGTCGGTGCCGTGGTCGGTGAAGCTGTCCACGCCCGCCAGCAGGGCGGCGGCGGTCGCCTCCTCGTGGGTGTCGAAGTAGTGCTCGAAGTCGACCAGGTTCGAGGGCGCGCCCGCGTCCGAGCAGACGAGGAGGTCCTCGCCGGTCCAGGCGCGCAGGTGCTCGCGCAGATACGGGGAGACGTGGTTGGGGCGGCCGTTGACCAGGTTGTAGGCGGGCATCACCCCGGCCACCGCACCCGACTCCACCGTCTCCCTGAACGCCCGCAGGTCGTACTCGCGCAGCACGCGCGGGCGGACGGAGCTCGACGCGGTGGCCCGGTCGGTCTCGTTGTTGTGGGCGAGCCAGTGCTTGAGGACCGGCGCGGTGCGCCAGTACGTCGGATGGTCGCCACGCAGCCCGTGCGTGTAGGCGGTGGCGATCGCCGAGGTCAGCTTCGGGTCCTCCGAGTAACCCTCCTCGTTGCGGCCCCACAGCGGGTGGCGCAGCAGGTTGACGGTCGGGGACCAGACGTTGAGGCCGACCCGGTCGTCGCGGGCGCGCATCGCGCGGACCTCCTTGGAGACCGCCTCGCCGACCCGGTGTACCAGGTCCGGGTTCCAGGTGGCGCCGAGGCCGACCGCCTGTGGGAACACGGTCGCCGGGCCCATCCACGCCACACCGTGCAGCGCCTCCTGGCCGGTGCGGAACGCGTCGATGCCCAGTCGCTCGACGGCGGGCGCGAACTGGTGCAGGAAGGCGACCTTCTCGTCCAGTGTGAGCCGCGCCAGCAGGTCGTCGATGCGCTTCGCGAACGGCAGTCGCGGATCGCGGAAAGGCGGCGTGGACGGCGTTTGTTCGGTCACGTGGCGGTTCCCCTTGGGATGGAGCGGCGAGGCGCTTTCGAAGCGCTTCGATGCTCATTCGACACCAGGGGAGGTGTCAAGACAACCCGGCGCAACAACTCGGACTCTTCACTGCCATTTCAAGCCGCATATACGGCCGTGCGGATCCGTGGGCACCCCGGAGGAATCTTGGGATCGACCCTTGTGCACCCCCAGGTGTTCACTTAACCTCGCAGCAACATCGAAGCGCTTCGACGACGATCGTGAACCGCTTCAGCTCAGCCAGTTCCACTCGAGACACCGCAGCCGACGGCCTCCCGCCGGGTGTCCTGGTGTGCCATGAAGGGTTGACGCAATGACGCCGAACGCCGCCCCCGGATCCGCCGCCTCCAGCCGGAGAAGCTTCCTCGCCTCCACGGCGGTCGCCGCCGCAGCGGTGACGGGCGGGATGCCGCTGCTGACCGCCTGCGGTGGTTCGGACAGCGGCTCGCGCGAGGGCACCACGTCGGGCAAGGACGCCAAGAAGCTGCTGCCGACGTATGTGGCCGGCACGCTCGCCCAGCCGGACATTCCGTCGAAGAACGGTTCGGCGGCCGGCTACACCGGCAAGGTCGACGTCTCCAGCCTCTCCGCCTCGGTCCCGGCCAAGCTCGGCACCGGCGCCGCCTTCAAGGTCATGTCCCCGTTCTGGGGCTCCCCGCCGAAGGGTGACTGCGCCTACTACAAGGCGCTCGACGCCGCGGCAGGCACCAAGATCACCTGGCAGAACCAGGACGGCAACACCTACGGCCAGAAGCTCGGCGCCGTCCTCGCCTCCAGCTCCATACCCGACATGGTCGTGGTGCCGAGCTGGGAACTGGTCGGCAAGATCTCCAACGCGGTCACCGCGAAGTTCATGGACCTCGGCCCCTACCTGGCGGGCGACAAGGTCAAGAAGTACCCGAACCTGGCCGCGATCCCCTCCGACGCCTGGCGCATGGGCATCTTCGGCGGCGCGCTGCGCGGCATTCCCATGCCCTCCGCCGCCGCGACCTTCATCGTGCCCTACTACCGCAAGGACATCTTCGACAAGAAGGGCTACTCCGTACCCAAGTCGCCCGACGAGTTCCTCAGCTGGGCCAAGGAGGCCACCAGCGCCAAGGCCAAGGTGTACGCCTGCGGCGACATGTCCTGGACCGCCTTCAACATCTTCGGCGTCCGCGCCTCCGGGCCGCTCGGCTGGAACATCGGCTCCGACGGCAAGCTGACGTACCGCATCGAGCAGCCCGAGTACCTCGAGGCCCTGGAGTGGACCCGCAAGCTGTTCGACGCGGGCGTGGTGCACCCCGACGACAAGGCGCGCTCGGGCGACGCGGGCCAGCGGTTCACCGCCGGGAAGATCCTGGTCTTCAACAGCGACACCTCCGCCTGGTACGGGAAGACTGCCGAACAGGCCGCGTCCAACCCGGACTTCGAGATCGACGGCATGGACATCTTCGGCGCCGACGGCGGTGACCCGACGCTGTACGCCTCCCAGCCCGCCACCATCTGGTCGCTGATCCGCAAGGGCGCCTCGAAGACGACGGTGGAGAACGCGCTGGCCGCCGCCAACTTCGCCGCCGCGCCCCCCGGCACCAAGGAGCGCATCCTCGTCGACTACGGCGTCGAGGGCACCCACTACACGGTCAAGGACGGCGTCCCGGTCAAGACCGACCAGGGCAACTCCGAGGTGATCAACGCCTGGGTGATGCTGGCCGCGCCGGCTCCCTACTTCGCCCACCCCGACTACCCCGAGGTCGCCCGCAAGCAGGTCGAGTGGGAGCAGCGGATGGGCGCCTTCACCAAGAAGACGTCCACGTACTCGATGAACATCGTCGAGCCGACCCGCTACGCGAACCTCTCCAGCCAGTTCGAGCAGCTGGAGATCGACTACGTACGCGGCAACAAGAAGCTGTCCGACGTGCAGGCCGCCATCTCCACCTGGAAGTCCTCCGGTGGCGAGAAGCTGCGCGACTGGTACAAGCAGCTCCTCGACAAGAACGGCAGCGGCAACTGATGTCTCTCACGGCCGGGAGCAGGCCCGAAGGGACTCGTCCCCCCGCGGCCGTCGAGGAACCGGTGGCCGCGGTCGCCACAGCGGTTCTGAAAAAGCGGGTGCCGCGCAAGGCGGGCAGGGCCGGCAAGGTCCCCTGGCGGATCCGGCTGCGCCGCGACCGCGCGCTCATCCTGATGACGCTGCCCGTCATCGTGCTGCTCCTGCTCTTCAACTACATCCCGTTGCTCGGCAACGTCGTCGCCTTCCAGGACTACGACCCGTACGTCTCCAGCAACGGCGTCACCGCGATCTTCCACAGCCCCTGGGTCGGTGTGGAGCAGTTCTCGCGGATGACCGACGACCCGTTGTTCTGGAGCGCCGCGAAGAACACCATCCTCCTGTTCGTGCTCCAACTGGTGCTGTTCTTCCCGATCCCCATCGCCCTCGCGCTGCTCATCAACAGTGTGATCCGGCCCCGGGTCCGGGCCGTGGCGCAGGCGATCATGTATCTGCCGCACTTCTTCTCGTGGGTCCTCGTGGTCACCGTGTTCCAGCAGGTCTTCGGCGGCGCGGGCATCATCGCGCAGACCCTCGAAAACCACGGGTGGAGCGGCTTCGACCTGATGACCGACGCGAGCCTCTTCAAGTACCTGGTCACCGCGCAGTCCGTGTGGAAGGACGCCGGCTGGGGCATCATCGTCTTCCTCGCCGCGCTGGCCGCCGTCAGCACCGATCTGTACGAGGCCGCCGCCATGGACGGCGCGGGACGCCGGCGACGCATGTGGCATGTGACGCTGCCCGCGCTGCGCCCGGTGATCGCCCTGCTGCTGGTCCTGCGGGTGGGCGACGCGCTGAGCGTCGGCTTCGAGCAGTTCCTGCTGCAGCGGGACGCGGTCGGCGTGGGGGCCAGCGAGGTCCTCGACACATACGTGTGGAACATGGGTATCCAGAACGGCGACTTCAGTTACGCGGCCGCGGTCGGCCTCGTCAAAGGCGCCGTCGGAGTCTGTCTCGTCCTGGGCGCGAACAAGTTCGCGCATCTGCTCGGCGAGCAGGGGGTGTACCAGAAGTGAGCCTCAACACGCAGCTCATCCGCAGTCTCAAGGCTCCCGCCCGCCCCGCGTGGGAGGAGCCGCCCAGCAAGGCCGGACTCACCGCGAAGGGCGGCCTCCTCACGCTCTGCTGCCTCGGAGTGCTGGGTCCGCTGTGGATCGTGATCGTCACCAGCCTCTCGCCCAAACCCGTGATCGACCGGGTCGGCGGCCTCGTCGTGATCCCCCAGGGCATCACCTTCGTCAACTACACCGAACTGCTCAGCGGCGGCCAGGTCAGCCGGGCGATCATGGTCTCGGTCGGCGTCACGCTCTTCGGCACGCTGTTCTCGATGACGGTGTCGGTGCTCGCGGCCTACGGCCTGTCCCGGCGGGGCAGTCTGGGCCACCGGTTTCTGCTGCTGACCATGATGGCAACCATGTTCTTCGGGGCCGGTCTCATTCCGACGTACCTTCTGGTGCAGTCGCTGGGCCTCACCGACACCTATCTGTCCCTGATCCTGCCGAGCGCGGTCAGCGTCTTCAACATCCTCGTCCTGCGGGCCTTCTTCATGGGGATCTCCCCCGAACTCACCGAGTCCGCCCGCATCGACGGGGCCAGTGACCTGCGCATCCTGCTGACCGTCATCATGCCGCTGTCGCGGGCGGTGCTGGCCGTCATCTCCCTGTTCTACGCGGTCGGGTACTGGAGCGCCTGGTTCAACGCCTCCATCTACCTCACCGACCAGCAGATGATGCCGCTGCAGAACGTGCTCATCCAGCTCGTCCAGAAGAACACCGAGGCGCCGACCGGCCTCCAGCAGGCGGTTCGCACTGGTCAACTCTCCGCTCTGGGGTTGCAGATGGCGGTCATGGTGCTTGCCCTGATCCCTGTCGCGATCGCCTCTCCCTTCGTCCAGCGGCACTTCAAGAAGGGCATGCTCACGGGTGCGGTGAAGGGCTGAAGCCCGAGCGGGGTTTCTCGCCGTAGGGCTGGCCGTCGCCTTTCGGCTGAAGCGCCGTCGTGGCTGATCGCGCAGTTCCCCGCGCCCCTGGGGGTTGCAGTGACCGCACGTCGCAGAGCGGCCCCAGCTGCGGGCAGTCGTGCCGCTTGGGGCGGCACGGGTGGGCGCAGCGGCACCCCGCCGGCGCGGGCAAGCGCCCCCCGGCCCAGCACCAACCCCGGCCACCTCCCGACCCCGCTCCCCTAACCCACCGAGGTACCCCATGCACGCCTCCCCCCTGAGCCGTAGAGCCGTCCTCGCCGGTACGGCAGCCGCAGCCGCCCTGACGACGATCCCCGCACTCCCGGGCAACGCCCGCGCCGCCGAAGCCCGGCAGCCCGCGTACCGCTGGCGCAACGCGGTGATCGGCGGCACCGGATTCGTCACCGGTGTGCTCTTCCACCCGGCCGTACGCGGCCTCGCCTACGCCCGTACCGACATCGGCGGCGCCTACCGCTGGGACGACAGCCACTCCCGCTGGGTCCCGCTCATCGACCACATCGGCTGGGACGACTGGAACCTGCTCGGTGTCGAGGCCCTGGCGATCGACCCCGCCCACCCCGACCGCCTGTACCTCGCCCTCGGCACCTACACCCAGTCCTGGGCGGGCAACGGCGCCGTCCTGCGCTCCGACGACCGCGGCGCCACCTGGACCCGCTCCGACCTGTCGGTGAAGCTCGGCGCCAACGAGGACGGGCGGGGAGCGGGGGAGCGGCTGCTCGTGGACCCGAGGGACAGCGACACCCTGTGGCTGGGCACCCGGCACGACGGGCTGCTGAAGTCCACCGACCGGGGCGCCACCTGGACGGCGGCCACCGGCTTCCCCGCGACCGCGAGCGGGTCCGGGCAGGGCGTCGTCCTCCTCGTCGCGGCCGGACGCGCCGTCTACGCGGGCTGGGGCGACGGCTCCACCGGCCTCTACCGGACCACCGACGGCACCACCTGGGAAGCCGTGCCCGGGCAGCCGTCCGGCACCTCGGCCAAGGCCCCGATCCGGGCCGCGTACGAACGCCACACCCATGAGCTGTACGTGACGTACGCCGACGCGCCCGGCCCCAATGGCCAGTCCACCGGCAGCGTGCACAAGCTGAACACCACCACCGGCAAGTGGACCGAGGTCACGCCCGTGAAGCCGGGCGGGACCACCGCCGACGGTTCGGCGGACACCTTCGGCTACGGCGGGGTCGCCGTCGACGCCCGTCACCCCGGCACCGTCGTCGTCTCCACCAACAACCGCTGGGCGGACGGCGACACGCTGCTGCGGACCACGGACGGCGGCCGAACCTGGAAGTCGCTGAAGGACAAGGCCGTCCTCGACGTCTCCGAGACCCCCTTTCTCACCTTCGGCGCGGACCGGCCGAAGTTCGGCTGGTGGATCCAGGCCCTCGCCGTCGACCCGTACGACTCCCAGCATGTCGTCCACGGCACGGGCGCCACCCTCTACGGCACCCGCGACCTCAAGCACTGGGCCCCGCAGGTCCGCGGCCTGGAGGAGACGTCCGTCCGCCAGCTGATCTCGCCCCCGGCCGGGACGGCGCACCTGATCAGCGGGTCGGGCGACATCGGCGTGCTGTACCACGAACGCCTCACGGCGTCGCCCTCGCGCGGCATGGCGACGAACCCCGTGTTCGGGACCGCTACCGGGCTCGCGCAGGCCGCGCACAAGCCGTCGTACGTCGTCCGCTCGGGCTGGGGCGACCACGGCAACGGCGCCTACTCCGACGACGGCGGGAAGACCTGGGCTCCCTTCGAGGCCCAGCCCGCCATCGCCAAGGACGCTCCGGGACCGATCGCCGTCAACGCCGACGGCAGCGTGCTGCTGTGGACCTTCGTGCACTGGGACGGCACCAAGAACCCGGCGCAGCGCTCCGCGGACAACGGCGCGACCTGGTCCGAGATCTCCTCCTGCCCGAAGGGCGCCACACCGGTCGCCGACCCGGCCGACCCGACGCGCTTCTACACGTTCGACACCGACACGGGAACGGTGTACGTCAGCTCCGACAGCGGCCTGACGTTCACCAAGGGTGCGACCGGGCTCCCGTCCGGCGACAGCCAGTTCAAGCTGGCCGCCGCACCCGGACGCTCCGGTGACCTGTGGCTGAGCACCAAATGGAACGGGCTGTACCGCTCCACCGACGGCGGTGCCGGCTTCACCAAGGTCGCAAGCTGCTGGGCCTCGTACGCCCTCGGCTTCGGCAAGGCCGCCGACGGCGCCGACTACCCGGCGGTCTACCAGGTCGGCTCGACCGAGAGCATCACCGCCGTCTACCGCTCCGACGACCAGGCGAAGACCTGGGTGAGGATCAACGACGACGCCCACCAGTGGGGGTACATCGGCGACGTCGTCATCGGTGACCCTCGGGTGTACGGCCGGGTCTACCTCGCCACCAACGGGCGCGGCATCCAGTACGGGGAGCCGGCCTGATGCCGGACCTCGGTGACGCCACCCGCGGCCGCATCCTCTTCGGCGGCGACTACAACCCCGAGCAGTGGCCCGAGGAGACCTGGCACGAGGACGTCCGGCTGATGAAGGACGCCGGGGTCAACTCCGTGACCCTCGGTGTCTTCTCCTGGGCCAAGCTCGAACCCCACCCGGGAGCACGGGAGTTCGGGTGGCTGGACACACTGATGGACCTGATGCACGAGGGCGGCATCGGGGTCGTCCTCGCCACCCCCACCTCCTCGCCCCCGCCCTGGATGGGCCGGCTGCACCCGGAAACCCTGCCCCGCGACGCCGACGGCCGCACCGAGTGGTGGGGCGGACGCCAGCACTTCTCGCACTCCAGCGCCACCTACCGCCGCTACGCCGCCGCCATCACCGAGGACCTCGCCGCCCGCTACGGCACCCACCCGGCCCTCACGATGTGGCACATCAACAACGAGTACTGCACCTACGACTACGGCGACGAGGCGGCGGCGGCGTTCCGCCGCTGGCTCCGGAAGAAGTACGGCACCCTCGACGCCCTCAACACCGCCTGGGGCACCGCCTTCTGGAGCCAGGGCTACGACAGCTGGGACGGCATCCTGCCCCCACGCCACGCCCACTACCTGAACAACCCCACCCAGGTGCTGGACTTCCGCCGCTTCACCTCCGACATGCTCCTGGAGTGCTGCACGGCCGAACGCGACATCGTCGCCCGCCACACCCCGCACATCCCGGTCACCACCAACTTCATGCCGCTCTTCTTCGGCCAGGACGCCTGGCGCTGGGCCGAGGAGGAGGACGTCGTCTCCGTCGACCTCTACCCCGACCCGCGCGACCCGCTCGGCGCCCAGCACGGCGCGCTGGTCCAGGACCTGACCCGCTCCCAGGCCCGCGGCCCCTGGATGCTGATGGAACAGGCGGCCGGACCGGTCAACTGGCGCGGGGTGAACCACCCGAAGCCGAAGGGCCTCAACCGCCTGTGGACCCTCCAGGCCGTCGCCCGGGGCGCGGACGCCGTCTGCTACTTCCAGTGGCGCCAGTCCCGGCAGGGCGCGGAGAAGTTCCACTCCGGGATGGTCAGCCACGCGGGTGAGCACGGGCGCACCTTCCAGGAGGTCAGGCGACTGGGCGCCGAGCTGCGGAAGATCGCCCCGCAGGTGTTGGGCAGCCACACGAAGGCCGACATCGCGATCCTGCACGACTGGCACGCCTGGTGGGCCGGCGCCCAGGACGGCCGCCTGTCCACCGAGGTCGACCACCCGGCCGTCCTGCACGCCTGGCACCGCGCCCTGTGGGAGTCCCGCCTCACCACCGACTTCGCCCACCCCGAACACGACCTGTCCGCCTACAGGTGCGTCGTCGTGCCGCAGCTCTACCTCCTCACAGACGCCGCCGTCGCCAACCTCCTCGCGTACGTCCGCGACGGCGGCACCCTCGTCTGCGGCTTCCTCACCGGCGTCGCCGACGAGGACGACCGGGTGCGGCCCGGCGGCATGGACGAACGGCTGCGCGAGCTGTTCGGCATCCGCACGCTGCACGAGTGGTGGCCGCTGGACGCGGGGGAGAGCGTCGAGTGCGACGGCTTCCGGGGGACGCTGTGGTCGGAGGAGATCGAGGCCGCCGACACCGTCGACGAGACGACTCCCTACAAGGGCGGCGAGCTCGACGGACTGCCCGCAGTGCTGCGCCGGGGCCGCGCCTGGTACGTCTCCACGCTCCCCGAGCCGCACGCGCTGCGCACACTGCTCGCCCGGATCGCCGACGCGGCGGGCGTCCGCCCGGTGCTCGACGGTCTGCCCGCCGGGGTGGAGGCCGTCCGGCGCGGCGAGCTGCTGTTCCTGCTCAACCACGGGCGCGAGCCGGCGACCGTCGAGGTGCCCGGCGTCCACCACGACCTGCTCACCGGGGTTACCGTCACCGAGCGGACCACGCTCGGACGCTACGGAACGGCGGTACTGAAGCCATGACGCACGAACCCGTGCACGGAACCTGGGAACCTCACCCCGCGACCCGCTGGGAGGACGGTTTCCTGAGCGGCAACGGCCACCACGGCGCCCTTGTGTTCGGTGATCCGAACGACGACCGGGTCATCGTCACCCATCACACCCTGGTCCGCCCCAACGGCGGCGAACACGCCCGCCCGCCCGAGCTGGCCGCCGAACTGACCGCCCTCCAGGACCGGTTGCTCGCCGGCGACCTCACCGCCGCCGAGAGCTTCACCGACGGCCGCCCGCTGCAATGGGTGCAGCCCTTCCACCCCGCCTTCCAGACCCGGCTGCGGCGGACCCCCGAAGACCGCGCCGACGACCACCCCGGTTACCGCCGCTGCGTGGACTTCACCACCGGCGAGACGACGGCCACCTGCGCCGACTGGACCAGCCGCGTCTTCGTCTCCCGCGCCGACGACCTGATCGTCCAGCACGTCACCGCGCCCGGCCACACGCTCGACATCAGCCTGGACCCCCGGCTGCCGAACGCGCCCACCGGACTCGGCGTCGGCGACGGCGCCCTCCTCACCCCCGAGGGCGCCCTGCTCACCCTGCGCGTCCGCTACCCGGGCAGCGACCGCGCGTACACCGGCCTGACCCTGGTCGCGGTCACGGGCGGCACCACCACCCTCGCCCCGCCGGGCGTGCGGGTCGCGGGCGCCGAGTCGGTCCTGCTCCTCACCCGGGTGCGCCGCCACACGGGGGAGCTGGACGTGGTGGCTCAGGCCCGGGAGCTGCGGGACGTATGGGGCGATCAGTCCTACGACGCCCTCCTCGCCCGCCACCTCACCCCGCACCGCACCGCCTACGACCGCGTCACCCTGGACCTCGCCGCCGACCCCGCCGAACGCGCACTGCCCGGCTCGGAGTTGCTGAAGCGCCCGGGCAGCACGGCCCTCGTGGAGCGGCTCTTCGCGGCCGGCCGCTACCACCTGCTGTCCGCCTCCGGCCTCAACCCGCCCCGCCTCACCGGACTGTGGACCGGCGACTGGAACACCGCATGGTCCGGCGCGTTCACCAACGACGCCAACCTCAATCTCCAGACCGCCTCCGCGCCGGCCGCCGCCCTCCCGGAGGTCACCGAGGCACTCGCCGCTCTCGTCCGGCGCCAGCTGCCCGACTGGCGGGAGAACGCGAGGGCCGTCTTCGGCACCCGGGGCGCCGCCGCCCCCGCGCACACCGACGGCGAGTCCGCACTGACGTACCACTTCAGCCGCGAGTACCCGCTGCACCTGTGGACGGCGGGCGCCGACTGGCTGCTCAAACCGCTCGTCGACCACGACGAGACACGCGGCGCACGCGACCCGCGCACCGCCGCCGCGCTCGCCGAAGTCGCCCGGTTCTACGAGGACTTCCTCACCCGCACCGACGACGACGGCCATCTGGTCGTCGTCCCCTCCTACTCGCCCGAGAACCGGCCCGCGAACGCGAGCTGGGGCGCGATCAACGCCGCCATGGACCTCTCGGCGGCCCGCCACGCCCTGCTCACGGCGGCCGAGTACCACCCGGACACCCCCGACGCCGACCACTGGCGCGCCCTCGCCGACCGGCTTTCGCCGCACCGGATCAACACCGACGGCGCCCTCGCCGAATGGGCCTGGCCGGGCCTGGAGGACAGCTACGACCACCGCCACCTCAGCCACCTCTACGGCGTCTGGCCCCTCGACGAGATCAACCCGTACGACAACCCGTACCTGGCCGCCGCCGCCCACCGCGCCCTCGAACTGCGCGGCGCGGAGAACGACTCGGCCCACGGCCACCTCCACCACGCCCTGATCGCGGCCCGGCTGAGGGACGGCGAACGCGTCTCCCAGGCCCTCGCCGCCGTCCTGGACGGCGACTTCTTCCACGCCTCCCTGATGAGCGCGCACTACCCGAACCGCGACGTCTACAACGCGGACGCCGCGCACACCCTGCCCGCCGTGCTGATCGAGACCCTCGTGCAGTCCACCCCGGACCGCCTGGTCCTGCTGCCCGCGCTCCCGGCCGCGTACCCCGAGGGGCGGCTCCGGGGCGTACGCACCCGGTTCGGGGCGGAGCTGGACCTCACCTGGAGCCGCGACTCGGCCACCGCGGTGCTGCGCCCCACCCGCGGTCACCGCATCGAACTCAGGACTTCCTCCGGGACGGAGCCGCTCGACCTCGTCGCCGGAGAAGACCGCGTCCTCACCCTGGGGACGTGGTAATCCCCGCATCTCCCCCCACCCATGGAAGGGACACCATGGCAACACGCACGCTGAGCCGGGTCACCAAGGCCCTGCTGGCCCCCGCCCTGGCCCTCGGTGCCATCGTCGGTCTCGCCTCCGCCCCCGCCTCGGCCGCCGTCTGGAGCTCCTGCGAGCAGTACGGCAACACCAGCCTGAACGGCTACACCCTCTACAACAACATCTGGGGCTCGGGCGCGGGCAGCCAGTGCGTCTGGGCCAACTCCGGCACCAACTGGGGCGTCTGGGCCGACCACCCCAACACCGGCGGGATCAAGTCCTACCCGAACGCCAAGAAGGTGATCAACAAGTCGATCACCTCGCTGTCCTCGCTGACCAGCAGCTACAACGTCACGGTTCCGTCGTCCGGCTCGTACAACACCTCGTACGACATCTGGGACACCAACTACGACTACGAGGTCATGCTCTGGGTCAACAAGACCGGAGCCGTCGGCCCGCTCGGCACCTCGCAGGGCACCGTGACGCTCGGCGGCTCCACCTGGACCGTCTACAAGGGCAACAACACCGCCAACGACGTCTTCTCGTTCGTCCGGACGTCGAACTCGACCTCCGGCACCGTCAACATCCTGCCGATCCTGAAGTGGATCAAGGACACCAAGGGCTGGTTCGGCAACGTCACCATCGGTGACCTGCAGTTCGGCTTCGAGATCACGTCCTCCTCCGGCGGCCTGAACTTCACCACCAACAGCGAGAGCGTCAGCAGCAGCTGAGCCGGGAAAGACCCGGGGGCCGGTTCCGTGAGGGACCGGCCCCGCCTTGCTCACCCGGTGATCGGCAGCTCCGCCCCGTCCCGCAGGAACAGCGGGATCCGGTCCAGCGGGGCGTCGACCGTGACGGCCGTACCGCCCTCGTACGTCCCACCGGTCCACGCGTCCGTCCAGCGGGCGCCCGCCGGGAGGTACGTCGTGCGGGCGGTGGCGCCCGCCGTGAGCACCGGGGCGACGAGCAGGTCCCGGCCGAAGAGATAGGCGTCGTCGACCGACCAGGTCGCCTGGTCGTCCGGGAACTCCAGGAACAGCGGACGCATCACCGGCAGCCCCTCCTCGTGCGCCTCCCGCATCACCTTCAGGACGTACGGCTTCAGCCGCTCGCGCAGCCGCAGGTACCGCTCCAGGATCGCGCCGGCCTCCTCGCCGTACGACCAGACCTCGTTCGGGCCGCCGGTCATCTCCGGGCCGAGCGCCATGCCCGGGTCGCGGAAGCCGTGCAGGCGCATCAGCGGGGACAGCGCGCCGAACTGGAACCAGCGGACCATCACCTCCCGGTACGCCGGGTCGTCCGGGTCGCCGCCGTGGAAGCCGCCGATGTCGGTGTTCCACCAGGGGATCCCGGACAGGGCGGTGTTGAGTCCGGCCGCGATCTGGCGGCGCAGCGTCGCGAAGTCGGTGCCGATGTCGCCGGACCACAGGGCGGCGCCGTAGCGCTGACTGCCCGCCCAGGCCGAGCGGTTGAGGGTGACCACCTCGTCCTCGCCGGACGCGCGCAGGCCCTCGTAGAAGGTGCGGGCGTTCTCGGCCGGGTAGATGTTGCCGACCTCCAGGCCGGGGCCCGACCAGTAGCGCAGGTTCTCCGAGAAGCCCGGCTTCAGCTCCGGCTCGCAGGCGTCCAGCCAGAAGGCCGTGATGCCGTACGGGAGAAGGTAGTTGTCGCGGACCTTCGACCAGACGAACTCCCGGGCCTCGGGGTTCGTGGCGTCGTAGAAGGCGACCTGGACGGTGGAGGCGACCTCCTTGTCCGGCCAGTCGGCGTGCGCCATCGGGCCGTACTGGGTGCCGATGAAGTAGCCGCGCTGCTCCATCACCGGGTGGTTCTCCGACAGAGGGGACACCGACGGCCACACGGACACCACCAGCTTCACACCCAGCTCGTCGAGCTCGCGGACCATCGCCGCCGGGTCCGGCCACTCCTTCGGGTCGAACTTCCACTCGCCCAGGTGGGTCCAGTGGAAGAAGTCGCAGACGATGGCGGACAGGGGCAGGCCCCGGCGCTTGTACTCCCGTGCCACCGCGAGGAGTTCGTCCTGGGTGCGGTAGCGCAGCTTGCACTGCCAGAAGCCCGCCGCCCACTCCGGCAGCATCGGGGTGCGGCCGGTCACCGCGCTGTAGCGGCGCTGGCCGTCGGCCGGGGTGCCCGCGGTGATCCAGTAGTCGATCTGGCGGGCCGAGTCCGCCACCCAGCGGGTGCCGTTGTGCGCCAGCTCCACGCGGCCGATCGCCGGGTTGTTCCACAGCAGGGTGTAGCCGCGGCTGGAGGCCAGCACCGGGATGCCGACCTCGGCGTTGCGCTGGACGAGGTCGAGGACCAGGCCCTTCTGGTCGAGCCGCCCGTGCTGGTGCTGGCCCAGGCCGAACAGCTTCTCGCCCTCGTACGCGGCGAAGCGCTGCTCCAGGCGGTGGTGGCCGTTGCCGACGGCCGTGTACAGGCGGGGGCCGGGCCACCAGAAGTGGGCGCGCTCCTCGGCGAGCAGCTCGGACAGGTCGTCCGTGCGCAGGAAACGGATCAGGCCCTCCGCGTTCACCTCCACGGTCAGCCCGCCGACCGTCAGCCACCCCTCCCCGTCACCGATCTTGACGGTGCTCTCGGTGGCGGGCGGCGCGTCGAGCAGGGCGCCCGGCAGCGCGTCGAGCACGGGACCGCCGAGCCGGGCGCGCACCCGGACCGCGTCCGGCCCCCAGGGCTCGACGCGCACCGTCTCCTGACGGCCGCTCCACTCCAGCCCGCCGTCCCGCTCGCGGAGCGTGCCTACGGTGGGGGAGGATTGCGCGAGGCTGACCTTGGGCTGGGTTTCGGCAGGCTGATTCACGTGGCGTGCTCCTGAAGGAGTGCAGACATGGGGGTGCCCCGGACGGGGCGACGCGTGGAACTCCGGTGGGTCAGGAACCGGCCGGCGCCGGCCCCGTGCTCGCCCGTACGGTCAACTCGGGTGTGATCAGCACGACTTCGTCGCTGCCGCGGCCGTCCAGTTTGGCCACCAGGTGCTCCACGGCGTACCGGCCCATCTCCTGTGCCGGGATGGCGACCGACGTCAGCCGCACCGAGGCCTGGACGGCGACCGGCTCCGGGCAGATGCCGACCACCGACACGTCCTCGGGCACCGCGCGGCCCTGCTGGCGCAGCAGAGCGAGCAGCGGCTCGACCGCGGACTCGTTCTGCACGACGAACCCGGTGGTGCCCGGGCGCTCGTCGAAGATCCGGGCGAGGGTGACGGCCATCGCGTCGTACCCGGCCTCGCACGGGCGGTGCAGCACCCTGAGGCCCAGCTCCCGCGCGCGGGTGCGCAGACCGTCGAGGGTGCGCTCGGCGAAACCGGTGTGCCGCTCGTAGACCGCGGGGGCCTCGCCGATGACAGCGATGTCACGGTGATCGAGCTTCGCCAGGTGCTCGACGCACAGCGCGCCGGTCGCCGCGAAGTCCAGGTCGACGCAGGTCAGGCCGGTGGTGTCGGCGGGCAGGCCGATGAGGACGGAGGGCTGGTCCGCGCCGCGCAGCAGCGGCAGCCGCTCGTCGTCGAGCTCGACGTCCATCAGGATCATCGCGTCGGCGAGCCCGCTACCGGTGACCCGGCGCACCGCGTCGGGGCCCTCCTCGCCGGTGAGCAGCAGCACGTCGTACCCGTGGGTGCGGGCGGTGGTGGCCACCGCTATGGCGATCTCCATCATCACCGGTACGTACATGTCGGTGCGCAGCGGGATCATCAGGGCGATGATGTTCGACCTGTTGCTGGCCAGGGCGCGGGCGCCCGCGTTCGGGTGGTACCCGAGCTCCCGGATGCTCTGCTCGACCCGCTGCCGGGTGGTGGCGGAGATGGACCGCTTGCCGCTGAGGACATAGCTCACCGTGCTCGCCGAGACTCCGGCGTGCTGGGCGACCTCGGCGAGGGTGACCATCCAGCTCTCCAAGCTTTGTGAAGCGCTTCGACAGTGCGCGTTGCTGACAGGGGCGAGTGAGGGTGTATCGACAGTAGCTTCAGCAAGGGTGGGTGTCCATAGTTTGTCGAAGCGCTTCGACAGGTTTTCCCGGTGACGTGATGACGGATGCGCGGCAACCTTTCGGCGGGCCGGTGACCACGAAGGGGCGGTACACGAACCGTCCCTCGGAAGGACCCCCGATGCAACACCGCAGACCGCGCCTGTCCAAGAAGGCGAAGACGCTGGTCGCCGCCTCGGTCGCCCTGGCGGCCGCCGCGGGCGTGACCGTGGCGCAGGCCGGCGAGTCGAGCAAGAAGTGCACGGCCTTCGACACCGTCACGCTCGGCAAGTACTACGTGAACGACAACCTCTGGGGCCAGGACAAGGGCACGGGCACCCAGTGCGTCTGGGACAACTCCGCCTCCGGCTCCACCATCTCCTGGGGCACCGACTACACCTGGGCGAACAACAGCAAGGGCAAGGACTCCGACGTGAAGTCCTACGCCAGTACGGTCCTGGGCTGGCACTGGGGCTGGAAGGTCGACAAGGCGACCACCGGGCTGCCGATCCGGGTCGGCGACCGCAAGAAGGTCACCGCCAAGTGGAACTTCTCGCTCAGCTCCAGCCCCGGCACCATGAACGTCGCCTACGACCTGTGGCTGCACACCAAGAGCACCGCGGACTGGCAGGACCAGCCCACCGACGAGATCATGATCTGGCTCAACCGCCAGGGCGGCGCCGGCCCCCTGGGCACCAAATACGGCAGCGTCAGCCTCGGCGGCGCCATGTGGGACATCTACCAGGGCGACATCGGCTGGCACGTCTACTCCTTCGTCCGCCGCACCAACACCACCAGCGCCACCCTCAACCTGGACGACTTCACCCAGGCCCTCGTCCGCCGCAAGCTCCTCACCGACGACAAGTACATCTCCGGCATCGAATCCGGCACCGAGGTCTTCAAGGGCACCGGCCGCCTCGACACCAAGTCCTACTCGGTCGACATCGGCTGACCCGGCCACGGGGCCCTGACCGGGCGGCCTTCGCGGGGGTGCGGCGTGCCGGTGCTGGTCGATCCCGGGGCGGGGGCCGGTGTGATGGGGTTCGTGGGCGCGGGGGTGTAGCGCGCCAGCATCGGCTGATCCGGCGCGTAGCCCTCTGGCAGGGCGAGCCTGAGGTTGGGGGCGAGGCGGCCGGACGCGAGGCCGTACCGCGTCGGCGTGAGCCGATCCGACGCCGGGGCTTAGGGCGCCAGGGCCTGCGCGGGCTCCGGCCGAACGGGCGTCGGAGCGGGCAGTGGAGCTGATCGGGGCCCGAGCCGAGCCGATACGGCGCTGGCTCGCGCCCCGCCGTCCGCTCCGGCCCGGCGCGTGCCCGAGCCCGGCTCCGAAATCCGCGAGCTCTCCGGACGCCTGGGCGTCGTACCACCGTCCGCTCCGGCCCGTTCCTGCCAGGGGCGAGCCCGTCGCGGAGCCGCCCCGGTCACGGGTACGTGGGGGTTTCTGGGGCCGAGGTCGGTGAGTTCTCCGGACACCCGGGCGTCGTACCCCGCCCGCTCCGGCCTGGCCCGGCGCGAGCCCGAGTCCGTCGCCGAGCCCCGCCGCCCCGGTCGCGGGCGCGTGGGTTTCCGGGGCCGAGGTCCGCGAGCTCCCCGGACGCCCGGACGTCGGACCCCGTCGGCATCGGCCAGAGCGGCGGGGGCGGGGTACTTCGGCCGAACGGACGCGCCAGGACTGGTGGGGGCGGCCCGTTTCGGGTACTAACGATCCAGTAGCACTGGTCGGTAACGAACGGTCCGCAATCATCCCTCTTCGCGGCGAGGTGAGCCTCATGTCCGCCCCCACCACCAAAAAACCCACCGTCACCGAACGCGAGGCCCGCCAGGTGGCGGAGGCCGCGCGGGAACAGGACTGGCGCAAGCCGAGCTTCGCCAAGGAACTGTTCCTCGGCCGCTTCCGGCTCGACCTCATCCACCCGCACCCCCTCCCGGCCGACGAGGACGCGCAGCGGGGCGAGGAGTTCCTCGCGAAGCTGCGCGACTTCTGCGAGACGAAGATCGACGGCGCCCGGATCGAGCGGGACGCGCGGATCCCGGACGAGGTCATCGACGGGCTCAAGGAGCTCGGCGCGTTCGGCATGAAGATCGACACCAGGTACGGCGGCCTGGGCCTGACGCAGGTCTACTACAACAAGGCCCTCGCCCTGGCCGGCTCCGCCAACCCGGCGATCGGCGCCCTGCTGTCGGCCCACCAGTCGATCGGCGTACCCCAGCCGCTGAAGCTCTTCGGCACCCAGGAGCAGAAGGACACCTTCCTGCCCCGCTGCGCCCGCACCGACATCTCCGCCTTCCTCCTCACCGAACCGGACGTCGGCTCGGACCCCGCGCGCCTGGCCACCACGGCCGTCCCCGACGGCGACGACTACGTCCTCGACGGGGTGAAACTCTGGACGACCAACGGGGTCGTCGCCGACCTGCTCGTCGTCATGGCCCGCGTGCCGAAGTCCGAGGGGCACAGGGGCGGGATCACCGCGTTCGTGGTCGAGGCCGCCTCGGAGGGCGTCACGGTCGAGAACCGCAACGCCTTCATGGGCCTGCGCGGTCTGGAGAACGGCGTCACCCGCTTCCACCAGGTGCTCGTCCCCGCCGCGAACCGCATCGGCGAGGAGGGCTCCGGCCTGAAGATCGCCCTGACCACCCTGAACACCGGCCGCCTGTCGCTGCCCGCGATGTGCGCCGGCGCGGGCAAGTGGTGCCTGAAGATCGCCCGCGAGTGGTCGGCGGCCCGGGAGCAGTGGGGCAAGCCGGTCGCGCTGCACGAGGCGGTCGGCTCCAAGATCAGCTTCATCGCCGCCACGACCTTCGCGCTGGAGGCCGTACTGGACCTGTCGAGCCAGATGGCCGACGAGAACCGCAACGACATCCGCATCGAGGCCGCCCTCGCCAAGCTGTACGGCTCCGAGATGGCCTGGCTGATGGCCGACGAACTGGTCCAGATCCGCGGCGGCCGGGGCTTCGAGACGGCCGCGTCGCTGGCGGCCCGCGGCGAGCGAGCCGTCCCCGCCGAGCAGATCCTGCGCGACCTGCGCATCAACCGGATCTTCGAGGGCTCCACCGAGATCATGCACCTGCTGATCGCACGCGAGGCCGTCGACGCCCACCTGTCGGTCGCCGGTGACCTCATCGACCCCGACAAGACCCTCTCGGACAAGGCGAAGGCAGGCGCGAACGCCGGTGTCTTCTACGCCAAGTGGCTGCCGAAGCTGGTCGCGGGACCGGGGCAACTACCCGCCTCGTACAGCGAGTTCAAGCACGGCGTGGATCTCTCCGGCCACCTGCGCTACGTCGAGCGGCACGCCCGCAAGCTGGCCCGCTCCACCTTCTACGCCATGTCCCGCTGGCAGGGCCGGATGGAGACCAAGCAGGGCTTCCTCGGCCGGATCGTGGACATCGGCGCGGAGCTGTTCGCGATGAGCGCGGCCTGCGTCCGGGCCGAGCTGCTGCGCAGCCAGGGCGACCACGGCCGCGAGGCCTACCAGCTCGCCGACGCCTTCTGCCGCCAGTCCCGCATCCGGGTGGAGGAACTCTTCGACCGGCTCTGGCGCAACACCGACGACATCGACGGCAAGGTGGTCAAGGGAGTCCTCGGCGGCGCCTACGAGTGGCTGGAGCAGGGGATCGTCGACCCGTCGGGCGAGGGCCCGTGGATCGCCGACGCGACCCCGGGCCCAAGCCGACGGGAGAACGTGCACCGCCCGGTGCGCTGACTCAGCAGTACTTGTCGCTCGGATCCCGCGTCGTCCAGGAGCAGGAGTCGACCTTGGTGCCGCTCGCCTTGGTCAGCGTGGCCGTGTCGCTGGTGTTGTTCCAGACGTAGGCACGGCGGTCCTGGTACTTGTTCGACGTGGTGTCCGAGCCCTGACCCGTACGGACCTTCATGGTCTTGCCCGCGCCGATCTTGACGTCGGGGAAGACGTACTTGTGGTTCGAGGCGTCCTTCAGGACCCAGCTCTTCAGCGAGATCGCCGACCCGCTGGTGTTCTTGATCTGCACCCACTCGCCGTTGAGGCTCGTGTTGGAGCGGTTGTCCGAGCCGGGGCTGTCGAACCAGACGTGGTAGATGGTGACCCCGCCGGCGGCCTCGGCGGGCGTGCTGAGCAGGGTGCCGGTGAGCACGGCGGCGCCCGCGAGCGCGGGCAGAGCGGCGCGTATACGCATGGAGAAATCCCCCCAGGGTTGTCTCTTCATGGCCGGTCGGCCCAGGTCGGCTACTGTCGTTTTCCGGCCAGACAGAAGAGTTATCACATGATCTTCACTTGAACTTCACAAGGGGGATTTCACTCCATTCGGCGACGAGACCTGCTAAGGCACCCGCCCGAGGGACGCACTGTCCTCCCGGCCGCCGGTTGCGGCAACAATGGAGGGATGACCGACAGTCCCGCCAGTCCGGCGCCACTCGCCGACCCGCACCTCGTCTACGACCCTCTCGCGGGAGACGGTCCCAAGGACGTGGTGATCCTCGGCTCCACCGGATCCATCGGCACCCAGGCCATCGACCTCGTGCTGCGCAACCCCGACCGCTTCCGGGTGACCGCCCTCTCCGCCAACGGCGGCCGGGTGACCCTCCTCGCCGAGCAGGCCCACCGGCTGCGGGTGCGCACCGTCGCGGTGGCCCGCGAGGACGTCGTACCGGCGCTGCGCGAGGCGCTGACCGCGCGGTACGGCACCGGGGAGCCGCTTCCCGAGATCCTCGCCGGACCCGACGCGGCCACCCAGGTCGCCGCCTCCGACTGCCACACCGTCCTGAACGGCATCACCGGCTCCATCGGCCTCGCGCCCACTCTCGCCGCCCTGGAGGCGGGCCGCACCCTCGCGCTGGCCAACAAGGAGTCGCTCATCGTCGGCGGCCCCCTGGTCAAGGCCCTCGCCAAGCCCGGCCAGATCATCCCGGTCGACTCCGAGCACGCCGCGCTCTTCCAGGCGCTGGCGGCCGGGACGCGGGCCGACGTACGCAAGCTGGTGGTCACCGCCTCCGGCGGCCCGTTCCGCGGCCGTACGAAGGAGCAGCTGGCCGACGTCACCGTCCAGGACGCCCTGGCGCACCCCACCTGGGCCATGGGCCCGGTGATCACGATCAACTCCGCGACCCTGGTGAACAAGGGCCTCGAGGTCATCGAGGCGCACCTGCTGTACGACATTCCCTTCGACCGCATTGAGGTGGTCGTCCATCCCCAGTCGTATGTCCACTCGATGGTTGAGTTCACGGACGGATCGACACTGGCCCAGGCGACGCCCCCCGACATGCGGGGGCCGATCGCCATCGGCCTCGGCTGGCCCGAACGCGTCCCCGACGCGGCGCCCGCCTTCGACTGGAGCAAGGCCTCGACGTGGGAGTTCTTCCCACTCGACAACGACGCGTTCCCCTCGGTGAATCTGGCGCGGCACGTGGGCGAGCTCGCGGGTACCGCCCCGGCGGTGTTCAATGCGGCCAACGAGGAGTGCGTGGAGGCGTTCCGCACCGGCGCGCTCCCGTTCAACGGGATCATGGAGACCGTCACCCGGGTGGTCCAGGAGCACGGCACCCCCCGGACGGGAACCTCGCTCACGGTGTCGGACGTCCTCGAGGCGGAGACCTGGGCACGAGCCCGGGCCCGGGAACTGACAGCGCACACGGCGACCGCGGAGGCGCGTGCATGACGACCCTGATGTTCATCCTCGGCATAGGCGTCTTCGCGCTCGGGCTGCTGGTCTCCATCGCGTGGCACGAGCTGGGACACCTGTCCACCGCCAAGCTCTTCGGCATCCGCGTGCCGCAGTACATGGTCGGCTTCGGCCCGACCGTCTGGTCGCGCAAGAAGGGCGAGACGGAGTACGGGATCAAGGCGATCCCGATGGGCGGCTACATCCGCATGATCGGCATGTTCCCGCCCGGCGACGACGGCCGCATAAGCGCGCGCTCCACCTCGCCCTGGCGCGGCATGATCGAGGACGCCCGCTCGGCCGCCTTCGAGGAACTCAAGCCCGGCGACGAGACCCGCATGTTCTACACGCGCGCCCCGTGGAAGCGGGTCATCGTGATGTTCGCGGGCCCGTTCATGAACCTGATCCTCGCGGTGGGGCTGTTCTTCACCGTGCTGATGGGCTTCGGCGTCACCCAGCAGACCACCACCGTCAGCTCGGTCTCCAAGTGCGTGATCTCGCAGACCGAGAACCGCAACACCTGCAAGAACTCCGACCCCGAGTCCCCGGCCGCCGCCGCGGGCCTGAAGGCCGGCGACAAGATCGTCTCCTTCGACGGCGTGCGGACCGACGACTGGAACCGGCTCTCCGACCTGATCCGCGCCAACCCCGGCAAGACGGTGCCCATCGTCGTCGAGCGCGGGGGCCACGAGGTGACCCTGAAGGCGACGCTGGTCAAGAACCAGGTGGCGAAGAAGGACTCCCACGGGCAGATCGTCCAGGGCTACACCTCGGCCGGCTTCCTCGGCTTCAGCGCCGCCAACGGCGTCGTACGCCAGGACTTCGGCGAGTCGGTGACCTGGATGAGCGACCGCATCGGCGAGGCCGTCGACTCCATCGCGGCCCTGCCGGGCAAGATCCCGGCGCTGTGGGACGCGGCCTTCAACGACGCCCCCCGCCAGCCCGACTCCCCGATGGGCGTGGTCGGCGCGGCCCGCGTCGGCGGCGAGATCTTCACCCTCGACATCCCGCCCACCCAGCAGCTCGCGATGTTCGTGATGCTGGTCGCGGGCTTCAACCTCTCCCTCTTCCTGTTCAACATGCTCCCGCTGCTCCCGCTCGACGGCGGGCACATCGCGGGCGCCCTGTGGGAGTCCCTGCGCCGCAACGTCGCGAAGGTGCTGCGCCGCCCGGACCCCGGCCCGTTCGACGTGGCGAAGCTGATGCCGGTGGCCTATGTGGTGGCCGGGATCTTCATCTGCTTCACCATCCTGGTGCTGATCGCGGACGTGGTTAACCCGGTGAAAATCTCCTAGCCACGCACCGTTTCGAGGCGGCCCGGAACACTTTGTTCCGGGCCGCCTCCCATTGGGTGGGTTCCCGGGTGGGATGTGCTCGGTCGCTGCCCCGTGCCGTAATCTCGAAGCCTGGAGCCCGACGCTGACGGGACCGGACCTTGATCCACTACTTGGGGTTGCACAGCAGATGACTGCGATTTCTCTCGGCATGCCGTCCGTTCCGACCAAGCTCGCCGAGCGCCGCAAGAGCCGGCAGATCCAGGTCGGATCCGTGGCGGTCGGCGGGGACGCGCCGGTGTCGGTGCAGTCGATGACCACGACCCGTACGTCCGACATCGGCGCCACGCTCCAGCAGATCGCGGAACTCACCGCGTCCGGCTGCCAGATCGTGCGGGTGGCCTGCCCCACGCAGGACGACGCGGACGCGCTGGCCACGATCGCCCGCAAGTCGCAGATCCCGGTGATCGCGGACATCCACTTCCAGCCGAAGTACGTCTTCGCCGCGATCGAGGCCGGGTGCGCCGCCGTCCGCGTCAACCCGGGCAACATCAAGCAGTTCGACGACAAGGTCAAGGAGATCGCGAGGGCGGCGAAGGAGCACGGCACGCCGATCCGCATCGGCGTCAACGCGGGCTCGCTGGACCGGCGGCTGCTGCGGAAGTACGGCAAGGCGACCCCGGAGGCGCTGGTCGAGTCCGCCCTGTGGGAGGCCTCGCTCTTCGAGGAGCACGACTTCCGGGACATCAAGATCTCCGTCAAGCACAACGACCCGGTCGTGATGATCGAGGCCTACCGGCAGCTCGCCGAGCAGTGCGACTATCCCCTCCACCTGGGCGTCACGGAGGCCGGTCCCGCCTTCCAGGGCACGATCAAGTCGGCCGTCGCGTTCGGCGCGCTGCTCTCGCAGGGCATCGGCGACACGATCCGCGTCTCGCTGTCGGCGCCTCCCGTGGAGGAGGTCAAGGTCGGCAACCAGATCCTGGAGTCACTGAACCTCAAGCAGCGCGGCCTGGAGATCGTCTCCTGCCCGTCCTGCGGCCGCGCCCAGGTGGACGTCTACAAGCTGGCCGAAGAGGTCACCGCGGGCCTGACCGGCATGGAGGTCCCGCTGCGCGTCGCGGTGATGGGCTGTGTCGTCAACGGTCCGGGCGAGGCCCGCGAGGCCGACCTCGGCGTCGCCTCCGGCAACGGCAAGGGCCAGATCTTCGTCAAGGGCGAGGTCATCAAGACCGTCCCCGAGTCCAAGATCGTCGAGACCCTGATCGAGGAAGCCATGAAGCTCGCCGAGCAGATGGAGGCCGACGGCGTGACCTCCGGCGAGCCGTCGGTGTCGGTGGCCGGCTGACCCGGCCGCCGTATCGCGCCGCCCTTCACGGGGGCGGCGCGTCACACCATCGGCAGGTACAGTGCGGAGATCAGCAGACCCTCAGGGTGAGGCCCCGTACGTGTTGACCCAGACCACCTCTCGGGTGCTCGAACCGAGCGACCTGGACGCCGCGCTCGCCGTCCTCGACCGCGAGCCGGTCGCCAACGCCTTCGTGACCTCCCGCGTCCAGATCGCGGGCCTCGACCCCTGGCGGCTCGGCGGCGAGATGTGGGGCTGGTACGAGGACGGCATGCTCACGTCCCTGTGCTACGCGGGCGCCAACCTCGTCCCGATCTGCGCCACCCCCAGGGCCGTCCGCGCCTTCGCCGACCGCGCCCGCCGGGCCGGCCGCCGCTGCTCCTCCATCGTCGGCCCCGCCGAGTCCACCACCGAACTGTGGCGCCTGCTCGAACCCCACTGGGGCCCGGCCCGCGAGGTCCGCACCCGCCAGCCCCTCATGGTCACCGACCGCATGCCCGCCGACATCGCCGCCGATCCCTACGTCCGCCGCATCCGCAAGGACGAGATGGAGACGATCATGCCGGCGTGCGTGGCGATGTTCACCGAGGAGGTGGGCGTCTCCCCCCTGGCCGGCGACGGCGGCCTCCTCTACCAGGCCCGCGTCGCCGAACTCGTCGGCTCCGGCCGCTCGTTCGCCCGCATCGACGAACACGGCAAGGTCGTCTTCAAGGCCGAGATCGGCGCGGCGACCTCCCAGGCGTGCCAGATCCAGGGGGTCTGGGTGGCTCCGGAGTACCGGGGGAGGGGGCTGGCCGCGCCCGGCATGGCGGCGGTCCTGCGCTACGCCCTGGCGGACGTGGCCCCGGTGGTGAGCCTGTACGTCAACGACTTCAACACGGCGGCCCGGCGGACGTACCAGCGGGTGGGGTTCCAGGAGGTCGGCGCCTTCATGAGCGTGCTGTTCTGAGCGGACGCCGGCACCGGGGTGGGATGAGGGGGCACCTCCGGGACGCCTGAGGGACATCCCGGATGACCGGCGGGGACGGCGTCGGCAGCATGATCTCCATGACCTCTCAGTGGATCTCCCGACGTTCCGTGCTCGGCGCCTCGCTGGCCGGTGCCGTGGCCGCCGTGGCGGGAAGCACCACGTCCCGGGCGGCAACCGGCGCCGGACGCCCGCCCGTTCTGGACACGGACGCCCTGCGCGCCGCGATCTCCGACCTCTCCCACCCGCCGGCCACCTCCGCGCAGCTGCGCGTCGCCCGCGATCGCGGTCACTGGTACGGATCGGCCGGAGTGGCCGACCTCGCCGGCGGGCGCGCGTTACACCCCGCCGACCGGTTCCGGGCCGGCAGCGTCACCAAGGTGTTCGTGGCGACGGTCGTCCTGCAGCTGTGGGCCGCGCACCGCCTCGAACTGGACGCCCCGATCGGCCGCCACCTTCCCCGGCTGCTGCCGCCCGACTTCGCCCGGATCACCGTGGCCCAGCTGCTGAACCACACCAGCGGCCTGCCCGACCACCAGGGCATGCCCGACCTCAGCACGCCGGAGGCCGTCCTGCTCCACCGGTTCGACCGGTGGACGCCACAGCAGTGGGTCGACACGGTGACGCACGCTCCGCTGAAGTTCCCGCCGGGCACCCGGCAGGAATACCGGGGCATCAACTACGTACTGCTCGCCCTGCTCGTCGAGGAGCTGACCGGACGGCGCTACGGCGAGGCGATCGACTCCCGCCTCCTGCGCCCGCTGGGACTGGACCGCACCTTGATACCCGGCGACGACCCGCGGTTGCACGGACCGCATGTGCACGGCTATCTGCGGATGACCGACGGATCGCTCCGGGACGTCACCGTCTTCGACCAGTCCGGCGCCTGGGGCGAGGGCGAACTGGTCTCCAGCGTCGACGACCTCTTCCGCTTCCAGCAGGCGCTGTTCTCGGGCGCGCTGCTGCCGGAGCGGGCGATGGAACGGCTCTTCACGATGCCGCCGGACAACGTGCGCATGCTGGACGGCAGCCCCGCCCGCTACAGCATGGGCCTGCAGAAGGCCACCGTGAACGGCGTGACGTTCTGGGGGAAGACCGGCGAGAACTACGGCTACCGCACCCGTGTGTTCGCCACCCGGGACCAGCGCCTGAGCTTCGTGCTCGCCTGCACGCCCACTCCGCTCACCACCGACGAGGACATGACCCGGCGGGTGGTCACCGTGCTCACCGGCTGACCCCGTACAACACCGGGGCGGCCCCCTGTAGTCTCCCCGCATGGACGTCGTGATCGGCACCCTGGACCTCCCAGCCCACATCGACGAGGCCTTGGCCGTGCAGGCCGTCGCCTTCGGACTGGGCGCCGACGAGGTGGCCGTACGCCGCCAGATCGTCCTGCGCCACATGACCTATCCCGGTGCCCGCGCCCTCGGAGCGACCACCGCCGACGGGCGGCTCGTCGGGTTCGTCTACGGCATGCCCAACGACCGCACCCACTGGTGGTCCACCGTCGTCGAACCGTATCTGCGGGCGCGCGGCCACGACGACTGGCTCGACGACTCCTTCGTCATCACCGAGCTGCACGTCCACCCCGGCCACCAGAACCGCGGCGTCGGCCGCGGCCTGATCACCACCATCACCGACAGCGCCACCGAGCCCCGCTCGATCCTCTCCGCGATCGACACCGACAGCCCGGCCCGCGGCCTCTACCACTCCCTCGGCTACCAGGACCTGGCCCGGCAGGTGCTCTTCCCGAGCGCCCCGAAGCCGTACGCCGTCATGGGCGCCCCGCTGCCCCTGCGCCACAAGTAAGGATTTCCGGCGCGGGCGGCCCCCCGGCTAACCTCCTAGCCATCACCCTCCCCCACTCTCGGCTTCGCTCGAGCGGGGGGGACCCCCATCCGGCAGGAGTACGAGAACCATGGCGAACGCACCGGTCCAGCGCATGTCCCAGCTGATGGCGAAAACGCTGCGCGACGACCCGGCCGACGCCGAGGTGCTCAGCCACAAGCTCCTGGTCCGCGCGGGCTACGTCCGCCGCACCGCCGCCGGCATCTGGACCTGGCTGCCGCTGGGCAAGAAGGTCCTCGCCAACGTGGAGCGGATCGTCCGCGAGGAGATGGACGCCATCGGCGCCCAGGAGGTGCTGCTCCCCGCCCTGCTGCCCCGCGAGCCCTACGAGGCGACGGGCCGCTGGGACGAGTACGGCGCCGAGCTGTTCCGCCTCCACGACCGCAGGGGCGGCGACTACCTCCTCGGCCCCACCCACGAGGAGATCTTCACCCTGCTGGTGAAGGACCAGGCGTCCTCCTACAAGGACCTGCCGGTGATCCTCTACCAGATCCAGACCAAGTTCCGCGACGAGGCCCGGCCCCGCGCGGGCATCCTGCGCGGTCGCGAGTTCCTGATGAAGGACTCCTACTCCTTCGACGTGGAGGACGAGGGCCTCGCGCACTCCTACGCCCTGCACCGCCAGGCCTACCAGCGGGTCTTCGAGCGCCTCGGCCTCGACTACCGCATCTGCGCCGCCACCGCCGGCGCCATGGGCGGCTCCAAGTCCGAGGAGTTCCTCGCCCCGGCCGGCGCCGGCGAGGACACCTTCGCGGACTGCCCGAACTGCGACTTCGCCGCCAACACCGAGGCGATCACCTACGAACTCCGCGAGCAGGACGCCACCGGTGTCCCCGCCGCCGAGGAGATCCCCACCCCGGACACCCCGACCATCGAGACCCTCGCCGCCTCCCTGGGCGTCCCGGCCTCCGCCACCCTGAAGAACCTGCTGGTGAAGGTCGGCGGGGAGATCGTCGCCGTCGGCGTGCCCGGCGACCGCGAGGTCGACCTGGGCAAGGTCGAGGCGCACTTCGCCCCGGCCACCGTCGAACTGGTCACCGCCGAGGACTTCACCGGCCGCCCCGACCTGGTCCGCGGCTACGTCGGCCCGCAGGGCCTGGGCGAGAAGGTCCGCTACATCGCCGACCCGCGCGTGGCCCCCGGCACCGCGTGGATCACGGGCGCCAACAAGGAGCACACGCACGCCAAGAACGTGGTCGCGGGCCGTGACTTCGAGGTCGACGCGTACGTGGACGTCGTGGTGGTGCAGGAGGGCGACCCCTGCCCGAAGTGCGGCACCGGCCTCAAGCTGGACCGGGCCATCGAGATCGGCCACATCTTCCAGCTCGGCCGCAAGTACACCGACGCCCTCAAGCTCGACGTCCTCGGCCAGAACGGCAAGCCGGTCCGCGTCACCATGGGCTCCTACGGCATCGGCGTCTCCCGCGCCGTCGCCGCCCTCGCCGAGCAGCACGCCGACGAGCACGGCCTGGTGTGGCCCAAGGAGGTCGCCCCGGCGGACGTGCACGTCGTCGCCGCTGGCAAGGCACTGCAGACCGAGCTGGCCCTGGAGGTCTCCGGGAAGCTGGCCGCCGCCGGCCTGCGCGTCCTGGTCGACGACCGGGCCGGCGTCTCCCCGGGCGTGAAGTTCACCGACGCCGAACTCATCGGCGTACCGCAGATCCTGGTCGCGGGCCGCCGCTCCGCCGAGGGCGTCCTGGAGCTGAAGGACCGCCGCAGCGGTGAGCGCGAGGAGCTGACGGTGGACGAGGCGATCGCCCGCCTCACCGCCTGACCGACCGGTCGAAGGAAGTACTCAGAGAGTTGTGCCGAGGCGTACGGGCGCCGCGCAGACTTCTCTCAGGCCGTTCCCCGACCGTAGTGCGTGACACAACGTCATCGCGACTACGGCGGGGGAACGGCCATGACAGCCGGGGAACGAGGTGCCGCGGCAGCGGCTCGGGAAAACCGGCCGCCGGTCAGAGCCAGCCCGCGAACTCCAGCAGCAGCTCCGCGTCCCGCTCCCGGCCCACCCGCCGGGCCCGGACCCCGGACTCCACCGCCCGGAAGAGAGTCCAGCCGCGCAACCGCTCCTGGTCCACGTCCAGCGACTCGGCGAGCCGCTTCACCCGCCGCCGGGTGGTGGCCGCCCCCGACGGCGTGGCGATCAGGTCCTCCACCCGGTCCCGGACCAGACGGGCCAGGTCGAAGGCGCACTCGCCGACCAGCGGGTCCGGACCCACCGCCAGCCACGGCATCCGCTCCCCGGCGAGCACCTTGCTCTGCCGGAAGGTGCCGTGCAGCAGCCGGTGCTCCGGCGGCGCGGCCAGCAGCTCCTCGCGGGCCGTGAGCGCCGCCTCGACCAGCGGGGCCGCCTCGGCGTCGGCCGTCGCGCTCGCCCGCATCGCCTCGGCCTGCCGGCCGGTCCGCCCGGCGACGGTCTCGAAAGCGTGATCCGCGGGGGGCTCCACCCACAGCCGGCGCAGCGTCCCCGCCGCCTCCAGCAGCGCCTTCGCCTCGGGCAGCGACCGCACGGACACGTCCGGGTGCAGCCGTTCGAGCAGCAGCACCCCCGTGGTCCCGTCGGTTTCCAGCAGCTGCACGGCGCCCAGGCCGTCCCAGCGCGCGAGCGCCGCCCGCTCCGCCTCCGGCCGCGCCCGGGGCGGGGCCAGCTTCAGCACCGCGGGGCTCCCGTCGGCCCGGCGCACCAGCACGACCAGGCTGCTGCGGCCACCGGGCACCTGCACCCGCTCGACGGTCAACTCGCGTAGCGCGACGGCCTGCCGCACGGTCTCCGGCAGCCGCGTCAGCCAGCCGTCACCGTCCGGTGCCGTCTCACCGAGCGCTCTGACGAGACGCTGCGGCGGTTCGAAAGCCATGCGCGAGCCGTTCCTTCCTGGGCTGTCGGGTCATGCCGTCGCTGTCGCCGAGGCCGCGGCCGGGCCCGGGGTCGCCGACGTACCGGCCCCGTCACCGGCCCGTTCGGCGAGACCAGGGAAGGCTACGCTCTCCCCGCGCCAGCGCACCGCCCGCACCGCCGCCTCCCGCAGCGCCCCGGCCGCCTCGCCGCGCCGCCCGCCCGTGCTCGCCCGCACCAGGTCGGAGTACACCCCGGCCACGCGTTCCTCCAGCTCGGCGGCGAGCCGGACCGCCGCCGCGGAGTCCGGCACCGGGAACGGCAGCGCGTACGCCGCGTCCGCGGCCACCGGGGCGCCGCCCAGGTCCCGCACCGCACGCACCAGCGCGTCCCGGCGCGCCCGATGAGCGTCGTACGCCGCCCGTGCGTCCGCGCGCCGCTCAGCACGGATCCGCCCGCCCACGACGCCGTACCCGTACACGGCCGCGTGCTCGGCGGCCAGCGCCGCCTGCAGGGCCTTGAGCTCGGCGCCCTTGGTCTCGTCGCTCACTTGCCGCCCTCCGTCAGCAGATACGCGTGCGCAGCTCCCGCGGCCGCCACCGAGGCCAGCAGCCGCGCCAGCTCGCCCTCCACCGTCAGCAGGGCCTTGGCCCTCCGGTCGGCGAGCGCCCGCTCGGCGGCGGCGAGGGCGGCGAGGGCGTCCTTCTCGGCCTCCGGGACGGCGGCGGAAGTCTCCGGGGAGCGCGACGCGGCCGGCGCACCGCCCCCGAACGCCTCGGCGTGCGCCGCGGCCTGTGCCCGCAGTGGCCGCAGCCGGCCCGCCAGCGCCGGATGGGCGGCGATCACGGCGTCGTACCGTTCGGCGAGCCCCCGGCTGTCCCGGGCGGCACGCGCGCGTGCCCGCGCGGTGACCGACGGACTGCCGCCGCTGCCCGCGGCATCGGGATCGGTGGAGCAGCCGGCCAGCAGGGCGGCCGAGGCCGCCGAGACGAACAGGCTCCTTCTGCGCACGCCCGAGGGAGTGCGCGGCGGTGAGGGGAACGGCACGGCAGACGTCCTCGGAGAACTCGTACGAACGAACCACGGACAAACGAACCACGGACAACCGGGTGGGCCGCGGGCCCGTGATCACCGTACCCGCGCCCCCGCCCGGCACCGGTCATCGGCACCGGCCGGACGCAGGTGGACGGCAACACCCCGCGCGACCCGATACCCTTTGATCAGACACGCGACCCATCCCACAACAGCACACGCGGCCGAGGAGTCACCCGGATGAGCACCACCCAGAGCGAGAGGCTGCGAGAGCTCCTGGAACCGCTCGTCGCTTCCCAGGGCCTGGATCTCGAGGAGATCGCCGTGGACTCCGTCGGACGCAAGCGGGTGCTGCGCGTCGTCGTCGACTCCGACACCGGGGCGGACCTGGACCAGATCGCCGATGTGAGCCGCGCGCTCTCGGCGAAGCTCGACGAGAGCGACGCGATGGGTGAGGGCGCGTACGACCTGGAGGTCGGAACCCCGGGCGCGGAGCGCCTCCTGACGGAACAGCGGCACTACATGCGCGCCGTCGGCCGGCTGGCGAAGTTCCAGCTGGCCGAGGGCGGCGAACTGGTCGCCCGGATCCTGACGGTCGACGACGAGGGCCTCGACCTCGAAGTGCCCGGAGTGAAGGGCCGCAAGCCCCAGGCCCGCAGACTCGGCTTCCCGGACATCGCCAAGGCGCGCGTGCAGGTCGAGTTCAACCGCAAGGACAAGGACGAGAAGGAAGAGGAGGCGTAGCCGTGGACATCGACATGAGTGCCCTGCGGGGCTTGGTTCGGGAGAAGGAGATCTCCTTCGACCTGCTGGTCGAGGCGATCGAGTCGGCCCTCCTCATCGCCTACCACCGCACCGAGGGAAGCCGCCGTCACGCGCGCGTGGAGCTCAACCGGGAGACCGGGCATGTGACCGTGTGGGCGAAGGAGGACCCCGAGGACCTCGAGGAGGGCCAGGAGCCCCGCGAGTTCGACGACACCCCGTCCGGCTTCGGCCGTATCGCCGCCACCACCGCCAAGCAGGTCATCCTGCAGCGGCTGCGCGACGCCGAGGACGACGCGACGCTCGGCGAGTACGCCGGCCGCGAGGGCGACATCGTCACCGGCGTGGTCCAGCAGGGCCGCGACCCGAAGAGCGTGCTGGTCGACATCGGCAAGCTGGAGGCCATCCTCCCGGTGCAGGAGCAGGTGCCGGGGGAGACCTACCCGCACGGCATGCGGCTGCGCAGCTACGTCGTCCGGGTGGCGAAGGGCGTCCGCGGACCGTCGGTCACCCTCTCGCGCACACATCCCAATCTGGTGAAGAAGCTCTTCGCGCTCGAGGTGCCGGAGATCGCCGACGGATCCGTGGAGATCGCCGCGATCGCACGTGAGGCCGGTCACCGTACGAAGATCGCCGTCCGCTCCACCCGTTCGGGTCTGAACGCCAAGGGCGCCTGCATCGGCCCCATGGGCGGCCGGGTGCGCAACGTGATGGGCGAGCTGAACGGTGAGAAGATCGACATCGTCGACTGGTCGGACGACCCGGCGGAGATGGTCGCGAACGCGCTGTCACCCGCCCGGGTGTCCAAGGTGGAGGTCGTGGACATGGCCGCCCGGTCCGCCCGGGTGACCGTGCCGGACTACCAGCTGTCGCTGGCGATCGGCAAGGAAGGGCAGAACGCCCGGCTCGCCGCCCGGCTCACCGGCTGGCGGATCGACATCCGGCCGGACACCGAGCAGCCCGGGGAATAGATCCAGACCGCAGCACGTTCAGATCACGTCAGATATACGCGCGGCAACTGTTCGATTCCTGCCCCAAAGGGGTGAGGTCGCCGCGGGGAGGTAGACTTAACTGTGTCTGGCCGGACGCACGCCCGAGTATGCCCTGAACGCACCTGTGTGGGGTGCCGGGAGCGGACGGCCAAGACGGATCTGCTGCGCATCGTGGCGGTCGAGGGCGCATGCGTCCCCGATCATCGCGGTACGCTGCCCGGCCGGGGTGCGTACGTACACCCCGCACTGGTCTGTCTCGACCAGGCGGTACGCCGCCGGGCGTTCACGCGGGCACTGCGCGCCCCGGGAGCGCTCGACACAAAGGCGTTGCGCCGATACGTCGAGCAGACGACAGTTGCTGAGCAGGCAACACCGTAAGACATGCCGTACGGAACCCGCCGTGCGGTCTGGTACCTCGCGAGTCGAAAGCAGGTCGAGATTGCGATGAGCACTCGATGAGTACGCGATGAGTACGCCCATGAACTAGCGACGGTCCGGACGCAACCCGGACCTCAAAGGAGCGAAGTGGCTAAGGTCCGGGTCTACGAACTCGCCAAGGAGTTCGGTGTCGAGAGCAAGGTCGTCATGGCCAAGCTCCAGGAACTCGGTGAATTCGTCCGTTCGGCGTCTTCGACCATCGAAGCGCCCGTAGTACGCAAGCTGACCGACGCCTTCCAGGGCGGTGGCAACGGCAAGCCCGCCCCGCGCAAGGCCGCCCCCAGGCCCGCCGCGCCCTCTCCGGCGCAGGCGGCCCGTCCGGCTGCCCCGAAGCCGGGCGCCCCCAAGCCGCCGTCGGCCCCGCAGCCGGCCGCCCCGCAGCCCACGGCCCAGCAGCCGTCGGCTCCGTCGGCGCCCGCCCCGGCGGCCTCCGGCCCGCGTCCGGTTCCGGGTCCCAAGCCCGCACCGCGTCCGGCCCCGACGACGCCCACCACCCCGGAGTTCACGGCCCCGCCGTCGGCTCCCGCGGCCCCGGCCGCCCAGGGTCAGGGCCCGCGCCCCGGCGCGCGTCCCGGTGCTCCCAAGCCCGGTGGCCGTCCGTCCGGTCCGGGCCAGGGTCAGCGTCCCGCCGGCCAGGGCGGTCAGCGTCCCGGCGGCCAGGCCCCGCGTCCGGGTGCCCGCCCGGCCGGTCCGCGTCCGGGTAACAACCCCTTCACGTCCGGTGGCTCCACCGGCATGGCCCGCCCGCAGGCTCCGCGCCCGCAGGGTGGTTCGCGTCCCGGCGGTCCCGGTGCCCCTGGCGGCGGTCCCCGTCCCCAGGCGCCCGGCGCCCAGGGCGGCGGTCCGCGTCCGCAGGCTCCGGGCGGTCCGCGCCCGACCCCGGGCTCGATGCCGCGTCCGCAGGGCGGTCCCCGTCCCGGCGGCGGCCCCGGCGGTCCGCGTCCGAACCCGGGCATGATGCCGCAGCGTCCCGCCGCGGGCCCGCGTCCCGGCGGCGGTGGCCCCGGTGGCCGTGGCCCCGGTGGCGGCGGTCGTCCCGGTGGCGGCGGCGGTCGTCCGGGCGGCGGCGGCTTCGCCGGTCGTCCGGGTGGCGGTGGCGGCGGCTTCGCCGGTCGTCCCGCCGGTCCCGGTGGTGGCGGTGGCGGCGGCTTCGCCGGTCGTCCCGGTGGCCCCGGTGGTGGCGGCGGTGGCCGTCCCGGCTTCGGTGGTCGTCCCGGTGGTCCCGGCGGCCGTGGTGGCACGCAGGGCGCCTTCGGTCGCCCGGGTGGTCCCGCGCGCCGTGGCCGCAAGTCGAAGCGGCAGAGGCGCCAGGAGTACGAGGCCATGCAGGCCCCGTCGGTCGGCGGCGTGATGCTGCCTCGCGGCAACGGCGAAGCCATTCGCCTGTCGCGCGGTGCGTCGCTCACCGACTTCGCGGAGAAGATCAACGCCAACCCGGCGTCGCTCGTCGCGGTCATGATGAACCTCGGCGAGATGGTCACGGCCACGCAGTCCGTCTCCGACGAGACGCTGCAGCTCCTCGCCGACGAGATGAACTACACGGTTCAGATCGTCAGCCCCGAGGAGGAGGACCGCGAGCTGCTCGAGTCCTTCGACATCGAGTTCGGCGAGGACGAGGGCGACGAGGAGGACCTGGTGGTCCGTCCGCCGGTCGTCACCGTCATGGGCCACGTCGACCACGGTAAGACCCGACTGCTCGACGCCATCCGCAAGACGAACGTCATCGCGGGCGAGGCCGGCGGCATCACCCAGCACATCGGTGCCTACCAGGTCTCGACCGAGGTCAACGACGAAGAGCGCAAGATCACCTTCATCGACACCCCGGGTCACGAGGCGTTCACCGCCATGCGTGCCCGTGGTGCCAAGTCGACCGACATCGCGATCCTCGTGGTGGCGGCCAACGACGGTGTGATGCCTCAGACGGTCGAGGCCCTGAACCACGCCAAGGCGGCCGACGTGCCGATCGTGGTCGCGGTCAACAAGATCGACGTCGAGGGCGCGGACCCGACCAAGGTGCGCGGTCAGCTGACCGAGTACGGCCTGGTGGCCGAGGAGTACGGCGGCGACACCATGTTCGTCGACATCTCCGCCAAGCAGGGTCTGCACATCGACTCGCTGCTGGAGGCCGTGGTCCTCACGGCCGACGCCTCGCTCGACCTGCGGGCCAACCCGAACCAGGACGCGCAGGGCATCTCGATCGAGTCCCGTCTCGACCGCGGCCGCGGTGCCGTGGCGACGGTCCTCGTCCAGCGAGGCACGCTGCGGGTCGGCGACACGATGGTGGTGGGCGACGCCTACGGCCGCGTGCGCGCCATGCTCGACGACAACGGCAACAACGTCGCCGAGGCCGGCCCGTCGACGCCGGTCCAGGTCCTGGGCCTGACCAACGTCCCGGGTGCGGGCGACAACTTCCTGGTGGTCGACGAGGACCGTACGGCCCGTCAGATCGCCGAGAAGCGCGCCGCCCGCGAGCGGAACGCCGCGTTCGCCAAGCGCACGCGTCGTGTGTCCCTCGAGGACCTGGACAAGGTGCTGAAGGCCGGCGAGGTCCAGCAGCTGAACCTGATCATCAAGGGTGACGCTTCTGGTTCCGTCGAGGCCCTCGAGTCCTCCCTGCTCCAGCTGGACGTCGGCGAAGAGGTCGACATCCGCGTCCTGCACCGCGGCGTCGGTGCGGTCACGGAGTCGGACATCGACCTGGCGATGGGCTCCGACGCCATCGTGATCGGCTTCAACGTCCGCGCGGCCGGCCGCGCGGCGCAGATGGCCGAGCGCGAGGGTGTGGACGTCCGGTACTACTCGGTCATCTACCAGGCGATCGAGGAGATCGAGGCGGCCCTCAAGGGCATGCTCAAGCCGGAGTACGAAGAGGTCGAGCTCGGTACGGCGGAGATCCGCGAGGTCTTCAAGTCGTCCAAGCTGGGCAACATCGCGGGTGTCCTCATCCGCTCCGGCGAGGTCAAGCGCAACACCAAGGCGCGCCTCGTCCGCGACGGCAAGGTCATCGCGGAGAACCTCAACATCGAGGGTCTGCGTCGCTTCAAGGACGACGTCACCGAGATCCGCGAAGGCTACGAGGGTGGTATCAACCTCGGAAACTTCAACGACATCAAGGTCGACGACGTCATCGCGACGTACGAGATGCGCGAGAAGCCGCGCGTGTAAGCGCTCGGGCTTCCGAGTCGGTCCGGTCCGGGGCCGGTCGACGGAGAGGAATTTCCGTCGATCGGCCCCGGCCGTTCGTTGTACGGTTCTGATGTCCCCGCCACACGGATGGCGGGGCCATCGATCCCGTACCGGCGGGTGAACCGGTTACACACATGTATGTGGGGACGCTGTCCTTCGACCTCCTCCTCGGCGACGTACGGTCGCTGAAGGAGAAGCGCTCCGTCGTCCGCCCGATCGTCGCCGAGCTCCAGCGGAAGTACGCGGTGAGCGCGGCCGAGGTGGAACACATGGACCTTCACCGCAGGGCCGGCATCGGCCTGGCGATGGTGTCCGCCGACGCGGGGCACCTCACCGACGTACTGGACCGGTGCGAACGGCTGGTCGCCGGCCGCCCCGAGGTGGAACTGCTGTCCGTCAGGCGGCGCTTCCACGGCGAAGACGACTGACGACCCAAGAACGAGATCAGGAAAGAACGGGAGACGGACCAGTGGCCGACAACGCGCGGGCGAAAAGGCTGGCGGACCTCATCCGAGAGGTGGTGGCCCAGAAGCTGCAGCGCGGGATCAAGGACCCGCGGCTCGGCTCACACGTCACCATCACGGACACCCGGGTCACCGGGGACCTGCGGGAGGCGACCGTCTTCTACACGGTGTACGGCGACGAGGAGGAGCGGAAGGCCGCCGCCGCGGGCCTGGAGAGCGCCAAGGGCATTCTGCGCTCCGAGGTCGGCCGCGCGGCCGGTGTGAAGTTCACGCCCACCCTCGCCTTCGTCGCGGACGCCCTCCCGGACACCGCCCGCAACATCGAGGACCTCCTCGACAAGGCGCGCCTGTCCGACGAGAAGGTACGCGAGGCGTCCGCGGGCGCCGCGTACGCGGGTGAGGCGGACCCGTACAAGAAGCCGGGTTCCGAGGACGAGACGGACGACACGGCCGAATGACCCAGAAGCGCACCACGCCCGACGGCCTTGTCATCGTCGACAAGCCGTCGGGCTTCACTTCGCACGACGTGGTCGCCAAGATGCGGGGGATCGCCAGGACCCGCCGCGTAGGCCACGCCGGCACCCTCGACCCGATGGCGACGGGCGTCCTCGTCCTCGGCGTCGAGAAGGCGACGAAACTCCTCGGGCACCTCGCCCTCACCGAGAAGGAGTACGTGGGCACCGTCCGGCTCGGTCAGACGACGCTCACCGACGACGCCGAGGGCGAGATCACGGCCTCGGCCGACGCCTCCAAGGTCACCCGGGACGCCATCGACGCGGGCATCGCCAAGCTGACCGGCGACATCATGCAGGTGCCGTCCAAGGTCAGCGCCATCAAGATCGACGGCGTACGGTCCTACAAGCGTGCCCGGGAGGGCGAGGACTTCGAGATCCCCGCCCGGCCCGTCACCGTCTCCTCCTTCGCCGTGTACGACGTCCGGGAAGCGGTCGCCGAGGACGGCACCCCGGTCCTCGACCTGGTGGTGTCGGTGGCGTGCTCCTCCGGCACCTACATCCGCGCCCTCGCCCGCGACCTGGGCGCCGGCCTCGGCGTCGGCGGGCACCTCACCGCCCTGCGCCGGACGCGTGTGGGACCGTACAAGCTGGACGCGGCCCGCACCCTCGACCAGCTCCAGGAGGAGCTGACCGTGATGCCGATCGCCGAGGCCGCCGCCGCCGCGTTCCCGCGCTGGGACGTCGACACCAGGCGCGCCCGGCTGCTCATCAACGGCGTGCGGCTGGAGATGCCCGACGAGTACGCGGGTACCGGTCCCGTCGCCGTCTTCGACCCCGAGGGACGCTTCCTCGCCCTGGTCGAGGAACACAAGGGCAAGGCGAAGAGCCTGGCCGTCTTCGGCTGACGCGGGGCCTGTCCGGCACCAGGGGGCGCAAAGCCGGGTTCCACCCGTGGAGCGGCGGCCACGGGTGCTGCCGCCGCTCCACGGTCCCCCCTCGGTTCCCCCACCCCTAGGGTGTGTCCAGCAGCCTCCGCCTATTCACCCGACCGTGCGGGCGCTCGGAGTGAACCGGGGGAGCGGAAGGGGGCGCTTTCGGCGCAAGATCTGTTCCGCTGATCACTCCACGCATACCGTCGGAGACCGGGCACGGTGCACGGGCGTGGAGGTTCGATCATGGCGGGACGGGGCCGGAGCGTGGGCGGCGCCGGGGAGACCTTCGACGCGTACCTGGTCCGGATCCGCGACGAGGCCGGCCGCCCGTGCGGCATCGGTTTCCTGGCCGACCACCACGGCACGGTCGTCACCAGCCACGAGGCCGTCGACGGTCTGCCCCGGCTGGTGCTGCACACCCCCGGCGGTCCGACCCGCGCCGTGACCGCCGACGCCGTCACCCCGCTGCCCGCCCTGGACCTCGCCCTGATCCGCACCGAGGGCCTAGGCGTGGAACCGCTGCCGGTGGGCGTACGGGACCGGATCGCGCCCGGCACGTACGTCCGCATCGCCGCCGACTGCTGGCGCGAGGCACGGATCCTCGACGCCACCGGGGTGACGTACACGGCCACGGACCACTCCCATCCCCTCACCGGCGCACTGGAGTTGGCGATCGGCACGGCGGGCCGGGACGCGCTGCGGCCGGGCGGCGGGGTGGCCGGCGGGCCGGTGCTCGACGCGGATACCGGCGCCGTCCTCGGCGTCCTCGGCACGGCCCTGCGGTCCGGTGACCGCGACACGGGGTTCGCCGTCCCCCTGTGCCGCGCCGACGGCCCGCTCACCGAACTGCTCACCCGCAACGCCGCGACCGTCCCCGCGTACGGAGCCGACCTCAACCTCGCGGGCGTCCTGGAACTGACCGCCACCTCGGTGGGGCAGGACGGGCCGCCCGGAGCACCCGCCGGCCCCGTCGGCCCGGTCGAACCGGTGGAACGGGCGGAGATCGTACGGCAGTTGACGTCCTTCACCGAGAGCGGCGACGGCGCTGTCCTCGGCCTCGTCGGCGCCCCGGGCAGCGGCCGTACGACGGAACTCGCGGCCCTCGCCGCCCGGCGCGACCGCAGAGCCGAACCGGCCCCCACGCTGTGGCTGCGCGGCGCCGACCTGAGGGAAGCCGACGACTCGGTGGCCGACGCCGCGCGCCGCGCCCTGGAGCGGGCCGCCCGTATCGTCGCCGCCTCCCGGCCGCCGCTTCCCGGGGGCCCGAGCGACCCGGGGGACGTCACACCGGAACGCCTCGCCGGGGTCGCCGCCCGGGCCGGCCGCCCCCTGCTGCTCCTGCTCGACGGCCCCGAGGAGATGCCCCTCGCCCTCACCCGCCGGCTCCCCGAGTGGACCGCGGGGACGGCACAGTGGCTGCGGGCGAACGGGGCGCGGCTGGTGGTGGCGTGCCGGGAGGAGTACTGGGAGAGCGCCGGGGCGGACTTCCCGACCCGCGTACACCTGACCGACCTCACCCCCGACGAGGCCCGCCGGGCCCGCGCCCGCTACGCCGTCCCGGAAGGGGCCCTCACCGACCGCGACGCCCGCCACCCGCTCACCCTCCGCCTCCTGTCGGAGGTGCGTGCCGCCCTGCCGGACGCCCCGGCGACCCCCGTCGACCGGCATGAGGTCTTCTCGGCCCACCTGGACCTGATGTGCCTGCGCGTCGCGGTCCGCCTCGCCGCCGAGAACGGCCTGCGCGGCACCGCCGTACGCCGTCTCGCGGCCCGGGTCGCCGGCCAGGTCCACGAGGCCGCCCGGCGCAGCCTCGGCCCGGGCCAGGGCGAGCTGGACCGGGCCTCCTTCGAGGCGGTGTTCCCCTGGGGGCCCGCCCCGTCCTGGCTGGGCGGGGGCACCGGCTGGGCGTCCGCGGTGCTCACCGAGGGCCTGCTGGTGCCCGCCGGCGGCGGCTACCGCTTCGCCCACGAGGAGCTCGCCGACTGGCTCCAGGGCATGCACCTCGACCTGGACGAGGCCCTGCGCTCCCTGGTCCACCGCCGAACCCCGCGGGCGGACCACGCCCAGATCGTCCCGCACCACCGCATCGGCCCCGTCGCCCAGGCACTGCTCCTCCTTCCCCGGCAGCAGGGCACCGGCCAACTCGCCCGCCGGCTGGAGGAACTGGTCCACGCCCTGGACGCGGACCCCGCCTCCTGGTGGGCCGCCCGCCTGCTCGCCCAGGTGCTGCCGGGGGTCCCCGACGCCACGCCGTACACCGGCGTGCTCCGCCTGCTGGCCGACCGCGTCGTCACCTGGCGGCGCCGCTCACGTCCCGTCCCCGGGGAGTTCGGCCCCGCCTTCTGGACCGCCCTGCCGATCCCGGACCCCGAGCGCTTCGACCTCCTGCGGCGACTGGTCCAGGCGGACGGGACACCGCAGGAGACCTCGGAGGCGGGGACCGCCACCGCTCCTCGTCACCTCGACGCGGTGGCCCGGCTCCTCGCCGCCGACCCCGCCGCCGTACAAGCGCATCTGACCCGGTGGTTCGACGACGAGCGGCCGCTGCTCGCGACTCCGCACGCCACCGTGGCCACGGCCGCGCAGGCACTGCTGCACACCCACCGGCACCGCGCGCCGGACGACCTCATCGACGTACTCGTCGACAGCGCGCACCCGCGCGGCGACGAGCTGCTCGCGGTGCTCGCCGAGGACGAGCCGTCCGCCCTCTGCCGGGCCGTCGACCGCTGGGCGCGCGACGAGCGCCCGGCGCGGCGGGCGGCGGCCGCGGCGTACGGGCCGCGCGCCGCATCCCACGTCCGTACCGATGCCGACCGCGAGCTCCTGCGCCGCGCCGCCCTCGCCCTGCTGGCCCGCCCCGCCGACCGCGACCTGCACGGCGGCGCGCTCGCCCTCCTCGTCCAGGATCCCCACACCCGGGCCCGCCACCTCCCGCAGGCGCTGCGGCACTTCGCCGCCGGCGATCCACGGTTCCCGTCGAGTGCCCTGCTCCCGGCCCTCGCCACGCACCTCGACCCGGTCCTCGCCGCCTTCCGCGCCCGGCTGCGCGCCGGAGTGGACCGGGGGGAGACGCTGCGCACCCTCGCCGACGTCACCGCGCCCCCGCTGGCCCGCCGGGTCGCCGCGCTGGTCCGCGAGGCGGGAGAGCCGGAGCCGGAGACGGGCCCGCTCCTCGTGCGCACCCCGATGGTGCGACCGTGATCGGGATTCCGGCGGGGGCGCGGCTCCCGGCCTGACGAGGGTCCGTGGACGTGCGCCCGGTCACAGCCCCCATGCCGATGCGGGCCCGGGGCACCCGGCATGGCACCCTTAGACCTGCGTAAGCGGTCAACGGTAGATACGGACAAGGGTTCGAGGAGCGGTCACAGTGCAGCGCTGGCGTGGCTTGGAGGACATCCCCCAGGACTGGGGGCGCAGCGTCGTCACCATCGGCTCCTACGACGGAGTGCACCGCGGCCACCAGCTGATCATCAAGCACGCCGTGGACCGCGCCCGCGAGCTGGGCGTCCCCTCCGTCGTCGTCACCTTCGACCCGCACCCCAGCGAGGTCGTCCGTCCCGGCAGCCACCCGCCGCTGCTCGCCGCGCACCACCGCCGCGCCGAGCTGATGACGGAGCTGGGCGTGGACGCGGTGCTGATCCTGCCGTTCACCACCGAGTTCTCGAAGCTGTCCCCGGCCGACTTCGTCGTCAAGGTCCTGGTGGACAAGCTGCACGCCAAGGCGGTCGTCGAGGGCCCGAACTTCCGCTTCGGCCACAAGGCCGCGGGGAACGTCGAGTTCCTCACCGACCAGGGCAAGGTCTACGACTTCGTGGTCGAGGTCGTCGACCTGTACGTGACCGGCGCGGCGGGCGGCGGCGAGCCCTTCTCCTCGACCCTGACCCGGCGCCTGGTCGCCGAGGGCGACGTCGAGGGCGCCCGCGAGATCCTGGGCCGCCCGCACCGCGTGGAGGGCGTGGTCGTGCGCGGCGCCCAGCGCGGTCGCGAGCTGGGCTTCCCCACGGCCAACGTGGAGACCCTCCCGCACACCGCGATCCCGGCCGACGGCGTGTACGCCGGCTATCTGCACGCGCAGGGCGAGGTGATGCCGGCCGCGATCTCCGTCGGCACCAACCCGCAGTTCGACGGCACCGAGCGCACGGTGGAGGCCTACGCCATCGACCGCGTCGGCCTCGACCTCTACGGGCTGCACGTCGCCGTGGACTTCCTCGCGTACGTGCGCGGCCAGGCGAAGTTCGACTCGCTCCAGGCGCTGCTCGAACAGATGGCGGAGGACGTGAAGCGCTGCCGGGAGCTGATCGCGGCGGAGGAGTAGGCGCCGGGCGGGTCTCCACGACGGCGAAGGGCGGCCGGTGCTGGTGAGCACCGGCCGCCCTTCCTTGTGCCGCGTTACTGCTGGGGCGGAGCCTGCGGGGGGTACGGCTGGCCGGGCTGCGGGTAGGGCTGCCCGGGCTCTCCCGGCTGACCCTGCTGCGGCGGGTAGGGCTGGCCCGGGGCCGGGGGATAGGGCTGGCCGGGGGCCTGCGGCGGGTAGGGCTGGGCGGGCGGCTGGGGGGCGTAGGGCTGGCCCTGCTGCGGGTACGGCTGGCCCTGCTGCGGGTACGGCTGCTGCCCCGGCATCGGCTGACCCGGCATCGGCGGGGCGGCCACCGGCGGCGGGTTGCCGTCGCTGGTCCACAGCCCGTGCATCTGCTGGTGCCGGACGAAGTCCTCCGCGACCATCGCCGCGAGGTTGAAGTACGCCTCCCGCACCTTGGGCCGCATCATGTCGAGATCGACCTCGGCACCGGCGGCCAGATGCTCGTCGAAGGGCACCACGACCACACCCCGGCAGCGCGTCTCGAAGTGCGACACGATGTCCTCGACCTTGATCATCTTGCCGGTCTCGCGCACCCCGGAGATGACGGTGATGGACCGCGAGACGAGGTCGGCGTACCCGTGCGCGGACAGCCAGTCCAGCGTCGTACTCGCGCTGCTCGCACCGTCCACCGACGGCGTGGAGATGATGATCAGCTGGTCGGCGAGGTCGAGCACACCGCGCATGGCGCTGTAGAGCAGACCCGTACCCGAGTCGGTGAGGATGACCGGGTACTGCCTGCCCAGGACGTCGATCGCGCGCCGGTAGTCCTCGTCGTTGAAGGTCGTCGAGACGGCCGGGTCGACGTCGTTGGCGATGATCTCCAGCCCGGACGGCGCCTGGGAGGTGAACCGCCGGATGTCCATGTACGAGTTGAGGTACGGGATCGCCTGGACGAGGTCACGGATGGTCGCCCCCGTCTCGCGGCGCACCCGGCGGCCGAGCGTACCGGCGTCCGGGTTCGCGTCGATGGCGAGGATCTTGTCCTGCCGCTCGGAGGCGAGGGTGGAGCCCAGCGCGGTCGTCGTGGTCGTCTTGCCGACACCGCCCTTGAGGCTGATGACGGCGATCCGGTAGCAGGACAGCACCGGCGTCCGGATCAGCTCCAGCTTCCGCTGCCGCTCCGCCTCCTCCTTCTTCCCGCCCAGCTTGAACCGCGACGCCGCCGCAGCGGGCCGCCCGCTCTTCGCCTTCTGCTTCTTGTTGTTGAGCAGCCGGTCGGACGACAGCTCCACGGCAGCGGTGTAACCCAGCGGCGCCGCCCCCGGGTTGGTCATCTGCCGCTGGTCGTGCTGGATGGGCTGCGGCCAGGCGGCCCCGGCACGGGGGTCGACGGGAGCCTGCGGGGCCTGCGGCGCCTGAGCGGCGTGCGGGGGCTGCGGCTGGGCCTGGTCCTGCTGGGCCGGGGGCTGGGGGAAGCCGTAGCCGGCGGGCGCGTTGGGGCCGGGGGCGGCCGGCGCCGCGGGTGCGCCCGGGGAGTGCGGGAAGCCGTAGCCGGGGGGCTGCACCGGCGGCTGTACGGGGGGCTGGGCTTCCGGCGTGGGGGCGGGCGCGGGGGGTTGCGGCTGGGCCTGGTCCTGCTGGGCCGGGGGCTGGGGGCCAGGGGCGGCTGCGGCGGCACCGGGCTGCGGGAAGCCGTACCCGGCCTGCTGGTTGGGCGCGGGGGGAGCGGCGTGGGGCGGCTGCGGTGCCGGTGCCGGTGCCGGTGCCCCAGGGTGCGGGAAGCCGTAGCCGGGGCCGGGCTGGTTGGGGGGTGCGCCTGCGGGGCCGGTGGGCTGCGGGAAGCCGTACCCGGCCTGGGGGTTGGGTGCGGGAGGTGCGGCGTGGGGCGGCTGCGGTGCGGTCGGGGCCGGTGCGCCGGGGTGTGGGAAGCCGTAGCCGGGGCCGGGCTGGTTCGGGGGTGCGCCTGCGGGGCCGGTGGGCTGCGGGAAGCCGTACCCGGCCTGGGGGTTGGGTGCGGGAGGTGCGGCGTGGGGCGGCTGCGGTGCCGCCGGGGCGTACGGCTGGCCCGGCTGGGGGGCAACCGGCGGCGCCGGGGGCTGGTTCCAGGCGGCGGGCGCGGGCTGCGGCGCCTGGGGCTGGAACGGCGGCTGCTGCGCGGGCGCCGGTCCCTGCGCGGTGGTCGGCTGCGGCTGCCCGGGCGTCGGCTCCGGCTGCTGCGGTCCCGGCTGTGCGGGCCACTGCGCCGCCGGAGCGGGGGCGGCGGGCTGGTACGACGGCGGCAGCGGCGGCACTCCGCCCTGCGACGTCGGCGGGGGAGCCCAGGCGGGCGGAGCGTCCTGGGGGACAGGCGGTGCGGCGTCCTGCGGGGCGGGGGCGTGGGGTGCGCTGTCCTGCGGCGCGGCGTCCGCGGACGCCGCGTCGGAGACGCTCGCAGCGGCGCTGTCCTCCGAACCCGGCGAACCCGACGGACCCGACGAGGCCTCCGAGGCCTCGGCCTCTGCCTCGGCAGGCGGGGCGTCAGCCGGAACGGGGCCCTGAACCTCGGCCTCCGCGTCGCCGCCCTCGGCCTCCGCCGTCACGGAGTCCTCGATCTCGGCCTCGGCCTCCGCTGCCTGCTCGGCACCGTCGGATTCGGCGTCCGAGGACCCGCCGTCCTCCGAAAGGGCAGCCTCGGAGTCACCGTCCGCCGCGTCGGCCTCCTCGGACCCGGCTTCCTCGGACTCCTCCTCCACCGCGGCAGCACCCTGCGGCGCGACTTCCTCGGCCTGGTTCTCCGCAGGCTCGTTCACCTCCGCGGAGTCAACGACCCCGCTCTCCACGGCATCGTCGCCCTCGCCCCGGGCGGACGCGTCGGCGCCCTCGGGCGCACGGAGGGCGACCACATCGGCCCCGTCCGCGCCTTCGGCCTCGGCCTCGGCCACAGCCTTCGGCCCGTCACTCTCGGACGCGGCGGCCCCCTCCGCGACCGCGGCCATCTCGCGCTTCAGCGCGACGGCCGAGAACCGCATGGTGGCGCCACTCTCCAGATCACCGTTACCGGGCTCCGGCTCGACCACTCCAGGAGACGCGGGAGCGGCGGGAGCGGCCGGCGGCGCCGCGGGCGCGGGCGGAGCCCACGGCTGCTGCGGGGCCTGCGGCTCGAACCCGCTACCCACCGGCAGCCTCGGCACCGCGCCGGGCGCCCCAGTGGGCGGAGCGGGCGGCGCGGGCGGCGTGAAGGGTGCCCCCGGCGCGGGAGCCGGGGCGGGCGGCGTGAAGGGCGCGCCGGGAGCCACGGCACCGGGCGCCTGCGCCGCGTGCGGAGGAGGCGCCAGCCCCGGAATCGGAGCACCCCCGGCATCCGCGAACGGCGAACCGGGCGCCCCGGCCGCACCAGGCGTGCCAGAAGCACCGGAAGCACCGGAAGCCCCACCGGCCGGGGAGGATCCGGCGCCGCCCGAGCCCTGCTCCGAGCCCGGCGTACCGCCCGCCTGCGACGCGTTCTGCGTGTACCAGGCAGGCGGCGCGTAGTCGATGGTGAACTCGCCCGTCGTCTCGATGCCGGACTCCGCGTCGGGCTGGTCATCGCCGGGTGTGGCCCAGCCCCCGCGGATCCCGTCCCGATCGCTGCTCACAATTCCTCCTGGTGTGGTCGAGCACCCTCATGCCGTGCCGGGGCGACCATGTCGTGTCGTTCTCAGTCGTCCGTAGTCGTTGGAGGCAGTCCGTCCACCGGCTCTCCCCCTGGGCCATGGATGCCCGGTCCACGGGTTTCTGGCATCGCGCCCGGTCCCAGCCTAATCACCACGAGCCGCACCCGGGCATGCCCGTCCGCCCCTCAGCACCGGCCCACCAGGTCACACCCCGCCAGGAAGTGGCGTACGCGGCCGTCCTATTGACACACCCTTGCCGAATAAAGCGGACAAGGGTCATCAAGTCGGGTCAACTATCCACCCGTTCGCCAGTCGTCAGTCCATCCGCCGTGGCGTACCCAACAATCCGATCTCGGCATCGGTCGGCTGCGTCATGACGTACTGCCGGTCGCGGTCGGTGCACCACAGGGTGACACCATCGGCGAGCGTCGGAAGCGCCTCCATCTCGACCCGGTTCAGCCCCATGGTGCGGCCCAATTCCGCGGCCTCGTCCGGCGAGACCCGCTGGATGCCCGCGAGCCGTGCCTGGCGCAGCAGTCGGGGCGCCACCGGGCTGAGGTACGGCAGCAGCGTCAGCACCGACTGCCAGGGGCCGGACGCGACCCGCCCCCGCGGCGGCCGCATGCCGCAGTCCCGCACCACCAGCACCGGCGTTCCGGCCGACGCGCCCTGCGGCGGAACCCGGCCCACGTCGTACACGGCGAGGCCGTTCTGACCGCCACCCATGGCGTGCACCATCTGTATCCAGGCCTGCGCCCGCCCGGTCTCCACGGCGACCCGCGCGCCCGTCGCCGCGGCCCGCAGCGCGAGCACCTGCGCGGTCCACAGTCCGCCGATCAGTACGACGTCGTACGCCGTGGGCCGGTTGAGCCCCAGCACGGCCGGCTGCCCCTCGGCGTCCACACCGGCCACGACCCCGTCGTCGCCGATCGGCAGCGCGAGCGAGTCCAGCAGCTGCGCCGGCAGCGCGTGCCGCCCGTGCCGGGGGCCGAGCAGCCCGAAGCCATTGCGCAGCCGGGCGGTCACCCGCTGGACCGGCGAGGACCCGGCGCCCTCCGGGTCGGCGGCCCGCTGTGTCGTCGGGGTCGTCACCGCACACCTCCGAGGGGCAACGTGGCGAGCATGCCGGGCAGTTGCTCCCGGTCGAGTCGGGCGAGTCCCGCTCCCGCCTGCCGGGCGGCACCCTCCAGCGCGCGACGGGCCGCGACCAGTTCGTCATCGCTGCGGCCGGTCACCCGCAGATGCCCGCACAGGGATATCTCCTGCCGCTCGCCGGGCGCGAGGGTGAGGCTGAAAGTGGTGGCGAGCGCGGGTACCGCGGTGATCCCGGCGATCAGCTGCGGCAGCGACGCGCCTCGGTCACCGCCCAGTTGGGGCCACCGGCGGATCCAGTACGTCGTGTGGCGGCGGTTGTCGCAGCGCCAGCTCCGGCCGGACTCCTGCGTCCGCCGCTCGCGCGCCTCGGTCCGCCCGGCCTCCGCCGTCACCAGGGGGTTGGCGCAGGCCGACGTGGCGAGCGCGGCGACGAGTTCCTCCTCGTCGAGCACGGTCGCCCGGAACCCGGCCCCCGTCAGCCGGCTGGCGAGATGATCGGCCGCACGGACCACGCACTTCTGCGCGCCCAGGAGGCCGCCCCCGCGAGCGGCCACGGCTTCCGCGCACAGCTCCGGATCCAGCTTCAGCGCGATCCAGGTGATGCGCACCGCCGGAGCGCCGGTCTGCTCCTGCAGGGGCAGGTAGTTGGCGACGGCCACGGACTGCTGGGGCAGGTGCAGCGCGGGCGCCGGCTGCGTGTGCAGCACGATCTGCGCCGACTCCAGCCGGATGCCGTCCACGTCGAGGGCGTCCCGCACCAGCCCGAGCGGCAGCGGCTGACGGCTCCGCTCGGCCCGCAGCGCGGTGGCGTCGGCCTCCACCTGAAGGACGGCGGTGACGAAGGTGCCGTCGCCGACGACGCCCACGGGCCGCCGGTCCCGTACCCCGTAGGAGTACGTCCGCAGAGCCGGCTCGCACTCCACGGCGGGTACCAGCGCCGGTTCGGTGCCCGGCGGTATCGGGGTGTTCGCCGCCCGGCGCTGACGGGCCCTGAACTGCCGTGCGTTGGCCAGCCATTCGGGCAGCGAGCGGCCCCGGCGGCGGACCACGGCGAGCAGCACCAGCGCCACGGCGACCAGCCCCGCCGGTACCAGTGCCACCGGGGCGATCGCCCAGCCGGTGACCAGGACGGCCACCGCGAGCTCCAGCAGCACGAGCCGTTGCAGGCGGAACGAGCCGCCCTGCCCCGGCCGAACCCTGAGATGCAGCGCACCCGAGGTGCCCTGCCCTTGCCGCCGCGACTGGTCCGCCGACGGCCGCGGAGCCGATTCCGGGCCGGGCGCCGCGGCACCCTGGACCCGCGACCGCCCGCGCGACCGCGTCCGAGTACCGGAAGCCATCACTCGATCCCCCCGTTTTGCTCACAACTCGCTGGTACCGCCGCCCCACTTGGGGTGCCGGAAGGCCCGGGTACCCTACCCGCTCCGCCGGCCACTGCGGACACCAGGCATAGTAGGGGGCCGGTCTGACATCGGAGGGCGGTGAGGCACGCCTCCGGATGCGACAACGGGGAGAAACAGTCACTCATGGCATCACGGCGGGACGAACTCAACGCCTATACGTTCGCGAAGAGGCGCACCCTCGCGGCCTTCCTCCAGCCGTCACCCTCCGGGTCGGAGGAAGGCGCCCCCAAGCCGCTGCGCGCGGTCGTGCCGAGCCTGGTCGCCGGCGCGCTGACACTGGCCGTCTTCGGCGCCTGGGGCATGTTCCAGCCCACCGCGCCCGCGGGCTGGGACAAACCCGGCACCCGGGTCATCGTGGGCAAGCAGTCCACGACCCGCTACGTCGTCCTCAAGACCGGCAAGGCCACCCGCCTGCACCCGGTCCTGAACCTCGCCTCCGCACGCCTGCTGATGAACGACGCCGGCTACGAGGTCGTCCAGGTCAGCGATGACATCCTCGACTCGGGCAAACTGCCGCGCGGCCCGATCCTGGGCATCCCCTACGCCCCGGACCGCCTCCCCTCCGCCGACGAGGCCGGGAAGGCCAAGCGCTGGGCCGTCTGCGAGCAGCCCGGCGGCAAGGGCGAGACCGTCCAGGAGGCGACCTTCGTCCTCGCCCAGCGGGACGCGGCGAAGACCGACGGTTCGCGCCGCCTCGCCGGCGGCGACGTGCTCTACGTGAAGACCCGCGCCGGCGCCCGCTACCTGGTCGACGCGCGCGGCACGTCGTACGCCGTCACCGGCTCCGAGTCCGACGCGCTGACGACCGCGCTGGTCGGCTCCCGCAAACCGCAACTGGTCACCAAGGAATGGCTCGCCACCCTGCACCAGGGCGCGCCCATCCGCTTCCCCCAACTGCCCTCCGGCGTCGGCTCGCCCGCCGACGTCCCCGGTCAGCTCTCCGCCGAGGAGAACAAGGTCGGCATGGTCCTTCGGACCGAGACCGGCGAGGGGACCAAGTACTACGTCGTCCTGCCCGGCAAGGTGCAGCCGATCAGCGAGTTCACCGCCTGGCTGCTGATCTCCTCGCCCCAGACGGCCCGGCTCGACATGAACGGCCAGGCGCGCACCGTCGGCCTACAGGACTTCACCGCCGACACCGAACCGTTCGCCGGCCAGCCCGCCGACTGGCCCCGCGAGCGGGCCGACCAGGTCAATTCCGCCTCCTCGGCATCGGGCCGTGACACCGTCTGCAGCGTGCTGCGCGACGTCGACGACGACAACTCGGCGACCCTGAGCACCTGGGCGGGCACCGACTATCCGGCCGAGATCACCGCCGACGGCACCAGCACCTACGTCACCCCCGGAACGGGCCTGCTCTACACCCAGTTCCAGGGCACCGAGACCGGCGCCGGAGCGCTCTTCCTCGTCACCGACACCGGCCTGCGGTACGCCGTCCAGGCCAACGGGGACAGCGACAGCCGGAAGTCGGACATCGGCGCCGACGGCAAGAAGACCTCGGACGGCAGCCCCGAGCCCAGCGAGGCCCAGGTCAAGCTCGGCTACCAGAACGTGAGGCCCGCCAAGGTGCCCGCGGTGTGGTCGGAGTTCCTGGCGAAGGGGCCGCGCCTGGACACCAACGGAGCCCGGCAGCCCCAGGGTTCGTGACCCCCCTCTGCACCCGGACATGACGAACAGGAGCGCCGCACGCGTGCTGCCGACGAAGGCAACTCTGCTGACCGCCGCCGTGCTGCTGACCACCCTCGGCGCGGCCCCGCCCGCACCCCCCCTCCGGCTGGACGGCAGCGGAGAGTGCACCTTCCCCGCCAAGTCGATCAAGGGCACGCCCTGGTCGCTGCAGCGCGTCCTGCTCGACGAGCTCTGGCAGGGCACGAACAAGGGCAAGGGGGTGCGCGTGGCCGTCATCGACACCGGCGTCGACGACAAGAACCCGCAGCTCACCCCCGTGGTCGACAAGGCGGCCGGCCGTGACTTCCTCACCAAGGGCAAGGGCGGCGACCCGACCGACGACCAGGTCGGGCACGGCACCAAGGTCGCGGGCATCATCGCGGCCCGCCCCCGCTCGGGCACGGGCTTCGTCGGCCTCGCCCCGAACGCCACCGTCATCCCCATCCGCCAGAACGACGCGGACAACAGCGGCGACTCGGACACGATGGCCGACGCCATCGACTACGCCGTCGCTCAGCGCGCCGACGTCATCAACATCTCCCAGGACACCACCAAGCCGCTGTCGAACACCTCCGCCCTGGCGCGGGCGGTCCGCAAGGCGATCGACGCGAAGGTCGTCGTGGTCGCCTCCGCGGGCAACGACGGCCTCGACGGCGAGGTCAAGAACACCTACCCGGCCGCCTTCGAGGGAGTTCTCGCCGTCGCCTCCTCCGACCGCAACAACGAACGCGCCACCTTCTCCCAGGCCGGCACCTTCGTGGACGTGGCGGCCCCCGGCGTGGACATCGTGTCCACCGTGCCCGGCGGCGGCCAGTGCACCGACAACGGCACCAGCTTCTCGGCCCCCTTCGTCGCGGGCGTCGCGGCGCTGCTCAAGGAGAAGTACCCCCGCTGGACCCCCGCCCAGATCATCACCCGGATCGAGCAGACGGCGGAGCGTTCCATCAACGGGCACGACAACTACGTCGGCTGGGGCGTCGTCGACCCGGTCCGCGCCGTCCAGGAGGCCGACACCGCCGACCCGGCGTCCTCTCCCACGCCCGACCCCGGCCTCAGCAAGGCCCCGGTCCCCGACGTGGCACGGTTCTCCCTCGCGGAGACCCCGGAGGAACGCAACCAGCGCTACGCCACCTACGGCCTGGGCATCACCGTCGTCCTGGTGGCGATCATCACCGGTACCGCCGTCGTCACGCGCGACCTGCGCCGCCGCCACAGAAAGGAACCCTCAGCGTGAGCTTCGGCCCGCCCCCGTCCGTGTACACCGAGTCCGCGCTGGCGGCGGACAAGACGCGGCGCAAGCGCCTCAGACGCACCCTGGGCGTCGTGGCCGCCGGCACGGCCGCCGCCCTCTGCCTGGGCGCCGGCCTGCTCTGGTACCGCTCCGCGGACCAGGGCCCGGAGAAGGTGGCCCAGGCGACCCACCAGGCACCCGACGAGATACGGGAAACCGTCGAGAAGGCCCCCGTCTCACCCGAGGGCCAGATCGTGACCCAGCACAACGAGGAGAAGCTCTCCAAGAACACCGAGAGCAACCCGCGCTACGCGCCCGGCACCTGGGCCACCGGAAAGATCGTCGCCAGAGGCGTCGCCAACCGCATCGAGGGCTACAAGATCGAGCCCACGTACGACGAGACGGCCTGGACCCTCAAGCTGGACGGCCACATCTGCGCCACCAGCGAGCACGTCACCGCCGACGGCCGTACCGCGGTCGTCATCCAGCCTCCCCTGGCCAAGGGCGCCAAGACGAGGGTCTGCGACCAGGTGGTCTTCTTCGACCTCGACACCGGCAAGAAGCTGTGGCAGAAGAAGATACCGGCCGCCGACTTCGCCTACGTCACCAACACCAACCTCACCCTGACGAAGGGCGTCGTCGCCGTGGCCTGGGGCCACGGCTCGGTGGCGTACGACATGAAGTCCGGCGATCGGCTCTGGAACACCACCACGACCTCGCGGTGCCGCGACAACGGCTTCGCCGGCGGACGCGCCTTCCTCGCGCTGGTCACCTGCGGTGAGGGCCCCGACGCCACCTACCGCGTGGAGAAACTGAACCCGCGCACGGGCAAGACCCGGTGGACGTACAAGCTCGCCGAGGGCATCCAGCGCGCCTACCTCCCCTCCTCCGACCCGCCCGTCGTGGCCGTGGCGGCGGGCGACAGCCAGGTCACCGACCTGATCACCCTCGACCCCGCCCAGGGCAAGCGCCGGGCCACCATCTCGATGGGCGGCTACGAGCCCGAGTGCGGCACCCGGTACTTCTTCTCGCCCTTCTTCGGCACGGTGGACAAGTGCGACGGCCTGGTCGTGGGCCGCACCCAGCTCTACGTCATGAGCAAGGAGGACACCGACATCAAGCAGCCCTCCAACTGGATCGTGGCCTTCGACATCGCCAAGGGAACCTCCGCCGGCAAGTTCGAGGGCCGCCCCTTCCAGACGGTCGTCCCCCTCCGCACGAGCGGCGACGACCTGCTCATCTACCGCCGCAGCTACGACTCCGTCCAGCCCGCGGCCGTGGTCGCCTGGAACCCCCGCACCGACAAGGAGACGCCCTACCTCCTCTTCCACCTCCTGGAAGACGAGGAGAACGAACTCCGCGACCCGGAGAAGACGGACATCGTGTACGAGAAGGGCCACATCTTCTTCGGCCCACGCGAACTGGTCCGCGACGACGAAGAACCCACGTACCCGGTCCTGTCGGTCCTCGGGGTCGGGACGGCGGGGCTGAAGCACTGAGGCGGTACGCGTAAGGGGGGCGGCACGCGCGCGTGCCGCCCCCCTCGACTTGCCACTGACGGGACCTACTCGGCCGCCGGACCGCCGCTGTGCGGCGCCGGTTCCAGGTCGAACTCCCCGTCCCGCGCGCCGAGCACGAAGGCCCGCCACTCCGCCTCCGTGTACCGCAGTACGGTGTCCGGGTCGAGCGAGGACCGCATGGCCACGGCTCCGCCGGGAAGGTAAGCGATCTCGACCCGCTCCTCGTGCTCCTCGGTACCCGGCGCGCACTGCCACTCGACGCCGGAGATGTCGAGCGCGTACAGCTCGTCCCGCTCGCGCTCCTTGCGTGCCTTGATCTCCTCAGCCGTCTCCGCCATCGCGCAGCGACCCCTTCCCGACGTACCAACGCTGTGCGGGCCACAGTACTGGCCGACGGAACTGCCCTGTATCGCCTTTGCAGTTGGAAGCGCCACGTCAAGTGACTAGAGTGGCTGCCGGTATCACTTCTGTGGTACGGCACGGGGGCGGCGCGACGCTGCGGCCACGCGTCGCGTGGGAGCGCAGCAGGTCTTGGCCCGCCAGGAGAGCCCGGGGAGTCGTCCGGGCAAACCCGTCGCGGTGGTGAAGGTCACCGTCGCTTCAAGAGGAGGGCAAGAACGTATGGCGCAGGGGCAGGCGCACAGCGCACACGAGCTAACGAAGCTTGCGAACGACATCCGCGACTTCCACCACCAGGTGAGCGAGCGGGTGACCTCGCTCAACCGAGTGGTGGACATGATCCAGGCCGGCTGGCAGGGCGCGGCGGGCAAGGAGTTCGACTCGGTGCAGCAGGGTGTGAACAGGCACCTCAAGAAGCTCCAGGACGACCTCGTCGACCTCGAGGAGGCGATGAGGGCGAGCGTCGGCGGCTTCTCCGACCAGGAGCAGGAGCGCATCTCCGACATCCGGAAGGTGGACAACTCCTACGAGGTCAAGAGCAGCATCACCGAACTCGCCTGAGTCCGACGCCATTCACGAGGGAGATACGCATCATGAGCTTCAGCGCCGACCGCACCGCCGTCAACTACGACACAGTCACCCAGGCCGCGAGCGACGTCCGCAGCACGGCCAAGAACCTGGCGGACCAGCTCGAACACCTCATGAGCCGGGTCAAGGCCGTCGCCGAGACCTGGGAGGGTGAGGCCAAGACGGCCTACGGCGAGATCCAGCGCGACAGCAGCGAGCAGATGGACCAGATGACCCAGAAGCTGTCCCGCATCGCCCAGCTCCTGGACGACTCGGTCATCGGCTACCAGGACACGGACAAGGGCAACGCGGCCCGCTTCCGCATGCTGATGGGCTGATCCACACCAGCCCCAGGGGAGGCGGCACCAGCCGCCTCCCCTCCAGCCTCCAACGACCCCGGGACCGAAGCCGATGCTCCCCACCCTGCTCACGACAGCCGCAGGCCGCTACCGCCACCACTACGGCACCCATTCGGGCGGAGGCGGCGGCCTGGCCTGGTGGGGATGGCTGCTCCTGATCGCGGCCGTGATCTTCTTGATCTGGCTGCTGGTCAAGCACCGGGCCCAGGAGTAGCGGCAACGCGAGGCAGGACAGGTGGCGAGCGGTGGAGCCGCGCGTCAGAACGCTGAGCGAACTGCCGCAGTACGCGCCGTCTCTCAGCCCTCGAAGTACACCCCGGAAGTCGCCTTCGGCGATCCTCTGCCAGGTGGGATCCGGCACAACCGAGCTTGTCGGCCACCTGGTGAGCTGCCGCATTCATCACCAGCATCTGCTTGTCGGCCGTTTCCTTGCCGGGAACATCGACCTTGTTCTCCCGCTCCAGAGTCCCATTGACGATGACGCTCTTGCGCGGACTCGACATGCGGCAGTGGAAGTAGATCGACGCAAGCCGATCCGATGCCATGGCGGAGGCGCCGGTGTCGTAGAAAGTGAAGGTCTTCTCGCTCTCCGAGTTCGCCTTGCTGACGGTCGCAGCCTCTCGGAAATAGATCGTGATGACCGGATCACTGCTGTCGACGGCCTTCAGGGCGCAGAGCGGCGAGCCCTGAAGTTCACCCGTGCTGCTGACCTTTCCATCGGAAGAGCGGAGCGATGCGAGCGTTTCCTTCGGCTTGGAGGTGGAGTCGGTGAAGTGGTCCGTGCCGCCGATCCGGGAGAGGGCGGACGCGACATCAGGCTGCGCGGCGAAGTGGTCGCAAACCGCCCGGCTCCTTTCGCCCGAGACGTTGCCATCTGTTCCGCACGCTGTCGCAGTCGCCGCCAGGGCAGCAGCCGCCACCGCTATCGTCTTCGCGCTGCGCCTGATCCTTCTTCCGGTCAGCATCGTCCCTCACTCACACTCGCCTTCAGGTCGTACGCGGGCACGTAGCTCCCCGGCTGATCTCCGACGCCGGGCACGCTGAACCCACCGTCGTCCGACAGGGACCGGGAGATGCTCATGCAGTAGGCGGCGTCGGTGCCATCGGCGGTCACGACATAGTCCCCCGCTTTGGACTCCGGGTCGGGATCGGCAGCCTCAACACTTACCGCGTAACCGGGCCCCATCCCCTCCCCGGCATCGGTGACCGCGTCCTCGATCAGCTCGGAGTAATCCTCGGCCGGCGCACTGACCTGAGGCTCGTCCTCAAGCGAGGAGGCCGCCTGGGCAACCGCCTGCCCCAACTCCTCCCCGCTCCAGGAGTGCTTGTCAGCGGCGTCCATCGCGCTGCATCCCTGGAACACCAGCACCGCGGCCGCGACGAACAACACCCCACGCTGCCAGGCGAATGCCGCATCCGAAGGCTCGTTGGCCTCAGGATTCCTGAACCGCCAGGCGGCGAAGCGCCAGTAGAGCTTGCGTTGATCGGCGAGGCCGAGCGCCACGAGCAGAGCGGCGAGCAAGAAAAAGAAGACACCCATCCCGGTCACCGGAGGTACATCAATCCCATGGTGACGACGACTGCCGCAAGCGGCAGCGCGATCAACTGCAGCTGCCGATACGAGGCGCTCTTGGAGTGCCTCAGATCAAGATCGGCTCTGTGCTCACTGGCCAAGTGTTCACCCGCGTGCTCCAGATACGTCTTCCGCAGACTCAGCGGTGAGTCTGTCCAACCGCAGCTGGTGCAGACGAGGGTGCTCTGGCCGGTGTCCCGGGCGAAGTTCCGATTCAGGTTGACCGTGTAGGTCTGCCCGCCTGCGGTTGTCGCGGTGATGTGATGGGTTACGGACATGGAAGGCGTCAGCTCTTGTCGAGGGGGAGAGGCTTCATCGCCTCCGGCGATGGAAAACTGATCTCATTCTCACATTTGAGGAATTTCGTCATCTTGAGGGAAGAGTTGAAGAGGATCCTGAATCGCGTCTTCACGGAGAGATCCAGGTCGTTGTAGAGGCTGCCCGTCACGGAAAGCGGAGTGCTCTCATCCTTCAACTTGCACGAGAAATAGACGTCGGCGCTCCCTGATTCCGTCGTCGCCTGCATGCCTGAACCGAGCTTGTAGGCTTTATAGGAGCTGAAGCTCCGGTTCTCCTCCTCCGGGAAGAGGCTCCCCGACCCTGGAGTGAACTTGATCCACAGGGCATCATCCCCGGATGCCGAGGCGTCCTCGATGGCGATCTGGCATACATATGCAGTGCGATCGTCATCGAGCAGGGTTTTCGCTGCAGAAGCGTGTGACTCCTTTGTGGTGGAGCCGTCATATGCGCGACTGAAATTGTCGCTTTCCTGGGCCTCTTTGACTGCTGCAGAATCGATGATTCCATCGCAAGCGTTTTTCAGCGCTTCCCCTCCATGGGGCGGCTTGTCTTCTCCGCATCCAGTGCAGGCCAGCAGGATAAGCGCTGCCCCAAGGGTAGTGACGCGATAGCGGCTCACCGGCGGCCTCCGTCCGTGCGGTCTGATGTATTCGGACCCCGATCGTGTGAATTCAGGACGTCGTCCGTCAAGTCCTGACCGTCGTATTCCATCGCGCAGAGAAGTGCCGGTGTCATTGAACAACATGCCCAAGATCGCTAAAGGGGCGTCACTGTCATGCGATCCGCAGTTACTGTGTCTGTCGGCAGGAGTACAAGCACAAACAAGGCCCCCGCTCACGTCGGACGACGGATCCTGGTGCCAGGTATCGACCGTGTTCCACCTCCGCGCCGGCTATTCCGGTCATCGGGCGTTCACTCAGGACTTCAGATCTCGACTCAAGCCTGAACTCTTGAGGCGCGAGAGCTGCTTTGCCAGCCTGTATGAAGCTTAGTTGAGCAACTACATGTTCCCCTTGTAGGAAACCTTTCCACGGCCTGCCGGTGTGTAACGGAAGTCGGTCTCGACGACCGGAAAACCGCCCATCCACCGCTCAGTTGTCGGAGAGCTCCGGAGGGCCGTCGGGCAGCGAGACCGGAGCGGAGCAGTGCGCGGCGTCCTGAGCGTGCTTGGCGAAGGCGACTGCGATTTCGGCGAGGTCCGAGCGGCGCGACGAAGAGTCCGTGCCGGAATCTGAAGCCACCGTGATGCTCAGGTTCCTGGCTGCCGTGAGCTTTGATCCCTCCGGACTGCACTTCAGATAGATCGCAGCGGAGCGAGCAGCAGAGATGCCCTTCCCCTTGCCACCGACGGAAAACTGCTTCCTGCCGCTCGAAGGTCCAAGGTCCCCGTTCCCGGCCAGAGCCTTTTCCCAAGTGCTGACGTCCCCGCTCTGGGCCAGCTCGGCGGTCGCGACCAGCCGGGTCTTGCCGTCTGCGGTGACGAAGCAGGAGGACCGGTAACTGTCGGTGGACGACGAATCCGTCGACCGTGAGTTCATAGCTTTCGCCGAACCGACGGTGCGGACCAGTGCCTTCCAGGAGCTGGAGCCCGAGGCTAGCTGCGGGCAGGAATCCCGAAGCGAGGCGGACTGCGAGCTGTCGGACGACTTGTCTGCGACGAAATATCCGACCGCGCCACCGATTAGAAGGGTGACCGCCGAGGTGACAGCCACGTGTTTCGTGCCCAACATGTTACTCATCTCGGATCTGTAGCGTCCCTACTAGTTCTTCGGCATTCTGGAGGCTTCACCCGCGAAGTACTTCTCCACGTCATCCTTTGCCGCACCGAAGCCGTCGTCGACCGCTGTGGCCGCCGTGGACTGGAAAAGACCAAGGTCGGGGCTGTGACGCAAGTCAGTTGCCGAAATGGATTGTTTTGTGGTGGTGACGGTGTCGTTCTTGAGGTCTTCCCAGCTCGCCCCGTTCCGGTACACCTGGTCCGCTAGGTGATCGTGCTGATTCGCCCCCACGATACCGTTGAGGACTTCTCCCGTAGCGGTGCCAAGAAGGCCGCCCGCGATGGTGCCGGATGGGCCTACGAACGGCGACGTGCCGAGACTTACTCCGATGCCTGCAAGGCTGCCCGCCCAGGTTCCCGCCTTTCCGAGGGCGGTGTTGTAGCTGCTGTCGTGTTCCACGATCTTGTTCTCAAGTGCATAATCGCGGCCGGCGCCGATGATGCCTTCGATCTCGCCGGCGTCCTTGGCGAAGCTGGTGACCGCACTATTCATGGCATCCCGATGGTCAGGGGAAAGCTTGTTGACGTAGAGCTCGGGGTGCTGTGCGTGGAAGTCAACGATGCTGGCCGTGTACTGGTGCTGGCCCAGATTCACCGCCGCGTACCCGTCAGGGTCCTGGGCGACTGTGTGCAGGAAGCGCGTTACGTCACGCTCGTGCAGCCCGGCGTCCGCCCCATTGTTCGGGAACATGACGTCCAGATCACCCTTGTTCGGATCCAGTGCCCGGTGGATGTCGGACATGTACTCGGCGGAAATCTTGCCGAGGCTGTCCGCCATTCCGTCCCGTACCAGATCCGGGTTCTTGGACATGTTGTTCACGATGTTCTTCATGATCTCGGCCTGATCCTTGGAATGAACTGAAGTCTCAGGCGAGGGGCCGTCCTCGTAACTGTGGCCGGTAGTCGCGGCCTCCAGAGCGTGCCCGAGTGATACGAAGCCAGGAAGCCCCTGCTTCTGATCGGGGTTCGGTACAAAGTTTGCACTGTCCTGTGGCCAGACACGCGGCTCAGGACCGTTCTTGGTTTCCACCCCGGTGAGGTAGTTGAAGTGCTCCTTGTCGTGCAGGAACTCGGTCGAAGCGTGCGGGTTGTGCCCCAAGGCCTCAAGGAAGCCCGTCATGGGGTCCTTACCGTCATCGTTCTTCGCCGCGCCGAAGTTCAAGGCATCGTAATACTGTCCGCCGTGCGACCAAAGCTGAGGAACGTTGGTGTTCTTTTCGTAGTTGAACAGCTTGTCGCCGTAGTCGTTCAGGAACTTGGTGTCGAATTCTCCCTGCCGCATCAGACTGCTCGTGATCTGGAACCCGTAGGGACCCGTCGTGTCCTTGGTCGGATCAGTGATGAACTGCTGATCCCCCAGGTCGATGACGTCCTTCTTCCACTGCTGCATCTGCGGGCTGTTCGAGTGCGAGGCCTCTGCCAGCGTGAGACTGAGATTCTTCTGCAAATCCTTGAGGGTGGCAAGTTCCTTTTTGGGCAAGTTCCCCTGATGGGAGTCCGCGACGGCCGCCCAGAAGGTCATGGTGCCCTTGCCACCCATGCCCGTTGCTACCTTCTCGGAGAACAGCCTGTCACCGGTGTGCTCCTTGAGGAGCTGATTCGCATGGGCCAGCTCAGCGGGCGACGCGTCGGCACCCTGCTTCGAGATCGCGACGAACTCCTTGGCGTCCGCTACTTCCTGCGCCTTTTCAGCATCTTTAAGGGAGTTGTAGTCGGTGCCCGAGAAGTTGTTATCGTCCTTCCCGACCAGTGTGCGCAGCGCACGGGAGGCAATGTCGTCGGCGTCGTTAGCCTTGTCCAGTGCTGCCTTGATGTCCGCGCGGACCTTGTCGAAGTCCGCTTCCTTGGGGTCCGGCCCGTCGTAGTCCTTGCCGCGGCGGTCGGGATGGACCTGATAGCTGACGACACCGTTGGAGTCGACGCGGATCCCCTTGGCGGGTGCGTCGTCGACCACATCGTTGAGATTCTTTTTGGCTGCCTTGAACTCGGCCAAGGCGTCACGAAGGATGTTCCGGATGCTCTCGGCTTCCTTGACCGCGTCTCCGAACTCCTTCGCGGTTTTCTTGACGAAGGGCAGGGTGATGCCAGCGTTCTCGCCCTTCCAGTCGGCTTTCTCGGCCTTGCGCTGCAGCCCGTTCTCCGCCTTTTCCTGGAGAGTTGTCAGTTTCTTGACTGCCTCTGTCCAGTCATCGACGGCATCCTGCATGCTCCCCAAGCGGGCCTGGAGCAACTGGTCGAAACTCACCATGATGAAAGCCTCACTTGAAGTGCTTGCCGATCTCTTCGACGGAGAGGTTGGTCACGAGGACTTCTTCGTGGTTCTTGTGAGTGATGACCGTGTCCTCGAGATGGTTGTGGATGTGGGCGCACGCACTCAGCAGCGCTTCCGCCTGTGACCGCCACGTGTCCCATGCCGAGTACAGGGCCAAGCCGGTCTTGAAGCCGTCATCGGTCAGATCGGTCGACGCCGTGTTCGTCTGAGCACCTGCGTGGAAGGCATCGGTCTCAAGGTGGTGGTACAGCTCCTGCGCCTCATTGCCCACGGCCTTTAGATCAGGCGACGTCACGGTGTAGTCGGAACCACCGCCGCCTCCTCCGCCTCCGCTGGCGGCGAGCTGGTTCAATTCCATGCTGCTGTGCTGGCGGGCCGCGGCACTGCTGCGGGCCTGGCCCCACAACTCATCGAACGACACGTCGGTCCTCCCGGTTGTCACTGGCGCTTGATCGATTACGTGCTCGCACGCTCACGGGTGCTGTCCCGGGCGGGGCGGCGCTCCCTCGGTCGGCGTGCCGGTGACATGGCCTTGGGGTGGACCGAAGGACGGGTGCTGCTGCTGTTGATGGGGCGCGTACGGCTGGTGCGCGGGCGGCATCGGTGGTGCGGTCGGCACCGGAGCCGTTTGACGCCTGCGTGCGCGGAGCATCGGGATCGTGATGGCGGCCCCGAGCAGTGCGGCGGCTGCGATGCCCAGACCGATCCACAGGGGGGTGTTGCCGCCGTCGTTCTCCTTGGATGCCGTGGCTTCGGTCTTGTCAGCGCTCTTGCCGACACTTGCGGAGCCGTTGGAATCGGACGCCTCAGGAGACGGGGACTTGGAGGCCGCGGCGGCCAGGTCGGGGAGCGGGTACTCGTCGGCTGGGCCCGGGTCACCTGGATTTTGGAGGGCGACACGCGGGCGGACGATGCCGTAACCGAAGTCGTCGTTACGCGTCCAGCTCTTCTCGTTGCCCTTCATCGTGTTGATGAGCACCCGGAGGACCTGGTTGTTCGTCCAGTCGGGGTGCTTGGACCAGATGAGGGCGGCGGAGGCGGAGGCGAGGGCGGTGGCGTCGCTGGTGCCCTGGCTCTTACAGATCTCCGTTCCACCGAGGCACGCATGGAAGATGTTCACTCCAGGGGCGGTGACGTCAACCTCCGACCCGTGCTGGGAGAACGCGGCCCGCTTGATCTTCTGTGTGATCGCGCCCACTCCTACGACGCCGGGTGTAGAAGCCGGGTACTCAGGGAGGTTGGAGGTATCACCGCTGTTGCCAACACCTGCGAAGATCAGTTTCCCTTTGGCGATGGCGTATTCGACCGCGCTTGCCAGCTCCGGTGTGCTGACGTTTTTGCGACCAGGTGAGTTGCCGGCCGCCATGGAGATGTTGATGATCTGGGCCTTGGAGTCTGCCGCGTAGCGGATGGCCTTGGACATCGTTGCGGAGTAGACGGATCCCTCGTCGACTTGACCGAATTGCTCCGTCGAATAGCGCATGCGGATAGGCAGGATCTTGGCTCCCGGCGCGAGCCCGTACGAGCCGTCCAGCGAACCCCGTGCGCCAGTGGCCGCGATGAGCGCGGCCATGTCAGTGCCGTGGCCGGCGATGTCGGTGTGTTCGTCGCCGCGCTGGGTCGAGTAGTCCTTGCCGTCCAGTACCTGACCCTTGAGGTCGGCCAATGAGTCGTCGACTCCCGAGTCGATGACCGCCACCGTGATGCCACGGCCGGTACTCGTCTTCCACATCTCGTCGGCGTGCATGGCATCGAGGTGCCACTGGCGAGCTCGGACCGATTCCGCATGGGCGGGGGTGGCGGCAACCCCGACGAGCAGCAGGCCGAGAACAGCCGACGCCGTCGGCAGGGGCCGCAGTGTCCGCTTGCCTCTGGTACGCATATGCCTTCCTGGGTGGGATCGTCTCGGGCTCAGTCGATCACTGGAGGAAGAGTCCGGCGATTGTCCCGTGTCCAGGTCTCTTCGTCCTCAGCGAGGTAATCCGGGCGTTGGCCCTCCTGCTGCTGCTCCTTACGTGCGTTGGAGGGACGACCCGTCGCTCCCGTACGGCCGGCCGCCGAACCGTGCCCTGGATCAGCGGCATTGGTCGACGGACGGACGAGTCCCGAACCGCCGGCGGTGAAGGGTCGCCCGCCGCTACGTCCGGGCTGACCCGGACGGCTGCCGACGACGCCGCCTGTCTCCGAGGCCAGGCGACGGCCGCCGACCAGGCCGCCGCCGGAGCGCGTTCCCCCACCGGCGGGAGAGCCCGGGGACATGCCCCGCCCCATGGGGGTGCGCCCCTGCGCGTTTTCCTTGCCGATGACCGTTCCACGCGGGATGCTGTTCGCCGCCCGTCCGGGATTCGTAACCGGGCGCCCCCCGACGATTCCCGTCTCACGTGGCATGCGAGGAACGCTCCCGGTCGCCCTTCCCAATCCGGGCACTTGCGGGAGACGCCCGGAAGCAGGCACACGCCCAGGGGATGGCAGGCCGGGCTCACGCCCGCCTCCCCTGAAGGTAGGCGGCACGGCGGTTGGCTGGTCAGGCAGCGGCACCCCTGGGTGCGGCACACGAGTTTCGGCGGGAGTCGGGGAGGCAGGAGGCGCGGTCCGCGGGAGCGTGTCTGCGCTGTCGATGTCCAGGGAGACCGGCTGCGATTGCTGCACGTGGTGTCCACCCAGGCCTGGGGAGGCTTGACCGGTGACGGCAGGCGAGCCCGAATGCGTGGCGGCGTGGGCTCCGGTGCCGCCCCCTTGCACGGCAAGGTAGCCGCTCCCCGAGCTGCTGCCGCCGCCGCTCGCGTAGGTGCTACCTCCTGACTCATGGCTCTTGCCGTCGGCGACCCACCAGTTGTCGGAACCCGTCTTGCCCGCCGGCGGCGAAAACGTAGGCGGCGGCACACTGTTCACCTCCTGCGCCGAGTACTCATACGCCTGAGCCAGCTTCCGCATCTGCTGAGCAGCCTCAGCGCGAGCCGCATCGATGCGCCCCTGGGCCGCCGTCGCGTCGGAATGGGCGGTCGTCGCCAGTTTCCGGGCGTCGGGGTCGTTGTGGGCGCCGGGCTGCTTGGCCGCCGCGATCGTCGCGTGGGCGTCGGCCAGGTCGGCCTTGGCCTGGGTCGTCTCCGAGGTGTCCGGCATGGCCGCCTTCGCCTCGGTGATGGCCTGTGACACCGTGTCCATCCAGCGCGAGGCCACCTCGGCGTACTGCCCGAGCCGAAGGGTCGCGCTCGCCGTCTGGCCACCCCAGTCACGGAAGGAGTCGCCCGCCTGGCCCTGCCACTCCAGCCCCTTGACGTGCTGCATGAGGTCGTCGCCGATCTTGGTGATCGTCGAGGCGGCCTTGGAAAGTCTTCCGGCGAGGTGGGAGGCGCCCTCCGAGCTGGCTTCGTCCAGCATCGCCGCCAACTGCTCGTGGGTCATGGACTCGAAGTCAGTACGAGCGAGTTTCGGTTCTCGCCGCGCGGGCTGCTCAGCCATTACAGGCCCTCCTCGCTCTCCGCCGCAGGTGTCGAGGTCGGCGACGCGGTCCGCTGGTCGGCGTACGGATCCCGGTCGGCCACGTAGTACTTCTCGGTCTCCGCGTTGACCTCCTTCATCCGCGCCCGGATGTCGTCATCCAGATTCGCGTAACCCACCCGAGACGCGTGCACCGCCAACCCCATCCCCTCGATCTGTGCGCTCAGCGCCTTCGAGAGGTTCTCCAACTCGTCGTGGACGAGGGTGTAGGAGTCGTAAAGGAACTGTGCTTCCTTGAAGTCGGAGGAGCCCAGCTGGGCGCGGGACAGGCGGTCCTGGCCGACCTTGCCCGGGGCCGCCTCCGACTTGTCGAGCTCGATGAGCAGCTCGTCGACGCGCTTCTTGAAGTTCTTCATGGCGCTGTGCTGAATGTCGAGCGCCATCTGCGGGTTCACCCCGGCCAAGCTGTCGAAGGACTTGCCCGTGTCCGGTGCGTCGTGGCTACCGCCCGACCCGCTGCCCCCGTTCGAACTCACCTCAGCCGCCTCCCCGTTCTCCCCGTTCGCTTCGTTCACCTGAACGAAGTAAAGACTCGATCAATCACTCTAGTGGCGTTGCGGAAGCAACCCCACCTGAATCAGCGACGTACCGCGCTTGCGCGACACGAACACGCCACGGCCCGGCGGCATCGGACGGGCCCGGACCGTGCCCAGGATGTCGCCCTCGCTCGGGTCGCCCGACAGGACCACACCCTGCGCGCCCAGCTCCTTCACACGCTGCATGAACGACTCGTACATGGCCCGTGAGGCACCGGCCGCGCTGCGGGCGATGATGAACTTGACGCCCACGTCGCGCGCGAAGGGCAGGTGCTCCACCAACTGGGCCAGTGGGTTGCCCGAGTTGGTGGCGACCAGCTCGTAGTCGTCGATGATGACGAACAGCTGCGGGCCGTTCCACCAGCTGCGGTCGCGAAGCTGCTGCGGCGTGATGTCCGGCTTCGGCGCGCGCATCTCCATGAACTGGCGGATCGCGTCCATGTGGACCTGCATCGCCGACGCCATGGGGGCGTACTCCAGCAGGTGCTCCTCCGGCACCGTCTCCAGCATGGTGCGCCGGTAGTCGCCGACGACGATCCGGGCCTCGGCGGGTGTGTAGCGTTCCGTGATCTGCTTCGCGATCAGGCGCAGCAGGTTCGTCTTGCCGGACTCGCTCTCGCCGAAGACGAGGAAGAACGGGTCGGTGTCCAGGTCGATGAAGACGGGCTCCAGGTTCGCCTCGTCGATACCGACCGCGATGCCGTGCTGCGGGAACTCGAAGCCCTTGGGCAGCTGGTCGGCGGGCAGCTTGCGGGGCAGGAGACGGACCGTGGGGGCCGCCGGGCCCTGCCAGCCGGCCTTCGCCGCCTGGACGAGCTGAGCCGTCGCCTCGGCCAGGTCGTCCGGCGAGGAAGAGCCGTCGACACGGGGCAGCGCCGCCATGAAGTGCAGCTTCTCCGGCACCTGGCCACGACCGGGGACGCCGGCCGGCACGTTCATGGCGACCTTGCGGTCGAACTCGGAGTCCATGACGTCGCCCAGGCGCAGCTCCAGGCGGCCCAGGATCTGGTCCTTGAGGGCCGCCCGCACCTCCATGTAGCGGGAGGCGGAGACGACGACGTGGACGCCGTAGCCAAGGCCTCGGCCCGCGATGTCGTTGACGACACCTTCCAGGCCCTCGTAGTCGGTCTTGAAGTTGCCCCAGCCGTCGATCACCAGGAACACGTCGCCCCAGGCCTCGCCGGGCAGTTCGCCCGCCGCGCGGCGCCTTCGGTACGTCGTGATGGAGTCGACGCCGTTGGCGCGGAAGAACTGCTCGCGGCGGTTGAGGATGCCCGCCACCTCCGCGACCGTGCGCCGGACCCGCTCCGGGTCGAGGCGCGAGGCCACACCGCCCACGTGGGGGAGGTCCGACAGCGAAACCAGACCGCCGCCACCGAAGTCCAGGCAGTAGAACTGCACCTCGTGCGGGGTGTGCGTCAGCGCGAACGACGTCACCAGGGTGCGCAGGAGCGTCGACTTTCCGGACTGCGGGCCGCCCACGACCATCATGTGGCCCGCCGCGCCGGAGAAGTCCCGGTACAACACCTCGCGCTTCTGCTCGAAGGGCTTGTCGATCAGACCCAGCGGAACCGTCAGACCACCCGGACGCGAGTACTCGGGTGCCTGTAGGCCCCGTTCCGGGGACACGGACAGCGCGGGCAGCAACTGGTCCAGCGTCGGCGCCTGGTCCAGCGGGGGCAGCCACACCTGGTGCGCGGGCACGCCCTGGCCCTCGAGCCGCTGCACGATGACGTCCAGCACGGTGTCGGCCAGCGCGTCGTCCTCCGGACGGGCGGCCGGTTCCTGCAGTCGCGCCGGGTCGGGGGCCAGGTAGGCCACCGGCACGGGCGGCGCCGTGAAGAGCGCCGGCCGGCGCTCGATGGACAGGCTGCCCTGCGTGACCACGGGCCCGCCCGCACGGTACGTCCCCGACACGTACGCCGCCTTGAAGCGGACCATCTCGTCCGTGCCGAACTTCAGGTACCCGGAGCCGGGGACGGAGGGCAGGTGATAGGCGTCCGGCACGCCCAGGGCCGCACGGGACTCGGCGGCGGAGAACGTGCGCAAACCGATCCGGTACGACAGGTAGGTGTCCAGGCCCCGGAGCCGGCCCTCCTCCAGGCGCTGCGAGGCGAGCAGCAGGTGCACACCCAGGGAGCGGCCGATGCGGCCGATCTGGATGAACATGTCGATGAAGTCCGGTTTGGCCGTGAGGAGTTCGCTGAACTCGTCGATCACGAGGACGAGGGAGGCCAGCGGCTCCAGGGGCGCACCCGCGGCACGCGCCTTCTCGTAGTCGTGGAGGTTGGCGTAGTTGCCGGCCGAGCGCAGCAGCTCCTGGCGCCGTTGCAGCTCGCCCCGGATGGCGTCGCCCATGCGGTCGACCAGGGTCAGGTCGTCCGCCAGGTTGGTGATCACGGCCGCGACGTGCGGCATCTGCGACATGCCGGCGAAGGTCGCGCCGCCCTTGAAGTCGGCGAGGACGAAGTTCAGCGTCTCGGAGGAGTGGGTGACCGCGAGGCCCAGCACCAGGGTGCGCAGCAGCTCCGACTTGCCGGAGCCGGTGGCGCCCACGCACAGACCGTGCGGGCCCATGCCGTCCTGGGCGGCCTCCTTGAGGTCCAGCATCACGGGCTGGCCGTCCTCGCCGACGCCGATCGGCACGCGCAGCCGCTCCGGCGTGGAACGCGGCCGCCACGTGCGCGTGACGTCCACGGACGCGGCGTCGCCGAGGCCCAGCAGATCGGTGAAGTCCAGGTTGGCGAGCAGTGGTTCGTCATCGTCGCCGCCGCCCATGCGCAGCGGCGCGAGCTGCCGGGCCAGGGCCTCCGCGGCGGGCAGGGACAGCCCGTCGGGCACGCCCTCGTAGGCGACGCCGCCGCCGGAGTCCAGCCACAGCCGCTCCGGGCGTACGACGACGGACAGGTCGCCGCGGGCCTGGTCGAGCTCGCCGGGGACCACCTCGACGATGGTGACTCCCTGCAGGCCCTCCGCCGCCGCGAACGCGGAGGTCGGGGGCACCATGCCGCCGTCGAGGACCACCAGGATGTGCGGCTGGTCCAGCAGTGGCTGAGCGTCCCGGCCGAAGCGCGGCCGGCCGTCCAGGCGGCCGGTCAGCAACTGCTCCAGCTCGCCCAGGTCGTCGCCGAACAGGCGGCGCGTGCCGGCTCCGTCGAACTGCCCCGGCAGCTGGCAGTGCGGCAGCCACTTGGTCCAGTCCCAGCGGCCCACCGCGCCGGGGGACGTGACGACGGCCACGATCAGGTCGTCGGGGGAGTGCAGGGTGGTGGCCTGGGCCACGAGCGAGCGTGCCGCGGCCTGCGCGCACTCCGGGTCGCCGGACACCGTCACGTGGTAGAAGGCGCGGAGCGAGACCGCCACCGGCAGGCCGTCCAACTGGCCGTGCACCGCCAGGAACCGCTGCATGGCGCCGGCGCTCAGCGGTTCCAGCTCGTCCACGGGCGCGGTGTGCGGCGCCACCAGGGGCGTGGACAGCTGCTGCGGGCCCAGTCCGATCCGCACCTGGCCGAAGTCCGCGTCCCCGACCCGCCGTTCCCACACCCGGCTGCCCTCGGCGACCACCGACCACAGCTGCTCCGGCGACGGATGCAGGTACAGCTGGGCGTCCCGCTGCCGCAGCGCGGTCTTGCGGACCGAACGCCGGGTCTGCGCGAGGTACCGGAGATAGTCGCGGCGCACATCGGCCATTTGCCCTTGCGTACCGCGGCGGTAGCGGATGATCTGCGAGACCACCATCGCGGCCGTCGACATCAGCATCACCACGCCCATGATCCGCATGAACGGGTGGGCGTTCGGCGACGCGAAGTAGAACACCACCGACGAGCCCATGCCGAGCGTCGGCAGGACCTGCATCAGCATGCCCTCCTGCTGCCCGCGCGGCAGCTCGGGAGGAGCCTCCAATTGCAGCTCATCCACGGGCACTTCGGGCGGCAAGGTGCGCGGCGGGCGCTTGATGACGATCTGGCTCACCGGAGCATCAATCCCCCTATACGGACGATCGGTTGATCACCGGCACCCCCGTGGCGACGGTCGTCCTCCGTGTGCCGGCGATCCTACTTGCCACCACTGACACCGCGTGCCGGTAGGGTGACGCCCGCAGCGTACGCATCCGCGAACAGGGGGGCAGTGAAGGTGAGTACGACCGCGGCGACGGGGTTCTGCAGGGTCACGGTGGTGGCACCCGACAGCCGGATCGACGTGGCGCTCCCGGTGGACATCCCCGTCGCGGACGTCTACCCGGAGATCCTCCGCCTCACGGGCCAGACCCAGCCCGTCGGCACCCCGACCGGCTACCACCTGGTCCGCCGCGACGGCAGTGTGCTCGACGGCGCCCGCACCCTCGCGGACGAACGGGTCCTCGACGGCGAGGTGCTCAGCCTGCGCCCCTTCGCCGAGTCGCTGCCGCCCGCGGTCTACGACGACGTCTCGGACGCCGTCGCCTCCGCCGTCGTACGCGACCGGCACCTGTGGAGCGACGACCTGCTGCGCGTCGCGGGCCTGACCGGCGGCGCGCTCCTGTTGCTGCTGTGCGGCTTCGTCCTCTGGTACGCCGATCCCGTGCGCCACGACACGCACGGGCTGCCCGGAGTCATCGCCGGCGGGCTCGGCCTGCTGCTGACGGCTTTCGCGAGTGTTCGTGCGCGGGTGTACGCGGACCGGGCCGCGGCCGTCGCGGTGGGGCTGGGCGCGCTGCCCCTGCTGATGATCGCCGGCGCCGGAATCGTCGCGCCGCCGGACGGGCAGGGTCCGGGCAAGCTGCAGTTCATGCTCGGCTGTGTGACCGTCCTGGTGGCCTCGGTCGCGCTGGTCGCGCTCACCCCCGGCGGGGACGCACCCTTCGTGGCCGCCTCCTTCCTGGCGACGGCGGGCACCCTCGCCACCTTCGTGGCCATCCTCGGCGAGGCGTCCGCCACGGGAGCCGCCTCGGTGTGCGCCCCTGTCGCCATCGGACTGGTGGCGTTCCTGCCGGGCCTCTCGGCCCGCTTCGCCCGGCTGCCCATCGGCTACGCCTCGCCGCGCTCCGCCACCCACGACGACTTCGACCCCGACCCCGCGCAGGGCCCGGACGCCGACCCGCTCGACGCCGAGCGCATCGCCGCACAGGCCAGGCGCGGCCACGAGATGCTGCTCGGCCTGGTGGGCGGCACATCGGCGGTGGTGGTCGCCGCCGCGGCGGTCCTCGGCTTCTCGGACAACGTCTGGGGCCGGCTGCTCGCCCTGACCACGGGGCTGGCCATGCTGATCCGGGCCCGGCTCTTCCGGTACACCTCCCAGGTGGCCTGCGTCCTGGTGGCCGGCCTCGCGGCCGTCGCGCTGCTGCTGCTCGGCCTCGCGCTGCACCCGCCGGCCGGGGCCGTCGCCGACTTCGTCCTGCACGGCGAGCGCGGTGCGCTCGATCTGCGCGCCGCCTTGCTGACGGCTGCCGTCGCGGCCGGGGCCGCCCTGATCACCGGGATCGGCATCGTCGTACCGCGCAAGGGGCTGTCACCCTTCTGGGGCCGATTCCTCGACCTCGCCGAGGGCGCCGTCCTGCTCACCCTGGTCCCGCTCTGCCTCGCGGTACTCGGTGTCCTCACCGAGGTGCGCTCCCTGGTGGGATAGGGCGGGGCCGCGCCGTCCGCGGGCACTGGTACCCTGGCTGATGGCCGTTTGTGTACGCACCCCCGGAGCCCCGCAGGCACCCCCTGCAGGCCCTGGAGGCCGCGCCCAGCGGATCCCCGCCTCCCGAGTAACGGAAGCTCCCCCGAGACAAAGACCGGGGGCACTCGGTGGCCACTTGAAGACTACGAGGAGTACGCGTGTCGCTCGACGCCGCTACGAAGAAGCAGATCATCGGCGAGTTCGGTACCAAGGAGGGTGACACCGGCTCCCCCGAGGTCCAGGTCGCTCTGCTGTCCCGTCGGATCTCCGACCTGACCGAGCACCTCAAGACCCACAAGCACGACCACCACTCCCGCCGTGGTCTGCTGATCCTGGTCGGTCAGCGCCGCCGCCTGCTGCAGTACCTCGCCAAGAAGGACATCCAGCGCTTCCGTGCGCTGGTCGACCGCCTCGGCATCCGCCGCGGTGCGGCGGGCGCCAAGTAAGTCGCCGTGAAGGGAGCGGTTCCCGTGGAACATCGGGGGCCGCTCCCTTTGCCGTACGTACGGAAACGTGCGGAGTGTCACCCACGCTTTGTAGTGTGGTAGCAAAACGCAATACGTAGGACACGAGGAGAAGCGCACCACGCCGCCGCCGGTCCTCGGTAGTGGCCCCCGGGGGGAAGCGAGCCCCGGGTGCTTCGATCGAAGACCGGCCCGCACTGCACGGAGCGCTTCTCCGCCACCGTCCCCCCGCCACACGGGCGGGGAGGGACGAAAGACGACAAGTAACGGAGAAAACGCTAGTGGAGAACGAGACCCACTACGCCGAGGCCGTCATCGACAATGGCGCCTTCGGTACCCGCACCATCCGCTTCGAGACGGGCCGCCTGGCCAAGCAGGCCGCCGGTTCCGCCGTGGCGTACCTGGACGACGACACCATGGTGCTGTCGGCCACCACCGCCTCCAAGAACCCCAAGGACCAGCTCGACTTCTTCCCCCTGACGGTGGACGTCGAGGAGCGCATGTACGCGGCCGGGAAGATCCCCGGTTCCTTCTTCCGCCGTGAGGGCCGGCCGAGCGAGGACGCGATCCTCACCTGCCGCCTGATCGACCGCCCGCTGCGCCCGTCCTTCAAGAAGGGCCTGCGCAACGAGATCCAGGTCGTCGCCACGATCATGGCGCTCAACCCCGACCACCTGTACGACGTCGTGGCGATCAACGCCGCGTCCGCGTCGACGCAGCTGGCCGGCCTGCCCTTCTCCGGCCCGATCGGCGGCGTCCGCGTCGCGCTGATCCGCGGTCAGTGGGTGGCCTTCCCGACGCACACCGAGCTCGAGGACGCCGTCTTCGACATGGTGGTCGCCGGTCGCGTCCTGGAGGACGGCGACGTGGCGATCATGATGGTGGAGGCCGAGGCCACCGACAAGACCATCAAGCTGGTCGAGGGCGGCTCCGAGGCGCCCACCGAGGAGGTCGTCGCCGCCGGTCTGGACGCCGCGAAGCCCTTCATCAAGGTGCTCTGCAAGGCCCAGGCCGACCTCGCGTCGAAGGCCGCCAAGCCGACCGCCGAGTTCCCGATCTTCCTGGACTACCAGGACGACGTCCTCGAGGCGCTGACGGCCGCCGTCCGCCCCGAGCTCGCCCAGGCGCTCACCATCGCCGGCAAGCAGGAGCGCGAGTCCGAGCTGGACCGCGTCAAGCAGCTCGCCGCCGAGAAGCTCCTGCCGGAGTTCGAGGGCCGCGAGAAGGAGATCTCCGCCGCGTACCGCTCGCTGACCAAGACCCTGGTCCGTGAGCGCGTCATCAAGGAGAAGAAGCGCATCGACGGCCGCGGTGTCACCGACATCCGCACGCTGGCCGCCGAGGTCGAGGCCATCCCGCGGGTGCACGGTTCGGCCGTGTTCGAGCGTGGCGAGACTCAGATCCTGGGCGTCACCACCCTCAACATGCTCCGTATGGAGCAGCAGCTGGACACCCTCTCCCCGGTGACCCGCAAGCGCTACATGCACAACTACAACTTCCCGCCGTACTCCACCGGTGAGACCGGCCGCGTCGGCTCCCCGAAGCGCCGCGAGATCGGCCACGGCGCCCTCGCCGAGCGCGCCCTCGTGCCGGTGCTGCCCACGCGCGAGGAGTTCCCCTACGCGATCCGCCAGGTGTCCGAGGCCCTCAGCTCCAACGGCTCGACGTCCATGGGCTCGGTCTGCGCCTCCACCATGTCGCTGCTGAACGCCGGTGTGCCGCTGAAGGCCCCGGTCGCCGGTATCGCCATGGGCCTGATCTCCCAGGAGATCGAGGGCGAGACGCACTACGTCACCCTCACCGACATCCTCGGTGCGGAGGACGCCTTCGGTGACATGGACTTCAAGGTCGCCGGCACCAAGGACTTCGTGACCGCCCTCCAGCTCGACACCAAGCTGGACGGCATCCCGGCCTCCGTCCTGGCCGCGGCCCTCAAGCAGGCCCGCGACGCCCGCCTCCACATCCTCGACGTGATGATGGAGGCCATCGACCGGCCCGACGAGATGTCCCCGAACGCGCCGCGGATCATCACCGTCAAGATCCCGGTCGACAAGATCGGTGAGGTCATCGGCCCCAAGGGCAAGATGATCAACCAGATCCAGGAGGACACGGGCGCCGAGATCACCATCGAGGACGACGGCACGATCTACATCGGTGCCGCCGACGGTCCCTCGGCCGAGGCCGCCCGCGCCACGATCAACGGCATCGCCAACCCGACGATGCCCGAGGTCGGCGAGCGCTACCTGGGTACGGTCGTGAAGACGACCACCTTCGGTGCGTTCGTCTCCCTGCTGCCCGGCAAGGACGGTCTGCTGCACATCTCGCAGATCCGCAAGCTGGCCGGCGGCAAGCGCGTGGAGAACGTCGAGGACGTCGTCGGCGTGGGCCAGAAGGTCCAGGTCGAGATCGCCGAGATCGACTCCCGCGGCAAGCTCTCCCTCATCCCCGTGATCGAGGGCGAGTCCGACAGCGGCTCCGCCGAGGGCGCCGAGACGACGAAGGACGACGCCGACCAGTGACGTCCCGTGGCTCCAAGGTGACGGCCCGCTCCTCCTCGGAGGCGCGGGCCGTCGCCCGTACCCAAACCCTCATCAAGGGCACGGGTGGCATCGGCACGGTCCGCAAGACCACCCTCCCCGGCGGCCTGCGCATCGTCACCGAGACCCTGCCCTCCGTGCGCTCCGCGACCTTCGGCATCTGGGCGCACGTCGGCTCCCGAGACGAGACGCCGTCCCTGAACGGCGCCACGCACTACCTGGAGCACCTCCTCTTCAAGGGCACGCAGCGCAGGTCCGCCCTCGACATCTCCTCCGCCATCGACGCCGTCGGCGGCGAGATGAACGCGTTCACGGCGAAGGAGTACACGTGCTACTACGCGCGGGTGCTCGACACCGACCTGCCGCTCGCCATAGACGTCGTCTGCGACATGCTGACCAGCTCCCTGATCCTGGAGGAGGACGTCAACGTCGAGCGCGGCGCGATCCTCGAAGAGATCGCCATGACCGAGGACGACCCGGGCGACTGCGTGCACGACCTGTTCGCGCACACGATGTTCGGCGACAACCCCCTCGGCCGCCCGGTCCTGGGCACGGTCGACACGGTCAACGCCCTCACCGCCGACCGCATCCGCCGCTTCTACAAGAAGCACTACGACCCGACCCACCTCGTGGTCGCGTGCGCCGGCAACATCGACCACAACAAGGTCGTACGACAGGTCCGTGCCGCCTTCGAGAAGGCGGGCGCCCTCAAGAACCCCGAGGCCCAGCCCTTCGCCCCGCGAGAGGGCCGGCGCAGCATCCGCACCGCGGGCCGCGTCGAGCTGCTGGGCCGCAAGACCGAGCAGGCGCACGTCGTCCTCGGCATGCCCGGCCTGGCCCGCACCGACGACCGCCGCTGGGCCATGGGCGTGCTGAACACGGCCCTCGGCGGCGGCATGTCCTCGCGCCTGTTCCAGGAGGTCCGGGAGAAGCGCGGCCTGGCCTACAGCGTCTACTCGTACACCTCCGGCTTCGCCGACTGCGGCCTGTTCGGCGTGTACGCGGGCTGCCGCCCGAGCCAGGTGCACGACGTGCTGAAGATCTGCCGCGACGAGCTCGACCACGTGGCCGAGCACGGTCTCTCCGACGACGAGATCGGCCGCGCCGTCGGCCAGCTCCAGGGCTCCACGGTGCTGGGCCTGGAGGACACCGGCGCGCTGATGAACCGTATCGGCAAGAGCGAGCTGTGCTGGGGCGAGCAGATGTCCGTCGACGACATGCTGGCGGCGATAGCCGCGGTCACCCCGGACGAGGTCCGCGCGGTCGCCCGCGACATCCTGGGACAGCGCCCGTCGCTGTCGGTCATCGGCCCGCTGAAGGACAAGCAGGCCGCACGGCTGCACGACGCCGTCGTCTAACACCCCTCGCTGTCGTCTAACACCCCTCGCTAAGGAAGCAACAGACATGAGCAAGCTGCGCGTGGCGGTCCTCGGGGCCAAGGGACGCATCGGTGCCGAGGCGGTACGGGCCGTCGAGGCCGCCGAGGACATGGAGCTGGTCGCCGCCCTGGGCCGGGGCGACAAGCTGGAGACGCTGGCGGACAACGGCGCCCAGGTCGCGGTCGAGCTGACCACCCCCGCCTCGGTCATGGACAACCTCGACTTCTGCGTGCGCCACGGCATCCACGCGGTCGTCGGTACGACGGGCTGGACCGACGACCGTCTCGCGCAGCTGAACGGCTGGCTCGCGCAGTCCCCGGAGACCGGTGTGCTCATCGCGCCGAACTTCTCCATCGGAGCCGTGCTGACCATGAAGTTCGCGCAGATCGCCGCGCCGTACTTCGAGTCCGTCGAGGTCGTCGAACTGCACCACCCGAACAAGGTGGACGCCCCCAGCGGCACCGCCACGCGCACCGCCCAGCTCATCGCCGAGGCCCGCCGCCAGGCCGGCACCGCGCAGGCGCCGGACGCCACGGTGACGGCCCTGGACGGCGCGCGCGGGGCGAACGTGGACGGCGTCCCCGTCCACGCCGTACGCCTGCGCGGGCTGCTGGCCCACCAGGAGGTGCTGCTGGGCGGCGAGGGCGAGACGCTCACCATCCGCCACGATTCGCTCCACCACAGCAGCTTCATGCCGGGCATCCTGCTCGGCGCGCGCCGCGTGGTGACCACTCCGGGCCTGACCTTCGGCCTGGAACACTTCCTGGACCTGGGCTGACAAGAGGCCTGCTCACATGCGCGCGAAGATCTCCTATGCCGTCACGGCCGCCGTCCTGGTCTTCTACTTCCTCCTGGTCGGCAGCCGCGGTGTCATGCTCATCCAGTCCGGCACGATCCTCACCGTCACCTTCGGGGTCGCGGTACTGATCCTGCCGGTGATCGGCCTGTGGTTCCTGTGGAAGAACACCCAGTTCGTCCGCAAGGCCAACCAGCTCGCCGCCGAACTCGACGCCGAGGGCGGCCTGCCCGTGGACGAGCTGAAGCGCACCCCGAGCGGCCGCGTCGACCGCGACTCGGCCGACGAGGTCTTCGCCAGGCGCAAGGCCGAGACGGAGGCCGCCCCCGACGACTGGCGCAGCTGGTTCCGCCTAGCCGTGGCCTACCACGACGCCCGCGACACCCCACGCGCCCGCAAGGCGATGCAGCGCGCGATCGCTCTGCACGAGGGCAGGCCGGTCCAGGCCTGAGCCATACGGCGACGAAGACGAGAAAAGGGCCGGTCCGCACCGCTGCGGACCGGCCCGTTCACGTCGCTTCCGGGCTCAGTCCCGCCGGTACTCCGCCGCCCACGCCTCCACCGCGTCCGCCGCCCGGTCGAAGGCCGAGGGCCGGGCCAGGAAGTCCAGGCCGTGCGTGGTCAGCAGCGGCGGCAGGTCCTCCGTGCCACGATCCCTGTGTACGAGGGTCAGCGCCTGCCCCTGCACCGTGCGGGGCAGCCCCAGCCAGCGAACCGGCCGCTGCACCGTGCGCACTCCCGCGATCCGCTCCCACGGCGCCGTACGCGTGAGGAGGAAACCCACCTGGCGCACCCCGCGCTCGCTCACCCACACGCCCATGCGCAGCAGCCGCAGCGCGCCGAGGATGATCACCAGCGCGATGCCGAGGACCGTCCCGGCCGAGGACAGTGAGCCGGTCAGGGCGATGAGGACCGCGGCGAACAGCACGAACGAGGCGAGCATCAGGCACAGCGCCGCGGCGCCCACCCGCCAGGGTCCGGGCCGGTAGGGGCGCCGCCAGCGGTCGCGGTCGTCGTACGGCAGCGCGCTGTCGGGCGCCGCCTCGAACGTACGGTCGGCCGTCAGGAAGGGCAGGGGCACGGCTGGTCCTCACTCAATCCATGCATGGGCTGTGCCCGGTGAGGCTATCCGCCTGTGTTCCTGCTCACCACCCGAGGGGGCCCGGAAGAGTCAGTGCCCCTGTGAAGCCTGTGACTGCTGGGCCTGCGCGCCGGACGGTGTGGACAGCGCGGGCATCCCGAGGAGCAGGGAGCCCACGAGCCCGGCGACGATGGTGAGCGCCAGCAGCCAGCGCCCGGCTATCTGGCCGACGGACGCCCGCTCAGGGGCCGGGGGAGTGACATTGCCGCGGAACCTGTCGGCCTCGGCGAGGAAGGCGAAGGGTACGGGCTCGCGCCGACGGAACATCGGGGACGAGTCTCCTTTCGGGGTAGAACGAGTGCCTCTCATCAACACAGACGCACGGGTCCCCGAAAGGGTGCCCGCTTTCACCGACTTCATCGGGTCCCGCCACTCAACGCCCCGTTTCGTGGGGCCGTAGAGTGGCGTCGCCAAGAGACGAGATGGGAAGGACCCTCCGCATCGTGACCCCCACCCCCGACGACGAACTCAAGATCGACCTGCGTAGCGACGTCACCGTCGAACTGGTCAAACACAGCGCGGCTGACTCGGACGTGCTGTTCGCGGCCCGTGTGTCGACCGTCGGGGAGAAGTCCCTGGACGAGTTGAGCAAGGACCCGGAGCGTTCCAAGGGCCTGATCAACTACCTGATGCGGGACCGGCACGGCAGCCCCTTCGAGCACAACTCGATGACCTTCTTCATCAGCGCCCCGATCTTCGTCTTCCGCGAGTTCATGCGGCACCGCGTGGGCTGGTCGTACAACGAGGAGAGCGGCCGCTACCGCGAGCTCCAGCCGGTCTTCTACGTCCCCGACGAGTCCCGCAAGCTCGTCCAGGAGGGCCGCCCCGGCAAGTACGTCTTCGTCGAGGGCACCCAGGCCCAGCAGGAACTGGTCGGCCGCGTGATGGAGGACTCCTACCGGCAGGCGTACGAGGCCTACCAGGAGATGCTGGCCGCCGGCGTCGCGCGCGAGGTGGCCCGCTCGGTCCTCCCGGTGGGCCTGTTCTCCTCGATGTACGCGACCTGCAACGCCCGCTCGCTGATGCACTTCCTCGGCCTGCGCACCCAGCACGAGCTGGCCAAGGTGCCGTCCTTCCCGCAGCGGGAGATCGAGATGGTGGGCGAGAGGATGGAGGCCGAGTGGGCCAAGCTCATGCCGCTCACGTACGCCGCATTCAACGCCAACGGCCGCGTCGCGCCGTAGCGCGGCACACATGTACGGGTCAGCCTGGCGAAGTGTCCGTATTGCGGCATTTGGGGAAGTTCATCTAGCCTGATCAAACGGACCCGGCACTGCTTGAACCCCCGAGCAGGCAGTGCCGGGTTCCTCTTTTGTCCTGACTTTCCCGGCACCCCAAGGGAAGACCACGTATTGCGTACCGAGTAGCGTGTTACCCATGGCTCCGACCTCGACTCCGCAGACCCCCTTCGGGCGGGTCCTCACCGCCATGGTCACGCCCTTCACGGCGGACGGCGCACTCGACCTCGACGGCGCGCAGCGACTCGCCACCCACCTGGTGGACGCAGGCAACGACGGCCTGATCGTCAACGGCACCACCGGCGAGTCGCCCACCACCAGCGACGCGGAGAAAGCGGACCTCGTACGAGCCGTACTGGAGGCGGTCGGCGACCGCGCCCACATCGTGGCCGGCGTCGGCACCAACGACACCCGCCACAGCATCGAGCTGGCCCGCACCGCCGAGAAGGTCGGCGCACACGGCCTGCTGGTCGTCACGCCGTACTACAACAAGCCCCCTCAGGAAGGCCTGTACCGGCACTTCAAGGCCGTCGCCGACGCCGCCGAGCTGCCGGTCATGCTGTACGACATCCCCGGTCGCAGCGGCGTCCCGATCAACACCGAGACACTGGTCCGGCTCGCCGAGCACCCGAGGATCGTCGCCAACAAGGACGCCAAGGGCGACCTCGGCCGCGCCAGCTGGGCCATCGCCCAGTCCGGCCTCGCCTGGTACTCCGGCGACGACATGCTGAACCTGCCGCTGCTCTCCGTGGGCGCGGTCGGCTTCGTCTCGGTCGTGGGCCACGTGGTCACCCCCGACCTGCGGGCCCTCGTGGAGGCCTTCGTCTCGGGTGACGTCCAGAAGGCGACCGAGATCCACCAGAAGCTGCTCCCGGTCTACACCGGCATGTTCCGCACGCAGGGCGTCATGACCACCAAGGCCGCGCTCGCGCTCCAGGGCCTGCCCGCCGGACCGCTCCGCGCGCCTATGGTCGAACTCACACCCGAAGAGATCGCCCAGCTCAAGATCGATCTTGCTGCCGGCGGGGTACAGCTCTAGTACCAGACTTCGCGCGCCGCGCGCCGCGCACCAAGGCTCCACAACTGAATACCAACTGAATGAGCGGGCCACCGGTGCCCGTACCCCACAACGACAACTGCTTCTGCACGAACGTCATGCGCGCCACGTGCCCTACCGGTACGTGGCGCGTGTGGTGAGGAGAGTCTTTTGAGTCATCCGCATCCTGAACTGGCCCCCCCGCCGCCGCTGCCCGAGGGCGGCCTGCGGGTCACCCCGCTCGGCGGCCTCGGCGAGATCGGCCGAAACATGACGGTCTTCGAGTACGGAGGCCGCCTCCTGATCGTCGACTGCGGAGTGCTCTTCCCCGAGGAGGAGCAGCCCGGAATCGACCTGATCCTGCCGGACTTCTCGTCCATCAGAGACCGCCTCGACGACATCGAGGGCATCGTCCTCACCCACGGCCACGAGGACCACATCGGCGGTGTCCCCTTCCTGCTCCGCGAGAAGCCGGACATCCCGCTGATCGGCTCCAAGCTGACCCTCGCCCTCATCGAGGCCAAGCTCCAGGAGCACCGCATCCGTCCGTACACCCTCGAGGTGACGGAGGGGAACCGCGAGCGCGTCGGTCCCTTCGACTGCGAGTTCGTCGCGGTCAACCACTCCATCCCCGACGCGCTGGCCGTGGCCATCCGCACCCCCGCGGGCATGGTGGTCCACACCGGCGACTTCAAGATGGACCAGCTCCCGCTCGACAACCGGCTGACCGACCTGCACGCGTTCGCGCGGCTGAGTGAGGAGGGGATCGACCTTCTCCTCGCCGACTCGACGAACGCCGAGGTCCCGGGGTTCGTGCCGCCCGAGCGGGACATCTCCAACGTCCTGCGCACGGTCTTCGCGAACGCCCGCAAGCGGATCATCGTGGCGAGCTTCGCCAGCCACGTCCACCGCATCCAGCAGATTCTGGACGCGGCGCACGAGTACGGCCGCCGGGTCGCCTTCGTCGGCCGTTCGATGGTGCGCAACATGGGCATCGCCCGGGACCTGGGCTATCTGAAGGTCCCGCCGGGTCTGGTGGTCGACGTCAAGACGCTCGACGACCTCCCGGACCACGAGGTGGTCCTGGTCTGCACGGGCTCCCAGGGCGAACCGATGGCGGCGCTGTCGCGCATGGCGAACCGCGACCACCAGATCCGGATCGTCGAGGGCGACACCGTCATCCTGGCGTCCTCGCTGATCCCGGGGAACGAGAACGCGGTGTACCGCGTGATCAACGGCCTGACCCGCTGGGGCGCGAACGTCGTCCACAAGGGCAACGCCAAGGTGCACGTATCGGGCCACGCGTCCGCGGGCGAGCTGCTGTACTTCTACAACATCTGCCGCCCGAAGAACCTGATGCCGGTGCACGGCGAATGGCGCCATCTGCGGGCCAACGCCGAACTCGGCGCGCTCACCGGCGTTCCGCACGACCGGATCGTGATCGCCGAGGACGGCGTGGTCGTCGACCTCGTCGAGGGCAAGGCGAAGATCTCCGGCAAGGTCCAGGCCGGATACGTCTACGTCGACGGCCTCTCCGTCGGCGACGTGGGAGAGCCGGCCCTGAAGGACCGCAAGATCCTCGGTGACGAGGGCATCATCTCGGTCTTCGTGGTCATGGACTCGTCCACCGGAAAGATCACCGGCGGCCCGCACATCCAGGCCCGCGGTTCCGGCATCGAGGACTCCGCCTTCTCGGACGTCATCCCGAGGATCACCGAAGTACTGGAGCGGTCGGCCCAGGACGGCGTGGTCGAACCTCACCAGATGCAGCAACTCATCCGCCGCACGCTGGGCAAGTGGGTCTCGGACAGCTATCGGCGCAGGCCGATGATCCTCCCGGTCGTCGTGGAGGTCTGACCCGCGTACGACCCCTCGTACGCGTGAACATGGAGCGGGGCGCCCCGATTTGCATCGGGGCGCCCCGCTCCAGTACGTTTACGGCTCCGCCCGATCGGGAACCCGGACACCTCATACGTGACCGGCGAGTCCCGGAGCGGGTGGAAATTCCGACTCAGAACTTCTGATAAAGTCGGAACCGCCGGAAAGGGAAACGCGAGAGCGAGAACCTGGAAAGCACCGAGGAAATCGGACCGGAAACAGTCTGATAGAGTCGGAAACACCGAAGGGAAGCCCGGAGGAAAGCCCGAGAGGG